>NZ_JBWKQD010000003.1:0-444020 GCF_059418585.1 Rhodoferax sp. GW821-FHT07G04
CCTTCCAGTACCTGCGCGATGCCAATGGCAATGTGCTGCAGACCACCCAGTTTGCCAACGGACAGGGCATCTACCAGGTCAGCAGCAATGACCGCGTCACCCGCACGGTCTACGATGCCGCCAATCGCGCAACCCGCACGGTGGACGCCACCGGTGCGGTTACCGATCTGGCCTATGACAAGATGGGCAATGTGCTGCGCACCAGGCAGTACGCCAATGCCTTGGCCGGCTACACGGCTGCTCAGGGGGGCTCGAACCTGGTGGCACTGGCTGCACCTATGGTGGATGCCGCGCATGACCGCGTCACGCGCCATGCCTATGACCGTGCCGGCCGTGAGGCGGTGGTGGTCAATGCCGAGGGCGAAGTCACGCAGTATGCGCGCAATGCGCTGGGCCTGGTGACCGACCTGACCCGCTATGCCACCAAGGCCACCGCCGTGGCCTTGCAGAATCTGGATACGGGCATGGCCATGACCGACCAGGCCGTGGCCGGTAACTTTGCGACGAGCACGCAAGACCGAGTGACCAGCCGCCGCTATGACGCCGCTGGCCAGTTGGAATTCGTGGTGGATGCCGAGGGCTATGTCACCCGCTACCGCCACGATGGCACGGGCCAGATGGTGGAGCAGACCCAGTTCGCACAGCGCGCTGACCGCAATGGTCTGGATGGCACCTTCTTTGCGGCCGCGGGCGCTAACGATGCCGCGACCGGGTTCACCTTTGATGGTGCGGGGCAGTTGAGCCTGCAGACTGATGCCCTGGGGCATACCCAGGTCTTTACGTACGACGGTGCGGGCAACAAGACCAGCTTTACCAACGAGAACGCCAGCACCTGGAACTATGACTACGATGCTGCAGGGCATCTGCTTCGGGAAACTTCGCCCGAAGTTGGAGTTTTGACAGTTCAAGGCGGCGACTCAGGTCCGTTGACATCAAGTCAGGATTTGTTCCACACGGTTCGCCTTGTCACCGAGATGGCATACGACGCGCGCGGCAACGTGCTGTCGCGCACCGAGGCCAAGGGACTTGTTGGCCAGGAACGCACGACTACCTACGTCTACGACAGCCTGGATCGCCAGGTCAAGACCATCTTTGCGACTGTGGGTGTGACCAACCCGCTCGACACCTACTCCATGGCGGATGTCAACGGAAACGCTACACGCCATGAGACGCAGCGACAACTCTCCACCTTCACCGAGTACGACACGCTGGGCAATGCCTTCCGTAGTACCGATGTGGCAGGCAATCCCCGTAGCAAGACCTACGACAAGGCCGGGCGTGTACTGACCGAGACCGATGCCGAAGGCAATGTGACCGAGTACCAGCGCGACTACGCCTTTGGTGATGTGGCACGCCTGGTCCGCCACGACAAGACCAATGCTGCCAATGACCGCCAGCTCGACACCTACTACGATCGCATGGGCCGTGTGGTCACCGTCCAGAGTGAAATGCTGTACGGCGTCATCACCGATGCACAGGGCAATCCCACTACTTACCGTGGCGTGCGTCCCACCACCACCAAGACCTACAACGCCTTTGGCGAACTCATTGTCCAATCTGATGTGCGCGACCCGGTCGCGCAGACTTCGCTGAAGACCTATTACCAGTACGACAAGCTGGGCCACCAGGTGGGGCAGATCGATGCTATGGGCTATCTGATGGCTCAGGACTTCGATGCTCGTGGCAATGTGGTGGCGCACACGGAGTTTGCCAAGGCTCTGAGTGGTTGGACCGGCAACCTGCCCAATGCTACCTTGCAAGATCTGCTGCCTTACGGTTTTGCTCCAAGTGCCACCGATCGCACCACGCAGTACAAGTATGATTTGCTCAACCGCAAGATTGAGCAAATCGAGGTTAACCTCAGCTATACCAACATCAACAACGATGGCACTTTGGGCGCCACGGCCAGCGGTGTGCACACGCTGTATGAATACGACAAGGTTGGCAACCTGACGAAGACGACCGACCCGCAGAATCATGCAGTCACCGAGAGTCAGTACGATGCGCTGGGCCGTGTTCGGGCTGTCATTGCACCGGAGCGCTCGGTGCAAGCCAATGCGCAGGCCGCCCCCACAACCGGCGCCCCCACCACCAGCTTCTACCGAGACGCGTTTGGCAATGTGGTGGTCATGTTGCAACGCCATGCGGGACAAGGCGATGCGATCGATCCAGCTTTGGACCGTGCGACCCTCACCCGGTACGATGCCCTGGGCCGCGCAGTGCAGGTTACGGATGCCGAGGGGCACAACAGCTTCATGTCATACGACGCCATGGGGCGCGTGACTACGCAGTGGCAAAACCTGACCAATACACAGCAGACCTTGTTCACAGCGACCGCCTATGACAAGGTGGGTAACCGAATCCATGTCTACACCTCCGTAGGGGCGGAGACGGCAGCACTGGTGGACACCGCTTCCATCTACAACGCATTTGGCGAGATTACCTCCAAGATAGTGCTGCAAGGGGATGCCCCATTGCGCAACGTTCTGGATTCTTCTCACCTGGGAGAGTTTTACGAGTACGACAAGGCCGGTCGCGTGTGGCGCAGCAATGCGGGCGATGGGGTGACCCGAATCTTCTTCTACGACCTGCAGGGCAACCAGACCACCCGTATCGAGAGCAATGGCGCAGCCAATCTGGATGCACCGGAATTGACGAGTGCAGCCCAAGTCTTGTCTATGGATGGCAGTGTGGACCCTACGGCCTACCGCCGAACGGATTTGGCGTATGACGCCTTGGGCCACCTCATCTTGACCAAGGAACCCACACGAGCGGCGAATGCGCAGCTCAACGTTCGCGTTCAGACCAACGACCTCTACGCAACTATCAAGCAGCAATCCAGCAGTGCGGACGGCGTCAATCAAATCGACATGCTGTGGAGCCCGCTGAACACATTGGGTAGCGGCGACGTGCGCGTCACCGTCGAATACGAGACGCATTCAACTTTTGAGCATGACGTCACGCAGCGGGAGTCTCAGACCGTCATACTGTCCCCAGAGGAAAGCGTCAACGGATATAGCTTCAAATGGAAAAACACCCACAAGGAACTGGACCCCAGCGCCAGCAGTTGGGGTGTTTCCAAGATATATAGCATCAAGGTTGAGAAAAAAGATATCTTGGGCGCCTGGTTGACTGTCTATGGCAGCAATACGCCTGGAACGCAGGGCGCCAGCGAAATTCAAACTTGGCAGTCCACGCAGCCGTCGGTACACCTGATTGCAAGCCCCGACCTGGTGCCACCTGGCCTAGCCACCATCATTCCGCTGGTCCGTTACCGCAACCAGTTCACAGGCCGTTATATCGTCACCTCCGACCGGGGTGAACCGAGCGACACAACCAACAAGGACATACTGCGCAACCACCTGGTGGGCTGGTCTGCCGGTGATGTCATTGGTTACATTGCCAAGGACCAAGTGCCTGGCCAGAGCCTGGTGCCGCTGTACCGCTACCACCAGGCTGGCACAGACGTATACCGCTATGCAACCGACGCCAATGACCCTGGTGTGGCGGGCTGGGTCTTTGATCGCATCGACGGTTATGTATACAGTTCCGCACAAGCGGGTTTCACAACGCAGATGTACGCACTGCAGCACGGCGCAGGCTCCAACGAATTCAACTACACCACATCGGCCATAGAAAACGCCAACCTGTTGCAAAGCGCGAACGCTTACTTTGTGCAGCACAGTGGGTTGTCCTTGGAAGTTTCGCTGCCGACCAATCTGAATTTCATCCCTACGCTGGAGATCACGGACAAAGCTACCCAGGCCGTCATTACCATTCCCGGGGAAGCCATACGTGCGTTCAAGGACGCCTATCGCTTCACAGACATCGGCTTGCCGCCCGGCAATTACGACTACAAGCTGAGCGTAGTTTCCAGCACGCAGGGTGACACCTTGGTCAGCAAAGGGTCCTTCGCGATTGGCGGTCCCAGTGCGCCCAGCGACTTCAATAGCTACCTTGCCAAGAACGACTCATTCCGTGTTGGCATGGAAAACGTGGGCGGACAAAGCCACAGCGTGGCCAGTTGGGATCGTCCAACGGGTGATGTCCATCCAGTCATCTCCTATCGCCTGCGTGGGCAGACCGAGTGGAACAAGGATTTGCAGGCACAGCCTCTGGACGCCAATGGGCGTGTGGGCGTCGTGTTGGATGGTTTTGGAGCCGGAATCTACGAATACAAGGTTGATTTCTTCAACTGGGTCAACGGTGACCACACCGTCAATTCGGGCACGATCACTATCACAGCGCCAACGCCACCGGTTTCTGCGGATATCACTTCTGTTGTGAGCAACCAGCCTTACTTCCAAAACGGCGGCATTGTCGGCTATGTCTACACCGACCCCGCATGGGACCGTGTACCGCTCAAACGCTACGTGAACAATGCCGGGCGCCATTACTTCACGGCGCGCGCGCAAGACGACATGTATTCGGTTTTGTCGGACTGGCAGAAGTTGGATGCTTGGGGGCCAGACATCAAGAATTTCTTTGGTGTGGCCGACCTGCACCAGGTCAGCTTGGACAACGTGCTCCGCATGATGCTTGGATTCCAGCCGGAGCCAGCGGTCGGATACGTCAATAGGACGCCAACAGCCAACGACATCCCGCTCTATTCCTTGTACCAAGGGAGCGACGTGGCGACCATGGACCGGCGCTTTACCACCAGTGCTGCGGAGAAAAACGCTCTGGGTTGGCAATCGGACATAGCGGGCTATGTCAGCAAAACACCGGCGGATGGCACCACAGCCCTATACCGTGCCGACATTCCGGGTATCGATGAAGTGCTTACCACCAGTGTGGGGGAGCGAACCAACCTGCTGACCTTCAGCGCCAACCCGTTGGCGCCGTCTAGCCCAGCGGGCGAGCCCCACATCGACGGCATCAGCTTAGGTATTGGCAAGATCGATGGCAAGCAATATGCCGTCATCCAAGGCCCCGCGCTGCCGGACAAAGCACGCGTGCGCGTCATCATTGCCTCTGCGACGCAGGGCATCGTCAACGCCGATGCCACTGTCTACAGCACGATCAGTGGCCGAGCCAGCTTGGATGCCGGTTATGGAATGTGCGTGCCCATTGCGGGGCAGAATATCTACCCACCCGGTGAGTACACGGTGCAGATCATTCTGGAGGGTGTGGTCTCGGAAAATGGGGGTTCTTACAACGAAGCCCGTACTACCTTGCGAGTGACCGTGCCGGCAAACTACACCCCGTCGGTCAATGTGAGCCACGTAGCCAATGCAGGCCCCTTGTGGCAACCCACACGCGTGTATGACAACACCACAGCAGACCAGAACATGCGCCCCACCATTGCGCGCCAGGTAGATCGCTGGGGCAATGTGACGCAGATCGATGATCCACGGGTCAACGCCAGTGGCAACCATCAGCACACCAGCTACGTCTACAACGCGCGCAATCAGTTGGTTGAGCAAACGCAGACAATCAACAGCGATATCTTGCCCCTCGGCATACACCGTGAAGAGCAGGCCACTACCAGGGTCTCCTATGATGCCCAGGGCCACCAGATCGCCATCACCGACGCGCTGGGCCATACCAATACCAAGCTATATGACGCGGATGGCAACCTTGTATTGGAGCACCACGCCGACGGTGGCTCGGTGCGCTATGGCTACAACGCCTTTGGCGACAAGGTGCAAAGCGTGGCTGACCAGTCTGCTGGCACCACCATCACCACCAACTTCGCTTACGACAAGCTGGGGCGTGTCGTCAAGACCACGCTCAAGGATGTAGTTGCATCTTACAAAGCCACCATTGAAGGTAACGAAGACTCTGTCAGCGTCATCGTCAATGGAACGGCGACCAGCAGTTTTGATGCAGCCAATGCCGTCAGTTTCAAAGACGTTGCGCTGGAACAAGGCGAAACCCTGGTGGAGAAGATCGTCTATGACGACGCCGGGCGCGTGATCAAAACCACCAACGGCAACTATGAACAAACGGTCTATGAGTACGATCGCAACGGCCAGGTCAGCGTGCGCAGCAACCTTGTGCCTACCGAATCGCCTGTAGTGAGTTACCTGGTACAAAGCGTTCACTACCGCTATGACGTGTTAGGCCGCAAGACCGAGCAATCAGACGCCACCGGTTACACCCAGCGCTGGACCTACGACCAATTCGGCCGCAAGTTGGGTTACCAGGACGCTGGTGTGACCTACAAGTACGCTTACAACGAGGCTGGCGAGCTTATCCATGAAGAGAACAACCGTGCTGGTAGGGCCGTCAACAAGGACTATCAGTACGACAACGCCGGCCAGCTCATTACCCTGCGTGACAACTATCTGGGCCAGACCACCCAGTACACATACGATCTGGCGGGCAACCGCCTGAGCGAGCAGCTGCGCCAACTCACCCGCCTGGCGGACGGCACCCTCAGCAGCGTGGTCTACCAAGACAACGACACGCTGTACGACAGCCTCAACCGCGTGATCTACACCAGCGACGGGCATGCCCAGGTGCGCATGGAGTACGACAAGGCAGGCAACCGCACCACGGTGAATACGGAAGTCTGGAACCCCTCTGTGACACAGGGCGTTCAGTCCGACGACCACAAGACCACCAACAGCACTTTCACCTATGACGCCATGAACCGGCAGGCAAGCCAGCATGATGCTCGGGAGGGTGGCGTGGTTGAAGACCGCACCTATCTCTACGATCTACAAGGCAATCGCGTTCAAGAGACAGTGACCGGTGGCGCCACCCCAGGTTCCACTTCGTACACCTATGACAAGCTCAACCGCTTGACGAACGCCAGCTCCGCGACCGAACTCAACCGGCATGACTACCGCTATGACGGCGCCGGCCGTGTCGTAGCCAGCACCAGCTACGTGGCCTACGGGATCGACCAAGCCCGCCTAACCCCACAATACCGCTACACCCAATACGATGCCACAGGCAAGGCCACCAAAACGCGCAGTGTGCAGCGTGGGGACTTCTTGCAAGGCAACGTCAATACCCCGGTCCAGGTCAGCACGATGGACTACCTCAGCGGGGGTGGCTACGATGCTGCGGGCAACCAACAGGGGTATGTGGATATCACCAAGACCTTTACCCAAGGCGGGGTGGCCAACAAGCGCATCACAACCACGGTTACCAACGTCAACGAGCACCAAAACGGCCAGGTTCACCAAACCAGCATCATCTCTGCCCGCAAGGTCGAGGCATGGGCTATTGGCGGACCAAACCCCGATCTGGGCTTTGGCACCCCAGGCTATACCCCCAGCCAGTGGGTGGACGACATAGGTGACGCTGTCGTCACCGCGACCAATACCTACGACGCCAACGGCTTCCTGGTGCGGCACGCAGAAAGCGTCGACACGTCGTTCAACCGGGCGTTTGTCAACAACAGCGCTGGCCAGGCGGTGTATGTCAACCAGCATGCCGCAGAAACACCCGGCGTCTATGGGGCGGGTTATCTGACCAACCCCAACGCGAACTTTGTGGGCGGCTTTGTGGGCAACTCCACGATGCCCGGTCAAGTGCAGCGCCAGCTCATCGTCAACGGTGAGGTATTGGCTCGCTACGGTATTGCCGCCCAAGATGACGCCAACCCCAATGGCATACCGGGCGTCACATACAAGAGCACGTTGGACGTATCCGTGGGTAGCGCACCCATCACCGGCACCAAGGCGGAGCCCACTGCCAGCAGCTACACCGTACAGCGTGGCGAGACCATGCAGAGCATCGCGCGTGCAGTCTATGGTGATGCCCGCCTGTGGTACCGCATAGCGGACGCCAACGGCTTGGCTGTGGCTGCGGACTCGCTGCTGCAGGAAGGCCAAACCCTGTCGCTGCCCAAGTTGACCCTGAGCACCAACAATGCGGGCAACTTCCAGCCTTACGACCCCAGCAAGATCACGGGCAACACCAGCCCCACGCTGCCCGTCATGCCCAACCCCGCGCAGACCGGTGGTTGCGGCATCATGGGCCAGATGATCATGGTGGTGGTAGCCGCTGTGGTGATGTATTACACCGGTGGGGAGGCGGCCGAATGGTTTGCAAGCCCTGAAGTTTGGGGCAGCGGCACTGCATCAGCGGTTGCCGGCGGCGCTGTGGGTGGAGCCGCAGGTTCTATCGCCGGGCAAGTCGTCGGCAATGCGCTAGGCGTCGTCAACGGCTTTAGCTGGAGCCAGGTGGCCATGGGTGCCATTGGCGGCGGAGTAGCTGGCGGGCTTGGCAACTATTCCGCCTTTGGTGGTGAGACGACCTCCTTTGGCAACACGATCGTCCGCTCGGCCATTGGCAACGCACTCACGCAAGGCATTGCGGTCGTCACGCATGTGCAAGACCACTTTGATTGGACGTCAGTGACAGCCAGTGCCGTAGGTGCGGGCGTGGGCTGGGGCATGAACGAAGCCCTGGACTTGACGAACAACGGTATGCTGAATAGTTCGATAACCGGTTTTGACAAGTTCACGCGTGCTGCGTTCAGCGGGGTTGTGGCTGGCAGCGCCACCGCTATTGCGCGTGGTGGCAAGCAGAGTATCCTGCAGGTGGCTACCGATGCGTTTGGCAATGCATTGGGTGGGGCGTTCATTGATGCAATGCAGCCGGTGGACAACCGACACTTACTCAACGGCGTCAACAAGGTCATGGACCCTGACTACTATGGCTCAGACAACCGGTCTGTGCTCAATGCGGTTAATCGGGCCAATGATCCTGACTACTACCAGGCTAGTACGGACTTTGCCGGTTATGCAGCTGCGCGTCAGCAAGAGCGCGATCCCTCGGGATTTATGAAGTGGAGTGGAGGCCCCGTTGAGCCACTCACCAATTCCGAAATTCTCGCCGCCGCCGGGTTTAGTGGCAATAGCGAAGTACAGCGGTCAATGCGTTCCTTGGATGTGTCGCGAATGATTGATGGCGGTACTGCACCAACAGTTGGCTATCGGGACAGCACGGCATTTAGGCCTATTGAAAAAGGAGTCTACGAATACAAAGAGTGGGTGGACGCTGATGGCTATCAGCAGAAGAGTTGGTTGGACTACCCATCCAACGTGGCATTGAAGGATGCGGCCGGCAACAACATCCTGCCTCAACTAACTCGCGTAAGCGGAGCCAATCCCCTGATGACCTCATTTCAGGAGACAGATCAATACGGCAATCTCACAGGCGGCACAACCGAGATTGATCCGACGCCAGTCCGTGACTCGTGGGGTGAAGCCGTGGTGCGCACAGCCAAGGCTGCTTGGAACAACCCGTGGCAAGCCGGGGTTGGCGCCGCCAAGAGCGTGCTGAACATCGGACCATCACTGGTCAACTTGCCGATCATGGCGGCCAAGAAAATCCCGGAAGGGTATCTTGCTATCGGGAATAAAATTGGGTGGGTCTCGGATGAGGTTTACGGCAACTACCGCGATGTACAGCCTTGGCAGTTGCACACTTGGTCTGCAAGCAATGATGCGCAGAGCTTCGGGTTGCATGGAACCGATGCGCTCATGGCTGTGGCTGGTGGAGTCTCGGCCTGGCAGCAGGCGGGGAAGGTGGCTGCGCTCAGGGAGGCCGCTAGTGCAGTCGATGCAGCGGCTGCCTTCCATCCCGGTCAACTGGCCGCCGCTTCAGGTGAGGTTTCCCAAGCGTCTATATTGCGTTCTTTGCGGCAGGCTGGGACTCCTGAGTCCCTTGCGTCGGCAAAGTTGATTAGTCGTGGTAAGGTGAGCTTAGACATTCTGGAAATTGACCCGTCCAATCGTGGCCTCGGTGGGCTATATCGCTTTGGTTCTTCCAGGGTTGAGGTTTATAGCAACGCATCGGCGACTCCGTTGGAGGCTGCTGGATATACGACACATGAGATGACCCACTTTATGCAGGGACTCAATGCGCGAAACTACAACCTCGGACATGAATTCTCTGCATTTAGAGCGCAAGGTGCAGTTGATGCAGGGCATTGGACAAACTCACTAAGTGATATTCAACTGTATGAGCGCCTTGCAAATCATCCTGTATATCGTGGTGTTCGCCCGGACCCAAATTGGTCCTACTAAGGGGGTGATTTATGAAATGTAGCAATTGTGGTGGAGAGCATTGGGCTGTCGTGAATCGACTTGGAGCGATAGAAACATGGCGCTGTCTAGAGTGTTCTAGAGAGGAGGTCGTACATGTAAATGCACCTTTATCAGCAGCGGATCTGCCGTTGAATAAAGAGCCTGTATTCCGGCTTATGGCTGAATGGTCTGCAATGCCAGGGGCTAGAGATGTAGAGTCACTTCGTTCTTTGTTTCCCCGTGTGAAAGACTTGACGTTGGCCACGATGATGCGCGCCGCACGTGAGAAGAGGTCGATTGAGTTGGGGCGGTTTATTGAGAGCGAGTTGCTTCCTATGACGAAAACTCTGGACACGTTGAGTCTCAAGTTGTCGCGGGTTCCGATCATTGTTCCGTAAGTTTGATAGCTGAAATCCTCCGCTTGGCTAACTTATGACTCAAGTCGAGCGCACAGCCAGTTACTAGTTTAATAGCTACTAAATAAAAAGCCCTCACCACCCCAGCCCTAGCGGCGGAGGTTTGTGAGGGCTTTGTCTTGGGTGGTGCTGTTGTTACTGTTCAGTGCTGCGCCAATACCGCATCCAGCATCTCACTGACAAAGCGCTGCCTTGCCTTGGGCAGTTGAGAAATCGCCTCGATCTGCTGCTGCCACTTCGGAGTCGGCCCACGTTTGCTGCGCTCCGTCTTGCTCGTCAGGCCAATCAACTCGTCCACCGCCACACTGAGGATCTGGGCCAACTGCGGCAGCATGGATGCCGGCACGCGCAGCCGCGCACCCTCGTAATGCGCCAGTGTCTGCTGCGCGATACCCAGCTGTTCGGCCAGTGCCTGCTGCGTCAAGCCATGCTCCTTGCGCAACTGCGCCACCTTCTGGCCCACGGCCACAAAAAAATCCTTGTCGTCCGTTGCCATGCTCTCAATCCAGATCCACTGCGATGGTCTGGGTGGGTAGCTCGCTCAATCAAGTGCGTCCTAGGTGTGCTTGTTCACCAGCGTATCCCGGCGGAACGATAGGCGTTAGCCACGGCGACTGTTGCGTTGGTTCGCAAAAGGTCAGAAGCGCAGTATTGCTATGATTTATGGAGCAAACTATATAGATTTGGCGAGGGTTAGTGGCAAAATCTATCCTTGTTCGTGCCTGGGAACTACCAATAAAACCTATTTTGGGTATTTTGAGCCAGTTGATATGCCATTCAGATGAAAAATGGCTACTAGCCCTCGCCAAGTGGTCTTTGGGTGCTATGAATTACGGAGCAAACAATCTCCCACCCTACCTTGACCAAGGATTCCGTTCAAACCCGATGGCTGCAACATCCGCTCGCCAGCCCCCATACCAGTGGCGCCAGGGCCCGAATCCACGGACAATGGAGGGGCAGGTCCTTCCTGGTCGTGCACCTTCTTCAGCCTTTTTGCCAGCCAACCCCTCCCGTGACAACCATCAACCCCCAGGTCCAACAAATCGCAACCACGCTGCGCACCCAGATAGCGGCGCTGCGCACGCCCATCGTGCAGGCCCGCGTGGCGCGGGACGCCAAGGACCGGTTGAAGAACGAGCAAGCCACCGCCAAAGAGGCGGCGGCGCCAGAGCCCGACTTTGCCCAGGCGCTGGCGCAGCGGGTGCAGCGCATTGCGCCGGATGACCCGTATGTCAAACGCAAGGTGTTTCGCGTGCTTTTGGAGTCGGTGCTGGCGGCAGAATTTGGCGCCGCGCTGGTGGCAGACCCGCAGTTCGCCACCATGGTGGACGGCATTCAGCAGCAGATGGAGTCTGATGCAGACCTGAACGCCATGATGGAAAAGGTGGCCAAGGATTTGACGGCGGCCAACCGCTGAGCGGGTTGGGTTATGGCGGCGTTGTTCGCCGCGGCTACCACGCAATGTCGCAGCGCGGCGTGCCTTTGAGGGTCTGGCGCAGGTTGGTCATGGCCTGTTTATGGATTTGCGAGATGCGCCCCTTGCTCAGGCCCAATAGGGTGGCTATGGACTCAAACGGCATGCTTTGCAGGTAGTGGCAGCGCACCACGGTCTTTTGCTGCGTGGGCAGGGTGTTGACGAGTTCGCGCACGCGCTCCTGGAGCTGTTTGAGTTCCAGAGACTGCAGGTAGGGTATGTGGTGGGTATCGGCTGTGTTTTCATCCGCTACCAGCATGCCGCTGTCTTCCAGCAGCCAAGACAGTGCCAGACCGATGCCTACTTCTGACAAGTAACCCAGCAGCGTGTCGGTAGGGGCCGATATAGGCGGCTGGGCCACGGGCTGCGTGCCAGAGTGTGTTTTCTTGCTGGCTTGCAGGCGCTCGTGCTTCAGCCGCTGGCTGAGGGCAATTTGCTCGTGTTTCTCGGTGGCGGAGTTGATGCCATCCACAATGGCGCCGTGCATCCGGTGCGATGCAAAGGTGCTGAATTTGAAGCCTTGGCTGGGGTCGAAGCGGTCCAAGGCTTCGATCATGCCTACCGTGGACCACTGCAGATAGTCGCCAAACTCAATGCTGTTGTTGTAGCGCTTGGCGTAGTGCACGGCGGCCACAGTGCGTGCGTAGGGCAGAAAGTGGCAGATGAGTTCTTCCCGGGCCTGCTCGTCCTTGTTGGCACGCAGGCGCGTCCACAAGGCGTCGACGGCGGCCTGGTTGAGGCCGCTGCTGTCTGGTGTCGCCGATGTGGGCCGGGCCGCTGACGTTATTGTCGTATTTGTTATGGCGGCGCCGGCTGCGGCTGAATAGAGTCCTCCCCCCCGTGGCATGCGGTGGTACCTTCAGTGAAAGCTGCCAACCAAGCCCTTGAGCAACAGGCTCCAGCCGTCGATCAGAATGAACATGAGGATTTTGACGGGCAGGGCCACCGTGGTGGGGGGCATCATCATCATTCCCAAGGCCATGAGCACGCTGGAGACGATCAGGTCAATCAGCAAAAAGGGCAGAAAGACGACAAAACCAATCTGGAACGCCGCGCGCAACTCGGACAGCATGAAGGCGGGAATGAGCTGCACGTTGCTGATGTCGTTCATGCTCTCGGGCGTGGGGGCCTTGGACAGCTCCACCATCAGCGCCAGGTCTTGCTCGCGGGTTTGCCGCACCATGAACTCGCGCAGCGGGCCTATGCCATTGCTGTAGCCGGCCTCCATGCTGAGTTTGCCGCTCATAAAGGGTTGGAAAGCGTCTTGGTTGATTTTCTGAATCACCGGTGACATGGTGAACAGGGTCAGAAAGAGCGCTAAGCCTATGAGCACGGTGTTGGGTGGCGTCTCGTTCATGCCAATGGCATGGCGCAGCATCGACAACACGATGATGATGCGCAGGAAGCTGGTCAGGCAGACTAACAGAGCCGGCAAGATGGCCAGCACGGTCAAGCCCAGCACAATGCGCAGGGCCTGAGCCGTCTCGGTGGATGGCGTGCTGCTGAGCGCCGGCAGTGTGTTGCTGGTGGCACCCGCAGCGTGGGCCACGCAGCCTACGCCAGCCAGCAGCGCGCCACACAGTGCCAGGCGCAGCCATGGCTGTGCCCGCAGGTGGCGGATATAGGTCGCCATCATGGGGTGGAGCCTTCGCTTTGCGGTGGCGGCGGAGTGGTTGCCGAGGTGGGCTTTTGCGCCAGCAGGCAAATAGCTTGCTCGGTGCAGCCGATGAGTAGTTGCTCGCCCTGCCACTCCACGGTGTGGACGCTGTGCTTGGCGGTGAGGCGTGTGCTGTGGAGCACGGTGGCAGCACCGCCGGCGCCACGCTCGCGCTTGAGCCATTGGGCCAGCAGGGCTGCCGAGGCGGGCTTGCGCTTTTTCCACCAGGCCCAAGCCAGTGCGGCGGCCAACACCAGCAGGCCAAACGCGGCCAGGGCCGAGGGCACATCCAGGCCCGCGCTGTCACCCGCTGAGCCCGGCGGGTCGCGGCGCAGTGGGATGGTGGCGGGGAAGGTCATTTGGCCGGGTTGTTGTTGCCCAGGGTCAGGCCTTGGGGCACTTCGGTAATGCGTACGCCAAAACTATCGCCCAGGGCGACCAACTGGCCGCGCGCGACGACCTGGCCTTCGAGCATGAGGTCTACCGGCTGGTGCACGGAGCGGTTCAGTACCAGTACCTGCTGCTCGCGTGCGGCGAGCAGCTCGCCTACGGTCAAAGTAGCCTCACCGACGCAGACTTGCAGGGTGGTCTTGACCAGGTGCAGCGGGTTGATGGAGGTGATGAGGGGGGCCTTGTCGGGTGGTGGCGCACCGTGACCGAGCTCGCTCAATGCAATGAGTTGGGCTTGTGGTTTGCCGGGTTGTGTTGCAGTGCCGGCGGTGGCCATATTCATATTTTCATTCATGGGGTCGTGCGGTGTGGGAGCAGGTCAGCCGCCAAAGGCGATCAATTCGGTTGCGACGGTGCCTTGGCGTTGACCCAGCCAAGCGTGGCACAAGGGTTGGTCTGTGCCTTCACCCACTTGCATCAAGAGGGTGGCGGGCTGGTTGAGGGGGTGGTGGATGGGGATGATGTCACCCAGGCGTAGGGACTGAATTTGGCCCAGGGTCAGGGTGACCGAAGCCATTTCTACTTTGACATCCATGGCCTGTCGGCCAATCGCCTCGATAAACGGGGCCAAGGGAGCTCGCCTTTCCGCAGTAGGTGCGGGGCTTGCTCGCATGCCATCCGGGCCTAGCAGATGCAGCACGTGAGCGGCCTCCAGTAGCAAGGAGAATTCTCCTTCCCACCAAGGCAGGAGCACCAGCAAGCTGCCGTCCCAGCGCTGGGTAGCGTTTGGAGCAGGCACTGTTTGTCGCAGTTCGCTCCAGGTGGATGACAGGGGGTTGCCTGCCAGCCCCAGGGCGGCGGCCAGCCGCGCCTGCCAGTCCTCCCAGGCTTTGGTGGCCAGCTCTTCCGCAACGGTGGACCCCGTGTCTTGCGCTGCTACAGGCTGCGCACCAAACATGGCGGTGGCCAGGGTGTGGCGGGCATGGGCGTCATCCAGTATCTCGGCAGAGCTGGGCGCTGCGTTGCTACCGGCTTCGGCAATGCCGATTTCCCACTGTTGGCACCAGTCAGATAGCACCGCGAGCAGGCATGCTTTGACCTGTGCTTGCTGCTTATGGTTCCAACTCAGCAGGTCTTTGGCGTTGCGAGAGGCCTCCAGGTCCAGCAGAGGAGATGCCCCAGCCTGGGGGGCGGTGGTGTCGGTCAACACGCTGTCACCTTAGCGGCCCTTCATGGAAAACAACTCTTGCAGCATTTCATTGGCGGTAGAGACGATCTGAGAGCTGGCCTGGTAGCCGCGCTGCATGATGATCAGGTCGCTGAACTCTTGCGAAATGTCCACATTGGAAAGCTCCACAAAGCCGGAACGCACGTCGCCAAACGCGCCACCTGCCGTGCCTATGTGCCAGGCGTTGGCATCCAGCGCTTCAAACTCGTTGTCGCCCAAGGAGCCGACGGCCTCTACGTTGTCAAAGCGGGCCAGTTGCAGGTGTGCACCCTTTTCCGTCTGGCCATTGCCAAAGGTTTTGATCAGTGTTCCGGTGGCATCAAACGCGGCTGAAGTCAGGTCTGCGGGTACATAGCCGTCGTTGGAGGCATAGGCCAGGGCCGTCAGGCTTGCCGTAGCGAAGGAGGTGACATCCTTGCTGAAGTCGAGCGTCAGTGGGATGGCGGGCTGGCCGGTGGGCGTGTAGCTCATTGCCAGCTTCTCGGTCGCTGCCGTGGGCTTGCCGTTTTGGAAGATGAGTTGACTGGTGCCAATGACAGTGGTGCCGTCCAGCAACTGAACCGACCAACTGCCGGGCGTGGTGGCGCTGGTGTTGGTCAGCTTCATGCTCAGCGTGTGGCTCTCTCCAGCGGCGTCCACCACGATGATGCCACCGACGGTTTGATCTGTTGTGGCCGTGCTGAGCAGGTTGCCATTGAACTTGACGGTGGTGGTCTGCTTGCCGGCCTGGACTTTGGATCCGTCAATGGTGATGTCGGTCTGAGTGCCGTTCTCATCCACGCCAACTACTTTTTGCTCAGTGCCCTTCTTGACCAAAATGCCATCTTTGTTGAATTCAAATTGGCCTGCGCGGGTATAGGTGATGCGTCCATCCTTTGCCTTCAACATGAACAGACCTTGCCCGTTAACGGCTACGTCCAGGTTGTTGCCAGTCTGGCGCAGCTCACCCTGTTTGAAGGAAAGGCTGGTCCCTGCCGTGTTGACGCCATAGCCAACTTGGCCAAATTGACGGCCGCTATAGGCCCCACCGGAATAGTAGGAATCGTTGAACTGCAGAAAGCTGCTCTTGAAGCCCGGTGTGTTGAGATTGGCGGTGTTATTGGCGATGACGCGCAAGCCGCGTGAAAAGCCGGCCAGGCCAGACATGCCAACGTAGATGGTTTCAATCATGGTGGGGGGTGCAGGGATGCAATAGGTTAGCGAACGGCGGTGATCTGGCTCAGGCTGATGCCTGAGAGGACAGCGCCAGATGCCGTTCTGATAGTGAGGGAAGGGGAGTCGCCCGATAGCGACAGGGCAGACACGGTGCCGGTGACGGCGCCAGAGCCCGAGCTGCCTCCAATATCAACCGTGCGGCCAATCAGGCCGACGGACTGCAGGGCCGACTGGTTGTTGATCAGGGTTTCGATCTTATTGTTGAGCTGCTGGGTTTGCTCCAGGCTGGTGAATTGGGCCATCTGTGCCATGAACTGCTGGTTGTCCATGGGTTTCATAGGGTCCTGGTAGGACAGTTGCGTGAGCAGGACCTTCAAAAAATCCTCCTGCGTCATGCCCTTGGCTTGCAGATTGGGTGTGGCGGCGCTGATTGCTCCGATGCTCATGAAACCTCCCGTGGGTTGATTGAATGCAGATACTTAGAAAACGACATGGCTTTGCCCAATTGGGCGGGTTCAGGTGGGGGCGAGCCCTCAGCTGGGTCAAACAAAACCTGTCCGTTGCAAATGACACGGCCCAGTTGTTGGCCCTGCGCCAGCAATTGCTTGTGCAGCGCAGGGATGATGATGGACGCTTGCTCGGCAATGGTGGAGGCCGTTCCGCTCATGCCCATCCAGATGTCGGCGGTGCTGCCATGCCACTCGGCGTGCAGTCTGACGGCGTTATTTTCCTTGATTGCCGCCGACGTGGCAAAGGGTAATTCGTCTACGGCGGCCTGGGGTTCGGTCGCAACCGGCTTCAAACTGGCTGCGGTCACGGGGGTGATGGAGATACCGCTGAGCTTGGAGACCCGTGCCGCCAGGCTGGTAACCAGCGCCAGTACTTGCTTGGGCGCGGAGCCATCGCTCACATTGGGCACTTCGGGGGCGGTTGTGCCGGCATTTCCGCGGCTCCAGCCGGCCAGGGAAGCAGCATCTGACGCGGCTGCAGAATTGTCTTGTAGAGGTTGCAGCCCGCTTGCAGGGCCGGCATTTTGTGGACGTACCAGTGCATGCGCCTTCAACATGGTCTTGGCCGCGGCTGTGCGCTGAGCCTGGTGGTGAGTCTCGGTCTGCTCTGGGTCAACAGTGTCCTCGGGCTGGCTTGGGGCGGCCGATGCATAGGCGCGCATTGCAAAGGTGGCTGTGCCGCTGCCTGTTGGCTGGGTTGCGGGCGCCATGCTAGGGCCGTGAACGCTCTGTTTGACAAAAGGCTTGAACCAACTGGCCACCTGCGCCCGCTCCATTTCGCGCTGCCAGGCACCGCGGCGTGCTACATCGGTCTTGGCATTGGAGCCGGCGTCGGTGCGGATGCCGGGCGACTGGGCTTGTGCCTGCGGGTCGAAGGGGAGATGGCCAAGGCGTGTCATGGTCCTGCCTTCTTCCGGACCGGGTGCCGTGCCTGGTTTGCCTGCATGCGGCCAATCCAATCGCGATCGGCCTCAGCGGCTTCGCGGCGTGACAGCTCGGTCGCGTATTCATGGACGGCCGATACACGATGGTCAGCAAGACCGTCCAGCTTTTCCTGCTGCGCGATGCACTGCTCCTGCAGTTGCTTTTGTTCTGCGCGCAGTTGCTCCAATATCTTTTGCTGGTCCGCAATCTTGCCTTGCAGTTGGCTTAGAAAGCGCAAACTTTGCTGGTGGAACCGGGGGTCTGCGCGGGTTTGCAGGGCTTGCTGCGTATGGGCTGCGTGCGTTGTGAGTTCGTGGGCCAGCGCATCGGCCTTGGCCTGCGCCTTGTTGGTGGCTTGTGTGGCACGGGCCAACTTGCCCTGCAGAGCATCCATGACCCACTCTTGCTGGCGCACAAAAGGCGTCAGCGCATACGAGAAACCCCGCAGGTCGACGTTCGTGATGGGTTGGGAGCGGCGCGAGGTCATAGTGAAGGCTTCTTATTCAGCTCTTTTGCGACTGGCTTTGCCGTGCTGTTGACGATTTCCTGCAAGCTCTTGATCGCCATCGTACGCGCAACTCCGCCATCGCGCTGCCGCAGCCATGTCTGCAATGGCTGTTCAAGGGCCAAGGCCTCGTCCAAATCCGGGTTGGCACCTTTTTGGTATGCCCCAATGTCCACCAGTTGGCGGTTTTTTTCCAGCAGGGCCAGGTGCTTGATGGCTTTGGTGATGAGGTCCTGCTCGGTCGTCGTGGTCAAGTCGGGCAGCAGGCGGCTGGCGCTTTTCAGCACATCAATGGCCGGGTATTGGCCTTGGTGGGCCAGATGCCGTGATAGCACGATGTGGCCGTCCAGAATGGCGCGCAGACTGTCGGCTACCGGCTCATTCATGTCGTCGCCCTCGACCAGTACGGTAAGTAGTGCGGTGATGGAGCCCCCGGAGGGAGCCGTGCCGCAGCGCTCGCACAGCTGTGGCAGCTCGGCAAAGACCGAGGGTGTGTAGCCGCGCGCGGTCGGAGGCTCGCCGGCCGCCAGGCCTACTTCGCGCCGCGCCATGGCGAGACGGGTGATCGAGTCCATGGTCAGCAGCACCTGATTGCCGATGTCCCGGAAATACTCGGCAATCGTCATGGCCGTGTAGGCTGCGCGGATCCGTGCCAAAGCGGGTTGGTCTGATGTGGCGACCACAACAATGGAACGCTTCAGACCTTCGACGCCGAGTTGCTTGTCTATGAATTCCCGCACCTCGCGGCCACGTTCTCCAATGAGTGCAATGACGTTGATATCTGCACTGACATGGCGGGCAATCATCCCCAGCAACGTGCTTTTTCCAACGCCGCTTCCCGCAAAAATGCCCACCCGCTGGCCCTGGCCCAGCGTCAACAAGCTGTCGATGCAGCGCACACCGGTTTGGAGCACGTGCTCAATGCGAGGGCGCTGCATGGGGTTGATGGGATGGGCGTACAGCGGGCGCTGAATGGGGGCAACTGGGTGTGGCAGATTGTCCAGCGGGTGGCCGAATCCGTCGATGACGCGACCTAACAATTCGGGGCCAACTCCCAAAGTGGACTGTCGGCCCAAGGCCACCACCTCGGAACCCGCGGCTATGCCGTGGAGATTGCCATAGGGCATCAGGGTGACGTGGTCGGCTCGGATGCCAACCACTTCAGCCAATACACCGGGAGAAGCTTCGGATTCAAGCTGCCCTTTCATGCGGGAGTTGGACCGTGTGCGGGGCAGGATGCGGCACAGTTCTCCAACCGTGGCATCGGGGCCTTGGGCGTCGATGGTCAAGCCCTGCATTTGGCGAACCCAACCCACACGCTGCACCAGTTCAATGTGGTGCAGCGCCGTGCGGTATGCGCGCAGCGGGCGGCGTCGGTCGGGTTGTTGCTGGCTCACTCGGCTATGTCCTCGTTAGCGGATTGGGCCAGCAGGTGGCGTCGGGACGCCCGGGTCTGTAGCAGCATGTTCTTGAGCGATTGGAGTTGAACCTCCAGTCGCGCGTCCAGCGCACCCTCGGTAGAGCGGAACTGACAGCCACCCAGGTTGATGCGCAGGTCCGGCACCCAATGCAGGGTGGACTGTTCTGCACTGAAACCGGCGCTGGAAAGTGCATCCAGGCTGGGCTGGTCGTTCTGCAGCAACGCAATGTCGTCTGGGTGCATGTGGATGTTCAGTAGCGCACGGCCATGCCAGGCCTTCAGGCACCGCAGCAGTTGGGCTCTGAGTCCCGGCAGGCTGGCGGCCTCGTCGCCCAGGATTCTGCAGACAACCTCGTACACCAATGCCAGCATATCGTCCTCAGCGTTGTTGAGATGGTCCGTAAGCTGCGCCGGAACGCCGGCCAGCAAGGTGTTGACCTTGCCTATCTGCTCTTGCAATTGGTGGCGCAGTTGTTGGCTCTTTTTTTGTGCCTGCTGTTCGGCTTGTATTTGCGCCTGCTGCAGCCGCTGGGCTATCAGTTCTTGCGATGCATGTTCTACTTGCTTTTGGTGTTCCTGCTCCGCATGGCTCGCGCCGGCTTGGTAGCCTTCTTGGTAGCCCTTCTGAAAGCCGACTTGGTGCCCTTCCTTGTAGCCAGCTTCCTTGCCCAGGGCTTCGCCTTGCCGCAGTGCGGACTCAAGATCCGGCTGCACCGTCGCGGGCGGCGGCACGACGGGCGGCTGCATGATGGGTGGCGGGCTTGCAACCACGGCGGGTGCAAGTTGCGTAGGAGTCTTTACCGCCGGTGCCGGTCGGCGCAGTTGGAGTGATTGCGACTGCAACGTGACATCGTGCAGTACGTCGCCGGGTGTATTCATGCACTCGCTCCAGGAAGGCGCAGCCAGCGCAGAGCATTTTTCCATCGCGGGGCATGGCTGGAGGGTTGCGAACGGATCTTCAATGCAAGCGAAGGCAAAACGCGGTCTGTGATGTCAGCTTGGCACCGTCGCCGGATCGATTGGGCTAGTGTTTTGCCCAATTGGGTGGATGAGGGCATGGCAACGGCAGTGTCCAAGATAGTCAGAACGTTTTGCTGGTGTGCTGGATGCAAATGCTCCAATATCTCTCGCTGCCAAGACCAGTTGTGCAGGCGCATGATGCGTGCCACCAGTGCAGCCGGCTCGCGGCGCAAGATGTTGGCCAACGTTGCAATGCCATGGTGATCCAATTGGCCCAGATACTCAATGTCTGTCAATGGCTGGTTGGGGCCTTCTCCTGCGTCGCGAGCGACCACCATTGTCGGCGTAGGGACGGATGCGTCTTGGCTTGCCTGCTGTGACACCATCAACGCCTTGGCGGGTGCAGCTACCGGCAAGAATGGGCCGCGTCCCGTGGGTATGCCCAAGGTGGTCAACTCGTTGACCATTTGACGCAGCAACTGGCGATGGTGTTCGGGGAGTTGCGCCAACAGCCACTCTTGGTCCGCAGGGGCCATGGCGTGCAGCGCCAGTGCGGCCTGCCGGGGGCCACCTTGCGCTTGTGCCGTAGTGGCGATGTTTGCGAAGTTCATGCCTGAACGCCTTCTTTGGGAACTCCGGCTTTCTCGGTGTTGCCGGAAGCTAGCCAGGCTTCAACTTGGCGTAGTGCTGCTTCGCGCTCTGATTCGCTCAAGTTGGATGGCTGTGACGGGACAGGGGCTTTCTCGCGGCGCGAAAGCCGGACCAGCAGCACCAGCATGACCGCAATGAAGGCCCCCAGTGCGATAGCCAAGGCAGGAAGAGCGGGTTGGAGCGAAGCGCTCGAAGTACCACCACTGTCTGCTGGCGGGAGATGGGTGGCGGATATCTGGTTTTCCACGTGGTAGTTGACGGGAGTGGTATCGGCGGCTGCAGGCGCCACCAGCGATCCGAGCGATTGAACGACGACCGTATCGCCACGTTCGGGTGTGAAACCGACGGCCGCCGCTACCAGGCTGCGCAATTGGGCTTCTTGCGCACTGTCCATGTTCCAGCGCACGACGGTGATGACTTGCAGCCGTCGGATTGCACCCGCGACATTGTTGACTTGCTCTACACGGCGACCTACCTGGTAGTCCACATCTCTTTGGGAGCTTCCTTGCCCAGAATTGCCAGGTGCACGGGCTGCATCGAGTGGGGGAACATTGCTCTCATGAACCGACTGCCGTTCCTTGACCATGACGCCGCGGCTGTCGCCGGCCTGGGTGGGGGCCGCAAGTACATCTTCTGTGGTGGTGCGGATTTGATCCATGTTCAGGGTCACATCGACGCTGGCCAGTGCCTGGCCTGGGCCGAAAGCTTTGTCCAGCACCTCGGTCAACTTGCGGACCAATTGCGCCTCGGTTTCCTGCTTGAGCTCTAGTCTGGTGTTGGCGTTACCGATAGCTGTGGTGGTGGTCGGAGTTGCGCTTTCATCTGGCAGTCTGCTGAGCGCCACTCCCTGTTTGTCGACCACCGTTACGTCCTGTGCTGTCATGCCAGGGGTTGCTGCAGCCACCAGACGCTGTATGCCGCTGACCTGCTGTGGGCGCAGCGTCTGGCCGTCCCGCAATGTAATGTTGATGGCCGCCTTGGGCTTGACATTGGCTTGCTTGAAAAGGCCTTGCTCCGGCAGCGCGAGATGAACACGAACATCTCGAATTTCCGACAAAGACAGAATAGTGCGCGTCAACTCACCTTGCAACGCCCGTTGGAAATTGATCTTTTGTGCGAATTCGGTCATACCGAAGTCGGTGTTGTTGAAGAGCTCGAATCCCACTGCACCATGCAGTGGCATATCCTTGCCCATGAGTTTGATGCGTGTAGCGTGAACCACGGTTTTATCAACCAAGATGGTGCCACCACTTTCGTCGACTCGGTAGGGGATTTTCAGCTTCTCCAACTCCGCTGTCATGACCGCAGCGTCTTGTGGTTTCAGGTCGCTGAATAGAACCTGGTATTCGCTACGCAGGAACCACCAGGACGTGCCGATCAGCACACCCACGATCACGATCACGCCCGCCACGAACGTCATCCGCGCGGCCTGACCCAAGCCATCCCAAAAAGCCTTCATCCCTGCACTCCCATGATTTGCACTTTACTTACCTTGCTTGATTGCGGCGGTGGGCTATATCTGCATCTTCATGACGTCCTGGTAGGCTTCCAGTACCCGATTGCGCACTTGCATGGCCAGTTGAAACGACATGCGGCTTTCTTCCAGGCGGATCATGATTTGGTGGAGGTTTTCCGCGTTGCCTGCAGCCAGTTGCTGCAGGTCAACTTGGTTTGCAAGCAACTGCTGGTTGATTTGGTTGATGCCCTGCGTCACCATGCTTCCAAAGTCTCCCGAAGGGGCGCTCTTGTCGACTGGGCCGGTGCCACCAAGGGTCGGCAGCAGGGAAGGTTCTACTATTTGGGGAGCCGCTATGGCGGCGATTGATTCCATCGTCATGTTCCTGCTCCAATTTCCAGGGCCTTGAGCGCCATATTGCGCGCAGTGTTCATGGCCGCCACATTGGCTTCGTAAGAGCGCACCGCACTCATCATGGTGACCATTTCCGTTGCAGTGTCTACACCCGCGTAGGCCACGAACCCTTGTGCGTCGGCCATCGGGTGGCCCGGTTCATACACAGTACGTGGGGCCTGCCCGGTGGGCTCGATGTGAACCGAAACTGCGTTCAATCCGGCGGTCACGGCGTCACCAAATGCGTTTCGCGCTACCACGCGCAAAGGGCGGTACAAATTCCCATCAGGTCCAGCCACCGTATTGGCATTGGCAAGGTTGAGCGTGGCGACTTCCACGCGTGTGCGCTCTATCGTCATGCCAGTCGCGCTAATGGCAAATGCTTGTGAGTAGTCCATGGCTGCGTTCCTTCTGCTTAGCGTTTTCCGTCGCTGATAGCGACAGACAAAATACCCATGTGGCGCGACAGGCCCTTGATGAGTGCCTGGTATTGCACAGAGTTTTGTGCCATGTCTGCTACCTCCTGGTCCAACAAGACTTTTGCCGGGGTGCCTGCCGCATTGACCAGGTCTTCTACAGGTAGGGACTTATGCGCCCACTGGGTCACACTGGACGCGTCGAGTCTGCCGCGCTCATTCAATTCTTGGCGTATGTCTTGTACATAGGCCGCGAAATTGACGCGTTTGGGCGTGTACCCTTCTGTGTTCGCGTTGGCGATATTGTTGGCAATGACTTGGTGGCGTTTGCTCGCCGCATCGAGCGCGAGAGATAGCGTTGCAGTTGTAATCGCTTCGAGTCCGTCTAGCATAGTGTGAGTCCCTCTGTTATTGAACGACTAGCTCTGCATGCAGAGCCCCCGCCGTCTTGATGGCGCGCAGTATGGAAATAATGTCCCGCGTACTGGTTTTAAGCTGCGATAGCGACTGGACCAAGTCCGCCACGGTGTTGTTGCCCGCGACAAAGCCAGAGCCTTGTTGCTCATCAATGTCCAGCCGGGTATTGGTGATGATGGCGGTTCGGATGTCCGCACCCGGCTGACCAATAAGTCCCGTGGGTTGCGACGCACCAATCTGGTTGCTGATCGATACCTTGATATCGCCGTGGGAAATGGCGACCTTGGACAGTCGAACATCGCCTCCGGAGACGATAGTTCCGGTGCGCTCATTGATAACGACTTTGGCTCGACGATCCGGTTCTACGGTGACAGATTCGAGTTTGGCAATGAAGCCGACCAGGTTCTGGCGCTGCGACTCAGGGACGGTTATTTCGATTCCCGATGCATCGCGTGCGCGCGCCAGGTTTTCTCCGGCTTGCTCATTGATCGCGCTGGCAACGCGGCTTGCCGTCGTGTAGTCTGCTTCGGTCAGAAGGAAGGTAAGCAGGTAGTTGCTGGACAGCATTTGCGCGCTGACGCCGACCTCGACGGTTGCGCCGTTGGGCACTGAACCTACGGTTGGGTGGTTCTTTTGTATGACATTTCCACTTGCGTCGTAGCGGTACCCACCTACCGACAGTGCACCCTGGGCCAAGGCATAAGTTTTCCCATTGGCTCCTTTCAACGGAGTTAGGAGCAAGCTGCCTCCTACAAGGCTTCTCGCATCGCCCACAGACGTCACGGAGATATCAACGGCATCGCCTTGTCTGGCGAATGTAGGCAATTGGGCACTGACCATCACCACGGCGACGTTGCGGCTTTGGATTTGGTCCACCGGGATAGTCAGGTTGAACTGGGACAAGGCGTTGGACAGTGCTTGTCGGGTCGTCCGATTGTTGGACGAATCTCCTGTCCCTGCCAGACCTGTGACGATGCCCGTTCCGACCAACACGTTGTCGCGCCAGCCTTGCAGCTTGCCGAGGTCTTTGACCCGAATCGGGTCGGCATGGATGGGCGTGACGAACAAGAAACTGCTGGCCACTGCAATAGCAAATGTGCCGAGTGCGCGCATTGGCTTCATACTACAGACCCATCCAATCCAGCATATTGCGCCACCAAGGTTTGGTGGTGCGCTCGTCAATATCGCCTTCCCCAACGTAGGTAATCTTCGCGTCTGCAAGACGCGTGGAAAGCACGACGTTGCCATCGGAAATGTCTTGTGGTCGGACGCGTCCTTCCAAGGTTACTCTCTGTGGTTCCCGATTGACGGTGAGCATTTGTTCCCCCGAAACCAGCAGGTCGCCGTTTTGCAGTACTTCGCGCACGGTCACGGTGATGGTTGCCAACACGCGGTTGGCGCGTTGGGTTTTTCCTCCACCATCGAATTCTCCGCCCACGCGCAGACTACCTTGCGTCGTGGGATTGTTGTTGGATCCGAATTCAGCGGACACACTGTTCTTGCGGCGGGTGCCCGTGTCTGCGCTAGACGATGCGGTGGAATTTTCGTAGATTTGAATCGTCAAAGCGTCACCTTCCTGGTGTGCTTTGTTGTCGGCTGTCAAGGACCGGTATGACTGTTCCCTATACAAACTCTCTGCATGGCCCTGCGGTGCCACCAACAGCAGGCTGGTTGACAGCGCCACGGCTTTCAAACCTGCTATGGCCGTTCTAAGGTTCTTCATGGTTGAAACTCCAGATGTCCTGGGCTTGTTACACGAGCAAATACGGGGCTGTTGCCAAGCGCCGGTCTGACGCGCACCATCTGGCCCACCAGGCCGTCCTGCAGAACCTCGACACGGCTCTCCAGGTTCACTAGACCATTTTGGGACGTGAGACTGGCCCAGTCTCCACGGGATACTGCAGGAATGGGCTGTACATGGGCCGTGGTTATGGTTTCGCCTTTTTCGATGGATTTGCGCAGGCGCTGGTGCGCTACAGCGCCGGACGCGCTCGATGTACCACTTGTATCGATGGGAACACCCTGCACGCGTGTCAAATCCACTTCCTGGACGGAAAATTGTCCGGGACCAATGGGCATGCCTACCGGAAGGCGTTCCGAGGCAACGGCTCCCTTGGCATACACAGCCACTTCAAAAGTCACAGGCGTCGCCCGGGCGAAGCGTCCATTGAGCATGGCATCCACCCACACGGTCATGCGCTTTGACATCGGCGTGTCCCCAAGGCTGCGTGCGCTCAGTGACACGTTGCCCATTGGAAGCTGAAACCCGCTTGGATCGGACGCTGTTTGTACCTGTATCCGGTCCTTTTGCATGCCTAGCGCCAAGACCTTGGATTCAAGATGTTTTTGAAGCGCCACCTGAGCAACGTCCACCAATTCGCTGGAGCGTACGTCGGGGCCATAGGTGCCAACTTCGGACCGTGGGTTACCTTCCCATCGAACTTGGGAAGGTAACAACTTGAGGTATTGCGCTGTCCAGCGCTGCACGCGCTCAGCTTCCAGGCTCACCGACATACCTGGCAGCGGTGCGTGGCCGATGGGTACCGCCATGGCGCGTTGCAAGACTGTGAGGTCTGTGCTGCTGATATTGGCAACGTCTCCCAGTGTGACCTGTGCCTTCGAAACTTGTATATGCGGCTTCAACTCAAACCGCATTACGTAGGTTTGTAAAAAGGGGCTTGCGGCAAACGCGCTCGCGCATTGGACAGCCATGCAGGCTATACAGCACTTTCGCAAGAGATGGAGGGCGATCGACATGGTTATCTGCGTAGGGCGTTAACCATGCCCATCATTTCATCGCTGGCCTGTACCAATTTGACATTTGCTTCATAGGTACGTTGCGCAATCATCAAGTTGACCATTTCATCAACCATTTTTACGTTGGATCCTTCCAAATACCCATGCGCCAGGGTGCCAACCCCATCTTCGCCTGGTTTGGAGGCGAGGGCTTCGCCGGAAGCTTCGTTGGACTTGTAGAGGCCATCGCCGTATGTGAGCAAGCCCTGCGGGTTTGCAAATCTGACCAGCTCCAGTTGCCCAACATCTGCCAGCGTGGGATGGCTTGCAGAACTCACTTGCACACGCCCGTCGGGCTGTATCACTACGCTTTGCGCATTGTCGGGAATGGCGATGCCCGGTTTCAGCGGGTAACCGGCAGCTGTTGAGATAACCCCGTCCTTGTTGAGTTTGAACGTCCCACCCCGGGTATAGGCGCGAGACCCATCCGGCATGGTGACTTCCATGAAACCATCGCCCTTGATCGCAAGGTCGTAGGGCGAGTTTGTTTTCTTCAAATCGCCTGTGTCAAACATCTTCGCGATGGATGCAATGCCGACGCCCGCGCCCAGGCGCATGCTGGGTGCCAACAGTCCAAGGTTCGCATCAGCACCCGATGATGACGGTCGGGTGTTGTCCTGAACAACCAGGTCCGTGAAGGTGACGCGCCCCTTTTTGAAGCCGGTTGTATTGACGTTGGCCAAGTTGTTTGCAATGGTGTCAACGTTGAGTTGTTGCGCCTGCATGCCAGTAGCGCCGATGTAGAAAGCTTCAAACATTCTGTAATTCCTTGTGCAATATTGCTGTCATTGGCTGGATGGGTGTCAAGACAAGTCGCCAAGTTTGCGGATGGCTTGTCCCGTCATGTCGTCATATGTCAGTGCCGCCTTTTGCAGCGACTCGAAGTGGCGCATGGTTTGCATCAGTTGCACCATCTCTTGCATGGAATTGACATTCGAATTTTCCAGAAAGCCCTGGCGAACCTGACCGTCCGCAGCGGCCAGGGTGCTGGCGCCACTGCTTGGCTTCAAGAGGCCGCCACCCAAGCGCTGCATATTCTTCGGGTCGTCAATCTGGACAACTCTTAGCTGGGAAACTGGGACGGGGTCCAGACTCCCCCCCAAGGGTAAAGGACCGGTACGGACTTGGGTCCCCGCTTTTCCTAGCGCCTGCTGTGATTCGTACACTTTGCCATCGGGGTCAATGACTGGATTCGTACTGCCGGGATAAATCTCACCGTCCTTCCCCATCACAGGCATTCCCTGTGAGGTCACGAGGCGACCACGTGCATCCACATGAAAATCACCCTGGCGGGTGTAGGCGAGACCGTTTTCGGTCATCACTTCAAAAAAACCATTACCGGTTAGAGCCAGATCCAGACTTTGTCCGGTCGATTTCATGGTTCCAGGGCGCAGGTCAGTTTGGACAAAAAATGGAGTCACCAGAGGAGCGTCTTGGTTTGTCCCCTGGTCTGGAACCGTTGCCCCCAGTTGGGTGACCAAGGTGGAGAAGGTGGTAGTTGTCAGTGGACGGCTGGCAGCGACTTCCCGCTTGTAGCCCGGCGTCAAAGTGTTTGCCATGTTCATGCCAACGCGATCTATGCGTTGCATATCGTGTTGCATGGCTTGCAGGCTCAGAGCGAGGACTTCTTGCATGGCTGGTTTCTCAAGAGTGGACAGACGGGTGGTGGTTTACAACGTGACAACAGCGTAGGACTTCAGTTCTAAGTTGTTCGGTATCTCCGCCATGGAGAGGACGCGTAAATGGGGCATGACGCGCTCAGACAGCGCCCTGATATGGCGACGCAACTCAGGATTGCAGAGCAGGACGGGCAACATATTGCTTTTCATCATGCGTTCGGCCTGTAGCACCAATTTGGCAATGACTTGCTCGGCCAGTTTGGGTTCGATGACGAAAGAGTGGTTTACCGTGGCGGCTCCCTCTTCTTTGGGCATCTGTGCCGTCTGGACGTGCTGCATGATCCGACTCTCGATGGTCGGATCCAGAGTCAAGACATGCAATACGTTGGAGTCGCCTAGAAGTCCTTGGCAGATCGCGTGGCCCAATCGGTGGCGAACCACCTCGGTAAGGTAGTTGGCGTCCTTGGAATTCCGCCCCGCATCTGCCAGGGTTTCCAAAATAGCTTCAATGTGGCGAATGGATACCTTTTCGCGCAGCAGATTCTGCAGCACCCGCTGTACATCGCTCACCGATAGAACGGTTGGAATGAGTTCTTCAACCAGGCTCGGTTGGGTCTGGCGAACGCGGGCCAGGAGACGGTCGGTTTCAGCCCGCGTGAGAAGTGCAGCCGACTCTCGCCGCAAGACTTCCATTAGGTGGGTCATGAATACGGTGGGGGCATCGACCAACGTGAATTGTGCAGCGGTTGCGGCGCCGCGCTGGCTCTCTTCGATCCACAGGGCCGGCAGCGAGTAGGTCGGATCTCGGGTGACTTCCCCTGGAAGCATGTCGGTCTTGCCAGTGGGGTGGATGGCCAGCAGACGCCCCAGTTTGGCCTCTCCACGGCCATAGATGACACCGTCGAGTTGAATCTCGTAGCGATCGGTTCCCAGCCGGGCTGCATCTTTGAAACGCACACGCGGCAAGACCAAGCCATACTCCTGCGCGTGCTGCTTGCGAAATGCCGCAATGCGTTCCATAAATACTTCGTTGACCGACGGTACCCAATGGGTCCCCATATGGATCTCGATGGGTTCCACAGGCAGCAGCGCATAGGGATCGTCATTCGCCGGTCCGGTCTCGGTGCTTGCCGTTTTCGCGGCAGAGTCCTGCGCTTCCTGGTCCGATTCTTTGGGTTGCATCAGCTTGTGTGCAGTGGCTGCGACCGTGCCCACAAGCGCGATCAGGAGCAGCGTGGGCCACACGGGAATGCCGGGCAGAAACAGCAGGCCGGCCAAGGCGCTGATCACCAGTATCAATGTTTTTGGGAAAGATGTGATCTGCCGCAAAACCTCTTGACTCAGGTTCCCATCAGAGGCTGATCGCGTAACAATGATGCCGGTGCCCACCGCAATGACCAAGGCCGGGACCTGGGTCACGATGCCGTCTCCTATGGTTAGCAAGGTGTAGGTCTGCAGGGCCTGGTCCCACGGCAGTTTGTGTTGCATTACACCAATAATCAGCCCGCCAACGATGTCAATGAACAGGATGACGATGCCTGCAATCGCGTCGCCCTTGACAAACTTGCTGGCACCATCCATCGCGCCGTAGAAGGCCGCCTCTTTTTCAATATTTTTTCTGCGGCGCTGTGCTTCTGCTTGATCGATGAATCCCATGTTCAGATCAGCATCGATACTCATCTGCTGGCCTGGCATGCTGTCAAGGGTAAAGCGGGCGGCTACTTCAGAGACGCGTTGCGCGCCAGCGGTCACCACGACATACTGCACGACAATCAAGATCAAAAATACAATGAGGCCAATAACGTAATTGCCACCTACGACGTAGGATCCGATTGCGCCAATCACGCGTCCAGCGTCTCCGTCAGACAAAATCAAACGTGTAGCCGCGACGTTCAGGGATAGTCTGAACAAAGTGGCGATTAGCAAGAGCGAGGGAAATGTGGAGAACTCCACTGGCCGCGCCATATAAAAGGTGAGCAGCAGGATCAGCAGCGCAAAGCTGAAATTGGTCAGTATCAGAAAGTCCAGCAGAGAGCTGGGTATGGGTACAAAAAGCACCACCAACACGCCCAGTACCAGCAGCACCATGGCGATGTCGCTGTTTTTGCCGAAGAATCTTTGCAGCGCGTTCATGCTGCGGCCCCCTGCCTGCGCATGCCGGACTGCCGCTCCCGCATAGCGAAGACCCATACGATGATGCGCGCAACCTCGGCGAACATATCTGGCGGGACGTAGTGTTCTATGTCAAGCTCCTTGAATAGTCTGCGGGCTATCGTTGGACTTTGCACAACGGGTATATGGTGTCTGGCCGCAATCTTGCGCATGGCAGCTGCGAGATGGCCGGCCCCCTTTGCGACCACCTGGGGTGACTCCATTTCTCCGTGGACATATCTCAGAGCGACTGCAACGTGTGTTGGGTTGGTGAGCAAAACGTCGGCATTCTTGGTGTTGCGCAGCGATTGACTGCGTTTACGCATTTCGTTGCGCAACTCGCGCATCCGCGCACGCACCCGGGGGTCGCCATCCCTGTGCTTGGCTTCGTCCTTGACATCGCGCTTGCTCATTCGCATTTTTTTTGCAAATTCATGGCGGGTAAAAATGAGATCCAACAAGGCTATGAATCCCAAGATCAACGCCATCTTGATGCCCAGGCTGGACATGTCGTCAACCAGTGTCTTGACATACCCGATCGAAGAAAAAGCAGACAGGCTGTAAAACTGTGGGGCCAGGCTCTGCAAGGCATAGTAAGAAACCGTGGTCAGGAGCAGCAACTTGATACAAGCCTTCAATGCATCAACCAATGTGCGCACCGAAAAAAACTTCTTCAATCCATTGACCGGGTTGATGCGATCGAAATCCGCGGTAATGGGGTCCAATGACAGAACCGGTCCTGTCTGCATCAGGTTGGCCACGAGGGCCGCGATCATCAGGGTGGCAAGAAAAGGCACCATCAACGATAGCGAGGCTTTGATGCTGAAGGCAACGAGCGCCCACAGGCCGGAGGCTTCGATGTGGCCTGCGAGTTGCAACAGGTTTTGATCAAAACGAAACTGCTCACGGACGACGTCCAAGCCCTTCCAGGTAATGAAAATGACCGCGGCAAAGAACACCACAGCAGATACGACGTCGCTGCTTTTGGAGACCTGACCCTTCTCCCGCGCTTTTTGCAGCTTATAGGGGGTGGCTTCCTCATTCCGGTCCAGATCTTGCTCAGACATGGGGCAGATCCCAACTACCGGCGGAAAACAGAAAATCCCAACCGCTGAAGACGCTATTGAAAATCTTGGTCATGGCCCCTCCCATGGCCATGAACCATAAGGACAAGAGAACCAACCCTGCGACGATCTTCAACGGAATACCGAGCGCAAACATATTGACCTGGGGCAGATTTCGGGCGATGGTGCCCAGAGCCAGCTCGATCAACAAGATGCAGAAAACGACAGGTGCCGCCAAGGCGAATCCCAGGCTGAAGAGCCCTGTCACTTGCCTGAGGACTGGGACGAGCATGGCATCCATGCTCCACGACACACCCAGCGGGAAGTAGGCTACGCTGTAGGCCACACCTTTGAGCAAGGCATGGTGTCCATCCAGGATGAAGAAGCACACTACGGCCAGATTATTGAAGACTGAAACCAGGAGCGGGACAGGTCTGTGACTGACGGGATCGAGCATTTGGGCTATGCCGAAGCCGATTTGCAGGTCCAGCAATTGGCCAGCCACTGCAAACGCCGCGAATGCCAAAAGTATCCCCATGCCAAGAATCGCTCCGAATGCGGCTTCAAGGCAGACGGCGGTGATCAGCGCCCCTGTATCGGGTGGCAAACTGTTCGATGGGATTGGCAAGGCAAGAGACAAGGAAACAGACAGAGTCAAAATGAGCAAGGCACGCACGCTGCCGGGCATAGGCATGGCATACAGCACAGGCGTCATGGCCAGCACGGTTGCCAAGCGTGTGGACAACAGCAGCACGGCATAGGCCGCACCCGAAGAATGTGTCGCCCCCAAGGGAGAAACGAGCGACGAAAGAACCCGCGTCAGTTCCATGGATGCCAGTTGCAGCTCGTCAAGTTAAAACAGGGACGGGATGGATGTCCACAGCGACGTGGAATACTGTCCCAGCTTGCGCAGCATCCAAGGCCCGAAGAACAGCAGGGTTGCGCCTGCAGTCAACAGTTTGGGGACAAAGGTCAACGACATCTCTTGGATTTGCGTGACCACCTGCAAGATGCTGATCAGCAAGCCAACCAACATCGTCAAACCCATGATGGGCGCTCCTACGAGGAAACCGGTCCATAGCAGGTCGGACACCATTTTTAATGCCAAATCAGAATGCACGCTCCGCCCTCCCAGAGCGATACAAATATGGCTTTTTCACGATATGAGAGCCGATACGTTTTGATACGTTTGTGTCGGATTCTATCCGCTTCTGTAAATTTGCCTAAATTTTCGGCAACTCTCTGTCTGAAACAGTCCGCAGCAGCGCGCACAGTTCCCCACCATCTCCTGGCAGAGGACGGTGCATCTGGTGATTGGCCTTGGCTACTGGTTAGGCGTCGGCCTTGGCAATCTCTTCGTAGGCATGTTGCATCCAGGTGGACAGGCGCTGGCGCTCCATCAGACGCAGGCTTGCTTCGCCCGCGGTGGCATCGTTCTTGGCTGCCCAGAAGCTGCTGTTGTTGGCATCTATCTTTTGTACGACGGCGTCGTGCAGGTGCCTGATGGAAATCACCTTGGCGCCCAAGTCCAGCGCACGTTCCAACTGGCCCGAGCGCTCCAATTGGCCAAAGTCGTCTCCGCGCAACTGGTTGAGCACCAGCACATAGTTCAGGTGCTTGCCATAGCGGTCTAGCAGGCGCGTCAGCAAATCCACCGAATCGCGACCTGAGTCCATCACATGCCAATAGTGCAGCGTGAAGCCGGTGTCGTCGGCCATGTTCAACACGCCGGAGTCGTCAATCCACTTCACCAGTGGCTCGTGCGTCTGCGCGGCCAGATCGACCAACACGCGTACGCCGGGCAGTTCTACCGCGGCCTCGACGATATGGTCCAGCGCTTCATAGTGGTCAATCAATACCGCGGACGCAAAGTCTTTGTAAAAGCGCAGCAGCGCGCCATGCGAGCGGTCGGTGTCGAAGCCGACAAACGGGATGTTCTTGTCGATGAAATACTGGGCTAGCAGGCGGGCCACCATGGATTTGCCAACCCCGCCTTTTTCTCCACCAATCATGTGGATCTTGGATGGGGCTATGGGTTGGTCTGAAGGATTTTGCATAAACGCTCTGGGTTGAAAGAAGGGGGGACAGCATGCCTAGCCGCGTCGCAGATCCCGTGTAAACGGAAACTCCTTGCTGCCCGCCACGTTGATCGTCGCCGGCGGCACATGCACCACACCCGGTGTATGGCCGGTAGAGGTGAAGCGCGTCAGGCGGCGGCTTTCGGCTTCGAAGGAGTTGACGGGGAAGTTGTCATAACTGCGTCCACCCGGATGTGCCACGTGGTATTGGCAGCCGCCCAGGGAGCGCTTCATCCACGTATCGATGATGTCAAAGGTTAGCGGGGCGTGCACGCCTATCGTGGGGTGCAAGCTGCTGGGTGGGTTCCAGGCTTTGAACCGCACGCCGGCTACAAATTCACCAACCGTGCCGGTGCTTTGCATGGGCAATGCCTGGCCGTTGCAGGTGATGACATAGCGGCTTTCGTTCAGGCCTTTCACATGCACTTCCATGCGCTCCAGTGACGAGTCCACATAGCGGGCCGTGCCGCCGGCCGAGCTTTCCTCGCCCATCACGTGCCAGGGCTCCAGCGCGCAGCGCAGCGTCAATTCGATGCCGGCCGATTGGACCGATCCGACCAGCGGGAAGCGGAACTCCACGTGGGGTGCGAACCAGCTCGGGTCGAACGGGTAGCCCGCGGCGCGCATGTCCGTTACCACATCGTCGAAGTCCATCTTGATGAAGGTGGGCAGCATGAAGCGGTCGTGCAACTCTGTGCCCCAGCGGGTCACCGGCGCTTCATAAGGCTTCTTCCAGAAGCGGGCGACCAGCGCACGCAGCAGCAGTTGCTGCACGATGCTCATGCGCGGGTGCGGTGGCATCTCGAACGCACGCAGTTCCAGCAGGCCCAGGCGGCCGGTGGCCGAGTCGGGCGAGTACATCTTGTCGATGGAAAACTCGCTGCGGTGGGTGTTACCGGTCACGTCGATCAGGATGTTGCGCAGCGTGCGGTCCACCAGCCACGGGGGCATGCTCTGGCCGTACAGCTCGCGGTTCTTGTAGATCTGCTCAATCGCAATTTCCAGCTCGTACAGCTGGTCGTTGCGGGCCTCGTCCACGCGTGGCGCCTGGCTGGTAGGACCAACGAACATGCCGCTGAACAGGTAGCTCAACGACGGGTGGTTGTGCCAGTACAGCAGCAGGCTGGCCAAGAGTTCGGGTTTGCGCAGGAAGGGGCTGTCGGCCGGTGTGGCGCCGCCCATCACGAAGTGGTTGCCGCCGCCGGTGCCGGTGTGGCGGCCATCGGTCATGAACTTCTCGGCCGAGAGGCGGGATTCGAACGCCGCGTTGTATAAGAACTCGGTGTTGTAGACCAGCTCTTTCCAGTTGTTGACCGGGTGGATGTTGACCTCAATGACGCCGGGGTCGGGTGTGACTTGCAGCAGCTTGAGACGCGGGTCGCGCGGGGGCGGGTAGCCCTCCAGTACCAGCTTCATGCGCAGCTCTTGTGCTGTGGCTTCGATGGCGGTCAGCAGGTCCAGGTAGTCTTCCAGGCGCTCCAGCGGCGGCATGAAGACATACAGCACGCCGGATGGTGTGCCCACTGCTTCGGCCTTGGGGCCGCTGGCGCGGCGCGGGTCGCGCACTTCCACGCACAGCGCGGTGCGAGTCACCCAATGGGCGGATTCGCCGCGTGCAGGCGCCCGCACATAGTCGTGCGGCTCCGTCTGCGCAGCGCGGCGCGCGGCCAGATCGGCCAGCGTGGGGCTGGTGCCAGCGGTGACGGGCGCCGCTGCGGACGCGATGCCCGCTTTGCCGTTCAATGCGTTCTGGTACTTGCGCGCGGCTTCCTGCTGTGTGGTGGCGCTGCTCAGGTAGGGCACATCGGCACGGGCCGTCTGGCCACCCACAGTGCCGACCGGTGGCGCGGCGGTGCTGCTGGTGACGGCCGGGCCAGCGGCGTTGGCGTAGCGCGCAATGAATGCGCCATGCGAGGGCAATGGTCCGCGCGGCGCGCTGGGGTCGGTCTCTACCAAATAGGGGAAGTCGGCCTTGCTGACCCATGGCAACGAGTCCAGCGGCAGACGCAGGCCCATGGGTGAATCGCCGGGCATCAGGTACATGCGCTCGTCACGGAAGAACCAGGGGCCGGTGGTCCACTTCGGGCCACTGAGGCTGGGGCCTTCACCGGCTTTGATGGGCAGCACATAGCCGATGGCGGTGTCCAGCTTTTGTGCGAACACGCGGCGCAGCCGCGCGCGCTCCATTTCGTCGTCGAGCTTGGAGTGGAACGGGTCCACATTCACCGGCAGGCGCCGTTCGCGCCACAGGTAGTACCAGGCGTCTTCGTAGCCAGGCAGGATGTACTGGTCGGTCACGCCCAGGCGCCTGCACAGGGTCTGCGTGAAGCGCATGGCATCTGCGCTGGTGTAGTAGGTGGGATCGCGCTCGTCGGTGAACAGCGAAGGGTCGGACCAGACCGGCTGTTTGTCGGCCCGCCAGTAGATGTTCAATGCCCAGCGCGGCAGCTGCTCACCGGGGTACCACTTGCCCTGACCAAAATGCAGGAAACCGCCCTGGCCGTATTCGTGGCGCAGCTTGTGCACCAAGGCTGTAGCAAAGCCGCGCTTGGTGGGGCCTAGGGCGTCGGTGTTCCATTCGGCGGCGTCGCGGTCGTTGACGGCCACAAAGGTGGGCTCACCCCCCATGGTCAAGCGCACATCGCCGGCTACCAACTCTTTGTCTACCGCAGCGCCCAGGTCCATGACGTCGGCCCATTGCTCCTCGGTATAGGGCTTGGTTACACGGGGCGACTCGTAGATGCGGGTCACCTGCATGTGGTGGCTGAACTCCACCTCGCTCTCGTCCACGCCGCCTTCAATGGGCGCCGCCCCCGAGGGCTGGGGTGTGCAGGCCAGCGGGATGTGGCCTTCACCGGCCAGCAGGCCGCTGGTGGCGTCCAGGCCTATCCAGCCGGCGCCAGGCAAATAGACTTCGCACCAGGCGTGCAGGTCGGTGAAATCGACCTCGGTACCGCTGGGACCGTCCAGGGCCTTGACGTCGGGTTTGAGCTGTATCAGATAGCCCGACACAAAGCGGGCCGCCAGCCCGCAATGGCGCAGCAGTTGCACCAGCAACCAGCCGGAGTCGCGGCAGGAGCCCGATCCCTTGGTCAGCGTTTCCTCCGGCGTTTGCACGCCGGGCTCCATGCGTATGGTGTAGCGGATGTCGTTGTGCAGCATCTGGTTCAGGTCGACCAGAAAATCGATGGTGCGCCGCTTGGTGTAGTTGATCTTGGCGAGGTAGTCGTTGAGCAGCGGGGTGCGCTCGTCGGCCAGCAGATAGGGCAGCAGTTCTTCCTGCAGCATGGGTTCGTATTTGAACGGAAACTCCTCGGCTGACGGCTCCAGAAAGAAGTCGAACGGGTTGTAGACCGCCATCTCGACGACCACGTCCACCGTGACCTTGAACTCGCGCGTCTTGTTGGGGAAGACCAGTCTCGCCTGGTAGTTGGCAAACGGGTCTTGCTGCCAGTTCAGGAAGTGGCCCTCGCTGGGCTCCACTTTGAGCGAATAGGAAATGATCTTGCTACGGCAGTGCGGCGCCGGGCGCAGGCGCACAACCTGGGGGCCTAGCGCTACCAGGCGGTCGTAGCGGTAGTGGGTAACGTGGTTCAGTGCAGCGTGAATGGACATGGCAGATCGTCTCGTTAGGACTCGTAAGTCGGTTCAATGCAAAGGGGCGTCCCGTTGCACGCATGGTAGCAAGCAATTACTACGCCACCGAAAATAGCGGGTTAGCATGGCCCTGTGCGCATGCTCTCTTTCCTCTTCCACGGTCAAGCCCGATTGCTGTTGGCGGCATTGCTGGGTGTGGTGCTGGGCACGGCCCTGCAATTGCAGCAGGCGCAGCTCTTTGCGTGGCAGGTCTATGCGGCTATTGTGCTGCTAGCCCTCGTCGTATATGCACTATCAGCTATTGAAAACATAGCATACGCTTGGCACTCGGTGTTGGCGATGCTGGCGCTGGGGCTGCTGTGTTTTGGTACGACGGGCCTGCGCTCCACTGTCTATCTGGGTGAGGCCCTGGACCCGGCATTGGAGGGGCGCGATGTGCAGGTCGTGGGCGTGGTGGCCAGCCTGCCCCAACGCAACGAATCGGGCCTGCGCTTTCGGCTGGAGGTGGAATCTGCATCCCTGGATGCCAAGGCGCTGCGCCTGCCGCCGCTGGTGGATGTGGGCTGGTATGGCGGTACGTTTTCCGCCGGGCCTGCGGTGTGGGAGGGCGCTACCAATCCCAAGGACGCAGCCAAGAACGCCGACGCCGTGTTGCCCCCGTCCAGCCAAAACCGCCAGCCGGCCGATGTGCGGGCCGGCGAGCGCTGGGCGCTGACGCTGCGGCTGAAGGCGCCGCACGGCAGCCGCAACCCCTTTGGCTTTGACTACGAACTCTGGTTGTGGGAGCAGGGCGTACAGGCCACTGGCTATGTGCGCTCTACCGCCAAAGACGCTGAGCCGCAAAACCTCGGCCAGACCTGGCGCCACCCCGTCGTGCTGGCCCGCCAGACGGTGCGCACGCGCATCTACCAGCAGGTGAGCGAGCGCCAGTTTGCCGGCATGATCGCCGCGCTGGTGGTGGGCGACCAGGCGGCCATTGACCGGGTGGACTGGGATGTGTTCCGCGCCACGGGCGTCGCGCATTTGGTCAGTATCTCTGGGCTCCACATAACCATGTTTGCCTGGGGCGCGGCCTGGCTGGTGGGCTGGCTCTGGCGGCGCTCGGGTCGGCTGTGCATTGCGTTGCCGGCACCCAGTGCGGCGCTGGTCGGTGGCGTGTTGCTGGCCACTGCTTACGCCGTATTCTCTGGCTGGGGCGTGCCGGCCCAGCGCACCTGCCTGATGCTGGCCACGGTCGCGCTGCTGCGTCTGTCGGGCGCGCGCTGGCCCTGGCCCCTGGTGTGGATGCTGGCCTGCGCCGTGGTCGTGGTTTGCGACCCTTGGGCGCTGCTGCAGGCCGGGTTCTGGTTGAGCTTTGTCGCGGTGGGTGTGCTATTTGCTACTGATTTAGGAGCGAATAATGCAGATGATACGAGGGCTAACGGACTAAATGGCTTGCAAGATCCCGGCGAACCTGCTCCAAGAAGCCTGGCACTTCTCCGGGGCGGTGCAATGCGCGCTGCGAGAGGCCTGGCGGGCGCCTTTCGTGAGCAATGGGTGATCACGGTGGCGCTGACGCCGCTGACGCTGCTGCTGTTTGGTCAGGTGTCGGTCGTGGGTTTGGTTGCCAATGCATTGGCCATCCCGTGGATCACGCTGGTGGTAACACCCCTGGCCATGTTGGGCGTGCTGCTGCCGGCGTTGTGGACTGTGGCGGCTGGTGCTATCGGCTGGTTGTATGCCTATCTGCAGTGGCTGGCGTCTTGGCCGTGGGCATCTGTTGCGGTGGCGGTACCGCCGCTGTGGGCGGGCGCGGCCGGCGTGTTGGGTGGGCTGCTGTTGGTGTTGCCTTGGTCTTGGCGTTTACGGGTCTTGGGTCTGCCCCTGTTGCTGCCGGTCTTGCTGTGGCGCGCACCGTTGCCGGCGGTGGGGCAGTTTGAACTGCTGGCCGCTGATATCGGCCAGGGCAATGCCGTGTTGGTGCGCACAGCCAACCACGCGCTGCTGTACGACGCAGGCCCCCGCTTCAGCCTGGAGAGCGATGCTGGCCACCGCGTGCTGGTGCCGCTTTTGCAGGCCTTGCATACACGGCTGGACATGCTGTTGCTCAGCCACCGGGACATGGACCACGTGGGCGGCGCGCCCGCCGTGCTGACCATGCAGCCCCGGGCCGAACTGCTTAGTTCCATTGAGGCCGGCAATGCCTTGCAGACCTTGCGTCCGGCCCGGCGCTGCGTGGCGGGCCAGCATTGGGAATGGGATGGCGTACAGTTTGACGTGCTACATCCTCAGGCGACGGACTATGACGCGCAAGCCAAGTCCAACGCCATGTCCTGCGTGCTGCGCATTGCCAATGGTGCACAAACGGCCTTGCTGGTGGGGGATATTGAGCAGCCGCAAGAGGCGGCTTTGGTGGAGCAGGGCGTTGACCTTAGAGCGGATGTACTGCTGGTTCCGCACCACGGTAGCAAGACCTCCAGCAGTGCGGAATTTCTGGACGCTGTGGCGCCGCGCACAGCCATCGTCCAATCCGGCTACCGCAACCGCTTTGGCCACCCGGCGCCCGCCGTGCTGGCGCGCTACCAGGAGCGGCAGATCGCAATCGTGGATTCGCCCCATTGCGGGGCTTACACCTGGCAGTCGTGGCAGGCCCAGAATGGTGCATGCCTGCGCAGCCAGGGTTTACGGTATTGGCACCACAATGTGCCATAGTGGGGGCGGATGATGGCATCCAACTTGCTATCCTCCGGTTCACGGCAAAGCTACATTACGCACGGGAGCGAATGAATCCCCGGCGGTACCAGGAGAGAGGTCTATGCAGAAGTTTGACGAGATGTATACCAGCTTGCCCTACCAGTTCTTTTCCAAGGGCGCGCAGGTTCGGGATCACTACAAGATCTATGACGAATGGCTGGCACGCCAGCCGGGCGACATGATGGCCAAGCGGCGAGAAGAGGCGGAGATGATTTTCCGCCGCGTTGGTATCACCTTTGCCGTCTATGGCGAGAAGGATGAGTCCGGCGCCGGTACCGAGCGGCTCATCCCCTTTGACCTGATACCCCGCATCATCCCGGCCCACGAATGGGCCAACATGGAAAAAGGCCTGGTGCAGCGGGTCACCGCGCTGAACCGCTTCATCCACGACGTCTACCACGACCAGGAGATCATCAAGGCCGGTGTCGTGCCGCGCGAGCAGGTTGAAAACAACGCCCAGTTCCGGCCCGAGATGGTGGGCGTGGACGTGCCGCACCAGATCTACTCGCACATCAGCGGCATCGACATCGTGCGCGCGCCCGACAGCGCCGGCAAGGGCGAGTACTACGTGCTGGAAGACAACCTGCGCGTGCCCAGCGGCGTGAGCTATATGTTGGAAGACCGCAAGATGATGATGCGGCTGTTCCCCGATCTGTTCAGCGCGCACCGTGTGGCCCCCATTGCCCATTACCCGGACATGCTGCTGGAGACCTTGCAGGCCAGCAGCCCGGCCACCACGGCCGAGCCCACGGTTGTGGTGCTGACGCCCGGCATGTACAACAGCGCTTATTTCGAGCATGCCTTCCTGGCACAGCAGATGGGCGTGGAGCTGGTCGAGGGGCAAGACCTGTTCGTCAAAGACAATTTTGTGTACATGCGCACGACGCGCGGCCCGCGCCGGGTGGACGTGATCTACCGCCGGGTGGACGACGACTTCCTGGACCCCACGGCGTTCCGGCCCACGTCTACGCTGGGTTGTGCGGGCTTGCTCAACGCCTACCGGGCCGGCCATGTGACCATCTGCAATGCGGTGGGTACCGGCGTGGCGGACGACAAGTCCATCTACCCCTATGTGCCCAAGATGATCGAGTTCTACCTGGGCGAGAAGCCCATCCTGAACAATGTGCCCACCTACATGTGTCGCAACAAGGACGATCTGGCCTACACACTGGCCAACCTCAAGGATCTGGTCGTTAAAGAGGTGCACGGCGCCGGTGGCTACGGCATGCTGGTGGGGCCTGCATCCACCAAGGCCGAGATTGAAGACTTCCGCAAGGCCATTCTGGCCAACCCCAGTGGCTATATCGCCCAGCCCACGCTGAGTTTGTCCAGCTGCCCGACCTTTGTGGAAAGCGGCATCGCCCCGCGCCACATCGACCTGCGGCCCTATGTGCTCAGCGGCAAGACCGTGGACATGGTGCCCGGCGGCTTGACCCGTGTGGCGTTGAAAGATGGTTCGCTGGTGGTGAATTCGTCACAGGGTGGTGGCACCAAGGACACCTGGATTTTGGAAGACGAAACCACCGGCGCCGCAACTGCGCCATCTCAAACACAAACACAATCCTGAAACTCGCGGAGAAACCCCATGCTGTCACGCACCGCAGACCATCTTTTCTGGATGTCCCGCTACACCGAGCGGGCCGAGAACACCGCCCGCATGCTGGACGTCAACTACCAGGCATCGCTGCTGCCCCACTCCGACGCCGTGGCCCAGGTGGGCTGGCAGGGCCTGCTGTCCATCAGCGAGCTGCTGCCGGCTTACACCAACCGCTATGGGGCGATCAGTGCGCGCAATGTCATGGACTTCATGGTCAAGGACGAGAGCAACCCGTCTTCCATCATCTCCTGCCTGGGCGCGGCGCGTGAGAACGCGCGCGCCGTGCGCGGTACGCTGACCACCGAGGTATGGGAGACGCAGAACACCACTTGGCTGGAGGTCAAGCGCATGCTGAAGTCCGGCGAGTTCGAGGCCGACCCGGCGCAGTTCTTTGAGTGGGTCAAATTCCGCTCGCACCTGTCGCGCGGTGTCACCGTGGGCACGATGCTGATCGACGAGGCCTTGCATTTCATGCGCCTGGGTACTTTCCTGGAGCGGGCCGACAACACGGCGCGGTTGGTGGATGTGAAATTCCATGCCGTGCAAAGCGACTTCTTTGGCGCCGCCACCGAGCAGGACCAGGAGTACGACTTCTACCACTGGAGTGCGATCCTGCGCAGCGTCTCGGGCTTTGAGGTCTACCGCAAGGTCTACCGCGATGTCATCAAGCCCGAGCGCGTGGGCGAGCTGTTGATACTGCGCCCTGACATGCCACGCTCGCTGCATGCGAGCCTGAACGAGGTGGTGGCCAATCTGTCGCTGGTGACCAGCGATGCATCCAGCGAAACCCTGCGCCGCGCGGGCAAGCTGCGCGCCGAGTTGCAGTACGGCCGCATCGACGAAATCCTGGCCACCGGCCTGCATGCCTATCTGACGCAGTTCCTGGACCGGGTCAATGATCTAGGTGTGCACATCAGCCGCGAGTTTCTGGTGCCGGTAGGGGCCTGACGCACGGGATTTGCACGGCGTCAGCAAAGTGTGGGGCGAATCCGGCAATAATGTTTTTTTGCATTTACTTGGACCGGACTTGGTATGCAGAGCAAGCCAACGCAAAGCAGCACGCCCACCCCTACCGCCACCGACCGTGAGCTGGACCGAGCTCTGGCTTCCGGGCCGCTGCGCGAAATCGTCATTCCCCCCTGTCCCGAATTGCTGATCGCGCTGCGGCGCGAGATGGACAAGGAAGACCCCGATCCGCAGATCGTGGCTGGCATTGCCGGGCGCGACGTGGCCATGTCGGCCTCGCTGATACGCACGGCCAACAGCCCCTACTACGCACGCTCCCGCGCTGTCACTTCGGTCAGCGAGGCCCTGGGCCTCTTGGGCCTGCGCATGACGGAGAAGCTGCTGACGGCCTTTTTGACGCGCAACTCGGTTCGCGTCACCTCGCCGTTGCTGGAGCACTTCTGGGACACCTCTACCCGCCGCGCGTTGGCGATGGCATACATTGCCCGCCAACTCCGCGGCGTGGACCCGGACCTGGCCTATACCGGCGGCCTGTTCTGCCATATCGGCATTCCGATTCTGATGCAAGGTGTGCGCGGCTACGCGGGCACGCTGACCGAGGCGCTGGCCCGCCAGGACCGCAGTTTCACCGAGACCGAGAACGCCGCCCATAAGACCGACCACGCGGTAGTGGGCTCGTTGGTGGCACGCACCTGGCGCCTGCCCACGCAGATCTACCAGGCCGTGCGCCTGCACCACGACTTCACGATCCTGCCCGACAAGAGTCTGCCGGTCGACGTGCGCATGCTGGTGGCCATGGGTCTGGTGGCCGAGCATCTGGTGACCCTGCATGAGGGCGTGGGCGAGCAGCACGAGTGGGCCCTGCACGGACCCACCTGCATGGCGGCGCTGTCCATTGACGAGACCGAGGTGGATGATTGGCTGGATGCGCTGCACCCGGTCTTTGATAGCGTGACCAACGTCTGATAGGTGGCTTCTGGAGGATACTGGGGCTGTGCAGATCGTGTCGCCAATGAGAGATTGAAAGGGGTCCCATGACTATTCGCAATCGTTTGATGTTGGGCTTTGGTGTCATGCTGGGCTTGCTGGCCCTGGTGGCCGGTGTGGGGCAGATGCAATTGGCCCAGATACAGCACTTCAACACCGCGCTGGATGAGCGGGCCTTCCGATTGTCCCTGGCATCGGATTGGGCCGTGCAGGTCAAGGTCGCCGTGGCCAAGAAGGCCGCGGTGCCCAGCCTGGACAGCGAGCAGGTCAAGAAGCTGGGCAGCCTGACGCAGGCGGACGACGAGAAGAAGGCGTTGTCCGCGGCACTGGCTTCGCACACCGCCTCACCCGAAGACCATATGCAGGCCGTGGACCAACTGGCCGCCAAGCTCGTCAGCCTGCAGATTGCCGACAGCGGCCAATTGCAGTCCGCACTGTCCCGGGCCGTGACGCTGAATTGGAGCGTGCTCTTCATAGGCATCGTGCTGGGTGTGGGCATCGCGATGCGCATATCGGGCGGCATCGTGCGGCCCTTGACCGAGGCGGCTGCGGTGGCGCAAAACATTGCGGGTGGCGATTTGTCCAACACCATCCATGCCGGCGGCGCGGACGAGGTGGGCGCCATGATGACCGCCTTGCAATCCATGCAGGGCAATCTGGCCAAGCTGGTGGCCAATGTGCGCCAGGGCTCCGAGGGCGTGGCCACCGCATCGTCGGAAATTGCCCAGGGCAATAACGACTTGTCGTCGCGGACCGAACAGCAGGCCAGTGCGCTGGAGCAGACCGCCGCGCGCATGGAAGAGCTGGGCACCACGGTGCAGCAAAACGCCGACTCGGCCCGCCAGGCCAACCAGTTGGCACAGAGTGCGTCTACGGTCGCCGTCCAGGGCGGCAATGTGGTGGGGCAGGTGGTGGAGACGATGAAGGACATCAACGACTCCAGCCGCAAGATTGCCGACATCATCAGCGTTATCGATGGCATTGCCTTTCAGACCAACATCCTGGCTTTGAATGCCGCTGTGGAGGCGGCGCGGGCCGGCGAGCAGGGACGCGGCTTTGCCGTCGTGGCCTCCGAGGTGCGATCGTTGGCCGGCCGCAGTGCCGAGGCCGCCAAGGAGATCAAGTACCTGATCAATGCCAGTGTGGAGCGTGTTGAAAGAGGCTCGGCTCTGGTCGACCAGGCCGGCGAGACCATGACCGAGGTGGTCAGCTCCATCCGCCGTGTGACCGACATCATGGGCGAGATCAGCGCTGCCAGTAGCGAACAAGCCGCTGGCGTGGCGCAGGTGGGCGAGGCCGTGCGCCACATGGACAATGCCACGCAGCAGAACGCTGCTTTGGTGGAAGAGATGGCCGCCGCGGCCAGCAGCCTCAAAGGCCAGGCGCAGGAACTGGTGCAGTTGGTGGCAGTGTTCAAGCTCTCCAGCGACCAGAGCCATGGCCATGGCGTGCCGGCCTACCGCGCACCGGCAGCGGCAGCGGCAGTGCCCAGCATTGCTGCCAAACCGCAGGCCTTGCGAGGCCCATCGACGGCGCGAGCCACGGTCAAACAATTGCCGCGCGGATGAGGTTACGGGTCTCGCCCGGCCGCAACAAGGCCGTGCTGCATATCCTGTCCCACCCGCTGGGTTTTGCACTGCAGGTGCTGCGGGCCTTCAACGCCAACCAGGGGCTGATGCTGGCGGGTGCCATTGCGTATTACGCGTTGCTGTCCTTGGTGCCGCTGTTGATACTGTCGGTCATTGTCTTGTCGCACTGGCTGGACCAGGCGGAGCTGTTGATGGCCATAGGCCGCTACCTGGAGTGGCTGGTGCCCAGCCAGTCCAAGGCGGTGCTGGGCGATGTGCAGGTTTTCATGGACAACCGCGTCACGATTGGCGCTGTGCTTTTGCTGACCATGCTGTTTTTCAGTTCGCTGGCCTTTGGCATTCTGGAGAAGGCCATGGGCCTGATCTTTGTGCACCGCGAACTGCTCAGCAAGCGCCACAAGCTGGTGTCCATGGTGCTGCCGTATTGCTATGTGCTGGCGTTGGGTGTGGCCTTGCTGGTGCTGTCGGTGGCCACGACGGGCCTGCAAACCCTGGCGCAAGAGAGCATCACCGTGCTGGGCTACGAATGGTCGCTGGTGGGCGTGTCAGGTTTGTTCTTGTATGTGCTGGGCTTTGCGGCGGAGACACTGATCGTGGCCTCCATCTACCTGACCTTGCCGGTGGGCCGCATGCCGGTGCGCCACGCGGTGCTGGGCGGGCTGGCGGCCAGTTCGGCATGGGAGGTGATCCGCCACTTGCTGGTGTGGTACTTCACGACACTGTCCAAGACCAGCGTGGTCTATGGTTCATTGACGACGGCCGTCGTCGCCTTGTTCTGCATGGAAATCATCGCCGCGCTGCTGTTGCTGGGCGCGCAGGTCATTGCGGAGTACGAGCGGCTGGAGCGGGCCTGATCAGCGACCCGCGCAGCATGTGGGGGCAACAAATCCGCGCCGGGCCGCCCCAAGCGGATTTAGCCCCTTGAGGGGGCAGTGACCCGCGCAGCGGCGGAGCGTGGGGGCTAGAGTCGCCGCCGGGCCGCCCCAAGGCGACTACGGCCCCCTCGGGGGGCAGCGTAGTACGCGCAGCGACAAGCGTGGGGGCTATTACATCTGGATGACGACCGCGTCCAACTGCAAGGCCTTGATCTTTTCCACGGCGGCATCCGCGTCGGCCTTGTTGGCAAAGGGGCCAACCCGAACGCGGATCTGGCGGGTCTTGGCTTTGAGCTCTTTCATCACCGAAGGCAGATTGGCTTCCAGCAGCTTGGCGTGGGCGCGGGCGGCGTTCTCGGGCACGCCAAACAGGCCTACGTTGATGAAATAGGGCTTGTCGGTGCTGCTGGCGCCGGCCGCTTTGTCGCTGTGGGATGCGGACGCGGCTGCTTGGGGCTCGGCCATTGCTGTTTGCGGCTTCTTCGCTTTGGCGACGGCTGGCTTGTCCGCCTCTTTCTTCGCATGCACCACTGGAACAGCCGCAGGCACGGTGGCGGCAGGGCTGCTGGCCTTTTCCTTGAGTGGGGTGCTTGCAGCAGCACTATGCGCGTCGGCCTTGGCTTCGGGTTTGGCAGGTGCTGCCGCCTTGTTGCCAGGGGACGCAGCGGTTGCGGCCGATGGAGCACTGGACGGTGGCGTTGCCGCAATGGGAACAGAAGCCGGGGCACGCGCCACCGAGGCACTGGGGGTTGGCGCTGATGCAGCCGCAGAGGCCGCCATGGCCGCCGGCGCAGCACTGCTGGCTGCGGTGGCGGATCCGGTTACAGCAGGTGCGGCCGCACTGGCCAGGGTTGCGAATGCCGATGCGGCGGAGGCTGCAGGGGTGGGCGTGCTGGCGGCATTGGCCGGGGCGCTGGCGGCTGCCACGGCTGCAGATGCGGCAGGTTGCAATGGGCTGGCCGTCACCGGGGTTGGCGTGGCTTCTGGGGTGGTGCGTCCCATCGCCACCTGGCCTGCTTCCAGCGCGCCTTGGGGCATGACACTGACCGTGCTGAGTGCAGCCACCTGCAGGTATACCAGGATGGCCACCAGCAGAAAGGCGGCATTGGCGCCAGCCAGCCAGATGGCCCGGCGGCGGGTGCTGGCCTTGCGCAACAGCGCGTCGCGTGCGTCGGCCACCTTGGAATGCTCCACCAGAGCCTTGGACATGGCCTTGCGGCACTCGGTATGGAACAGCGCGTTGCCAAACAAACCCGGCAGCACAAAGGCCGCCAAACCAAAGCCCAGACCCAGGGCCATCATCAGCGTGTCTGAAAACTGCAGCACCAGATGGCCAATGCCAAACACCAGCAGCGCCACCGTGACCAGGATGCCCACATAGGCCAGGGCCGCCACCCAGAGTTTGCGAAACACCAGCCAGTTCAGCGTCAGCAGGCTGGCGGCCGTGTTCCAGCTGATGCCGGCGTGGTCGGCGGCTTCAAAGCGGGTAAAGATGGGGAGGTAGTAGCCGCCGCCAACCGGGCCTATGGCGGCGCGGTACAGCGTGGTCGTGACATCTTCTTCCGGGGCCGGTGTGGTGGTGAAGAGGGCGGGTTCTACCATGGCGTGTTATTTTGACATGGCGGCGGCCACTTCCTGGCCCAGTTCGATGACCGCCAAAGCGTAATAGCTGCTCCAGTTGTAACGGGTGATGGCGTAGAAGTTTTCGGTGCCCACAATGTACAGCGGCGGCGCATCCCCGTTTTGCAATTCGACCAGGGCCAGCGGGCCTACATGCTGCAGGGCCTTGGCATCCAGTTCGGCGCCCATGGCGGCCATGGTGGCGGCGGTGAAGGTGGGCAGGATGTCGGGCGCCAACAGGGCTGTCTTGTCCATGCCCTCGGACTGCAGACGCACCGGGTAGTGGGTGGGCATGCCGGGCTTCCACTGGAAGGACTTGAAGTAATTAGCCACCGAGCCAATGACGTCGGCTGTGCTGTGGAACAGGTCGATGCGGCCATCGCCATCAAAGTCCACCGCGTATTTGCTCCAGCTCGATGGCATGAACTGTGGCAAGCCCATGGCGCCGGCATAGCTGCCGCGCAGCGCCAACGGGTCGGTGTGGGTGCGGTTTGTCAAAGCCAAAAAGGCTTCCAGTTCCGACAGAAAAAAGGCCGTACGCTCCTGCGCACGGGGATGCTGGGCAGGGAAGTCAAAGGCCAGTGTGGTCAGCGCATCCATGACGCGGTAGCCGCCAATCTGCTGGCCGTAGATGGTCTCCACGCCAATGATGCCGACGATGATGCTGGCCGGCACGCCGGTCTGCTGCTCGGCGCGCTCGAGCGTCTCGCGGTTGTCACGCCAAAACTTGACGCCGGCGTTGATGCGGATCGGTTCAACAAAGCGGCTGCGGTACACGGCCCAGTTCTTGGCGGTGCCAACCGGCGGCGGGGTGATGGCGCGGGCAATGCCCGGCATGTAACGCGACTGGCCGATGGCGTGGCGCACCCATTGCGGCTCCAGGCCCAGGCGCTGGGCGATGCCGTCGGCGGCCTGCAGGACCTCGGGTCGGGTGGCGTACAGCGGGCCGGCGGCCTCGAGCTTGCGGGCCGCCTGCGGCTTGCGCTTGGGCGCACGCTTGCTGGCACCGGCGTGCCCGTGGCTGCTGGGTGCTTTGGCGGCCGCAGATGGGGCTGGGGGCGAATCGCTTGGAAGATTCTGGGCTGTAGCCCTCGTCGATATTGTGCATGATGCTATCAAAATAATAGCAGTCGTTTGCAGGAGGCGGGTCACGGTTGGGGAAGGGTTCACAGAAGACGTTGCGGCCAGGGCAGGGAGCGGAACTCGCGTTGCAGTGTACCCAGTTGTGGGTCCTGGGCATGGCGTGCATAGCGCCATGCCTCCAGGCGCAGCAACCACTCGACGATGGCCGTCAACTCGGGCTTGCTGACGCCGGCATGGGTCTGCAGCAGTGCGGCCACTTGGCGCGGTGGTGCCGTGTCGGGCAGTTGCAGCCCGGCCTTGCGCAGGCGCGCCGTGGCACCGTGCAACAGGCGCAGCCAGGGGTCCTGGCGATGGCGTTCCCACAGCGTCCAGAGGGCGCCGATGCCGCTGGCCGACACCAGCAGGGCGATCAGCACATAGGTCAAATCCTCCCAGCTGGGCGACTCGAATCCCAGGTTGCGCAGCATGTCCAATTGGGTGGTCTGCGAATAGTTCAGTACCCACTGGTTCCATCGGTTGTTGGCGGCTTCCCAGAGGGTGCGTAGGCTGAGCGCAAACTCGGGGTTGACGTTGACAAGGGCCTGCGTGATCACGTTGCGCGGTGCAATCAGCCGCGTGACGCTGCCGGTGCGTCCGGGGGATACGGCCGACGTGGGGTCTACACGCACCCAGCCGCGCTCGGGCACCCACACTTCGGACCAGGCATGGGCATCGCTTTGCCGCACCGTCCAGAAGCCGTCGATGGCGTTGAGATCTCCACCCTGGTAGCCGGTCACGATGCGTGCCGGTATGTTCATGGCCCGCATCAGCAGAACAAAGCTGGACGCTATGTGTTCGCAAAAGCCCATCTTCTTGTCGAACCAGAATTCGTCGGCCGTGTGGGTGCCAAAGACCCCTGGGTCCAGCGTGTAGAGGTAGCCCCCGGTGCGCAGGCGATCCAACACGGTGTTGACCAGCGCCGGTGTGTCTGCACCCTGGTTGCGTGGGTCGGTCAGGATGTCGGCGGCCAACTGTCGGGTGCGCGGGTTGTAGTTGGGGGGTAGCTCCACATACTCCTGCAGCATGAAGCTTCTGCGCAACGGTCCATGGCGGAAGGCCGTGTGGCTTTGCGCCGTATAGCGCACCAGGTCGGTCACGGGGTGGTCTGCCACCCATTGGAGTTCCGGTGTCATGGTGGTGCGAAAACCCTCCAGCACCGGCTTGGTGTCCGTAGCGTCCAGCACCAGAACCCAGGGCTTGTTGTTGGGTTCCAGCGTGACCTGGTAGGAGTAGGTGGTGCCTTGCACCTCCAACTGTGCGATGGACGCTGCCCGCGACGGCAGGATGGGTTGCGCTGGCCCCCACTCGCGCCCGTCGAAGCTCGTCAAGACCGGGCCACGGAAATACATGTCGGCTATGCGGGGGGTTGCGCCGTCAAAGCGGATGCGCATGGCGATGCTGTCGTCCAGCGCCAGGCTGGCAATCGTGCCGACCTGCATGCTGCTGGATAGGCCGGTGAGTCCGGCCATGGCGTCATCGGGTATGCCCCACAGCGGCGCGATGCGCGGAAACAGCATGAACAGCGCCACCATCACCGGTGCGCCCAGCAAGGCCATCCACCCGGCCATCTTGGCCGCCTGCAGCAGCGGCGGGCGCCCCACCGGCATATGGCTGTTGACCAGGGCGGTCAGCAGGCCCAGCAGGCCTATCAGCATGGCCATGGCGGTGAGCAGGCTTTGTGAGAAGAAGAAATTGGAGAGCAGCGTGAAGAAGCCCAGAAAGAAAATCACAAAGGTGTCCCGTTGGCCCCGCATCTCCAGCGTCTTGAGGCTGAGCAACACCACGACATAGGTGACGCCGGCATCGCGCCCCATCAGCGTGCGGTGCGTGAAATACGTGGCGCCGGTGGCAACCACCAGCAGGCCCAGCAACCACCAGCGGGCCGGCAATGCAAAGCCGCGCACCGCCAGATAGCCGCGCCACATCAGCAGGCCCGCCGCCATGCCGGTGCACCACAGCGGCAGGTTGTTGACCTGCGGCGCAATCACCCAGGCGATGACCGTCAGCAGGAATAGCGTATCGCGCGCTTCGCGGGGGAGGTTCTTGAGGGCTTGCAGCATGGAGCTGGTCAGGTGTTGCTGCTGGTGTGCGTCAATGCCAGGGCCTGCAGGCAACTGCGCCTGTGGGCTTCGCCGCTGCCGGGGGCGATCTCTTGGCCGCCCAGGCGCATACCGTAGTGCAGGCCTTGCTGGTCGGCCATCAGCACCCAGGCGCACAGGCGTGACACGGCTTGCTCCATTGCCGCACCGCCGGCCATCGCACCGGCGATGCCGGTATGGGCCAGGTCCAGCCAGAGCTCGAAGCGTTGCACCTGTTGGGCATCGCGGCTGACCAGTTCATCGGACTTGGCGGCCTTTTTCCACACCACCAGCTTCAGCGGGTCGCCGCGGCGGTAGGCGCGCACGCCGTCGAACTCGCCGGTGCTTTGGCGCTGCACCGTGGCCTGCCCACCCGCGCGGGCCTCGCCCGGTGGCAGCGGTGGCGGATGCAGTTCGGGGGCGGGGTAGACCAGCACCTGGGCGGCCGGGCGCCACACGGTCCACACCCGGAAGGTGCCCAATGGGAAACGCGTTTCCGCTGTCAGCGGCGGCACGCGGTGCAGGCCGCGGTGCGGGGCCTGGAAGGCGACCTGCACCGTGGACCGGCCCTGGGCGGGCACATCGGTCCAACTCCAGTGCTGGGTGCCCAGCACGGCCAGGCCTATGCCGTAGCGTACGGAGCGTTTGTCGCTCAGCAGGTTCACGCCAATGGCAATGTTCGCCCCCGCAAAATGGTCTTCGGGTGCTACCAAATTCATAGTAATACCGCGCAGGGTGCCGTGGCATACCTGCATGCCGACAACCGCACTGCCGGTGAGCAGAAAGGTCAGCACATAGCCCAGGTTCAACTGGTAGTTGATGGAGGCCACCAGCAGAACCAGCAGCGTCGCGCCCAGCATGAAGCCCGGTCCAGTGGGCAGGATGTAGACGTTGCGCTGCGTCAGCGTTGTGCTGTCGCGCAACGGCAACCGGGCTTGCCACCACATCTGAAAGCGCCCCCTGACATAGGCCAGTGGGTGCCAAATCGGACTCGGCAAAACAGTCGTCATGGACGGTAGGTCAAGGGAGCGGGACGGCGGCCAGCATCGCGCGCACTTGCTCTACAGCACCACGCCCGGCATCACCCACCGGAATCAGCCGGTGCGCAATGGTCTGCGGCAGCATGGCCTGCACGTCATCAGGTGCCACATAGTCGCGTCCGCTGAGCAGGGCCTGGGCTTTGGCCGCCCGCACCACGGCGATGCCGGCGCGGGGCGAGAGGCCCTGCAGGAACCACTTGCCGGAGCGGGTCGCGGCAATCAGGTCCTGCACATAGTCCAGCAGCGGGCCGGCCGCATGCACGGCCAGAACCTGTTGCTGCAGGTGTTGCAGCTCCGTCTGGGAGAGCAAGGCGGGCAGGCGCTCCACGATCTCGCGCCGGTCATGGCCGGCCAGCAGTTCGCGTTCGGCCAGGCGGTCTGGGTAGCCCAGCGATATGCGCATCAGGAAGCGGTCCATCTGTGATTCGGGTAGTGCATAGGTGCCCAACTGGTCCAATGGGTTTTGCGTGGCGATGACGAAGAAGGGCAGGGGCAGCGGGCGGGTCTCGCCCTCAATGGTGACCTGCTTTTCTTCCATGGCTTCCAACAGCGCGCTCTGCGTCTTGGGGCTGGCCCGGTTGATCTCATCGGCCAGCAGCACCTGGGCGAAGATGGGACCGGGGTGGAACACAAAGGCCTCTTTGCCGCGTTCGTAGATCGATACCCCCGACAGGTCGCTGGGCATCAGGTCCGAGGTAAATTGCACCCGGGAGAACTGCAGGCCGAAAGTGCGGGCCAGCGCGTGGGCCAGCGTGGTCTTGCCGACACCGGGTACATCGTCGATCAGCAGGTGGCCGCCGGCGAGCAGGCAGGCCACGCAGTCCTGGATCTGTGCCGATTTGCCCACAATCACCGTGTTAAGCTGGTCGAGCAGGGATTTGAGTTTGAGTTGTGCGTCCATGCAGGGACATTAACCGAAAATTTTGAGATGCGAGAGCTTTGGTGAACAAGACCGGTTACTTTTCCCACACCGATTGCTGGAAACACGAAATGGGTGCCGGCCATCCTGAATGCCCCGACCGCCTGTCCGCCATCGAAGACCGTTTGCTGGTCAGCGGCGTGGGCGATGCGCTGGACCGGCGCGAGGCGCCGCAGGCCGCCCTTGCCGACATCGAATTGGCCCATGGCCGCATGCATGTGGCCGCGCTGCGCGGCCTGACCGATGGGCTGCGCGACGAGATCCAGGCCGGTGGCCCCTGCTATGCCCAGATCGACCCCGATACCTCGCTCAACGTCCACACCTGGAATGCCGCCCTGCGCGCCGCCGGTGCTGCACTGGCCGCCACCGATGCGGTAATAGCAGGTGAGTTGGAAAACGCTTTTTGCTCCATACGCCCGCCCGGCCACCATGCCTGCCGTGACACGGCCATGGGTTTTTGCTTTTTGAACAATGTAGCCATTGCGGCCCGCTATGCGCTGGAGCGCCATGGTCTCAAGCGCGTGGCGATTGTGGACTTTGACGTGCACCACGGCAACGGCACCGAAGACATCGTGGCCGGCGATCAGCGGGTCTTGATGGTCAGCTTTTTTCAGCACCCCTTTTATCCACCCGGCGGTGCCCGCTCCCATGCCAGCAACCTGGTCAACGTGCCGGTGCCGGCCTACACCAAGGGGCCGCAGGTGCGTGAGCTGGTCGAGACCCAGTGGCTGCCGCGCCTGGAGGCCTACAAGCCCGAGATGATTTTCATCAGCGCCGGCTTTGACGCCCACCGTCTGGACGATATGGGACAGATGGGCCTGGTGGAGGCGGATTACGCCTGGATCACTGAGCGCATCAAGGCGGTCGCACAGCGCCATGCCAAAGGGCGCATCGTGTCCTGCCTGGAGGGGGGCTACAACCTGGACGCTTTGGCGCAGAGCGTCGAGGCCCATATTCGTGTACTGGCAGATTTGTAATGGCAAACATTCCCAAAGTTTCCGCGCCCCAACCGATTGACGACCTGGACGGTTGGCTGGCCGCCTTCACACAAACTACCGTGCTGGTGGAGCTGGGCGCTCTGGCGCTGTGCGTGGCCTTGTCCTGGGGCCTGGTCGTGGCGCTGCGCCGTTCATTGGGTGGCTACGACGGCAAGTCCATCCTGTTTGGCCAGCGTGCGGTGGATGGTGTGCTGTTCCCGCTGGTATTGCTGCTGCTGAGTTCGGTGGCCTTGGCTATCGTCGGCAATTTCATGCGCATTGCTATCTTCAAGGTGGCGATTCCGGTGCTGGTCGCGCTGGTCGTCATCCGCATGGGCGTCAAGGTCTTGCGTGTGGCCTTTGAAGAGGCGCGTTGGGCCCGTTCGCTGGAACACACCATCTCCTGGGTGGCCTGGCTGGCCATGGTGCTTTGGGTCAGCGGCCTGCTGCCCGTGGTGCTGAACGAGCTGGACCAGATCACGTGGAAGGTGGGCGGCGCCACGCTGTCGGTGCGCAACATCATCGAAGGCCTGCTGACCGCCGGTGCGGTGTTGATACTCACACTGTGGATATCGGCGGCCATCGAGACGCGGCTGCTCCGCTCTGCCACGGGCGGCGAGCTGTCCTTGCGCAAGGCGATCAGCAATGCGACCCGGGCGCTGTTGATGTTTGTCGGCCTGATCGTGGCCCTGTCTACGGTGGGCATCGACCTGACGGCCTTGTCGGTGCTGGGTGGTGCAGTTGGCGTGGGCATAGGCTTTGGCCTGCAGAAGCTGGCGGCCAACTACATCAGCGGCTTTGTGATCCTGGCCGAGCGCAGCATGCGCATTGGCGACAGTGTGAAGGTCGACAATTTTGAGGGCATCATCACCGAGATCAATGCCCGCTACACCGTGGTGCGTTCGCTGGGTGGGCGCGAGTCCATCGTGCCCAATGAAATGCTGATCACCAGCCGGGTGGAAAACCTGTCGCTGGCCGACCCCCACCTGTACCAGACCACCGTGGTCTCAGTCGCTTATGACAGCAATGTAGAGCAGGTGTCGGCACTGCTGCTACAGGCGGCGCTGGCCCAGGAGCGGGTATTGCGCGACCCCGCGCCGTCGATCTACCTGTCCGCCTTCGGCGCCGACGGCCTCGAATTCACCGTGGGCTACTGGCTGCGCGACGTGCAGAACGGCCAGATGGGCCTGCGCTCCGACATCAACCGCGCCGTGCTGGCCGCGCTGCGGGCCAACAACATCGAGATTCCCTACCCGCAACGGGTGGTGCACCAGCGTTGACCCTGGGATTGTTTGCGAGCCGGCGCTTGGCGAATGCCCAACGCTGCGTTGGATAATGACATTGCGTTCCACGTCCATGCCCAGTGGCGCATCCCTACACACAACCCGTAAAGTAAACGAGAAGAATGTCCGAAGTCAGTCCTCAAGCCTTGCGCATCGCTAATCTGGCAACGTTCGCCTTCATTGCTGTTTCTGGCGTAACCGCGCATGCTGGCAGCGTCTACGACCCTAGCTCACAGTTGCTTAGCTTGGACAGTGTGGCTGTGGGCGCAAGCACGTATCGCAACGTTGTTGCGACCATAAACTCCTATTCATTGCATATGGTTGCCGGTGGTGTAGCGGGAGGCGACTCTTTCGACCCTGCATCCAACACGTTGGTTCTCGGCACGGTGAGTGTGCAGGGCAAGACATATAACAATGTCATTACCAAAATCGGCTCCTATGTCCTACGCAGTGCGGACCTCGTTCCCGAAAATCCCTCGTCAACGTCGGTAGCTCCTGGCGCTCCCGCGCTGAGTCTCTATGCGGGCACTCCAGGCGCCAACAGCCCGGCGGGTAGTGGAGCTGCCGCGCGTTTTTTTCAGCCATCGGTTTGGGCTGTTGACGTTCTGGGCAACATCTACGTTCGCGACTATTCCACTTTACAAAAGATCCCTCCGAATAAAGACACGACCGCGATCTTTAACTGGGGTACGAATCTTAGTTATGGAACTGTCGCTGTTCTTACCGTTGCGAAGACGGGTGAGATTTACTATTCCACATTTCAGCACTCTATTGGGAAGTTCGGGGTAGGCACCCTAGCGGGCCCCACTCCTATTGTTTCTGGGTTTGGTTCTTCGGCACCGTCGGGTTCCGATGATGGTCAGGGGGCTAGTGCACGGTTCAATGACCCGATGGGCGTGGTGACGGATAGCTTCGGCAATCTCTTTGTCGCAGATCGGCTGAACCACACTATTCGAAAAATCACACCTAGCGGCTTTGTGACAACCTTTGCAGGCTTGGCTGGTGCATCGGGGACCGTTGATGGCAAAGGCACTCTTGCAAGGCTAAATCTGCCCGAATATTTGGCTATTGACGCACAGAACACTTTGTATGTGTCTAGTGGGGACTTCACAATCCGGAAAATTACTTCAGACGGGACGGTCAGCACCCTTGCGGGAAAGGCGGGGCTCAGCGGCTCGACCGACGGGATAGGCAATTCAGCGAGGTTTTCCAACGTGACAGGGCTTGCAGTGAGTGACGCTGGAAACATTTATCTCGCGGACTATGGCAACCACGTGATCAGGAAAATCGACCAAGATAGCATCGTAACCACCATTGCTGGCAAGGCTGGCGTTGTTGGATATGAGTTGGGTGCGTTGCCGGGCAAGCTTACTTACCCTACCGGAGTTGCCATTTCTGGCACAACTTTGTACTTTGCTTCGTGGAACACGGTTGTCCAGATAAACAACGTTCCGTGATTCGCCCAGGCGCATCAGACCCAGGCGATCGCTCGGCCATCAGCCAACCGTACTCGCCGCGCCGATCCACCTTCCGCGAAGCACAGTGCACCAAAGGTGACAGCCAACCCCACCTGGGCAGCTGGGTCGGGCGAAAATGTCAGGGTATAATTTAAAAAAGCACGATCGTTCTTTTTTCGTATATATTCATGTCGGCTGGACGACAGGCATTGGTCCTTGTCGTGGTGCGGCATAGAATCGAGTGAGTTGACGTTTACGTAAAGGTAAACCCCCTTTTTCTAACTACTGGAGTAGAGCAATGAAAGCTTTGGTCGCCGTCAAGCGCGTGGTGGACTACAACGTCAAGGTGCGGGTCAAGTCCGACGGCACCGGCGTGGACATCGCCAACGTCAAAATGAGCATGAACCCCTTTGACGAAATCGCCATCGAAGAGGCCGTGCGTCTGAAGGAAAAGGGTATCGTCACCGAGATCATCGCTGTCTCTTGCGGCGTGACCCAGTGCCAGGAAACCCTGCGCACTGCGATGGCCATCGGCGCCGACCGCGGCATCCTGGTCGAAACCGCGGTGGAGTTGCAACCCCTGGCCGTTGCCAAGCTGCTCAAGGCCCTGGTCGACAAAGAACAACCTGGCCTCATCATCCTGGGCAAGCAAGCCATTGACGATGACTGCAACCAGACCGGCCAGATGCTGGCTGCGTTGGCCGATCTGCCCCAAGGCACCTTCGCCAGCAAGGTCGAACTGGTCGACGGCAAGGTCAATGTGACCCGCGAAGTGGATGGCGGCGCCGAAACCGTGTCCCTGACCCTGCCCGCCGTTGTTACCACCGACCTGCGCCTGAACGAGCCCCGTTATGTGACGCTGCCCAACATCATGAAGGCCAAGAAGAAGCAACTCGACGTGCTGACCCCTGAAGCCCTGGGTGTGGACGTCAACCCCCGCATCAAGACCCTCAAAGTGGTCGAGCCACCCAAGCGCAGCGCCGGTATCAAGGTGCCCGACGTCGCAACCCTGGTTGCCAAGCTCAAGACTGAAGCCAAAGTTATCTAAGGAACACGGAAATGACTTCTCTCGTTATTGCTGAACACGACAACGCATCCATCAAGGGTGCCACCCTGAACACCGTGACTGCCGCTGTGAAATGCGGTGGTGATGTGCATGTGCTGGTGGCTGGCGCCAATGCCGGTGCTGCCGCCGCCGCCGCTGCGCAAATCGCCGGTGTGGCCAAGGTACTGCATGCCGATGGCGACGCCTTCGCCCATGGCCTGGCCGAAAACGTGGCCGCCCAAGTGCTGGCCGTGGCCGGCAACTACAGCCACATCCTGTTTGCTGCTACCGCATCGGGCAAGAACATCGCCCCCCGCGTGGCTGCCAAGCTGGACGTGGGCCAGATCTCCGACATCACCAAGGTGGACAGCGCCGACACGTTCGAGCGCCCCATCTACGCCGGCAACGCCATCGCCACCGTGCAAAGCGCCGAAGCCACCAAGGTGCTGACCGTGCGTACCACCGGTTTCGACCCCGCTGCTGCCACTGGCGGTAGCGCTGCCGTGGAAACACTGACAGCCGTTGGCGCCAGTGCCAAGGCCACTTTCGTCGGCTCTGAAATTGCCAAGAACGACCGCCCCGAACTGACCGCTGCCAAGATCATCGTCTCCGGTGGCCGCGCTCTGGGTTCCAGCGAAAAGTTCATGGACGTCATGACCCCGCTGGCCGACAAGCTGGGCGCCGCACTGGGTGCATCCCGCGCGGCCGTGGACGCAGGCTATGCGCCCAATGACTGGCAAGTGGGCCAGACCGGCAAGATCGTCGCGCCCCAGCTGTACATCGCCGCCGGCATCAGCGGCGCCATCCAGCACTTGGCCGGCATGAAGGACAGCAAGGTCATCGTCGCCATCAACAAGGACCCCGAAGCGCCCATCTTCAGCGTGGCCGACTACGGTCTGGAGGCGGACCTCTTCGTCGCCGTGCCGGAGTTGACAGCGGCGCTGTAAGCGCGAAGCTGCTGAAAAGGGCATCCGAAGTGATGCCCTTTTTTTGTCTTGTTGTGTTTGTTTTTTCTGTTTGAAGTAATCCCCGGAGTACCCCATGAGCTACGTCGCGCCCGTCAAGGACATGCTGTTCAACATTCAGCATTTGGCCAAGATCGACCAGATCGCACAAATCCCCGGCTTTGAAGACGCCGGCTTTGACACCGCGCAGGCCGTAGTGGAAGAGGCGGCCAAGTTCAACGAAGGCGTGCTGGCACCGCTGAACCGCGCCGGCGACCTCAACCCCTCCAGCTGGAAAGACGGTGTCGTCACCGCCACGCCTGGCTTCAAGGAGGCCTTCAAGCAATTCACCGAAGGCGGCTGGCAGGGTCTGCAGCACCCCACCGACTTCGGCGGCCAGGGCCTGCCCAAGACCATTGGCTCCGTCTGCGGCGAGATGCAGAACTCCGCTAACATGAGCTTCGCGCTGTGCCCGCTGTTGAGCGATGGCGCGATTGAAGCGCTGCTGACCGCTGGCTCCGATGAACTCAAGGCCACCTACCTGGAGAAGCTGGTCAGTGGCCAGTGGACCGGCACCATGAACCTGACCGAGCCCCAGGCCGGCAGCGACCTGGCCGCCGTGCGCACCCGCGCCGAGCCCCAGCCCGACGGCAGCTACAAGATTTTCGGTACCAAGATCTTCATCACCTGGGGTGAGCATGACATGGCCGAGAACATCATCCACCTGGTGTTGGCCCGCGTGCAGGGCGCTCCCGAAGGCGTGAAGGGCATCAGCCTGTTTGTGGTGCCCAAGTTCATGGTCGGCGCCGATGGCGCACTGGGCGCGCGCAACGATGTGCACTGCGTCAGCATCGAACACAAGCTGGGCATCAAGGCCAGCCCCACCGCTGTGTTGCAGTTCGGCGACCACGGCGGTGCTGTGGGTTACCTGGTTGGTGAAGAAAACCGCGGCCTGGAATACATGTTCATCATGATGAACGCCGCCCGCTACGGCGTGGGCGTGCAGGGCATTGCCACGGCCGAGCTGGCCTACCAGACCGCGGTGCGCTTTTCGCGCGAACGCGTGCAAAGCCGCCCCGTGGATGGCTCGGTCAAGGCCGCAGCGCCCATCATCCACCACCCCGATGTGCGCCGCATGCTGATGACGATGCGCGCTTACGTGGAAGGCTGCCGCGCCATGGCCAGCGTCGCTGCATCGGCGTACGACGCCGCCCACCACCACCCCGACGCGGACGTGCGCCAGGTCAACCAGACCTTCTACGAATTCATGGTGCCCCTGGTCAAGGGCTACAGCACCGAGATGAGCTTGGAAGTGACATCGCTGGCCGTGCAGGTGCACGGCGGCATGGGCTTCATCGAAGAAACCGGCGTGGCCCAGTTCTATCGCGACGCGAAGATCCTGACCATCTACGAAGGCACAACCGCCATCCAGGCCAATGACCTGGTGGGCCGCAAGACATCGCGCGACGGCGGCCAGACCGCCAAGGCCATCGCCACCCAGATCGAGACGACTGAGGCCGAATTGCTGAAGAGCGGAACCGCCGACGCGACCGCCGTGGCCAAGCGCCTGAAGGCTGCGCGCGAGGCGCTGATCGACGTCGTCAACTTTGTCGCGGGCAACACCAAGGCCAGCCCCAACGCCGTGTTCGCAGGCAGCGTGCCCTACCTGATGCTGGCCGGCAATGTGATGGCGGGCTGGCAGCTGGCCCGTGCGCTGTTGGTGGCGCAGGAGCAGATCGCCGCTGGCAATGACGTGGCCTTCATGCAGGCCAAGATCACGACCGCGCGCTTCTACGCGGACCACCTGCTGGTCAAGGCCGGCGGCCTGCGTGACAGCATTGTCGAAGGCGCGGATTGCGTCACCGCGCTGCCGCTGGACGCGTTCTAAGCACCGCACGCACCAGTACCTCCATGGCGTAGCACCTCCCGTTTCTGGCACCCAGGTGACAGGGGCTGGCGGTGCTTTTGCTTTAGCCTCATTGCTCCACAACAGGAATATCCGAATGTCCAAACTGCCTGGCGCCTTGGCGCACGTTCCGTTTCCCGTCATCGGCTCGCCGCTGTTCATCATCAGCAACCCCAAGCTGGTTATTGCCCAGTGCATCGCCGGTATCGTAGGCTCCATGCCCGCGCTCAATGCGCGCCCGGCCGAGCAACTGGAAGAGTGGCTGATCGAGATCACAGAAGGCCTGGCGGCCTACAACGCCGCCAACCCGCACAAGCCCGCCGCGCCCTTTGCCATCAACCAGATCGTGCACAAGAGCAACGACCGGCTGGAGCACGACATGGCCCTGTGCGTGAAGTACAAGGTGCCGATCATCATCACCAGCTTGGGCGCGCGCGAAGACATCAACGCCGCGGCCCACAGCTATGGTGGTGTGGTGCTGCACGACATCATCAACAACAAGTTCGCCCGCAAGGCGATCGAGAAAGGTGCCGACGGCCTGATCGCCGTGGCCGCGGGTGCGGGGGGCCACGCGGGCGTCAAGAGCCCGTTTGCGCTGGTGCAGGAGATTCGCCAGTGGTTCGACGGCCCCTTGGCCCTGTCCGGCTCCATCTCCACCGGCGACGCAGTGCTGGCCGCCCTGGCGCTGGGCGCGGACTTCGCCTACATCGGCTCGGCCTTCATCGCCACCGAAGAGGCCCGCGCGGCCGAGGCCTACAAACAGGCCATCGTGGACGGCAGCTCGGACGACATCGTCTACAGCAACCTCTTCACCGGCGTGCATGGCAACTACCTGGCACCCAGCATCCGCGCCGCTGGCCTGGACCCCGAAAACCTGCCGGTCAGCGACCCCAGCAAGATGAACTTCGGCGGCGCCGGCTCAGCCAAGGCCTGGAAAGAAATCTGGGGCTGCGGTCAGGGCATCGGCGTCATCAACAAGGTCCAAGGCGCGGCCGAGTTTGTAGAGCAGCTGAAGCGCGAATACACACAGGCCCGGGCGCGCCTAGCGCTGTAGGGTGATGGCACGCGGTGCTCGTTTCGGATGACTGTGTGCTATCAAAGTAATAGCGAGTTACTTAGATTTGGCGAGGGCTAGAGGCTGTTTTTCTTTGTGATGTGCCACAATAAACCCGTTTTGGGTATTTTTTGAGCTCTTTTTTAAGCCAAAGGCGAGCTACCCAGCGCGTCCAAGTCGTCCTGGCACCAGCTGCGCTCGTCTTCAGGCACCAACTGCCACTGCGCCAGTGCGGCCGCATGGCTGTGGGCAAAGGCCTCGGTCTGGCCGGCAGCCCGCTGGGCCAAGCCCAGCACGGCGTGGGCAAAGAAGAGCTCAAAGGCGGGGGCAGCGTTGCGCGTGCAGACGTCCACGCAGCGCTGAGCGGCTTCCACCGCGGCATCGGCCAGGCCGGCCTGCAGGCGGCTGCGGGCCAGGCGGTATTCGGCGCGCTCCTCTTCTAGCCAGGTGCCGGCCCGCTTCCAGTATTTCAGGCCGGCCTCGGCGCAGGTCAGCATGGCCTGGGTTTCGGCGGGCTGGCGGTGGGCCATGCCTTCCAGCGTCATGGCCAAATTGTTGCCGGCAATGGCCAGCGCGCGGATGGCGGGCGAGCCGTCGGGCAGGCCGGCTTCGGCTATCTGCAATGCCTCGGTGAATGCGGTGATAGCGCGGGCAGTTTCGCCACGGCCCGCCAGTGCAGCAGTGGCCGTGGCCAGTGCGGATATGCGTTGTGCGGGCTCCAGGCCCTGCAATGCCTGCGCGGTATCGTGGCCGCTGGCATAGCGCAGGCTGGCCACGCTCTGCAACAGGGTGATGTGGGCCGCTTCGCTGGGGCCCTCTGCGGGCAGTTGTTGGCCCAGGCGGGTCAGCAGATCGACGCCCTGCTGCCATTGGCCAAGGTGCTCGCCGTAGACGTGCACCAGCAGGCGTGCAAAGGGGATGGCCTGCTCGGGGGTCTCGACGCGCGGGCAGGCGGCCATCAATTGGTCGGCCACGGCCTGGGGTGCATCGCCGTGGTCGCGCCAGCCGGCCTTGATCAGCTCATCCAGGTCCATAGCGACGGCCCCTACGCAGAATAATTTTCGGGGTAGAAGTGGCGTTCGATCAGCTCGATCAGGATGTGCAGTACCTTGATGTGCAGCTCCTGCACGCGGTCGGCAAAGCTGCCACCGGGTGTGTTCACGTAGACGGTGCTCAGCGCTTCCAGCACGGGGCTGGGCCGGCCGCTGAGGATGATGACCTGCATGCCCAATTCTTTGGCCGCTTCGGCCGCGCGGATGATGTTCTTGCTGGTGCCGCTGGTGCTCAGGGCCACCAGGCAATCACCGGGGCGGCCGTGGGCCTCGACGTAGCGGGAGAACACCTCTTCGTAGCCCAGGTCATTACCCACGCAGGTCAGGTGGCCAGCGTCACTGATGGCGGTGGCGGGCAGGGCGGCGCGGTCTTTGCGGTAGCGGCCGGTCAGCTCTTCGGCAAAGTGCATGGCGTCGCACATCGATCCGCCGTTGCCGCAGGCATAGACGCGGCCCTTGGCGGTGAAGGTGGCGATCAGCGTGGCGGCGGCTTGTTCGACGGCGCCAAGGGCGGTGGGGTTGGAGAGCAACGCGTCCAGCGCGGTCTGGGCTTCGCGCAGGCTTGATTCGATGTGGTGCTTCACGGGATGGGATCCAGTCTGTGGGGAGGGGTGGTAATGTGCAGCAGCCTGCATTGTCCGGCAAAGCCGCGTGCGCGGCGGCGGTGGGGGTATGGGCTTGGTGGATGGTGTCTGTCAGGCTTTAACATCGTGGGCATGAAAACCAGCTATATCTTTGCCGCCATCCTCGCCAGCAACATCATCGGAATCCTGGTGGGAGGCCGCCCGGCCAAGACCGGGCTGTTTGTCATATCGGGCGTCTTGGCCGCCTATGGCGTATTCCGCCTGCTGGGCTGAGCCGCTACCGGAGCGCACGCCACGTTGTCAGAGCAGGTCTTCGTCGGACACCCAGGCCTCGGCCGCGGCACCCAGGTTACCAATGATCTGCTGCCAGTCGTAGTCCGCGTGGGACTCCAGGTATTCGAAGAAGCTGGACGTGGGGTCGTTCAGCAGCACGGCGACCGCATAGCCATCGGTGTTGTCGCCCAGCTTGAGCATGGCGTCGTACTTGGTGCCGGTGGCCAGCGCATCGTCCACCACCACGGGGGCGGGGTCAAAGTAGACCTTGGCCAGCTTGTAGGCCAGGCCGACGCCGAAGTCGTCGACAAAGGCCGTCTTGGCGGCGATCAGCGTGCGAATTTCGGAGTGGAAACCATAGGGTTGGATTTCAAAATAGTCCCGCAGCGGCGGGGCTATGCCGCGCTCTTGCGCGCCTTCAAACGCGGCCTCTACGGCCAGCCGTTCGCCCTTCTTGAGCCGCAGGCGCACCAGCAGGGCCTCGGTGATGCCGGGAAAGCCCTCGGCCTGGAAGTGGCGCACAACGCGTTCGGCCGTGGCATCCGCGGGGAGGGTGTTGGAAATGACCGCCATGGTGAAAAAGCTTCTTTCGCAAAAAGAGTGGGGCGCAGCGCAGGGAAGATGGGGCGCCTGAACCATCTAGGTTAGCACCGGATTGCGCTTATCCTCGGTGCTTCGCCTGCTAAATTTTTTCAGCTTTTTTCTCTGCGCGCGCACCTGTGTCCAGCCACCTTCACCAACTGATCGCCTACTTGGCTCACCCTCTGGCGCAAATTGGCGTCTTCATGGTGGCTTCCGCGTTGATGATCTGGCGGTTACAAGCCATAGAAAGCAAGGGTTTTGAGGGCACGGTGCTGGGCACGCTGATCATGCCTTACTGTTCGGGCTTTGCGAACCTGGTCTTTGCCTTCGTGATGGCCCGCGCCGGCGGCAAGGGCAGCACGGTGATGGAGAACTGCATTGTCAACAACGTCACCAACTTGACGCTGATTCTGGGGCTCAGCACGCTGTGCTTTGGGGCCGCCGTGGCAGGTGGCAAGAAGGCGAAAGTGCCGGTGCAGTCCGAACGCCTGAACCGGCTGGACTTGCTGTTCACGTTGGTGGCGCTGTTTCTGTTCACCGGCACCCTGTGGGCGCTGGCCAAAGATGGTGTGCTGGACCGTTATGACGGCCTGGTGCTGGTGGGGCTGTTCCTGTTTTGGCAGGTCTTGCATGTGTTTGAGATTTTGAAAAACAACGTGCGCAAGAACCGAGGCTTCCATTGGTCTATCTTGCTGGACCTGGTGCTGATTGGCATCAGCGCCTATGGCGTCTACTACAGCGTGGACTACCTGGTGGACTGGTTGACCCATGTGAAAAGCCCCTACATCGGCGCCAAGGACCTGGGGTGGCTGAGCGGCGCGCTGATGGTGGTGCCCAATGCCTTCATCGCGCTGTACTACGGCTTCAAGGGGCGGCAGGACATTGTCGTCAGCTCCCAGGTGGGTGATGGGCATATCTGTATTCCCATGTGCATCGGGCTGTTTGCGCTGTTTGACAAGATCACGGTGCCCAGCTTTTTTCAGATTGGTGTTTACACGATTGCGGCCGCCGCGGCGCTGCACTTTTTGTTTATTCTGTTGATGGGCCGATTGCCGCGCTGGCTGGGTGTGGTGCTGCTGGCGGGCTATGGGGTGTTCATCTACACGGGTGTGGTGCAGTCGTAGGGCGTGGTTAAAAAGTGAGGCGGCGTGCGAATCCAATGGCTGACTCGCCGCCTCTTGTGTGCTGGGAATGTTCCCATGCAACCTGCACACAGCAACCATGTCACCCTACCAGCAAGACCTCGCCCTCGCCCCCGAACTGATGCGCCTGGCGCCTGCAGAGGCCCGAGCCTTTCTCAACCTCAAGGCCACGGCCGAGCGCAAGGACGGCGCCATCCCCGACAAGTACCGCGAGTTGATGTCCATCGCAGTGGCGCTGACCACGCAGTGCGGCTACTGCGTTGAGGCCCACACCAAGAACGCGGTGGCCGCGGGCGCCACGAAAGAGGAGCTGGCCGAGACCGTGTTCATCGCCTCTGCGCTGCGCGCTGGTGCGGCGGTGGGGCATGGCCTGATGGCTTTGCGGATGTTTGGGGAGTTTGAGGCCCAAGCCGTCTAGGCTTTGACCTTCAGCTTGGCCAAGGCTTTGATGGCCGCGCGTATCTCGTCGGGCTGCAGGGCCGCAAAGCCCAGCAGCCAGCCGTCGGATGTGCTGTTGTCGCGCTGCGCTTGCAGGTACAGCGCGCTGAGGCTGGGCGTTGCAATGCCGCAGGCGGCGGCCTGGCGGCTCAGGTCTGCCTCACTGCCACGGGGTAGCGCCGCACCGATTTGCAGGCCACCGGAGCTGTCCAGTGCCTGTGCCCACGGCAGGTGGCGTTGCAGTAGCTCCAGCAACAAGTCTCGGCGACTGCGGTACAGCTGACGCATCAGCCGCAGGTGGGCGGCAAAGTGGCCCTGGGTCATGAAGTCGGTCGTGACGGCCTGCGCCAATTGCGCCACGTGTCCGTCGTAGACCGTGCGCACTGTCACCATGGGCGCGACCAGGGATGGGGGCAACACCGCGTAAGCCATGCGCAGCGAGGGAAACAGCGCCTTCGAAAACGTGCCGATGTAGACCACGCGTTCGCCATGGTCCAGGCCCTGCAGGCTGGGCGTGGGGCGGCCGTCGTAGATGAATTCGCTGTCGTAGTCGTCCTCCACCAGCCAGGTGCCGTGGCGCTGTGCGTAGGCAATCAGGGCCATGCGCCGTGCCAGACTCAGGGTGTGTCCGGTGGGATATTGGTGTGACGGCGTCAGGTAGATCAGGCGCGGGGGTGCTGCTGCGGGGTTCTTATCGAGCAGGTCCACCTGCATGCCCTGGGCATCCACTGGCACGGGAAGAATATGCGCACGGCTGGCCGCGAAGGCGGTGCGCGCGCCACGGTAGCCGGGGTCTTCCATGCACACGGTGTCCGCGGGGTCCAGCAGCAGCGTGGCCAACAGTTGAAGCGCCTGCTGCGAGCTGGTCAGCACCAGCACCTGCTCGGGCGTGCAGCGCACACCGCGCGCATGCACCAGGTAGTGGGCGATGGCGGTGCGCAAGTCCAGCCGGCCTTGCGGGTCTCCGTAGCGCATCAGCGCGTCGGGCTGCTGGCGCAGGCGTCGGCTGGTCAATTGCCGCCACAGTGCGTGCGGAAAAGCCCGCAGATCCGGGCTGCCCGCGGCAAAGGCCTGCAGGCGCAGCGGCTCCTGGCAGCCGCCCGTGTCCACCATGCTCTGGCCGCGTTGGGACAAGCGGGCGGGTTGCTGCAGCCGCGCAGAATGGTGCGCGGTGGGCCGCTTGCCGCCGGGCTCGACAGATGTTGGTGCTACTGCCATATCAATGGCGACAAAGCTGCCCTGGCCGGTGTGGCGCACCACGTAGCCCTCGGTCTCTAGTTGAGCGTAGGCAGCCTCCACCGTGACGCGGGACAGGGCCAGGTCTTGCGCCAGCACCCGCGTGGCCGGCAGGCGCGCACCATGGGCCAGGCTGCCATCGCGAATGGCCTGGCGCAGAGCCGCGCACAGGCGTTCGCGCAGGCCCAGCCCCAAGCTGGCACTGGCGTCGAACAGGTTCAGCCACAGGCTGGACTGGGTCGTTGGCATGATTGGTCTTATTGGAATGTGATTATTGGTATTAATGATAAGTCCGCCGGGTTTTAAACTTCCATTCAATGCAGTGATGCACCCGCACCGTACCCAAGCCACTTACGAAAGGATTTCTCCCCATGTCCGAGCCAACAACCTCTTCCGCTGCTGCGGCCGCTGCCTCGCAAGTGCTGGCCTTCCCACCCGCCAGCCCCGCACAGACCAGCGACTTCTTCCTGCACAAGCTGAGCTACCACACTGATGCCTGGGACGTGGCCGAGGACCTGCGCAACGGCGTGACCAGCATCGTGGTCATCGACACCCGTAGCGAAGCCTTGTATGCGCAGGGCCATGTGCCCGGGGCCATCAACTTCCCGCACCGCCAGATGGATGCGGCCAGCACCGCCAAACTGGACCGCAGCAAGGTCTATATCACCTACTGCGACGGCATCGGCTGCAACGGCTCCACCAAGGGCGCCTACAAGCTGGCCAAGCTGGGTTTCACCGTCAAAGAGATGCTGGGTGGCCTGGACTTCTGGCGGCGTGATGAACAACCCATAGCCACCGGCAGCGAGCCCGGCGTCATGCCGTCCACGGCCATGGGCATTGAATGCGCGTGCTAGAGCTGTTTGCGCCGGTGCGTAGCGTGGTGCGCCCCGCCAAGCCCGAGGATGCGGCTGCTCTGGCCGCGCTGTGCGAGGAGCACGCCGCCTACGAACGCCTGGACTATACGGCCCAGGGCCATGCAACGAGGCTGCGGCAGGCGTTGGAAGCCAACCGTTTGCGGGGCTGGTTGGCGGAGCAGGCCGGGCAGGCCGTGGGCTATGCCAGCGTGACGCTGGACTTTGCAACCCTGAGCGCGCAGCCCTATGCCCACATGGACTGCCTCTACTTGCAACCCCTGGCCCGCGGGCAGGGCCTGGGGCGGGCGCTGATGCACAGTGCCATCGCCTTTGCCAAGCAGCAGGGCTGCGCCAACCTGCAGTGGCAAACGCCGGATTGGAACGGCACCGCCATCGCGTTCTACGCGCGCGCTGGGGCGATGGCGGTGGCTAAACAGCGGTTTACGCTGATGCTATCGAGTTGATAGCATAGTGACTAAATGTGGCGAGGGCTGGGCGTCAAATGGTGCCCAGCGCGCCATTAGCGTGGGACTTGTGTATACCCTTGCGGATATTCCAGGGTGTTGGTTCTAAACTGGTAGTGGTTGGTGCCATCTTGCCAGAACAGACTCGCTGCATTGGCCGTTGGAGCTGGGGTCAACCGCGCGTCTGCCGTCACGACAAATTGCTGCCCACCAATGGTGGTGAACAGAGCGCTACCATCCGTTTGTATGACCATCCACCCCCCGCCAAAATTGGTGGAAAGGCGTGAATACAGGCCGTCAATGTTGTAAAAAGCGGGTCGCAGCACCTGGGTGTAGCCAGCACTGTCGGTAAAGCGGAAGAGTCCGTCGGATCCCTGCACCAGTCCGGGCTTGCTGCCTGCTGCGGGAGGGCTCACCATATAGTCTGGCCGCACCATATAGACAGAACCTTCTCCTGCAACCAGCGTTATCACACCCTGCGCATTCATTTCTGCGCCCAAGCCCATGCTGGACAGCATCGCCCCGAACTCGCTGGGGTTGTACAGTGCGGGCAGAACATTGAAGTTGCCGCAACTGGTACCGACGTTCAAAATATTGGATCCACCCAGATGGATGTCCGCACTTTGGTCTGTGGAGGTACTGGCTGCCAAGGGGTAGAAGGAAATGATGCGTCCCCCTTGGGCAATACGTGCGTTGCCGTAGGGAGTCTGTCCTTGGTAGCTTGCACCAGCGCCCAGGAGGTTGCTGACCGTGCCCACCAGGCAGTCCACCATGGCAGGACCTTTGTTTTGGCTCAATTCCAAAGCATTTAGCGGGTTCTTGAGGCCAGGTGTCAGCGGCAAACCGGCAACAAATTTGGGAATAGGGTCGTTTTCGCAGATGGCGCCACCGATAGCAATGCATCCCGGGCCGCTCATGGTGAAGATGGATTGGTCGCCGTCAGCTGACCCAATGTTGAAGGCAACCAGAACGCTGTATTGTTGTCCGGCGTTGAGCGAAAAACCGGTGAACGTGCCGACGCCACTGCCGTTGGAGAGAACTGCCACGATGTGCGCCGAAAGTGGGGTGCTGAGTGCGGCTGAGTTTGGCGCGAAGATGCCATTCACAATCCAGGTCGTGTTCACAACGTGGGTCGTGGTGGAGGTGGCGGTGTAGGTGCCAGTCGTATTGACTGTGAAGGGATAAAGGATGAACCTCCAGGGGCCACTGGTGCCGGTAAATGTGGTTTGCTGCCCGTTGGAGGGGCCGGTAATATTTGTCGTTCGAGTCGTGCCAGATCCTGCGGTCAAGGCGCCATTCACGGTGACCGTGGCGGCCTGCACCGTCTGTGCCGATAGGCAGGCGACGATAGCCAAGCAATAGGCCGCCAGAGAACTGGCGGAGAAGAAGCCATTCGTTTTGAGGGATGCTTTCATACGGATTCTCTTTACAGTGGAAGACTTCTGCGGGAGGTGTTGGGCCATCTTACCGGAAGTGAGTCCAAAGGAAATGACTTTTGAGCGCTAGAGGGACGGGTATGTAGGGGAGTCATTGCGTTTACTATTGCGCCCATACACTCCAGTACCCCTGGCCATGCCTTTTGTATGAATGAGCCCATGCAGATCACTGACCCCAGCACGCCCGATGGATTGATGGAGCAACTTTCGATTGCCCGCCAACCCATCGTCGACGCCCAGCGCATGGTGGTTGCGTACGAGTTGTTCAACCGCACGCAGTCGGCCAGTTCGCATTCCGCATCCAGCGATGTGTCGTTTGCGCTGCACGCCATGGCCGAGAGTGGTGCGCCGTTTGCCATCTCGAACTGCGATCTGTTCATCAACACTGTGCATGAAGCATTGGGTGGTTCGCACTGGGATTTTCTGGATCCGACCAAGACGGTGATTGAAGTCCCCTTGATACCAGGCCATGTGCCCGAGCAGATTGCGGAATCGGCTGTGCTGCTGGAGGGGCTGCGGTCGCGGGGCTTCAGGCTGTCGTTCCGCCATAGCGTCGTGGCGCCGGTCTACAAGTCGTGGCAGGGGCTGGCCGATTTTGTGAAGGTGGAGCTATCGCCCGCGACCGAGCCCAATATCCAGGCGCTGGTTGCCGCCATCAAGGCCCGCACTGGTGCCGTGGTGGTGGCGGAGAAGATCGAGCGCGCCGAGCAGTTCACGGCCTTCAAGGCGCTGGGCGTTGAGCGCTTCCAGGGCTTCTGGTTTTCGATTCCCGAGATTGTGCAGCCCCGAGTGCTGACACCGGGCGAGATGACGGCGCTGGAGTTGTTCAACCTGGTGCGCAAGGAGGCCCCGCTGGACGAGGTGGAACTGGTGCTGAAGAAGGACGCGGCGCTGGGCTTGAGCCTGCTGCGCATCATCAATTCGGCGGCCATGGGTCTGCGCCAGCCGGTCACTTCGCTACGCCAGGTGGTACAGCTGATGGGTTACCAAAAGCTGGCCCGTTGGGCAGCGATGCTGATGACATCGGCCAGCCAGAGCAGCACTTCGCTCTTGGGTGCGTCTGCCGTGGTGCGCGGGCGCATGATGGAATTGCTGGCCCAGCACAATATGTCGGGCGACGAGGCCGGCTCGGCTTTCTTGGTGGGCCTGCTGTCGCAGCTGGACCGCATGCTGGGCACGCCCATGGCTACGCTACTGGATCGCCTGGCGCTGGACGCCGAGGTCAGTGCTGCGCTGTTGCAGCGTAGTGGCAAGTTTGGCGACATGCTGAGCTTGGTGGTGGCCTGCGAGTCGGACGACGAGCAGGCCTTTGCCCAGGCCTTTGCGCGCCTGGGCTATACCAACCGCCAGATCAATATGGCGCATCTGGAGGCGCTGGCTTGGGGCGACAACGTAGCTTAAGTGGACCGGAGTCTGGGCGGCTAAGCGCTCTGCTCCGTGTCCCCCGCCCGCTACGCGGGCTCCTCCTTTACCTGCGCAGACCGCTTAGCCGCCCAGACTCCTAGAGCTTGTGGCTTCAGGCATTTGTCAGACCGGTGCGCTGCACCGGGACCGCCCGGGCCGGGTTGCTCCGTGCCGCACCACGCTGCAACCCACTGACAATCGCCTTCAGCGAAGCCGACACAATGTTGGCATCCATGCCCACACCGAACACGGTCTGTTGTTCGTTGATACGCAGCTCCAGGTAGGCCACTGCCTGTGCGTTGGCGCCGGCGCCCATGGCGTGCTCGTGGTAGTCCAGCACACGTACCTTGGTGCTCGAGACCGCATTCACGGCGTTCACGAATGCCTCGATGGGACCGGAGCCATGTCCTTGAATGGGTTGTCCTTGCCATGTTGCCTTCAACGCCACACCGTCACCGGATACGGCTTGCTCGACCACCGGGTTGGTAATGCGCGCGGTGCCGTATTCACGCTGGAACAGCTCCCACAAATCCTGCGCGCTGAGCTCCTTGCCTTCGGTATCCATGACGGCCTGCACGACCTGACTGAACTCGATCTGCAGGCGGCGCGGCAGCTCCAGACCGTATTCGGTCTCCAGCAGGTAGGCGATGCCGCCCTTGCCGGACTGGCTGTTGACGCGGATCACGGCCTCGTAGCTGCGGCCCAGGTCCATGGGGTCCACCGGCAGGTAGGGGATGGCCCATGCGCCGTCGGGGCCGGTCTCTGCACGCAGGGCAAAGGCCTTCTTGATGGCGTCCTGGTGCGTGCCCGAGAACGAGGTGTAGACCAGTTCGCCTACATAGGGGTGGCGCGGGTGCACCGGCAACTGGTTGCAGTGCTCCACCATGCGGCGCACCTCGTCGATCTGCGAGAAGTCCAGTTGGGGTGACACGCCCTGCGTGTAGAGGTTGAGCGCGATATTGACGATGTCCACGTTGCCGGTGCGCTCGCCGTTGCCAAACAGGCAGCCTTCCACGCGCTGGGCGCCGGCCATCATCGCCAGTTCTGCGGCTGCCACACCGGTGCCGCGGTCGTTGTGCGGGTGCACCGACAACACCACGGCATCGCGTCGCGCGATGTTGCGGTGCATCCACTCGATCATGTCTGCAAATACATTGGGCGTGGAGTGCTCCACGGTGGTCGGCAGGTTGATGATGCAGGGGTGGGCGGCCGTGGGCTGCCACACGTCGGTCACCGCGTCGATGACGCGCTTGGAGAATGCCAGCTCGGTGCCGGAGAAATGCTCGGGCGAATACTGGAAGGTCCAGTGCGTGCCGGGTTGCTCGCGGGCCAGGTCCTGGATCAGCTTGGCATGGCTGGTGGCCAGCTCCACGATGCCGTCTTCGTCCAGACCCAGCACCACGCGGCGCATCACCGGCGATGTGGCGTTGTACACGTGGACGATGGCGCGCTTGGTGCCTTGCAGGGCTTCCATGGTCCGGCGGATCAGACCGTCTTTGGCAGGGGTCATGACCTGGATGGTCACGTCATCGGGGACGAGGTTCTGCTCGATCAACTGGCGCACGAAATCGAATTCGATTTGCGATGCGGCAGGGAAGCCGACTTCGATCTCCTTGAAGCCGATCTCCAGCAGGTGGGCAAACATTCGCAGCTTGCGTGCCATGTCCATGGGCTCGATCAGCGCCTGGTTGCCGTCGCGCAGGTCGGTGCTGAGCCAGATCGGGGCCTGGGTCAGGACGGCGTTGGGCCAGGTGCGGTCTGTCAAGCCAATAGGCTGGAAGGCGGGGTACTTGCGGCTGGGATCTTGCAACATGCTGGAGGACTCCTGTGGGGTAAGAAGAAAACCAGCAACCCAATGAAAAACGGCCCGTTGCTGGTAGCTACGGGCCGTGTGACTTGCGCTAACGCGTGCGCTACCGTCTCCGCCCGAAGGGGATTAGTAGTAGCACTAGCGCAAATGTGTTCATGGCCGAATAGTAACCTAAAAATTCAGGCCAGGGCTTCGCGCACGAAATCCAGCCGGTCCTGGCCGAAGAACATGGCGTCGCCGACAAACACCGTAGGTGCGCCAAACGCGCCACGCTTCACAGCCTCTTCGGTGTTGGCCTTGAGAGCAGCTTTGACATCCGCATCATTGCTCAAAACGAACACGGCCGCCGGGTCGAAGCCGGCCTCCACCAGCATGGCCGCTGCCACTGCAGGGTCGTTCAGATTGACGCCGGTGGCCCACATCGCGGGGTAGACCGCCGCCAGGAACGCCTCGAAGCGGTCGGGATGGTGCAACTGCATGCCAACCACCGCGCGCATCAGCTGCAGGGTGTTGATGGGAAAGTGCGGGTTGATGCGAAAGGGTACGCCGTAGCGCTGTGCAAAGCGGCCCAGGTCCACCGCCATATAGCTGCCCTTGGCGGGCACCATCATCGGCGAAGCATTACCGGTGGCCTGGAAAACGCCGCCCAGCAGCATGGGGCGGTAGACCAGGTTTGCACCGGCCTGCGCGCACAGCGCTGGCATTTGCGTCCACGCCAGATAGGCAGCGGGGCTGCCCACATCGAAGAAGAATTCTGCAGTTTTTTGCATGGTTAATTGAATAGGTGAATGATCGTTTGGTAAACGAACGTCATTCTATGGTCTAATTCTTGTCAACCCATTCCACACCGAAACCTCCCATGCGTTACACCAAGACCCACAAGGAAGAGACCCGCCAGAAGCTGCTGAGCAGCAGCCGCGCCATTGCCAAGAAGGGCGGCTTCAATGCCACGGGCGTGGATGCGCTGATGGCATCCGTGGGTCTGACCGGTGGCGCCTTTTACAGCCACTTTCCATCCAAGCAGGCCTTGTTTGCTGAGCTGATTGCACAGGAGATGGACAACAGCAGCGCCATGCTGGCGGTCGACAAGGACTCGCCCGACAACCATGTCGCCAAGTCCGTACGCAACTACCTGAGCAGCTTCCACGCGATGAATCCAGAAGTGGGCTGCGTGTTGCCCACGTTAGGGCCCGAGATCGCCCAGGCCGGCCCCGAAGTGCGGGCTGTCGTGGAGGCCGCGCTGAAGCGCACACAGAAGAGCTGGAGCGCACGCACCGGCGACCCGGACGCCGGCTGGGCGCTGATCGCCCAGTGTGTGGGTGCGCTGGTGCTGGCGCGCGCCGTGGAGAGCGAGCGCACGCGCAAGGAAATTCTGGCGGCCAGCCGCCGCTTTCTCGATCAGGCGCTGCCCTCCGGCGCCAAAACGTAATCACTCAGCAGAAGGAGCTCTCGCATGACTTCAACCGATTCCCCCTCCCAAGCCAAAGTCGCGCTGGTCATTGGCGCTGGCGACTCCACCGGCGGCGCCATCGCCAAGCGCTTTGCCAAAGAAGGTTTCGTCGCCTGCGTGACGCGCCGCTCGGCCGACAAGCTGCAGCCGCTGGTCGACAGCATCCGCGCTGACGGCGGTCAAGCCTTTGGCTATGCCAGCGACGCGCGCAAGGAAGAAGAAGTGGCCGCGCTGTTCGAGCAGATCGAGGCCGAGCATGGCCCCATCGAGGTGCTGGTGTTCAACATCGGCGCCAATGTGCCGTGCAGCATTTTGGAAGAGACGGCGCGCAAGTACTTCAAGATTTGGGAGATGGCTTGTTTGAGCGGTTTCTTGACGGCGCAGGCCGCCGCCAGGCGCATGGTGGCGCGGGGCCGCGGCACCATCCTGTTCACCGGGGCCACGGCGGCCCTGCGCGGGTCGGCGAACTTTGCCGCCTTTGCCGGTGCCAAGCATGCCCTGCGTGCGCTGGCCCAAAGCATGGCGCGTGAATTGGGCCCCCGCAACATCCATGTGGCCCACGTCGTCGTGGACGGCGCCATCGACACCGACTTCATCCGCACCCAGTTCCCGGAGCGCTATGCACTGAAGGAGCAGGACGGCATCCTGAACCCAGATCACATCGCCGAGAACTACTGGTATCTGCACAGCCAGCCGCGCGATGCTTGGACCTTTGAGTTGGATCTGCGGCCCTATATGGAGCGCTGGTGAGCCAGTTGCGTTTTGTAAAATAGGTCGCTAGCCCTCGTCGAATATGAATAATGCGCTACTGAAATAGTAGCGTTTCGTTTGAACTCTTTCAGCCTGAAAACAATTGCAGCGCCTGGCCTTCTGTCCACGCGGCGAACTTGCCCATGACCTTCTCATAGCGCTCAGACGCCTCAAATGCCTGCAACCACCGCAGCAATGCCAGCCAGGGCTGGCTGGCAAACCAGGTGGGATCGGTATGGGCGAACTGACGCACAAAGGGGGCAATGGCGGCGTCCGCCAGGCCAAAGCGCTCACCCATCAGGTAGGGTTGCATGCGCAGCTGTTCATCCAGCAGTTGCAAAAATTGTGAACCCGCGCTGCGGTGTGTCAGCCCATTGGGCAGGGCATAGCGGTTGGGGTATTTGTAGCGGTCCAGGTTGGCTTTGAAGTCCCCGTCGCACTGGGCAATCAAATGCAAGGCTTCGGTCAAGCCCAGTTCGGTGGCGGGTAGCCACTGTTGGGGATCGTTCTGGCGCAGGGCCCACAGCATGATGTCCAGGCTTTGCTCCAGTATCTGCCCGTCTGGCATTACCAAGACCGGCACCGTGCCCTTGGGCGAGGCAGTCAGCAGCGCCGCAGGCTTGCGGGCCAGCACGACCTCACGCAGTTCGCAGGCCGTGCCGCTGGCCGCCAACGCGAGGCGCGCCCGCATGGCATAGGGGCAACGCCGAAACGAGTACAGAACGGGGTAGGGTGCGGGGGCTGCCACGGCGAGTGGCATTAGGCGACGGTGGCGCCGTCGTCGCTGCTGTCGTCGGCTATCGCTGCGACTGGTTTAGGCGGCGTGGTCTCGCCGATATGGGCCTTGCCGCGGGCCTTGGACAGTTCCCACTGGCGCTGCCGTTCGCGGGCGCGGTTCTTCTGCACCTCGCTGGTGCTGGCATGGCAGCGCGGGCAGCTAACCCCCAGCTCAAACAAGGGCGATTCCAGCGCGCCATCTTCCAGCGGCATGCGGCAGCCGCGGCACAGCTTGTGCGTACCTGGTGTCAGGCCGTGGTCCACCGACACGCGCTCGTCGAACACAAAGCAGGTGCCCTCCCACAGGCTTTCCTCGGCCGGCACGGTCTCCAGGTATTTGAGGATGCCGCCCTCCAGGTGGTAGACCTCGTCATAGCCATGGGCCTTCATGTACGCGGTGGATTTTTCGCAGCGTATGCCACCGGTGCAGAACATCGCGACCTTGGGCTTTTTGCCGCTGGCATCGGGTTGCAGCACCTGGGCCTTCTCGGCCCAGGCGGGCAGTTCAGAGAAGGTATGGATGTGTGGGTCGATGGCGCCGCGGAAGGTGCCAATCGCCACCTCGTAGTCGTTGCGCGTGTCTACGACGACAACGTCGGGGTCGGAGATCAGTGCATTCCAGTCTTCGGGTTTGACGTAGGTGCCGACGATGTGCGTGGGGTCCGTGCCGGGCACGCCCATGGTGACGATTTCTTTTTTGAGCCGCACCTTCATGCGGTAGAAGGGAGCCGTTTCTGCGTAAGATTCCTTATGCTGCAGGTCGGCCAGCCGCGGGTCGCTGCGCAGATAGGCCAGCACCGCATGCACATCGTCGGGCGCGCCGGCGATGGTGCTGTTGATGCCTTCGCGGGCCAGCAGAATGGTGCCCTTGACATGACGCTGTTCACACAAGGCCAATAGCGGCTCCTTGCGGGCCTCAAAGTCGGGCAAGTCAACGAATTTGTAAAAGGCGGCGGTGAGAAAGCGGGGGCTGAGCATGGCCCTATTGTAAAAGCTGGCTTCCTTCTTGCTTGATGCGGGGCTTGTGTGCGGTGCCCAAAGGGAAGGCTGTTCCATTCGAGTGCCGTGTTTTTGTCCCTTTAGAATGCTGCTCATAAGGCGCGCTAATACCTCCGAAATGTTCCCAGAACCCCGGTAAAACCCTCGCGGTGTCGGGGACCGGGCTGCCCTACAGTGTCACTATTGCGCTAAACCTGCATCCATCCAACCCACAAACGACCGAGCACACCACCATGTCCTTATCGACCTCCCGCCGCAATGCCCTGCGAGCCCTCGCAGTGGCCACCGCCAGCCCCAGCTTGCTGCTGCAGGGCTGCAATACCGCGCCTTCCGTCGTCAAGATCGGCGTGGCCCAGCCGCTGAGCGGCAATCTGGCAGCCCTGGGCCAGGACTTGCTCAATGGCGTGAACCTGGCGGTTGCCGAGTTGAACAAAGAGGGTGTGCGCGTCAAAGGCAAGCTGGTGACGCTGGAAGTGGTCGCCGTGGACGACAAGGCCAGCCCCGACACCGGCAAGGAAGTTGCCAAGCAATTGGTGGATGCCGGCGTGGTGGCGGTCATCGGGCATTTGAACTCGGGTGTCAGCATTGCGGCCGCGCCCATCTATGCCGAGCACAACATTGCGCAGATGGCGATTTCCACCAATCCCAAGTTCACCCAGCTGGGTTTTCCCACAACCTTCCGCCTGGTAGCCAACGACAACCTTCAGGCCAAGGCCATCGGCAGCTTCTCGGCCTCCAAATTCCAGGCGACCAAATTCGCCGTCGTCGACGACAGCACGCCCTATGGGCGCGACCTGGCAGCCGGTGCCACCAAGGAACTGATCGCGGCCAAGAAAGAGATCGCCTTCAAGCAGTCCTTTGACGACAAGACGCGGGCTTTTGATGAATTGGCCGCCAAGCTCAAGGCGAGCGGTGTCGAGGTGGTGGTCTCCACGCTCAGCGACTTCCAAAACCTGGCCCTGCTGCAGGGGCTGAAGAAGATCGACTACACCAAGATCTTCCTGCTGGGTGGCGACACGATCAAGACGACCGACATGCTCAAGGGCGCAGGCATTGTCAGCGGCATTTATGCCACGTCACCGATTCTGGACGCGCAAGAGTTTCCGGCTGGCAAGGCCTTTCTGGAAAAGTATTTGGCCAAGTACAAGGTGGCTCCTGCCTATGCCGGCCACTACACCTACGACGCCACCTATGTGGTGGCTGCGGCCATCCGCCGTACCGAATCGGCCAAGGCGCAGGACATTGTGCAGGTGCTGCGCAAGATCGACGGCTATGCGCCTGTCACTGGCACGATGCGCTGGGACGAGAACGGCGAGCAACGCTATGGCGTCATCGGCGTGTCGGCCGCCCGCTCTGCACAGTGGGATCCCCAGGTGCGCTCCGACAACTGGTAATGGCATTTAGCCTAATTGGCCTCTAGCCCTCGTCAAATGGACACCTAGCGCTGCAAAATTCGTAGCACTTGCGCCACCCGTGTGGAAACACCGGTGGCGTTTTTTTGCTAGCAGGGCCAGGTGGCGCCATGCTCCGGCACCAGGGCGCGCCAACCGAGGCTGTGCTCGATGCGGGCGCGCAGGGCGTCGGAGGCCGATGGGTCGCCGTGCACCACATAGACCTGGTCGGGACGCGATGGCATGCTGCGCAGCCATTGCAAGAGCTGCTCGGCGTCCGCATGGGCAGAGGCCGATTGCAGCTGCACGATTTCAGCGGTGACCTCCACGTCGCGGCCATGGATGCGCACCGTGCGGGCACCGCTGGCCAGTGTGGCGCCACGCGTGCCAGGCGCCTGGTAGCCGGTCAGTATGACCATATTGCGATGGTTGCCCACATGCTGCTGCAGGTGGTGCAAGACCCGGCCACCCGTGGCCATGCCGCTGGCCGACAGAATGACCATGGGACCGTGGCGTGTGGCCAGGGCTTTGGATTCGTCCGTATTGGTGATCATGGTTGCCACGTGGGTCAGCGCGTGGGCTTGTTGCGGGCTCAGGCGGTGGTCGCCGATGTAGTGTTCGAACAAATGCGTGGTGTGCACGGCCATGGGGCTGTCCAGAAACACCGGCAGACCTTGGGGCAGTTGCCCCTGCTCCTTCAGCTGGGCGATTGTATGCAATACGGCCTGGGCCCGGCCCACGGCGAACACCGGGACCACTGCCACACCGCCGCGTTTGGCCAGGCGGCGCAAGGCGGTGCCCAGCTCTTCCTTCAGGTTCTCAACCGGGTGCTGGCGGTCGCCATACGTGGATTCGATCAGCACAGTGTCGGCCGCGGGCGGTGCGGCTGGGGGGTACATGATGGTGTCGTCTGGCCGCCCCAGGTCGCCCGAGAACAGGATGCGCCGCCCAGCCACCTCCAGCAGCACGCTGGCCGCGCCCAGGATGTGGCCCGCGGGGCTGAGTGTGACCCGCCAGCCCGGTATGGGCTGGAAGCTCTGGTTCATCTCCGCGGCCTTGATACGGGGCAGGCAATCCAGCGCGTCTTGTCGTGTGTACAGAGGCAGTGCGGGGGCGTGCTTGGAGAAGCCATGGCGGTTCGCAAAGGCTGCGTCCTCCTCCTGCAGGTGGCCGCTGTCGGGCAGCAGAATGTTGCACAGCGCCTGCGTGCCTTTGCTGGCGTAGACCTTGCCGTCATAGCCCTCTTTGACCAACAGCGGCAGGTAGCCGCTGTGGTCCAGGTGGGCGTGGGTCAGCACGACGGCATCCACCGTGTCGGGCGCAAAGGGCAGGGGACTGCGGTTGCGCAAGCGCAGTTGCTTGAAGCCCTGGAACAGGCCACAGTCGACCAGCAGGCTGCGGCCGTCGTGGCGAACCAGGTATTTGGAGCCGGTGACCGTGTCGGCCCCGCCCAGAAATGTGATGCTGACGCCCATGGCAAATCTCCCGTGGGCGAGCATCCGCGTATGCGGGACAAGAAAAAAGCCGCCCGGTCCTTTTATAGACGGGGCGGCTGGTCTTGTGTCAGCGCAATGCAGGCAGCTTGATCTGCGTCAACTAAAGAAGCTCTTCAGGCGGTCGGTCCAGCTATCGCCGGAGGGCGAGTGCTTGTTGCCGCCTTTCTTCAGGGATTCGTCGAGTTCGCGTAGCAGGCGACGCTGGTGCTCGCTCAGCTTGACCGGTGTTTCCACGGCAATGTGGCAGTACAGGTCACCGGGGTAGCTAGCGCGCACGCCCTTGATGCCCTTGCCGCGCAGGCGGAACTGCTTGCCGGTCTGCGTGCCTTCAGGGATGTCGATGGCGGCCTTGCCCGACAGCGTGGGCACGTCGATCTCGCCGCCCAACGCGGCCGTGGCCATGCTGATGGGGACGGAGCAATGCAGGTCATCGCCGTCGCGCTCAAAGATATCGTGCTTCTTGAGGCGAATCTCGATGTACAGGTCGCCGGGCGGCCCGCCATTGGTGCCGGGCTCACCATTGCCGGTGCTGCGGATGCGCATACCGCCGTCGATACCGGCTGGAATCTTCACTTCCAGTGTCTTCTGCTTCTTGACCTTGCCCTGTCCATGGCAGGCCATGCAAGGCTCGGGAATGACCTTGCCGGTACCGCGGCAGGTGGGGCAGGTCTGCTGCACGCTGAAGAAGCCTTGGCGCATCTGCACCGAGCCGGAACCACTGCAGGTGCCGCAGGTCTTGACCTGGGTGCCAGGCTTGGCGCCATTGCCCTTGCAGACTTCGCAAGAATCCCAGCTGGGGATGCGGATTTGCGCATCCTTGCCGCGGGCCGCTTCCTCCAGCGTCACTTCCATCGCGTAGCTCAGGTCGCTGCCGCGGAACACCTGGCGTCCGCCGGCGCCGCGACCGCGCTGCTGGCCAAACATGTCGCCAAAAATATCGCCAAAGGCCTCGGCAAAACCGCCATAGCCTTCGCCGCCAGCGCCGCGCATATTGGGGTCTACACCGGCATGGCCATGCTGGTCGTAGGCCGCGCGTTTTTGCGGGTCCGACAGCATTTCATAGGCTTCCTTGGCTTCCTTGAATTTCTCTTCGGCCACCTTGCCGGAGTCACCCTGGTTGCGGTCCGGGTGGTGTTTCATCGCGAGCTTGCGATAGGACTTCTTGATGTCTTCGTCAGAGGCGTTCTTTGGAACGCCTAGGATCTCGTAAAAGTCTCTTTTAGTAGCCATGGTTACCAGACAGTGTTGGTCTCTAAATCGTTGCGCAAACTTGATGATGCAAAACGCCGCGCCGACGATTCCAGATGAATCTCTCGGGCGCGGCGCGCCAAATCAGCACGCAATGTGCGTGTGGTTTAGCCCTTCTTGACTTCCTTGACTTCAGCGTCTACCACGTTGTCATCTGCCGGCTTGGCAGACGACGCACCGCCTGCGGCATGGGCCTGCTCGCCACCTTCGGGCTGACCGCCATCGGCTGCTTGCTTGGCTTGCATGTCCGCGTACATCTTCTCGCCCAGCTTCTGGCTGGCGCTCATCAGGGCGGTGTTCTTCTCGTCGATCGCGGCCTTGTCGTCGCCCTTGATGGCTTCTTCCAGGTCCTTGATCGCTGCTTCGATCTTTTCTTTTTCACCGGCTTCGAGTTTGTCGCCGTATTCGGTCAGACTCTTGCGCACGCTGTGGACGCTGGAGTCGGCCTGGTTCTTGGATTGCACCAGGTCTACCTTCTTTTTGTCGTCGGCTGCGTTCAGCTCGGCATCTTTCACCATCTGCTGGATCTCGGCTTCCGACAGACCGGAGTTGGCCTTGATGGTAATCTTGTTTTCCTTGCCGGTGCCCTTGTCCTTGGCGCCCACGTGCAAGATGCCGTTGGCGTCGATGTCGAACGACACTTCAATCTGCGGCGTGCCGCGGGCTGCGGGAGGGATGCCTTCCAGGTTGAACTCGCCCAGCATCTTGTTGCCGACGGCGATATCGCGCTCGCCCTGGAACACCTTGATGGTCACGGCCGGCTGGTTGTCTTCAGCGGTCGAGAAAGTTTGTGCGAACTTCGTCGGGATGGTCGTGTTCTTGGTGATCATCTTGGTCATGACACCGCCCATGGTTTCGATACCCAGGGACAGAGGCGTCACGTCCAGCAGCAACACGTCCTTGCGATCACCAGACAGCACCTGGCCCTGGATGGCGGCGCCAACGGCTACGGCTTCGTCGGGGTTCACGTCCTTGCGGGGTTCCTTGCCGAACAGTTCCTTGACCTTTTCTTGCACCTTGGGCATGCGGGTCATACCGCCGACCAGGATCACGTCATGGATGTCAGTGACCTTGACGCCTGCGTCCTTGATGGCGGTGCGGCAGGGGGCGATGGTGCGCTCGATCAGTTCTTCAACCAGGCTTTCCAGCTTGGCGCGGGTCAGCTTGATGTTCAGGTGCTTGGGACCGGATGCATCGGCTGTGACGTAGGGCAGGTTGATGTCGGTCTGCGCGCTGCTGGACAGTTCGATCTTGGCCTTTTCTGCGGCTTCCTTCAGGCGCTGCAGGGCCAGCACGTCCTTGCCCAGGTCCACGCCTTGTTCCTTCTTGAACTCGGCAATGATGAAGTCGATGATGCGCTGGTCAAAGTCTTCACCGCCCAGGAAAGTGTCACCGTTCGTGGACAGCACTTCAAACTGCTTCTCGCCATCCACGTCAGCGATTTCGATGATGGACACGTCAAATGTGCCGCCACCCAGGTCATACACGGCGATCTTGCGGTCGCCCTTTTCCTGCTTGTCCAGACCAAAGGCCAGAGCCGCAGCGGTGGGTTCGTTGATGATGCGCTTGACATCCAGACCGGCGATGCGGCCAGCGTCCTTGGTGGCTTGGCGCTGTGCGTCATTGAAGTAAGCGGGCACTGTGATGACGGCTTCGGTCACGTCTTCGCCGAGGTAGTCTTCGGCGGTTTTCTTCATCTTGCGCAGCACATCGGCACTGACCTGCTGGGGGGCCAGGCGGTTGCCGCGAATCTCGACCCAGGCGTCGCCGTTATCGGCGGCAGCGATCTTGTAGGGCATCAGGTCGATGTCCTTCTGCACTTCTTTCTCGGTGAACTTGCGACCGATCAGGCGCTTGACCGCGTACAGCGTGTTCTTGGGGTTGGTCACGGCCTGGCGTTTGGCCGATGCGCCGACCAGCACTTCGCCGTCTTCCTGGTAGGCGATGATGGACGGCGTGGTGCGCGCGCCTTCAGCGTTCTCAATCACCTTGGGGGTGTTGCCTTCCATGATGGCGACGCACGAGTTGGTGGTGCCCAAGTCAATGCCAATGATTTTTCCCATGTTTCTCTCCTAAGATCAGTTGGGGGCAACGTTCAGGAGCCGCCCCGCAAAGTAATTCGACTAAAAATCCAGATGTTTCTAACTTGAAGTTGATCGTGCAATTTTCAAGTGGTGGTAATTGAGGTCTGCCGCTTTACTTGGGCGCCGACACGGTCACCAGGGCGGGACGCAGCACGCGGTCCGCAATCAGATAGCCTTTTTGCAGCAGGCTCACGACGGTGTTGGCCTCTTGCTCGGAGGGCACGACGCTGATGGCCTGGTGCTGGTGGGGATCAAATTTGGCGCCGGCCGTGGGGGCGATGGCCACCACCTTGTTGCGCTCCAACGCGGCGATCAGCTGGCGCAGTGTGGCTTGTGCGCCTTCGCGGATTTGCTCGGCGGTGGCGTCCTTGATGATCAGGCCGGCTTCCAGGCTGTCGGCCACGGGCAGCAGGCTTTCGGCAAAGCTTTCGACTGCAAACTTGCGGGCCTTGGAGATCTCGTCTTCGGCACGGCGGCGGGAGTTTTCCGCGTCGGCCTTGGCGCGCAGGTATTGGTCCGCCAGGTCACCGGTCTTCGCTTGCAGGGTCGCCAACTCCGCCTGCACTTGGGCCAGGATGTCAGGCTCGGGTACGGTCTGGGTTGCGGACAGATCCTCGTTGCCGGGGGCGCCGGCCTCGGACGGCTGGGTTGGGGGAGTAAAGGGCTGGTCAGACATGCAAGTGAAAAGGAAGTTTGACGATCGGTTCTAGGATTCAGCCTATGTATAGGTGTTCTGGCGCAGTTCAAGAGGGCACCAGGCCCTCTTCCTGCCTGGGGCTGGGGCGGCTTAGGCCGAGGTGCCCAGCAATTCCACGTCGAATTTCAGCGTGGCATTGGGGGGTATGACGCCACCGGCGCCTCGGGCGCCATAGCCCAGGTCAGCGGGGATGATCAGCGTGCGGGCACCACCCACTTTCATACCGGCGACACCCTCATCCCAGCCGCGGATGACCATGCCCGCACCCAGTTGGAAAACAAAGGGGTCGTTGCGGTCTTTGCTGGAGTCGAACTTGGCACCTTGGGTGCCGTTGTTGTACAACCAGCCGGTGTAATGCACGGTCACGCTTTGGCCCTTGGACGCCACAGCGCCGGACCCTTCGGTGGTATCGAGGTATTGCAGGCCGCTAGCGGTTGTGATCATGAGAGTTCCTTTGGTGAGAAGTGGGTGCGTTGCAACGCAAATGGAGAGGGTCAGCGGGTAGGCCCGACCCCAAACATCCATTTTGGCAAAGCCTTGAATTATGCCGCAGACGAAAAAAAACAGGCTATGCCTGTTTTTTTGTCCAGGGGCTGTGCCCCGAAGCGCAGAAGGCTCAGGCCGATTTCTTGGCCTGGCTGCTGGACCACTTGCCAGCGAAGGCTTGCAAATCGCCCAGACGTTTGAGCAAGTCGGCGCCCAGATTGGTCACGGCGTAGCCATCGCTGCCGTGGGTCATCAGGCCCGCTTCTCGCAGTTCCTTGATACGGGTGTTCAATGTATTGGGGGTGATGCCGCCCACACTGTCTTGCAGCAGGCGGAATGTCTGTGCATGGCCGTCACGCAGGGCCCACAGCACGCGCATGGCGTAGCGAGACTCCAGCAGACTCAGCAATTGACCGATGGCGGCCGATTCTTTAGCACTCATTAACTTACCTCTCCTTGACACGGGTTCTCGGCCGACCAATTGCTTGGCCACGATGGCCGCCACTGCAACTTTTGGCCCGGCCTGTTTAATCAGGTGAAACTATATCGCAGTTTTTAGGATGCTACAAGTTTCATAGCTATTGACTCGGTATTGGGTCGCTTGTCAGCGCTTGACGGAGATGCTAAGGTTGCGTCCAGAGCCGTTTGTCTAGCCCAGCCTTTTGGAGAGATTTCCATGGTGTTTAATTTTGAGCAGGTTCACAACTACTACGAGCGTCTTGTTTTTGAAGAAGTGGCTCGTCGCTCAGAGCAACACCAGGACTTTACGCCGGATATGCTGGGCGATGTCGCCTGCGTGGCCCTGAACCGCCTGCCGGCGCGCTACGTGCGCCATGACGTGGACTTGATGTTCTACCTGACCGAGCAGGAACGCCACGCCATCGAGCTGTCCCTCGAAGAAGTCCTGCAGTTTGCATTCAACTTTGTGCAGGAGCGCGCTGCCAAACCCACGGTCTGACGAGGGGACTTAAAACGTCGCCTGCACCTTGGCCAGGAGGGCAGGGGTGATCTCGGGCTGAACACCAAACCAGGCGGCAAATGCCGGGCGGGCCTGGTTGAGCAACATACCTAAACCGTTCACGGTGACGTGGCCCCGTAGCCGCGCGGCGGCCAGCAAGGGGGTTTCCAGCGGCACATAAATGATGTCCGAGACCAAGGCGTTTGCCGGCAAATGGTCCAGGCGCAGGTCAAGGGCCGGCTCGCCGTGCATGCCCTGGTTGGTGGTGTTGACCACCAAGGCTGCATTCGCCAGGGCTTCGTGCCGGTCTTCCCAGGGGATGGCTTTCACCGGGGCGCCAAACTCTTGCGCCATGTCGTGGGCTTTGGCCCAACTCCGGTTGGTGAGGCGGATTTCGGTGGCGCCGCTGTCCATCAGGCCAACAATCACTGCGCGTGCAGCCCCACCGGCCCCCAGGACGACCGCAGGCCCGGTGTCGGCGCGCCAGTCGGCTTGCACATCGCGCAGGCTCTGGATGTAGCCGAAGCCATCGGTATTGCGGCCAGTCAGCGAACCGTCTGCTTCCACCACGATGGTGTTGACGGCGCCAATACGCTGGGCTAGAGGGTCGACACGGTCGACCACCGCAAGGGCGGTAACTTTGTGCGGAATCGTCAGATTGCAGCCAGCAAAACCCAGAACAGGCAGGGCACGCAGTGCGGTCTCGATGCGGTCGGGTTGCACCGGCAGCAATACATAGCTGCCACGCAGGCCGTGCTCAGCGATCCAGTGGTTGTGGATGACCGGAGAGCGCGAGTGCGCCACCGGCCAACCCATGACCCCTGCCAGCTTGTAGGGAGTCACAGGCTTAGAGGTTGTCCGTGAAGCTCCGCAGCTTGTCCGAGCGGCTGGGGTGCTTCAACTTGCGCAGCGCCTTGGCTTCGATCTGGCGGATGCGTTCACGGGTCACGTCAAACTGCTTGCCCACTTCCTCCAGCGTGTGGTCGGATGTCATCTCGATGCCGAAGCGCATGCGCAGCACCTTGGCTTCGCGCGGTGTCAGGCTGTCCAGGATGTCCTTGACCACATCGCGCAGACCGGCCTGCATGGCGGCTTCCATGGGCGCGGTGTTGGCCGCGTCTTCGATGAAGTCACCCAGGTGGCTGTCGTCATCGTCACCGATCGGTGTTTCCATCGAGATCGGCTCTTTGGCGATCTTCATGATCTTGCGGATCTTGTCCTCGGGGATTTCCATGCGCTCGGCCAGGACCGATGCGTCGGGCTCAAAGCCGAACTCCTGCAAATGCTGGCGGCTGATGCGGTTCATCTTGTTGATGGTTTCGATCATGTGCACCGGGATACGGATGGTGCGCGCCTGGTCCGCGATGGAGCGGGTGATGGCCTGGCGAATCCACCAGGTGGCATAGGTCGAGAACTTGTAGCCGCGGCGGTATTCGAACTTGTCCACGGCCTTCATCAAACCGATGTTGCCCTCCTGGATCAGGTCCAGGAACTGCAGGCCACGGTTGGTGTATTTCTTGGCGATGGAGATGACCAGGCGCAAGTTGGCCTCGATCATTTCCTTCTTGGCCGCGCGCGATGCGTACTCGCCGGCGTTCATGCGCTTGTTGATGTCCTTGAGCTCGTCCAGCGGCACCACGACCTTGGCCTGCAGGTCGGTCAGCTTCTGCTGCAAGTCCTGCACCGGCGGGATGTTGCGGCCCATGACGGCGCTCCAAGTTTTGCCGGCGGCGGCCTGCTTCTCGATCCACTTCAGGTTCAGCAACTGGCTGGCAACGCGGTTGCCATTCTTGTCGCGGCCGCTGAAATCAGCAATGAATTGCTCTTGGGGGTAGCCGCATTTATCGACAATGATGCGGCGCAGTTCGCGCTCTTTCTTGCGGATGTCATCGACCTGGCCGCGCACCATATCGCACAGCTTCTCGATCGCCTTGGCGGTGAAACGGATCGACATCAGCTCTTCGCTCAGGCCCTTTTGGGCCGTCAAGTAGTGCGGCGTACCGTAGCCTTCCTTGTCGTAGACCTTGTGCACCTTTTCGAACAGCTCACGCAGACGGTCGAAGCGCTTGAGCGCTTCACCCTTGAGTTCTTCGAGTTTCTTGGTCAGTGCCTTGGAGCCGCCCTTGCCGTCGTCGTCGTCGTCGGCATCGAACTCGTCAAAATCTTCTTCGGCCACGTAGTCGTCAGCCTCATTGGGGTTGGAGAAGCCGTCGACGATGGTGGTGATGACAACCTTACCTTCGCGGATTTCTTCACCCAGGCGCAGGATTTCGGCAATGGTGGCGGGCGATGCACTGATCGCTTCCATCATGGCCATCAAACCGCCTTCGATGCGCTTGGCGATTTCAATTTCGCCTTCGCGGGTCAGCAGTTCGACCGTGCCCATTTCGCGCATGTACATCCGCACGGGGTCGGTGGTGCGGCCGAACTCGCTGTCCACGGTGGACAGGGCGGCTTCGGCCTCTTCTTCGGCCTCTTCCGGTGTGGCCGCGGTGGACACATTGTTGTTCAGCAGCAGTGTCTCGGCATCTGGTGTCTGTTCGTACACCGCCACGCCCATGTCGTTCAACATGGAGATCACGACTTCCAGTGTTTCGGCATCGACCAGCTTGTCGGGCAAGTGGTCGGAAATTTCGCCGTGGGTCAGGTAGCCACGGGTCTTGCCCAGTGTGATCAGGGCTTTCAGGCGCTGGCGGCGCTTGGCGATGTCTTCTTCGGACAGCACGGTCTCATCCAGACCAAATTCCTTCATCAAGGCGCGTTCCTTCGCCTTGCTGATCTTCATCCGAAGGGGTTTGACCTTTTCGCCGGAGGCAGCAGCGGCTTCCGGTTCGCCAACCAGATCGGCCTCAATGTCGGACATGTCCATGTCGTCGCCGGAGGACTCCGCTGCCGCTGCCTTGGGTTTGCGACCGCGCTTGGCGCCGGTCTTGGGAGGCGCTTCGGACTCGGCGGACGCGGCCTTGGGTGGGCGGCCGGGTTTCTTCTTCGCAGCCGCGCCGGCATTGAGCAGCGCGTCGGCAGATTCTTTCAAGAGCTGGGCCTTCGATTTGGGAACTGGGGGCTTGGATGCAGCGGGCACGGGCTTGGCTTTCTTATCGGACTTGGACGGAGACTGAACAGCTTTGACAGATTTTTGAGCGGGCATGCGAGAACCTCAGTACATCAAAAAAACGGGCGAACAGATCGGGCGCCGTCTACACCGCTGGTGGAGCGGGCGCAGTTGGCATGGCAGGAAAAAGAATTCCCTAGGGGCAAGATGGGAGGGCGAACATTTGGAATGCAGTCCTTGCGGTAAGGTGGCCGGTTGTGCTCTTGTCAACGCTTGGCCTGGCCCGGAGGTGCTGCTGTCGCTCTTGCCGAAACAACCAAGTAGTATAGCCTGAATGCGGCTTGTTTTTCAATAATATTGTCGATTTTCTGCAAATCAAGGGTATAAGGCAGCCGCAGCCTTAACTTGAACCGAGCTGCCTTGGACTAGGCTGCGGGCCGCGTTGCCAGTTCCAGTTGCTTGCGGCGCGCCTGCAGATCGCGGTAGCGGGTCAAGGCGGCAGGGTCGCTGCTGGCGGCGGCGATGGCCAGCTTCTCCTGCTCCATGATGCGGTCAATCAGCATGCGGTTGAGCAGATCGCGCAATTCCACACCGGTGTCGTCCGCTCCCTCCGTCGCCCGGTTTGCCACGGCCGGGTCCGACATCAGGCGCAGCGCCAGCTCTTCACTGGCTTGGCCCTGCAATTCGTCGCGCAAAGCACCCCAGGCCAGCGCCCCGTGTTCGTGCAGTTGGGCCTCCAGCCAGGCGATCAGCGGGCCATGGGGTGCGGGCAGATCGCACAGCAGGGCGTGGTCTTCGTTGGTCAGGGTTTCCCAGAGTTCGCTATGGGCCAGCAAAATCCGCGCTGCATGATCGGCGCGGGTGGCCAGCGGTCCGCGCAGCGGCGGGCGAAAGGGGCGGTCACGCTCCCACTTACCCTTGCCCTGCCACTTGCCCTTGGCCTTCCAGTCGCCCCCCTTGCCTTCCCATTTGCGCTTGCTCTTCCAGGCATCGGGGTCTGCACCATCCAGCGGGTGGCTCCAGCTGTGCTCGGTATCGGGGGCATGCGCGTAATCGTCATCGGGTTGCCAGTCGCTGCTTGAGGAACGTTTGGCTGCCGGGGCTTGTGTCTTGCCGCCGGTCTGGGTCGCCCACAACGTGCCCAGCTCTGCGCTGGGCAACTGCACCTGGGCGGCGATCTCACTGAGCAATTGCAGCTTCAACGCGCCATCGGGCAGCAGGCTCCACAGCGGCTTGGCATTGCTGGACATATGGGCGCGGCCCTCGGCCGTTTGCAGATCGCAACCCTCACGCGCCGCCTCCAGCAGAAAGCGGCTCAGCGGTGTGGCATCGCTCACGCATTGGGCGAAGGCTGGTTGGCCATGGGCGCGGATATAGCTATCGGGGTCATGCTCTTCGGGCAGGAACAAAAATTTGATGCTGCGCACGTCCGTGGCATAGGGCAGGGCGGCGTCCAGCGCCTTGCGCGCGGCGCGGCGGCCCGCAGCGTCGCCGTCGAAACTGAACACGACCGCATCGGTGAAGCGGAACAGCTTGTGCACGTGGTCGGCCGTGCAGGCTGTGCCCAGTGTGGCCACGGCATTGGGAAAGCCCAACTGCGCCAGCGCCACGACATCCATATAGCCTTCGGTGACCAGCACATAGCCATGTTCGCGCAAGGCATTGCGTGCCTCGAACAGGCCGTAGAGTTCGCGCCCCTTGCTGAAGACCTGCGTTTCGGGGGAGTTCAGGTATTTGGGCTTGTCATCACCCAGAACCCGCCCGCCAAAGCCTATGCATTCGCCCTTGATATTGCGGATGGGGAACATGACCCGGTCGCGGAAGCGGTCGTAGCGCTTTTCTTCGTTGCCGCCTTCTTCGGTGTTGCTGATGACCAAGCCGCTTTCCACCAGCAGTGGATCGTCGTAGTGTGGGAAGACACTTGCCAGACTGCGCCAGCCTTCGGGCGCATAACCCAGCCCAAACTGCTTGGCGATGCCACCCGAAAGGCCCCGGCCCTTGAAATAGGCGATGGCGCGTGGCGAATCCTTCAGTGCGCGGCGGTAGGCCTCACCAGCCTTCTCCAATACATCGGTCAGTGTGTTTTGCTTTTGCTTTTGTTCCTGGGCGCGGGCACGGTCTTCGGGTGAGGCCTCATCTTCGGGGATCTGCATGCCGTATTGCTGGGCCAGGTCCTTCACCGCTTCGATGAAGGTCATGCCGGCATGGTCCATCAAGAAGCTGATGGCATTGCCATTCTTGCCACAGCCAAAGCAATGGTAGAACTGCTTGGCCGGGCTGACCGAGAAGGACGGTGATTTCTCCCCGTGGAAGGGGCACAGGCCCATGAAATTGGCGCCCCCCTTCTTGAGCTGCACATAGCGGCCCACGATCTCCACCACATCGGCGCGGGCGATGAGTTCCTGGATGAAGGTTTGCGGGATGGCCATAACAAGATTGTAGAAACATGCGGCGTCTACCCTGGCAATCCTGGGGCTATAGTTCAGCCGACCAATATTCACGCAAATACACGCCAAGGGAGCAAACCTATGAAATCAGCCGCCATGTTCTGGGCGTTTGCCGTGCTCTGCGCGGGCTCTTCCGGTGTCTATGCCCAACACATGTACCGCTGCGGCAGTGTCTACCAAGACAAGCCCTGCGCGGCAGGAGCACCTGAAAAGGTGATGCGCTCCAGCGCGGGCGAAACGGCGTCGGCTCCAGCGCTCGCGCAGGCGGCAGACCCTTATTGCATCAAGCGCGGGACAGACGCGCAGCAGATCGTGTGGTCGCGGGAAAGCGGCAAGACAGCCGATGACTTGAGTCGGCTGGCTCAGAACGACCAGCAGCGGCAATTGATCGCCGAGGTCTATGCCCTGCGCGGCAGCGCGCCCCAGATACGTGACGCCATCCAGGCCAAATGCCAGCGGGACCGGGACCTCGCGGGGCCGTCAGTTCTCCCCTTCGGTTCCCAAGGTGGTGCTTACACACCTGATGCACGCCCCATGGGGAACGGCGAATCGGCGCAGGGTAGCAGCGCGTCCAAAGGCGGCACCGGATCTGGGTACAACAGTTGCGACTACTTCAAACAGCAGCAGGAATCCATTCGCAACCAGGAGCGACAGGGTGGCAGTATCCAAACCATGGAGTCTCTGAAGCAGCGGCGCTATAGCCTCGAAAAGTCGGCGCGTGCGCAGGGTTGCTGAGACGGGCTAGCCGGCCTTTCAGCACAGCGTGGCCATGGAGGTCGGTATGGTGGATGTCGGGTTGCAATTCATTGCTACTGTTTTGGTAGCGCAATGATCAGTATCGACAAGGGCTGGCGGCGTATTTTATGAATGTCATCTTGCGGCGGTTGCCCTGGCGCCTTTGCGCCAGCGTTGCGCATGGGGCAGGTTGTCGTTGAGGTAGCGCACTTCGGTATCCGTGACCAGCAGCATTTCTTCGAACTTGAGCCCTACGCCGTCGCGTGCCACATGGGGCTCGACCGCCCACAGCCCGGGCTGTATCACCGTGTCGCTCTGGCGCGTGTGGTTCCAGTTGGGCGTGGCCTCGGCCTTGCCGCGGGAAGACTGCGCGCTGGTCGCAAAGAACCAGACGCCTGCTACCGCATTCAGTCCCCACAGCGCGGTGCGCCGCGCGATGCGGCCGCCCGGCACGTAGGTGATGCGGTGGCCCAGCACCTTGCCGATGTGTTTGCGGTGGCAATTTTCGAAGCCGGCCGCGACGATGGCGGCGTCCACCTCGCGCGCGATGTCGCGCATATTGGCCCGCTCCCCGGCGCGCTGCAGGATCAGCTTGCGCATCTGCTGCAACAACATATCGCCATCCTTGAAGGCGCGCAGCGCCGCACCTTTGGCCTTGGGTGGCACCGCGTAGGAGCAGTCTATGGTGTAGCCCTCGATGACGGGTGCCGCATCCAGGATGGCGGGTTCCCCGGCCTGCAACACGCGCTGGGTCGGCAAGGCTTCGAGTTGGCCAAAGTCGCCCGGGTAGCCGGTGCGCTCGCCAAACAGTGCGACGGGTACATGGAAGTAGCTGTCCAGCTGGAAGCGGGCCTTGAAGGCCTTGTGGATGCGTTGCGCCACTTCGCGCTCGGTCTGGCCCGGCGCCAGCGTGTGGCTGAGCTCCACCAGTGTGGCGTAGACCTCGGTTTGCAGCGCGGTGAAGCGCGCAAGCTGGGCGGCGGTGAAATCGCGGGACTGTATCAGCATGGAAGTACCTTTTGGGTGTCGGTTACAGGGTCTTGGCCTTGCTGGCCTTGACGGTTTTTGCGGGCTTGGCAGGCTTGATCGGCGCCGGCAATTCACAGACCAGCGCCGCATGCTCCGTCGCTTGTGAAAACAACCGTGTCTGCTGGCAGGCCAGGCTGGTCAAACCACCGCCTTCGAGCAGGGCCAGCACCAGAAAGGCGCGGTCCTTGGCGACGGGCTTGGGCAAGCCATCCGCCTGCAGGTGGGAGCACAGGGTTTGCGCCAGGCGTGTGTAGGCATCGGCCACGGCCACGCGCACCACGGGCCGGGTATCGCCGCCCGCTGCGAATGACGCCAACAAGGCCAGCGTGCCGTCGCCGGTGCGGGTCATCCAGGTCTGGATTTGCGCACCCACCTTGCGCACACGTGCGGCCGTGGTGGGCGCTTGCGCGTGCTCGATCAAGGCAATGGCGCTGTCCGCCACCCGGCTGATGACTTCCACCGCAATCTGGTCCTTGCCGCCGGGGAAGTGGTGGTACAGGCTGCCCTTGGGCAGGGCAGCGCTCTTCAGTATGTCGCTGACACCCACGCCGTGGTATCCATTACTTCTGAACAGCAGCAGAGCGGCCTGCAACAGGCGTTCGCGGTTGTCGGGTGCTTGTGCTGGGGTGGAGGCAAGGAGGTTGTGCTGCATGGCGGTGGTGTGGTTGCCATGCAGTGTAGTGTCATCAGACCGATCGGTCTAGACTGATCGGTCTGATGAATGTCGCGACTACGACAGCGCTGGGGTCGTGCCCTCGGGTTACTTTTGCTTGGGCACGCGGCCCAGCAGATAGAACTCGGGGTTGGGCATCATGCTGGTCACATTGGCCATGCGGTTGGACAGGCCAAAGAAGGCGGTGATGCCGGCAATGTCCCAGATGTCCTCGTCATCAAAACCGTGGGCATGCAGTGCTGCGAAGTCGGCGTCCTCCACAGTGTCAGAGTGCATGCAGACCTTCATTGCAAAGTCCAGCATGGCGCGCTGGCGCGGCGTGATGTCGGCCTTGCGGTAGTTGGTCGCCACCTGGTCGGCCACCAGCGGCTTTTTCTCGTAGATGCGCAGGATCGCGCCATGGGCCACCACGCAGTACAGGCAGTGGTTGGCCGCGCTGGTGGTTGTGATGATCATCTCGCGTTCACCCTTGGTCAGTCTGCTCTCGGCGCGCAACATCAGCGCGTCGTGGTAGGCAAAGAAAGCTCGCCACTCGGCCGGCCGGCGCGCAAAGGCCAGGAACACATTGGGCACAAAGCCGGATTTTTCCTGCACCTCCAGAATCTTGGCGCGTATGTCTTCGGGCAGGGTGTTGAGGTCGGGCAGGGGGTAGCGGGGGGTATTGGTCATGGCGGGTATCTCCTCTGGCCACAGCGCGTGGCTTGGTTGTTGTTATGACCGAGGAATCATAGGCCACGCCAGTGTCACAAGGGGCAAGCACCATGTTTGCTAGATGACCCGATGGCTTGGGCGCGAGCACCCTCATTGGGTATCACTATAGATTAAATTAATAAAACCTACTTGTTCGATAGAGATTGCAAACCTAAACTGGCCAGCACACGTAATTGCAAGCTACCTAAGGAGATGACCATGACAACCGAAGCCAAATGCCCCTTCCACCACGCCAGCGGCGCCGGCACCACGAACAAGGACTGGTGGCCGAACCAGTTGCGCGTGGACCTGCTGAACCAGCATTCCAACAAGTCCAACCCGCTGGGCGAAACCTTCAGCTACGCCGAGGCCTTCCAGTCGCTGGACTACACCGCGCTGAAAGCCGACCTGGTCCAGCTGATGACCGACTCACAAGACTGGTGGCCGGCCGATTTTGGCCACTACGGTCCGCAGATGGTGCGCATGGCCTGGCACAGCGCCGGCACCTACCGCACTACCGATGGCCGTGGTGGCGGCGGGCGTGGTCAGCAGCGTTTTGCGCCGCTGAACTCCTGGCCCGACAACGTCAACATCGACAAGTCGCGCCGCCTGCTGTGGCCCATCAAGCAGAAATATGGCCAAAAAATTTCCTGGGCCGATTTGTTCATACTGGCCGGCAATGTGGCGCTGGAATCCATGGGCTTTCGCACCTTCGGCTTTGCCGGTGGCCGCGAGGATGTGTGGGAACCCGACATGGACGTCAGCTGGGGCGCCGAAACCAAATGGTTGGCGGATGACAAACGTTTCGAAGGCGACCGCGAGCTGGTCAACGGCCTGGGCGCCACCCACATGGGCCTGATCTACGTCAACCCCGAAGGCCCCAACGCCAGCGGCGACTACCTGGCTGCCGCCAAGGACATCCGCGCCACGTTCTACCGCATGGCCATGGACGACGAAGAAATCGTCGCCCTGATCGCCGGCGGCCACACCTTTGGCAAGGCCCATGGTGCCGCGCCCGAATCTCACAAAGGCGCTGAGCCTGAAGGTGCGGTTATCGAAGCGCAAGGCTTGGGGTGGAACAGCAGCTTTGGGCAAGGCCATGGCAAGGACACGGTCTCCAGCGGCCTGGAAGTAACCTGGACCACGACACCCGCGCAGTGGAGCAACAACTTCTTTGAAAATTTGTTCCAGTACGAGTGGGAGCTGACTCGTTCGCCAGCCGGCGCCAAGCAGTGGGTGGCCAAGAACGCGCCGGACATCATCCCCGACGCCCATGTGCCTGGCTTGAAGCACAAGCCCACAATGCTGACCACCGACCTGACGCTGCGCTTTGACCCCGCGTTCGGCAAGATTTCCAAAAAATTCCACGAAGACCCGCAATCTTTTGCCGAGGCCTTTGCCCGCGCCTGGTTCAAGCTGACCCACCGCGACATGGGTCCCAAGGCGCGTTACCTCGGCCCCGAGGTGCCGAAGGAAGATTTGATCTGGCAAGACCCACTGCCGGCTGCCACGCACCAGCCGACAGCCGCAGACATTGCAGATATCAAGGCCAGGATCGCCGCATCGGGTCTGTCCGTGGGCGATTTGGTCTCGGTGGCCTGGGCCTCGGCCTCCACCTTCCGCGGTGGTGACAAGCGCGGCGGTGCCAATGGTGCGCGGCTGGCCCTGGTTCCACAGAAGGATTGGGAGGTCAACAAGATTGCGGTCCAAGCATTGGCCAAGCTGCAGGAGGTGCAGAAGGCATCCGGCAAGGTATCGTTGGCTGATGTGATCGTGCTGGCCGGTGTGGTGGGTGTGGAGCAGGCCGCCAAGGCAGCGGGCGTCGTGGTCGCGGTGCCGTTTGCTGCGGGCCGCGTTGATGCCACACAGGCACAGACCGATGTCGAATCTTTTGCCGTGCTGGAGCCGCTGGCCGATGGCTTGCGCAATTACAAGAAGAAGGGCAAGGTCAGCGCGACCACGGAAGCCTTGCTGATCGACAAGGCCCAATTGCTGACCCTGACCGCCCCCGAACTGACCGCGCTGGTCGGTGGCCTGCGCGTGCTGGGCGCCAATGCGGATGGCAGCCCGCACGGCGTGTTCACGCAACAAGTGGGCGTGCTCAGCAACGACTTTTTTGTCAACCTGCTGGACATGGCCACGGAGTGGAAGGCGGTGGATGCAGAGGCTGAGCTGTTCGAGGGCCGGGACCGCAAGACCGGCGCCGTGAAGTACACGGGCACCCGCAACGATTTGATCTTCGGCTCCAACTCGGTGCTGCGCGCCTACGCGGAGGTCTATGCCGGTGCAGATGGCAAGGAAAAACTGGTCCAGGATTTCGTAGCGGCCTGGACCAAGGTGATGAACCTGGATCGGTTTGACATGTGACGCAATGAAGAAGCGCAGTTGGCATTGCGTGCTCCCAATGATGGTGGCGCTGGATAACATGGGAATCTTCACAGGAGTACCCCATGCCACCATCTCTTTCCGGCCCCGCCGCGTCACCACCCGCGTCCAATGCCTATGACCAGGGCCTTGCTACCCGCAAGGCCGTCATGGGCGAGGACTTTGTGGCGGCCGCGTTTGCCAATGCCACGCCCTTTACCCAGCCCATCCAGGAGCACATCACCCGGGCCGCCTGGGGGGATGTGTGGCAGCGCCCAGGGCTGGACTTGAAGACCCGCAGCCTGGTCACCGTCGCCATGCTGACGGCTCTGGGCAAGCAGAACGAACTCAAAGGCCATGTGCGCGGTGCACTGAACAATGGCGCCAGCGTGCAGGAGATCCAGGAGGTGCTGTTGCACGCCACCATCTACTGCGGTGTGCCAGCGGCCGTGGAGGCCTTTCGCACGGCCAATGAGGTCGTTGCTGCCGTCCGCCATTCGTAAAATTGGCCGATAGCCCTCGCCAGCTTTATCTGAGTAGCTGCAAAAAATATAGCAATTTAAGCTCACACGGGTGTTGCTGTCCCCGGCGACCGACGTGCCGGGAAGGCATTGATTTTTTGCCCAATCGGCGGAGAATTGGGCGACAGCGTGCAGCGATGCCGCCTGACCGATCTCTGGAGGTGCCGGCATGTTCAGCTTCTTCAAACGCTCCGACCATGGGCATGAGCCTGCACAGACACGGGCGCGGCCCCTGGCAAAAAAACCGTCGCGCAATCCCGCACTGGATGTGCGCGAGCCCTTGCCCCTGCCCCAGGTGACAGAAGGCAATGAAGATTCGGACTGGGCGATGTGGGAAGACTCCGTGCTGGAGCAGGACAGCCAGATCATGCATGGTCAATTCTGCGATACCGTGCCCAGCCATTTCCCTGCCGAAGCCCATGCCGAGATAGACCCCGATGCCGATCCATTCGCCAAGGTCGACAAACACGCGCCGTAAGCAAAGCAGGGCCGGTCCTCGGTGACAATCTGCGGTCCATGAAAACCATACTGCCGCTGCAACTGCTATTCGCCCCGGACCGCAACGACCCGGACCCGCTGGTCATCTACCACGGTCACAGTTGCCCGGACGGTTTTGCGTCTGCTCTGGCCGCATGGCTGTTCTACGAAGGCAAGGCCGAGTTTCTGGGTCTGGACCATGGCAACGTCCGCTCTTTGGACGACCTGCCCGCGCTACACGGCCGCGCGGTTTACATCCTGGACTTTTCTTTCTCTGCCGACATTCTGCGTGGCATCGAAGAGCAGGCGGCCAAGCTGGTTCTGCTGGACCACCACAAGAGCGCCGCCGAGCAACTGACAGGTTTTGCCTGCCGCTGTGGCGTCGTGCATTTCGACATGGACAAATCCGGCTCACGCCTGGCCTGGGAGTTCTTCCAACCCAAGACGCCGTTACCCGACCTGGTGCGCTACATCGAAGACCGCGATATCTGGACCTGGCAATACCCCGAAAGCCCCGGCTTCCTGGCGGCATTGGACATGGAACCTTTTGACTTTGCCCATTGGGCGGCCATAGCGGCTTTTGATGCGGAGCAGGTGGCGGCCTTCATGGCGCGGGGCCAGGCCATGGACGACAAGTTCAACAAGCTGGCTGCCGATATTGCCGAGGGCGCACAGCCGATTTGCTTCAACGGCCAGAACGGGCTGATGGTCAACGCACCGGGTGTCTTCCACAGCGTGGTGGGGGACATGCTGTCGCGCAAGAGCGGTAGCTTTGCCCTGCTGTGGTGCGTGTCCAAAGAAGGAGTGATCAAGGCCGGGCTGCGTTCGCAGCGCAACTTTGACTGCATTGCGCTGGCACGCAGCATGGGCGGTGGTGGCCACGCCCAGGCCTGCGGCTTCAAGATGGGCACGGCGCGCCTGCCCGAGTTGCTGAGCGGCGTGTTTACTTCGTCTTAATCTTGCCGCGTGGGATCACCGCAGTGACCGGCGGAGTGGGGCGGTCAGACGATGAGGGCTTGGGTTCGGAATTGTCTTTTTTGGGTTTCTTCACCATTTTTTCTTTGTGTTGATCGCCTTTGGCCATATGCCCTCCAGAGTTAACCCCGACATGGGGTTTTATGGCGCGATATTACGGCAGAAATAGGCCAAACTTCGGGAAGCCACCGCTTGTTGTGTGGGGCACTTGCGTCTACCATGCCCTTCCCAATCACTACCGGAACGCACGCCATGGCCAAAGACCTGACACCCAGCACCCAATGGCAGGAAAACGTGGCACCGGATGAGGCCGAACGCTTTGCAGGCTATGGCCAGCAGTTCGCCGCCATACAGGCCCGAAAGTCCAAGAAGTATGGCAATGGCCGGGCCTTGCACCGCAAGCAATTGACAGCGGCCAAAGGTACGCTGGAAGTCTTGGGGGATCTACCGGAGTTCGCACGCCATGGCCTGTTTGCCAAGCCCGGCACGTTTGAGACCTGGGTGCGTTTGTCCAATGGCGGCTTGGACAAGGCCAGTGACCGTACACCCGATATCCGGGGCTTTGCCTTGCATGTACTGGGTGTGCAAGGGGACTCCGCATTGGGCAACGGGCCTGCAGTCAGCCAGGACTTTGCTTTGATCAACCAGGAGGTGTTTGGCTTTACCAGTTCGGATGATTTTGTGCAGTTCGTCGTCGCCGCATCACAAGGGGGCGGTGCATTGCTCAAGCATCTGTTCAAGCGCTACGGTGTCTTCGGTGCGCCGGCCCGCCTGTTCAGCATGGTCAAGACGGTAGGAAAACCGTTTGGCGGTTTCGCGACCGAGACCGTGTTCAGCGCAGCCCCTATTGCTTGCGGTCCCTATGCGGTGCGGGTGCGCATGGTGCCTGCCGGCAGCAACGGCCCGGCCAGTGCCGATGCCAAGCAGGACTGGGGTGCAGACTTCAGCGCCAAGTTGCGCGAAAAGAGTTTGCAGTGGGATCTGCAATTGCAGCCCTATGTGGATGCCCAGCGTACGCCGATCGAAGACGCTTCGGTCAACTGGCCCAGCCCCTACACCACGGTTGCGCGCTTGACACTGCCCAAGCAAGACAATGCCTCGGCAGAAGGCAAGGCCTTGGCGCAGCAGGTCGAGGCCGCCACCTTCGACCCCTGGCAGGCCCTGGCCGCGCACCGCCCGCTGGGCGACGTGATGCGTGCGCGTAAGGTGGTGTACTTTGTCAGCCAGCAGGCGCGTGGGGCTAACTAGGGTGCCAGACCCGTGTTGCGACATGGGTTCTTGCATGGGGCCACAATGAAGTGCATAAGCGAAATTGCGTCGTTGGTAGTGGCATGCAGCACATCAATGCCTTTGACTTGACCTAGCGCAAGGAGGCTAGGGCTCAGCAAGTGCAACATGCACAGATCATTACTCTTTCTTGAGGAGGATTCTCATGTTCAAGCACATTGTTATCGCAACCGACGGTTCCCCCGCGTCCGAGCACGCAGCCCAATTGGCCGTCAGCCTGGCCCGCACACACGGGGCCAAGCTGACCGCAGTGTATGTAGTAGACCCCTACCCGTATCTGGGTGTGGGTGAAATCAATCCCATGGGCTTCCAGTCCTATATGTCGGCCGCACAGGCACAGGCTTCACAAGCCCATGCGCATGTCGAGAAATTGTGCAGACAGGAGGGGGAACAAGCCGTGGCGCTGGACGTGCGCCTGGTGGAAGAGGTGGGCGCCGCCGCCGGCATCGTGCAGACGGCTGCGTCCATAGGTGCAGATTTGATCGTATTGGGTTCGCATGGGCGCAGCGGCATCGCACGCCTGATGCTGGGCAGCGTGTCCAACAAGGTAGTTGCAGAGTCCAAGGTACCGGTGCTGGTGACACGCTAGCACCAGCCAAGCTGGGGTTATTGCCTGCGCACCGATAGCGCCGCCCATTGGCTTGAATTTTGCGACTTCGCGCCCAGCTAGTTTGTCTGATAACGACATATCGATGGGAGCGTGTGCTGTGGCGTTTATTCTGTTGTGTAGCCTGGCCCTGCTTCTGGTGGCGGGGCTCTTAGGGCAGCCTTATTGGCAGGCCTACCGCCGCAGCCGCGTCCGTGCGGTCGCTTTCCCGGCGGCATGGCGCAAGATCTTGCGCCGCCGCGTGCCCCTGGTGCAGAAGCTGCCAGCCCACCTGCAGATGCAGCTCAAAAAGCATATGCAGGTCTTCATTGCCGAGAAGTCATTCCTGGGGTGTGCGGGCCTGCGCATCACCGAAGAGATGCGCGTCGTCATTGCGGCCCAGGCCTGCCTATTGATACTGAACCGTGCAACCGACTACTTTGCCAATGTGCGGCAGGTGTTGGTCTACCCCGGCGCCTTCTTCGTGAACCGCACCTCCATGGACGGCGCCGTACAGCAGGAAAACCGCCAGGCACTGGCTGGCGAGTCCTGGTCGCAAGGGCAGGTGATTTTGTCGTGGCAAGACACGGTGGAAGGCGCGGCCGTGCCAGACGATGGCCGCAATGTGGTAATCCATGAATTTGCCCACCAATTGGATCAGGAGAACGGCGCGGCGCGTGGTGCACCGCCGCCCACGCTGGGTGACACGCAATACGATGCAGCGCGCTGGTCGCGGGTGTTCCACACCGCCTACGCGCAATTGCAATCCGAGGTGTACCACGGCGTGCAGGGGCTGATCAACCACTACGGTGCGAAAGACCCGGCGGAGTTCTTCGCCGTGGTGTCCGAGGTGTTTTTTGAGCAGCCCCTGGCCTTGGCTGCGGAATACCCGGCCCTGTACCGCGAACTGAGTGGCTATTACAAGGTGGACCCGGCCTGCTGGTGAGGGTGATGGCCTGCCTACAGGCCTTCCAGCATGATCATGGTTCTGCGTGCCGATTGTCGGCTGATGGGCAGAATGGCCTGGTACTCGGCAGAGTCGTAGAAGCGGTTGGCTGAGGCCGTGTCCGGAAAGCGGATCAACACCATGCGGCTGGGCGACCACAAATCGGTTTCCTTCAGCGTCAACGCACCGCCGCGGGCCAGGTATTCGCCGCCATAGTGTTCGACCAGGGGCTTGGCCTTGAGCTTGTACGCTTCGTATAGTTCGGGCTTGTCGAGCAAGGTGTCAACGATGAGATAGGTTGCCATGGGGGTTGTCTCCTGAGAGTTGGTAAAACCTGTAAATGTAGAAGGGCCGCTGCGGTGGGCGGGCTGGGTTATTCGAGGGGAAATGCGTCGCGGGGCACATGGTAGGCGTCAAAATAATAGCGTTTGAACAAGGCTTTGACGGTGCCGTCTTTCACCATGGCAGCCATCGCCGTTTCGAACTGCGCCAGGTGCGCTGCGTGGGCCGACTTTTTGGAGAAGCCTACGGAGCGTGGTGTGCGGTCGGGTTCCCGGTAGTCGGCCTTGTCCAACTGCCCTTGCAATTGCTGGCTGTACACGAAAGACTCGCCCTGGTCTTCGGCCATCACCACGGCATCCACACGGCCGCGCAGCAGCTTCTTGAAATTGGCCTCCGCATCTTTGGCACCGTCCTTGATCAACTGGGTGTCGTCGTCAAAGCGGTCGAAGTATTGGGTGCCGTTCTTGATGCCGACGCGCTTGCCTTGCAGATCGCCGTAGCTGCGTATCGTCGTGGCCTTGCCCTTGGGCACGTAGAACACCTTGTCGGAGCTGAGCCGGCGGTAGGGCGTATGCAGAAAGTGGATGTAGGCGTCCCGCTCGGGGGAGGCCTGTATGCCAATGATGACGTCGGCCTCGCCATCCTGGATCATCTTCAGGCAGCGCTTGATGGGGCATTGGAAGATTTCCAATTCGTTGCCTGTGCGCCGTGCCAGTTCGCGCAGGATTTCGGTGTAGGCACCGCCGAAGTGCCTGTTGTTGTCGACCGTCTTCCAAGGTGGTAGCTCGCTGAAGGCAAACACCAGAGGGCCTGCCGCAGTGGGTGTTGCCACGGTACCGCAGATCAGCGCCATTGCGCATACCCGCACGGCCCGATGCACCACGGTCAATTGCAAGCGGTGCCAAGCTTCCAAACGGTATCTCCTAGAGAAGCCTGTTGCGGCCGCAAGCTGGGTGGTCGCAAGGCCGGCGGGTCTGGCGGTCGCGGATCAGTATAGGCCGCGCACCCGCGCTTGCAAGCGGCTCAGGCCCAGCAAGGCGTCGGTGAATGGCGTGGCGACGCCGGTCAGCGTGCCCAGTTCCTTGACCACGGTGACCAGGGCATCCAGCTCCACGGCCTTGCAGGCTTCCACATCTTGCAGCATCGATGTCTTGAAGGCGCCCAACTTGAGTGTGACCTGGTGCCGATCCGACGGTTGTTGCTCGATGGGGATGCCGATGCGGTTGCCGATTTCCTTGGCTTCCAGCATCACCGTGGAGACGAAGTTGCGCACCAATTCATCGCCCAAAATCAGGTCGGTGGTGGCGCCGGTCAATGCGCTGATGGGGTTGACCGTCATATTGCCCCACAGCTTGTACCAAACGTCTTTCTGAATCTGCGGCGATACGCTGGCGGCAAAGCCGGCCTCGGCCAGCAAAGCCGCCAGGGCCTGCACGCGGGGGCTGGACTGGCCCGAGGGCTCGCCCAGGATCAGGCCACTTCCAAAATGGTGGTGGATGACGCCCGGTGCGTCGACCGAGCAACTGGCGTGCACCACGCAGCCGATGACTGTGGCTGCGGGAATGGCTGCGGCAATCTCGCCGCCGGCATCGACGGCCTGCAATTGGGTGCCGTCCAGTACACCACCAAAACCCTGAAAGAACCACCAGGGGACGCCATTCATGGCCGTCAGCACCACGGTGTTGGGACCAATCAAGGGGCCGATCTGGCTCACTACGCCCCGCAGCGCAGGGGCCTTGACCGCGACTACGACCAGGTCTTGCACGCCCAATTCAGCGGCCTGGGCACTGGCTTGTACGGTGTGCTGCTCGTCGCCCAGCCGCAGACCTTGCGTTTGCAGGGCGGTCAAAGTGGCGCCCCGCGCAAACACGCTCAGTTGGCAGCCGGCCCGCGCCAGTCCGGCGCCTATCCAGCCACCGATGGCGCCGCAGCCGACGATGCAGACTTTGGAGAATCGCCCGTGTGCTGTCATAGCACCTCCGCGTTGGAACGGGTTTGGAAGCACTGCAGTTGCGCCGTGCGAATGCCAGATTGCATGGGTTGTCCTTCTCTCTATCAAAACCTTGCCGGTATTTTGGCAGTGTAGCCAGCCGGGGGGTGGTCATTTAGGTAGCAGGCTGTCACGGCCCAGTGTTGGCGCGGGTCGGGCGGCTTGTGAACATAGTTATCCACAAAGAGACCCACAGAAACGGGGGGTAACTGGTGGTCGGGAGACGCTGCATCGCAGTGCTTGCCCGCCACACAATTTTTGCTATCACTGCGGGTTTCACCATTGGTAAAGGCGCCTGTTCAGCTTTGGGGTTTACCCTTTATTCAATACCATCGTAGGCGCTATGGCCCGGGAACGGACCGTGGGTGGTGCTTGAAAGGGCTGCAATGTTATCCACAGCGCGGCTGGTAGCCAGCGGGCCCATGGAGTGTCAACAAAACTGGATGGAGTAGAGGGTGCTGGTGCTGCCTGCGGTCAGACGTTTGGGGCGCTATCTTAGACCGGTTGGCGGCAGTGCTCATATGGGAAATTGGGCGCTAGTCCTCGCGAAATATGCGTATATCGCTACCAAATGAATAGCAAGCCGGCGTCAGAACGAAGAACCGGGCTGGTTGAGGAACTCCAGCTCTTCGGCCGTGGACGGCCGGCCCAGGATGGCATTGCGGTGCGGGAAGCGACCAAAGCGGTCGATGATGGCCTTGTGGCGTTGCTCATAGGACAACGTGCCCTCCATGCCGGTTTGTGAAAACAGGGCGACGGCTTGGGCGTGGATCAGCGGGGACTCGCTGTGCATATAGGGCATGTAGGCGAAGCTGCGGCGCCCGGCCTCCAGCACATAGTCTTGTCCGCTGGCCACCAACTCCTGCGCCAGCGTCAGGGCTTGGGCGTCTTGCGCGAAGGCGGCTGCTGTGTCGCGGTGGATGTTGCGGGAAAACTGGTCCAGCACAATGATTTCCGCTAGACGGCCTTGGGGCGTCGTACGCCATTTGAACAGCTCGCCTCGCGCGGCGGCTGCCAATACGGGTCCAAAGCGCTCACGCATCAATACATCCAGGGCGGTATCTTTGGCAAACCGCTGCTGGTCGCTGAGTTCCACGAACCAGAATTGGAGGATGTCTTGTGCTTGCATGAGGGCCCCAGGTTGCTGCGTGCTTTTGGGGGCTAGTCTACCCAGAGTGGGGTAGACCCACAGGCGCTCAGGGTTGAAAAATATCCTCGATGCGGGTCTTCAGAAATTGGGCGATCTTGAAGGCCAGCGGCAGGCTGGGATCGTATTTGCCGCTTTCGATGGAGATGACGGTCTGGCGGCTGACGCCCAGCACCTCGGCAAGCTGCTGTTGCGTCAACTCGCGCGCGGTCCGCTGTTGTTTGAGCGTATTGTTCATGGCGCGTCCGCCAGCAGACCGTCGCGCAGCAACTGCTGGATCGGGACCGATTCGTACCGCATAAGGAAGGCTTCTTGATGTTGAACAAACTTTACATATGGTATTTGCAGTGAATCGAATATGTAAAGCATGCTTTGCATGCCAATGTTGCAAAAAACAACAGCAAGCGATGCACTGTGTTTGGCTTGCATGCAGAGTGGCTTTTTTGGTGCGCGTCAACTATTGCACCAACTTATGCGTTGCTATAGCTAGACACAGCACTGCTTTGTTGCCCAGGATTCTGTAACTCCTTGGTATACTGGTTTTTGACAGCCCTTTCGCTCGGACAGTCACTGTGTTTTTTCAAGAAGTTATCAACTTTCACATTTTGGAGTTTTCATATGAATAAAGTTCTCGTCGCCCTCCTCGCGGGTTTGGTCGCTGCTGGTGCGTACGCTGCTGACGACGCAAAGAAGACACGCGCTGAAGTGAAAGCTGAAGCCGCTGCCGCCAACAAGAAGGGCGAAGTCGCCATGGGTGAAGCCAACGCTTCCGCTTCTGCTGCTGAAGCCAAGCTGACCAAGGAAGAATTGGCTGCAGTGCGCGCCAGCGTCAAGGCCGAAGCCAAGGCTGCCAACAAGAAGGGTGACACCGCCGGCGGCGAAGCCAATGGTCTGGTAGCTTCCGCCGAAGGCAAGCTGTCCAAGGAAGAAATGGCTGCTTTGCGCGCCAAGGTCAAGGCAGAAGCCAAGGACGCCGTCAAGAAGGACGCCGTCAAGAAGGGCGACAAATAATATAGCCAGTCAAAGCTCGGTTACTGCCGAGCTTGCACTTGCAAACAAAAAGGGCCCTAGTGGCCCTTTTTGCATTTAAAGCTGTTCTTCGGGCACCAGCGGACTCAGTATCCAGGCCTTGAACCGCAGCCACAGCGAGGTATCGGGTTCGGTCGTCAACACGACTTCCTTGTCGTCGTCCATCCCCAACCATTCGATGCCCGTACCATCCTTGCCCAAGCGTAGCCGGTACGCGCTTTGCAGCCGGTCGATGTCGATGACGCGGATGATCTCGCGGGCAATTTCAGGGCAATCGATGACGGCGCCAAATTCGGTGTTGACGGTTGCAGAGCGCGGGTCCAGATTCATGGAGCCGATGAAGGAAGTCTTGCGGTCCATGACGAATAGCTTGGCGTGCAGCCGCCCCAGCGATGAGCCAAACAGGAAGGGGCGCTTGTTGTACTTCACGCGGGTCGTGCTGAGCTCGTACAACTCTATGCCCTCGGCCAGCATCTGCTCGCGGTAGCGGCTGTAGCCGGTATGCACGATCGGTTCGTCGGTGGACCCCAGTGAATTGGTCATGACCGTCACCTTCACCCCCCGTTCCCGCAACTGCTTCAGGAACTTCATGCCCTTGACCCCTGGCACAAAGTAGGGCGAGGAAGCGACAACCTCCCGTTGCGCCTGGGCCACGGCTTCCAGCACGTTATAGGTCACGCTGGTTTCCAGCAGTTCACCGCCGGCAACGCCTTCGAATGGTTTATCGGGGTGGTCCGCAAACACATAGGCCGTGCCCCAATGCAAGCCCAATCGGCCATCTTCCAGGTCGTCGGCAATGGGCGGGTAGCCCAGCACATCGGTAGTGGCCAGCGGCTGGGGCGCAGGTGTCTTGGCGGGGCCGGTTTCTTGTTCGAAGAAATCGAGCAGTTGTCCCTTGCTCCATTCGCTGTGGGCGATGGTTTCCAGCGGGTAGACGGCGCGGCTGTTCCAGTACCGGTCAAACAGGGCCGCCATGGCGGGCAGCACATCACCGACGACGAAGGCATCCAGGTCAATGAAGTTCTCAGACGATCCGCGCAGGTAGTATTCGTTGGCCACGTTGCGCCCGCCAATCACAGCCATGGCCCCGTCGGCAATGAAGAGCTTGTTGTGCATGCGGTGGTTGACCCGCGAGATGTCGCCCAGCGATGCCAGAAAGCGCCCGGTCTGCCCCGCTTGCCGAGAGCAACAGAAAGGGTTGAAGAGCCGAACCTGGATATTCTTGTGGGCGGCAAAGGCCAGGAACAGCGGGTCTTGGCCACCGGTGTAGAGGTCGTCAATCAGCAACCGTACGCGCACGCCGCGGTTGGCCGCATCGCGCAGCGCGCGCAGCAGCCAGCGCCCGGTTTCGTCGTTCTCCAGGTGGTAGTACTGCACATCCAGCGACTCTTCGGCGCGCTGCGCCAATTGCACGCGGGTGTCAAACGAAAACGTACCCAAGGGCATCAGCCGAAAGCCGGACAAACCCTTCTCGGGTAGGGATTTTTGCGCAATCCGCCCCAGCGTCGTCTTGTCAGATGCTTCTATGGCCTCGGTAGCAATGGCATCGCGGTCCACATGGGGCAGGGCGGTCGCGCAGCCACCCAGGGCGGCGCTCAGGCTCACCAGAGCCAGGAGCACCATCAGTCGCCGGGACAGCGTGGCTGGCAGGCTTGGAACTTTGTGTGTAAAGACATATCCCACCCAGCGCAACAGGCCGCTAAAAAACAGCGTTCCGCTATACTGGTTTTGAAACATTTGGGATGTGAGGTTGCGAGATGGGTGCATGGTCAAAAGGGATTGTGGCAGTGGCCTTGGTGGCAAGCAACGTCTGCGTACAAGCGGCTCTTGATGTTGGTGAGCTTGCACCGAAGTTTACGGCACAAGCTGCAATGGCGGGGAATGTCATCAAATACTCGTTGGCCGACGAGTTGAAAAAGGGCCCCGTGGTTTTGTACTTCTTTCCCCTGGCGTTTTCCGAGGGCTGTTCCATAGAAGCCCACAACTTCGCCGAGGCCATTGAACAGTACAGCGCCCTGGGCGCGACAGTTATCGGCGTGTCGCGCGACGATATCGAAACCCAGAAAAAATTCTCGGTTTCGGAATGCCGCGGCAAATTCGCCGTGGCATCCGATGCGGACCAAAGCATCATGAAGTCGTATGACGCGGTGCTCTTCTTTCGCAGCGACTACGCCAACCGCGTGTCCTTCGTAATCTCGCCAGCCGGCAAGATCATTTACCAATACAACAGCCTCAACCCCGCCAAGCATGTGAGCAACACCATGGCCGCATTGAAGTCTTGGCGTGAGACGGGTGTTGTGAAGTGACCGATCAGGCTATTTGAAGGATTTGGCCGTACTGGTGTATTCGGCCGATTCGCGCACCTTGCCGATGGCGTCCCAGACCTCTTGCACATAGGCCGTGTTCTTGGTGGCAAAGGGCTTGGAGAAGATCAGGAAATAGGGTTTCTCCACCAATACGGGCTTGATTTTCTCCACCTTGCCTTTGAACTCGGGGTTGCTCTCGATACTGATATCACCCTCATCCGTTTGCAAGGCCAGGGCCACAAAGCGACCGGCGACCAGTTTCTTCAAATTGTCGTCCGCTGAACGTGTGGCATCGTCCACCTTGGCACCCAGTCCCTTGAGTTGGTCCACGACTGAGAACCCGGACTGCGCCCCCACGCTGCCTGCCACCTTGAGCACCTTGCCATCCCACTCCACCGGGGTGCCTTTCAGGCGGTACAGGCTGTAGCTGTCGGTCAGCAGGCGTTTACTGGCGTCGGGCTTGTCGCCGGCCATGGGGTAGTTGCCCAGCTCTGCTGCCCGTTGCGCGCTGTAGCTGATCTTGAAAGCAGCATCCACGGCGCCCGTCTTCACGTCGTCCAGGCAGCGCTTCCAGGGCAGCGGTACCACCTCGATCTTGCCGCCAACCTGCTTTTCCACCATGCGCAGCATCAGCACCGTCAGGCCTGGCCGGTCTTTCAACACCCAGGGGAAAGAGTCCTCGTTCTCGGTGCAGGCCTTGATCGGCGGCTTATCGGCTGCAAAGCCTAGAGGATGGGTGAGCAGAACGGCGAGAGCGATGCTGAGGGTGCGCATGAATGGGTCTCCTGTTCGGTGTTGATGGTCGTCCCATCATAGGCAGAACCCCATTGGGGCACAAGCGCTGTGCCTGTCCATTTCTCCTCTATTTCTTGCCGCGGTACAGGCTGCCAAACAACCAGTCCCCAATGGGGTAGCTGATGTTGAAATTGTGGTGTGCCATCAACTCGGGGTCGTGGTGCGCGGTGTGCAAGCGGCGCAGAACCGGCATGCCAGGAAGCCGCGCGACGAAGTGCTGCGGCGGCAGGTGGTACGAAAAGTGCAGCAGCTCGTAATTCAAAAAATACGCCGTGACCGTCAGCGCAAACAAGTAACCCACATTGGGTGTAGCCGCCCACGCCAGCAACAGCGCAATGGGTGTGCCGAAGGCCAGTAGAAAGAAGCTCACCAACAGTGGGGGAAACAGCACAGCCTTGAAATCCCGCGCGTCCCTGAACGCCATATGGGACTCGTTGAAGAAGCGGTGGTGCTGCCGCGTGTGGCGCTCATAGACCATGCGTAGCCCCTTGCGCGGGTGGTGCATGGGGCCACGGTGGCCAAAGTACTCGGAGAAGTTGGCGTACAGGAATGTCAGGGGCACAGTGCACCACTCCCAGGCGGATATGCCATGCAAGTGCAGGGCGCAGAACGCGATGATGCCGCTGGCCATGCTGACGGTGAACGCAAAGTGCAGCCAGCCGTTGTAGCCCGGGCTGATGAAGGCCTGGCGGTACTCTTGGCGGTAGGTTTCCGGTGATTCGCTCATCGCATGCCCCGCACTTTTTCTGAGCCTTTGAGAGGCTGCGTTTCCAGCGCGCGTTTCAGGTTGGCCAGAGCCACGGTGGATTGCTGCTGCATGCGGGCCAGCACAAAAAAGCGCTCGATCCAGCGCAGCCAGCCCTTGACCCGGTAGTGGAAGGTGCGGCGAAACAGTGTGCCGTCCATAGGGTCCAGCTCGTAGCGGGCCTTGACCTCTATGGTGTCGGATGAGCCGTGGGCTTCCCAGACGTGCGGTGCTTGGGATGCTCGGACCGTCCAGCTCAGCTGGCGCCGCATGCGCAACGGCAAGAAGGCGAAGGGACGCATGCTCACCGTCTCATCAAAACGGTCTCCCACCTGGAGCGCCTGTTGCCGCTCGGTGGCAGACTCGGATGCCGGGTGCCATTCATGCCAGCGCCACGGTTGGGTCACGTAGTGGAAGACATCTTGCTGGTCTCGGCGGATATGGATCTCGTTCACCAGTCGGTGCTCTTGCATTGCGGGGTCTCCAAATCATTGTGTTTGTTGCTGCAGCAGCCATTGTTCTGCGTAGGGCCGCACTTGACATTGACCCGAATGGGTCGCAGTATTGACATTTGATGCCAATGTGATGCCCATTCCCAATGCTCGACCCCCGCACTGTTTCCACCGCTTATGTCCGAGCATTACTGGGTACTGTGGAGTCGGCCGGCGTACCTGCTGCACGGATGCTGCAAGGCCTGCCCGTGGACGCCCAGCAGATTGCGCAGGCCAATGGCCGTGTGGGAGTGGGCGTCTCGCGCCTGATCTGGGACCGTGCGCTGGCCTTGACGGGTGACACGCTGTTGGGGCTCAAAGTGGCCCAGAGCATGAAGCCCACCACCTTCCGTGTCTTGGGTTTGGCCACCATGAGCTGCGCCACGCTGGAACAGGCCGTGGGCGTGATGCTGCGCTACCAGCGGCTGGTCAGCGAGTCCGGCACATTGGCAGCGCAAACACAGGGTGATGGCCATGTGGCCCTGATCCACACCGAGCAAACACTCAAATTTCACATCTTGCCGCAGCAAGTAGAAGCAGTCATTGCGGGCCTGTTCTGCCAGGCGCGCTGGCTGGCCGCTCGCCCCATCCTGCCCTTGGCGGTCAGCTTTCGACATCCTGCGCAGGGAGATCTGCATAGCTACCGTGAATGCTTTGGCGTCGAGCCGCAGTTCAATGCCGATGCCAACAGCATCGTGCTGTCACTGACCGATCTGCGCGCGCCTCTGCCCTCGGCCGACGCCGAGCTGTGCCGCATGCATTGCGAGATGGCAGACCAACAGTTGGCCGGGCTGCCGCAGGTGGGCTATGTCACCAGTTTTGCCGTGCAGTGGCTAACCCAGCAGGCGAGTGGCGCCGTGCGCATTGAGGATCTGGCCGCCACACTGGGCATGAGCCTGCGCAGCTTGCAACGCGCGCTCAAAACCGAGGGCAAGAGTTGGACCACGATGGTGGACGAGGCGCGTCGCACATCCTTGCAGGCCTTGTTGCAGCAGGGTCTGTCCATTGAAGCTGCGGCCCAGAAGATGGGCTACCACGATGCCAGCAGCCTCAGCCGCGCCGCGCGCCGCTGGTTCGGCGTGACGCCTGGCCAATGGCGCGCTGGTGCTTCTTAGTCGGTCACTGCACTGTTGCGGGGTAGCGCTGACCTATCCAGCGCTCAAATTGCTGGCACATGGCCTGGTCGGACTCGCTGTTGTCGGCAATCAATTCCGCACCGTGCACAACACGGATGGTTGCGTCCAGATCAGGCAAGGGGGCGGGTGGGTAGCTGCGCACATTGGCCTCTGCCATCTTGGCCTGCGCCTCGGTCCAGGCTTCTTCCACGGTCTGGTTGCAGCTGTCGGCCAGGTATTTGGCATTGAACGGCTCGCCCGTCAGGCTCAGCAGCGTGTCGTTGTGGCTGATGCTGTTGCCCCGTGACCAGTAGTGTTGCGACAGCGCCGGGCCAATGGCGGGGTTGTCCGTCAGGTAGCCGTAGGTGCGCTCGAAGAATGCGCGCGTCTGGTACACAGCCATGTTCGCCAGCAGGTAGCCATGGTAGGCCGCAGCCGACTCCTGGTTCAGTAGGTGCGGAATCGCCAGCAGCGGGCGGGGGCCAACGGCAACACCCAGAATGCGCAACTCGGTGGCGCGGGCCAGCGCCAGCACGCCCTCGGGTGTCAGTTCGTCGTCGCTCAGGCGGTAGAGGGCGCGCTCAAAGTAGGGAACGACCAAGATGCTGCGCTCACCAAACGCGGCAAAAGGTTGCGTGGTCTTGATGCGGGCATGGATCAGCTCGTCAGGGATGGCCTCGCCCTTGGCGTTGTGTGCGTAGCGCTTGAGCCAGTCGGCATCGTCCAGCAGGCTGTCGCAGAACATGGACTGGGTCTCGGCATAGGCCATGGACGTGGGCGCGAACTCCTGCGAGAAGCAGGGCGCGTTTTGTGTCACGTTGGCAAAATGCGCTGCATGGCCGCCTTCGTGGAACAGCGTGTTGATGGCGCGTGCGCCGCTACCCACCTGGTCGGGCTGTGCGCCGGCCGTGAAATTGATTTGGCCGGCCACCCATTTGTTTTGGGCGTCGAAAAAGGTCGGGATGGGGCCGTGGCAAAAACCATTCTGGTATTTGCCCTTGCGTTCCAGCAAATCCAATTGCATCGTGGCACCGCGGTAGGCAATGCCCAGGCGGCGGAAGCTTTGCAGCCAGCGCTCCAGCCCCTTGGCAAAGGACAGATAAGGGTCAAACTGGCGCGTCACATCGCCGCTGACAAAAAAGCGCAGGTTCCAGGGCTCCAAGGCGGTCGCGCCATGGGCCTGTGCAAGCTCGGTCAAGGCGCGCGTATTGGCCGCGTGGGTGCGTTCTTCAAAGTCGTCCAGTATCGTGAACAACTGGTCGGCCGACATCTGCTCATTCTTCTGGACCTTGTAGTCGAAGTAATTGGCGAAGCCTTGGGCGCGTGCAAAGGCATTGCGCTTCTTCACAATGTCCAGCCAGCCATTGGCCAGTACCCAGCGCTCCAGCTGCATCAGCGCATCATGCGAGCTCTTGCGTGCGGCCTCATTGCGGTTGGTGCCCATGTTGGTGGACAGCATGCTCAGCGTGGCATCTTCTACCTGGCCGGCTTCATTGGTGTGCTGCAGCACCAAGTCGCGGCGCTTGGCAAACAGGTCGGCTTCCAGTTGGATCAGTTCCGCCATCATCGTGCGGGCCGCATCGCTGTCGATGATATTGGCCTCGAACAAGGCCAGCCAGCCTTTGAGGCCGTGGCGCAGGGCGGCCGTGGCCTCGTCCGCGTCGGTATCACCCAAGCTGGCCAAGGCCTTGCGTACCGTGGCCAGGCGGGCCGGGTCCGAGATGAAATTTTTGTAGGCCTCTTCGGCCCGGGCAAAACCTGCGTCGTCGCTGGAGACGGCCATATAGGTGTCCCAGAACAGGTCTTCTTTGGTCTTGTGAACGGCGAGGTAGTCGGTGTTGAGGGTGTCAAACACCGTGCGTGCATTCTGCATTTTTATCAGTCTCCTTGTGGGGAAGCTGATTCTAGGACCTGGCCAATACCCGTTGATTACCCTGGGGTGCTGGAGGACTCAGGCCCCGCTTTTCAAGGCCTTGCGTTTGGAGCGGGCGCGGATATTGAGTACCTCCACGCCCAGCGAGAACAGCATGGCCACATAGACATAGGCCTTGGGCACATGCACATCAAAAGCTTCGGCAATCAGCAGTGTGCCCACCATGGTCAGGAAGGCCAGCGCCAGAACCTTGATCGAGGGGTGGTTGTCGACGAATTCGCCAATGGGCTTTGCTGCAAACATCATGACCGCGACCGAGGCAATGACGGCAGCCACCATCACACCAATCTTGTCCACCATGCCCACGGCCGTGATCACCGAGTCCAGCGAAAACACAATGTCCACAATGCCGATTTGCACAATCGTCCCCCAGAACAGGGCGGCTCCGGTCTTCAGATTGTCTTTGTCGGTTTGGACTTCATCCGCTTCACGGGCTTCCACTTCCATGAAGATTTCATGGGAAGCCTTGTAAATCAGGAACAGCCCGCCGCCCAGCAGAATGAGATCGCGGCCGCTGATCGCCTGGCCCAGTGTGGTGAACAGCGGGGCGGTCAGCGTCATGACCCAGGTCAGGCTGAACAGCAGCGCAATGCGCGACACCATCGCAAAGCCCATGCCCAGGCGGCGGCCCAGGTCGCGGCTTTCGGGTGGCAGGCGTCCCACCAGAATGCTGATGAAGATGATGTTGTCTATGCCCAGCACGATTTCCAGTGCCGCCAGCATGAAGAAGGCAATCCAGGTGTTCGGGTCAGTTAGTAGTTCCATGGCACAAGCACCGCAAATAAAGGGGGCCAGTCTAGTGGGCCGCGGGTGTTTGCAGGCCCCAAATCGGCCAGGAGTCCTCAGCGGTCTTGAGGAATTGCGCTTGACGGGCGGAGCCTGTTGGCTCTGGAATGCGCCGTCTTTTTTAAAAACAACGACTACCTTCCATTAGGTAGGTTATACTTTCCCTATGGACACCAAAGAGCACATCCTTTCCAGCGCGCAACGTCTGGTGCAACAGCGCGGCTTCAACGGCTTCAGCTATGCCGATGTTGCCGACGAGGTGGGCATACGCAAGGCCAGCCTGCACCACCACTTTGCCAGCAAGACGGACCTGGGTGTGGCCTTGGTCGAGGCCTACGCGGCGCAGTTTGACGAGCGGCTGGCGGGCATTGAGCGCAGTGAGGGCTCCGCCCTGGACAAGCTCAAAGCCTATGCGGCCATTTACCGCACCACCCTGGACCATGAACGTATTTGCCTGTGCGGCATGCTGGCCGCCGAGGTGCTGACGCTGGATGCCGCCATGCTGCCCAAGCTCAAAGGATTTTTCAACCGCAATACCGAATGGCTGGCCCAGTTGTTGGCCGAAGGGCGCTCACAAGGGGTTTTCGCTTTCGAAGGTGCCGCGGCCGACCACGCCCGAGCCGCATTGTCCATGCTGCAGGGCGCCTTGCTGGTGTGCCATTCCAGCGGCGACACCGATGCCTTCGATCGTACGGTGGCGATTTTGGTCCATGGTTTTATGAGGAAGGGCTGACCTTTTTTTTAGCCCATAAAACTACCTACTAGTAGGTTAATAGGAGTGTTAAATGAAGCAAAATTTTTCCGGCAAAAGCGCATTGGTCATCGGGGGCTCCAGCGGCATAGGCCGCGCCGTAGCCCATCGCCTGGCCGATGCCGGCGCAGAGGTGTTGGTGGTGGGCCGCAGTACGCAGAAACTGACCCGCACGGCAGTGGAGCGCGAGGCGTCCATCGGCACGCTGCAGGCGGACATCACTACGTCGGCGGGATTGCAGGCGCTGACGGAAGCCGTGCAGTCGCGCAGCCAGCCCTTTGATCTGTTGGTCAATGCGGCCGGCGTGTTTTCGCCCAAGGCCTTTCTGGACCACAGCGAGGCCGATTACGACAGCTACCTCGCCATCAGCAAAGCGTTGTTCTTCGCCACACAGGCCGTTGCGCGGCGTATGGTCGCGGTGCAACGCGGGGCGATTGTCAACATCGGCTCCATGTGGGCCCAGCAGGCCATCCTGGCCACACCTTCATCGGCCTACTCGATGGCCAAGGCCGGCATCCATGCGCTGACGCAGCATCTGGCGCTGGAGCTGGGCGTGCACCACATCCGCGTCAATGCGGTCGCGCCGGCCGTGGTGGACACGCCGGTCTATGACAGCTTTGTACCGCGTGAGCAGCATGACGCGGTGCTGGCTAGCTTCAACGCCTTCCACCCGCTGGGCCGCATTGGCCAGTCCTCGGATGTGGCTAGCGTCGTGGCCTTCTTGTTGTCTGACCAAGCCAGCTGGGTGACCGGTGCGGTGTGGAACGTGGACGGCGGCGTCATGGCCGGGCGCAACAGCTAGGGCTTCACTGGGGCTGGGGAACGGCCAGTGCCAACACGGTGTCGCCCGCGTCCGGTTGGCATCCGCCAGCAATGGCACCCCAGCCCCGGTGCACCACAATGTGCCTTGGCGTGTAGCACAGCTCAATGCGCTGGGTATCAGGCAGGCGTTGGTGCACAAAAGCTTCAATTGAGGCGGGCATGCTGACCAGGTACTGGGCCTTGGCGATATTGGCTGGCGGGTGATCGTCCGTATGCAGCCATGGCAAACGGCCAGCCAGCCATGCCAGGGAACCCCACACCAGATCAAAGGTGCTGGCGGTATAGCTCTGGGCGCGCAACCACGCTTGCGCCTGCGCGCGTGCGTCATCGCCCTCTGGTGCGGGGGTGCCCCAGGCTTGCGCCATCAATTCAATCAGCCACTGGTTGCAATTTTGGTAGCGCTGGCTGAAGGCGTAGGCATTGGCGCTGTAGGTGCCACCCAAAAGGCGCAGGGCTTGTTGTTCGTCCAAAGCCATGCGTTCCAGTGCTTGTTCCGCATCTGGCGGCAGCAGCAGGACCGAGACATAGCCCTCGGCCGGGTCCAGCGCACCCATCACAAAGCCGGACATACCCTGGTCAAAAATGCGGGGTCGGCTTTCGTCGCAAGCGTAGTACAACTGGCGCACCGACCAGGGAATGCTGGGGCTGGCTTTGAGGCTGATACCGGCGTGGGAATAGCGGTGGTCAAATCGTTGCAAGGCCAGGCCGGAGCGGGCCACGATGGCAGCGCTGTGGCCGGAGCGCTCCAACTCCGCCTTGACCACGGCCGCGACCTGTATCAGGCGGTCTTGCGTGGCCGCGCTGGGCTCGGTCTGGCCCTGGCAATAGTTCAGCGAACTGGCCCATGCGCCCTGCACGGCCAGGCCATAGACCGCAACCCACATTGCGCGCCCCGCTGCGTGCAGCAGCTTAGACGCCAAGCGGGCGGCTTTGCAGCTCACCAAACCACGCGTCGTCCAGCACCAGGAAGAAGGGCGTGGCGGCCTGCCCTGCGGGATTCAGCGTCGTAAATGCCAGGCCATAGGGCCGGTGCTCGGCCGAGATGACCTGGCCAACAGCCAATTGCCCGCGCTCGGCGGCTTGCCGCGGCAGCAACAGGAAAAATTCGTTGCTGGCGCCCGGTGCCGGCATAACCGCCTGCAACTGCACGCGCAGCATATCGGGCTGCTGTGCCACGGCCACCATGTCCACCACGGTATAGGGGCCCTGGGCCACCTTGTCCTTGTTGGAGGAACTGTTGCTGGACTTCTCTATGGATGCCGACGAACTGCCAACAGAAGTAGACGATGCGCTGGAAGCCGAAGAGGTGCTGTCAGCCCATGCAGGATGGCCGGCCAGCGCCCATGCTGCGACCAGGGGAAGGGTGGCTTTCATTAGGTGGTGCATAGAAGGCATTGCGGTTAGTTAGTGGGGGCAAGACCCGGTGCGGGAAAAAACTGGCGCAAGGATAGCCGCAATGCCCCACCCCGCGCAATGTGTGATGTTGCACAGACCCCAAACCACGGGCTGCCTACATTGGACTGGTGGCGCGGCATATCTCGCTTGCGTTGCTTTCTTCTCAACCCGAAAGGACTTTGTATGAACGAAACCATTTTGAAACCTACCGAAGTGATCAACGCTTTGAATGGGCTCATTGAACTCAACCGTGATGGCCAAAAGGGCTACCAAGAGGCCGCTGACAAGATTGACCTGCACCAGACCAAGACCTTCTGCCTGGAGCAAAGCCGTGTGCGGGCGCACTTTGTCGGTGAACTGCAAGCCCTGGTGCATGGCCTGGGTGACGAGCCGGAAAACACGGGAACCGTTACCGGTGCGCTGCGGCGCGGCTGGATGGACCTGAAGGCCGCGTTGGGCGGTGACGACCACGCCATCCTGTCCGTTGTCGAATCCAGCGAAGACCAGGCTGTGCGTGAGTACCAGAAGGCGCTGGGCAAGGCTTTGCCTGCCAATGTGCGCGACATCGTTCAACGCCAGAGCAATAGCGTCAAGCAGGCGCACGACACCATCCACGTGATGCGGGACCGCGTGAGCATCTAGCCAGCCACGCCATACCTGCCTCGGCGCTGCGGCGTGCGCGCCGGCAAGGGCTAGCGGAGTCACACCACGATGAATCCTTTTGCCCTTACTGTCGGTCGCATGGCGATGGCGCCGTTTGCCCGTGCGCTGCCCAACTTGGGGCCCACCGAGCGCGCTGCACTGGAGGCGGGCACGGTGGGCTTTGAAGGGGCATTGTTCACGGGCCGCCCCAATTTCGACGATCTGCGTGCGCGCGGCATCAACCACCTTACGCCGCAGGAGCAACACTTTTTGGCGCAAGACGTCTGCATGCTGAACGCGATGCTGGACGAATTCGCCATCGACGAGGCAGGCGATCTGCCGCCCGAAGTCTGGGCTTTCTTACGCGAACACAAGTTCTTCGGAATGATCATCCCCGTGCGATACGGTGGTCTGGGCTTTCGCCACTACGCCCATGCCAGCGTGGTCGCACGCATCGCCTGCGTCAACGTGCCTGCGGCCGTGACGGTGATGGTGCCCAATTCACTGGGGCCGGCCGAACTGCTGCTGCGCTATGGCACGGCCGCCCAAAAAGACCATTACCTGCCCCGACTGGCCGATGGGCGGGAGCTGCCGTGCTTCGCGCTGACAGCACCCTATGCGGGCTCGGATGCCGCGTCTATCCCTGATACCGGTGTGCTGACCGTGCGTGAGCACAATGGGCGCAGGCAGCGGGGCTTTGTCTTGAACTTTGACAAGCGTTACATCACGCTGGCACCGGTGGCAACCGTGGTGGGCCTGGCGTTTCAGGCCATAGACCCCACGCTGTCGGAAGGTCGGCAGCAAATGGGCATCACCTGTGCTTTGATTCCGGTGCCCACCGAGGGCATGGAGATCGGCCGGCGGCACTCGCCGATGCGCTCGGCCTTCATGAACGGCCCGGTGCGGGGTACCGAAGTCTTTGTGCCCATGGACTGGATCATTGGTGGCGAGGAGCAGATCGGCAAGGGTTGGTCCATGCTGATGGAGTGCCTGGCCGCCGGGCGCGCCATCTCGTTGCCCGCGCTGGGCTCGGCGATGCAGCAGACCAGCTTGTTTGTCGCCAACGGCTATGGGCAAATCCGCGAGCAGTTTGGCCTGCCCGTCGGCAAATTCCATGCGGTGGCCGCCACTGTGGCGCGCATGGCCTTGGCCCTGTACGCCAGTGACGCGGCCCGGCGCTACACGGCAGCGGCACTGGACGCTGGCGAGCAGCCCAGCCTGGCCAGCGCCATGCTCAAGGTGCAACTGACGGAAGCCGGCCGCCGCGCAGTGAACGACGGCATGGACATACTGGGCGGCAAAGGCATCATGCGCGGCCCGCACAACCTGCTGGGTGTGGCCTACCGGCATGCGCCCATTGCTATCACCGTGGAGGGGGCCAACCTGCTGACCCGGGCCCTGATCACTTTTGGACAGGGGGCCGTGCGCTGCCACCCCTATGTGCTGCGCGAAATGGATGCCGTGCAGGCGGGTGATGCGTCTGCCCTGGGCAGCGCGCTGCTGTCCCATCTGGCGCAGGGGGTGCGCAACACCATGCGGGGGTTGCTGGGTGCGCGCGTCGTGGGTTCGCCGCCGGTGGATCTGCGCCCGCAGACCGCACAGATTGCACGGCTGTCGGCCCAGTTTGCGCTGGCGGTGGATCTGGCCATGGGCCTGCTCGGTGGCAAGCTCAAGCGGTTGGAGTTGCTGTCGGCCCGGCTTGGCGATGTGTTGTCGGCGCTGTACCTCGCCTCGTGCTGCGTGTGGCGTTACCAGGCAGATGGTGATGTTGCCTTGCTGCCAATCGCCCGTGCCGCGATCCAGATGCAATTGGCTGGGGCGGCTCAAACGCTGCGCGGACTGTATGCCAACCTGCCCGGTTGGCCGGTCGGATTGCTATCCCCGGCCCTGCAGGGTGGCATGCACCACTTGGCCATGCCCGATGACCGCACGCTGTTGGCCGTAGCGGAGTCGCTGCGCAGTGATGCACGGCTCATGCCGCGCCTGTGCCCCGACCTGGGGCGACCCAAAGCCGGTGGCCTGTTGGACTTGATGCTCGCACTGGAGGCCGCCAAAACCCTGGGGGATGCAGAAATGGCGACACTGAACCGCGCGCTGCGCAGCGGCGAGGCGCCGAAGACGGTTGCGGCCTTGTCACGCGATCCCGTCGCGGCACTGGCCTACCTGCTGGCGGCCGACCGGGTGATCCAGGTGGACGACTTTGCGCCCGGCCAAGCCCACAGCTGAACGGCGGTTCACGCGTCAGTGATGCCTTTGGGTTGCAAGTGCTTAGGAAAAATAGGCCGCTAGCCCTCGTCAAATATGTGTGTTCCGCTATCAAAAGCATAGTCAATATTCAGCCGCTAAGATGGCCGCATGTACAGCTCTGATGAATCAGCGGTGTTATTTGTGTCGCGTGACAATGCGGGCAGAAGCCTGCTGGCCGAGGCCTGTTTGCGGCACCTGGGAAAATCCCGTTTCCGGGCCTACTCCTGCGGGTTGCCGGCCTTGTCCACTGGGCAAGCCAGCGAGTGGACTTTGCTGGCACTGAAGACAACCGGCATTGCCACCGATGGCCTGCAGTGCAAAGGCTGGGGCAAATTCACCCGCAATGGCGCACCGCGCATGGACTACGTGATTGCGCTGGACGAAGAAACCAGCTACCAGCACCCCATCTGGCCCGGCCAGCCGCAAACCGCCGTCTGGGCGTATCCGCCCTTGGTGGCTGGCAAGGGTGCACCGGGTGTGGACGTGGGGTTGGCCACGCTGCAAACCCTGCATTCGCTACGCCGGCGCATCGAGCTCTTGGTAAGTCTGCATGCCCGAGGCGTCAAGGGGGCGGACCTGCGTGACGACCTGCGCGATATGGCCCATCTGTAATGCGGTGGGCTGGTGCTTGTCTGGCGGTAGCGTGGCACCGCCCGCGTCATGGCCACGACACAATTGACCGCCATACTGAAAAGTTTATCCAGCAAAGCCACATACCATGCCCACAACCCTTGCCACCACCTATGGCGCCGATGCGTCGGGGCTGATCTGCGGCTTCCAGTTCGATGCCAATGGCAAAGGCCTGCCCATTGATACGCAGCAGGCGCTGCAATGGCTGGCGCCAACGGCGGGGCAGGGCGATGCGGAGACCCCGGCCGGCTTTGTGTGGCTGCATTTCAATTTGGCGCACAGCGCCACGGAGAAGTGGTTGCGCGACAACGTGCGGCTCTCCGATGTCTTCCATGAATCCCTGAAAGACGGCACGCAGTCCACGCGCGTGGAATTGGACGACGACATGCTGATCGCCGTCGTCAATGACGTGCACTACGACTTCGCCTTTGAGCCCAGCGACATTTCCACGATGTGGCTGTCAGTCGGCCCGCGGCTGGTGGTCAGCGCGCGCCTGCAACCCCTGCGCTCTATCGACCGGCTGCGCGATGCTGTCAAGCGCGGCGCGCCGCTGCGTTCGTCGGTGGATTTGCTGGTGCACTTGATGCATGACCAGGGCGACGTCTTGGTTGGCATCGTGCGCACCACGACCGCGGGAGTGGATGAGATCGAGGACAACCTGCTGTCTGGCCGCCTGGAGAAAAAGCGGGCTAACCTGGGCGCGCTGCGCCGCCTGCTGGTGCGGCTGCAGCGGCTGCTGGCACCCGAGCCCGCCGCGCTGTTTCGCCTGCTGAAGCTGCCGCCCCACTGGATGGACGAAGAAGACGTGGAAGACCTGCGCCAGTCCACCGAGGAATTCAACGTGGCCCTGAGCGACATGGCGGCGCTGCAAGAGCGCATCAAGCTGCTGCAGGAAGAAATCGCGGGCCGTGTGGCCGAGGCCAACAACCGCAGCCTCTATGTGCTGACCATCGTGACCGTGCTGGCCCTGCCCATCAACATCATTGCCGGCCTGCTGGGCATGAATGTGGGGGGCATCCCCCTGGCGGACAGCCCCCACGGTTTCTGGACCGTGGTGGCCATCATCATCACCTTCACTCTGATTGCCGCGTGGATCGCGTTCAAGCGGCCACGCGACTGAGCCTGGCGTCGGTTACTGCGCCAGCTTGCGCTCGCGCTCCAGCTTGGCCAGTACGCCGCGTATGCCGTGGCCCACGGCGATCTGCGGATTGGAGAAGCCGTCCTCCTTGTTGCCTTCGATCTCGCGCTGCCGGATGATGGGGCCGGCCGCTGCAAAGGCCTCTTCAAACGAATAGGTCTGGCGCAATTGCTCGTCAAACAGGGCGCGGCCAAAGAAGGTGAGCTCCGAGCGGCTGCCGCAGCCATACGAGGTGTGGGTGGCATCGGCGGCTGTCATCACCAGCGTGCTGTCACTGGCCAGCGGCTCCACCCAGCCACCCGAGAAGCAGGCCGACACCGCGATGACCCGGTTGCGCACACCCACGCTGTCCAGCATGTCGCGCAGCATCTGCGGCGTCAGCTCGGCCACATCCAGCGGCGGATGCTGCGTGGCGAGCTTGAAGTCCGAACCGCCGTGCGAGCTGAGGTAGACCACCAGCACATCGTTCTCGCGGTCCATCTGCCGGGCCAGGGCCTGCAGGCTGGCGCGCAGGTTCTGGTTGGTGGCCCAGGGGATGCTGTCGGTGACCGCGGGATGGTTGACCAGTTGCACCACATGGCCCTGGGCGCCAAAGCGCTCTTGCAGCACACCGGCCACCATGGCGCTTTCGCGCACAAACACGCTCTGGGCATAGGGGGCATAGACCAATCCGAACACATTGATGCGGTCCGCCTGCCGTGGCGTGATGGCGCCTAGCGCATCGGCCAGCAGGGCCTGCTGGTCTTCAAAAACTTCCTGGCTTAGCGTCAGGGTTTCGGATGCGTTGGGAGTGGCTTCCGTGGCCTCCTGGTCGGCATAGTCGGCTTGCCAGGGCCGGCTGTCCAGCTGCACCGTGGAGAAGCCCTCAATCAGCAGCACGCCGACGATGACCCAGGTCTGCGCCACGCGGGCGCTGGTCACCGCGGCTGTGACCCGCCAGGCCACCAGCATCAACCACACCCAGACCAGGGCATAGAGCAGCCAGGCCAGCCAGGTGCCCTCCGTCCACCAGCCAGGCAGCATTTCGCGGGCGGACAGCGCAGTGAGCAACACACCTGCGGCCGACATCGGCACGCCAGCCACGCTCCACAGGCCGAACCACGCGGGTACCGGCGCCGGGTGGGCCTGAGGTGCGCGGGGATCTCCACTCAAGCTGGCCCAGACCAGAAAGACCAGGAAGCCTGCGGTACACAGCGGGTAGATCCAGCCCAGCAACTGGAAGCTGGCAGCGCCGGGCACCTCCAGCCGCGCCATCGCCAATTGCGCCAGCGCAGACAGTGCGATCAGCCAGAACAACTGGGCCCGGTTGGGGCTGGCACGCCCGATATGGGGCGCCAGGCATGCGGCGGCCCGCAGGCCCGCGGCGGTCCATTGCAGAAAATTCAGCTGCGCGGGGGGCTGTGGTGCCGGAGGTGGTGGCGGCGGCTCGGCAGAAGCGGGATAGGCGTGTGGCGCGTCGATCGGGTCTTGCATGGAAAAGGACTCAACTACGGTGGGCAATGCAGGTGCGCATTGTCTCCGACGCTGCCCTCCGGTCCTCAGGGCGCGCTGATACGCAGTTGCAAGACATTGCCTTCGGGGTCGAATCCGTCACAGGCACGAAAGCCGCGGGCTTCCCACTCGTGCTCCACCGGGTTCAGGCCACCGCCGAGTTGCGCGGCCACGGTGCGGGCCTGTGCAAGGTCTTGCACCGTGAAGAAGAGCTTGATAGCGGTCTCGGTGCGCCGCTCGGGCGGGGTGGTGATCTCAAAGCTATCAGCAATGTGCTGGGGGATCGCATGGACCACGAGCTGCAGGCCCTGTGCTTCCAGTACGGCATGGTCCGGCTCGCGGTGCACCACGGCCATGGACAGCAGGGATTCGTAGAACGCGGTGAGCCGGTTCAGGTCTTTGGCGAAGATGACGGCACCGGGCTTGGGGTTGCTTGCCATGGGAGACTCCATTGCTTGAGGGGTGAAATGGCGTTTTCGCCAAAACACCTTAAGCATAACTGGCATTCAGCCCTTGCCGAATATGCACGAGTAGCTATTGAAAGGATAGCATTCATTCCCGGCTGGTCTGGGCTTGCCAGCCGGCCGCAGGCCCATGGTCACTCCATGAATTCAGCGGGTACCACCTCGCGCGCGTGCTCCCGTTCCCAGTAGTTGGGGCGGCCATAGTGGCTGTAAAGCTCCAATTCATGGCTGCGGTTCAGGTCGGCGGTCGACTCGTAGCGCGGGCTGTTTCGGATGGTGGTGCGGGTCAGGTTCACGGTGAGGCTGGAGTCCGCCCAATTCACGTTCGTGATCCACTCCGGTGGGATCAAGACGCGGTTGCCTATCCACCAGTTGCTGGTGTCGATGACCATGTAGCGAATCGCCCAGGTGGCCTCGTCCACCAGCATGCTTTGCAGGTGACCAATGTCGCCATCGCTGGCATGGATGTGGTAGCCCATCACGGCCTGGCAGCTGCGCAGGTGCGGGTCGCTCTGGCTTTGCTGGCGCGCGCGCTCGGCCAGCGCATGCAGTTCTGCGGCGTCGGAGCGGTCGCTCTCCAGCGGGTAGTAAAGCCCATCACCCCAATAGCTGTCTGCGCCCCAGTAGTAGGGGTAGCGGTAGTAGTCCGCATAGGCGGCCTCATGTTGGCGTGAGACCGGCATATTCGTATCGATGTCCGGGCTGTTCTTGACCTGCTCACGGGACAGGCTGACCGCAAGGCGTTTGTGTTCCCAGTCGGCGCGCTGCACCGCATAGGGGGAGATCAGCACTTTGCGGCTGGTCAGCCAAGTGCCGGTGTCCACCACCAGGTAGCGGACCACCCAGGATTTGTCGTCAAAGAAGATGTCAGTGACTTTCCCGACCTCGCCATCGCTGGCCCCAATGGTGTAGTGCTTGAGTTCCTGCATGTTTCGCAGCATGGTGCATTCCCCCTCTTTGCATCGCTATCTGGATGCACTCCATGATGGCTGTGCGCCTGGGTTTGATCTGTGCGTCGGCACACAGAAAATGCGCCGCAGTCTGGGCAGACTGGGTTTTCCATCAGGGCGGGCAGCCCCCCGTTTTGAGAAACCTGTTGCGGAGAGAAAAACCATGAAGCACATCACACACTGCGCCCGTATCACCACTCCCATGCCCTATGTTGCCTTGGGTGGACGCGTGCGAAACATCCCCATCGGCCCCTGCCTGATCGAATCGGTGGGCAAGCGCTCCTTTGATATCGTCTGGGGACCCGACGGCCAGAACTTTGTGTCCATGCCCTTGGAAGTCATTGAGACGGCACGCGACGACGGCCGCCTGGTATTGCTGGACTGAAGGCTGGCGCTCAGTACGTGGAATGAAATTGAAAATTGTTGCGTCCATCTTCCTTGACGCGGTACATCGCGGCGTCGGCGTTTCGCAGCAGCTCGTCCACCTCGGTACCGTCTTGCGGGTAGCGGCCTATGCCTATGCTGGCCGTCACATGCAGTTCGTGGCCGGCCAAATGGTGCGTCGGGTTCAGCACAGCGCGTAGCTTGCGGGCGATCTTGGACACTTCGTCCTGCGGGCTGTAGTCTTCGACCAGGATCACGAACTCATCCCCGCCAATGCGGGCCACCAGATCGCCCTCGCGCACACACTGGCGCACGCGGGCGGCGACTTCTTGCAGCAGCAGATCGCCGACGCGGTGGCCGTAGTGGTCGTTGACCTCCTTGAAGTGGTCCAGGTCCACAAACAACACCGAGAACGTTCCGTTTTTTCGCTTGGCGCGGTGCAGCGTACGGTTCAGCGTGTCCATGAACATCGAGCGGTTGGGCAGCCCGGTCAGCTCATCATGGAAGGCACGGTGGCGCAGCTCTTCCTGGGCCTGCTTGCGTTCGTCGATGTTGTTGAGTGCGGTCAACAGGCATTCCTGTCCACCCAGCACCAGGCGCTGCGACGACAGCAGCACCCAAAAGGCCTTGCCATCGCGGTCTTGCAATTGCACCTCCCAATCGCGCACACTGCCGTGCGTGCGCAGGGCATCCACAACCCGGGCACGCTCCTCGCGGTTGACATAGAAGTCGGGTGCTACCAACACCCCCAGTTCGGCGGGGCTGATCTTGAACTGGGCCAGCGCCCGGGCATTGGCATAGGTGACCAAGTTCTCCGGCAGGCTGACGATGATGATGGGCAAGGGGGCAAACTGCAGCAGGTCGCGCAGCTGCTTTTCGTTGTCGACCAAGGCCTGGTGGTAGCGCTCGTTTTGCTGCACGATGCGGCGCGACACCAGGTAAGCGACCAACAGCAACACCGTAACCGTCAACAGCATCACGTAGCGCAGCACGGCGTTGGAGCGGCGTGAGATCTGCCCCAGTGAGAACGAGAACTCGTCTTCCAGCGGTGTCAGTTGCGCGTTGATATCGGCCAATTGCGCCAGAAAGCTGCGCTGGGTCTCTGGGTTCAGACCGGTTTGCTGTTGCGCGGCGGCTTGTATCGTTGCACCCAATGCGATCAGTTGGTCGATGTGTACATCGGCCGCCGTCCAGACGGCTATGGCACGGTCCAGCTCAGGCAGCGTGCGAAATGTGCGGTAGAGGCGGATCATGCCGTCTATGTCTTCCGGGTGGTTGCGGCCCTGCAGAAAGCCTTGGGCGGCAAGCTCCATATTGGGTATGGGTTTCTCCAGTTCCAACCGGGCCTGGCGGTCGCCCAGGCTGACCTTGAGGGCGTCTTGAAAGGCTTGGTAGTCCTGGGGTCTGTGGTCCGACGCATAGCGTGACAGCGCCATCACAGCATCTTTTTGCGATTTGGACCACAGGCCCTCGCCCCCCACATAGGCGCGGGCGGCGGACATCAGGCCAAAGCTGAAATACGCGAAGGCCAACAGCCCCGCCACCAGCGCGACGAAGATCCACACAATCATCAACAGGCGCCGGCTGTTGCCGACCGGTGACAAGGCCCTGGCGTTTTGTAGCATGCATCCCCCTGGCCGGTCTTGCGCGGCTGCGCACAGTGTTCCGACCCGTGTCAGTTGAAAACTCTATTGCACGCGTGTATGGCCAACCCGGCGAAGCCGCTGCCCCACAATGCGCTGCGATACCAACCAACGACGGTTATTTTTGGATACCTGTGCTCCGGTGGGAGCTCTGTGTGGGTATTTTCAGCAATTTATCCACTTGCGCAACACCTGCAAGCCAAGTCGTTTGTCTCAAAGTGTTGCGCCTGTCCGCGGGCGCGTGCAACGCGCAGGATCGCAAGCATGCTCGACCGCCGATGTGTGTTTCCGCACAGACTTTTCAAGCAATGACTGGGTGTTGAGATTCCAAGTGGCGATTCGCATTGATAGGTATAACCAGTGCTGTCAGATAAAGCTCATCATTTCTCGCCTAAAGGCCGCTGTATCCAGAGCCGCCATATCCCCATCCATCTCCCGCGCAGCCCTGTGCCCTGCATATACGGCAGCCGCCACCGTGCCCGGTGCGAAGGCATCCCCCACACACTGCACCGTCTTGACCCCCGCGCCCTGCCACTCGGTTTGCCGAGCTTGTAGTGCGGTAAACAATGCATCCACCGGATCACGCATGGTGACCAGCAACAGGCTGGCGCACTGCAATGGCGTGCGGGCATCGGTGTAGGTGTTGGCCAGCTCCACCTGCAAGCCTTCTGGCGCGGCGGATACGCTGGCGATGGATGTAGTGGTGTGGATCTGTACCCCCATCTTCAACAGCCCAGCCTGAATGCGCTGCTGCTCCATCGTCATATCGGTGAACTCAGACACTTTGACCGATGGCGTGACCAAGTGCACCTCCAGCCCTTGCTTGCGCAGCCGCTCGGCCAAGGCCCCAGCCATGTAGTAGTGGTCGTCGTCATAGATGAGCACGGGGGAGGGCAGTGTTACACCGGCAAATACATCATCGGGGCTAAATACCTTGGGCGCCACATCGGTGTGCGCGATGCCGACTATGGCCACGCGGTGCTGGCGTCCCAGACCGTCCTTGCGCCAGCGGGCGCCGGTGGCGATGAAGACACGGTTAAAGCCGAACTCCAGCACCTCGTCCGCGCCCAGGCGGCTATCCAGGTAGAGGTTGACGTTGGTCATCTTCTGGATCTGCAACATGCGGTGGTCGGCCACGCGCATCCAGGTGGCCAGGCCGGGCAGGGCGGCATCATTTATCAGCCGGCCGCCGACGCGCGTGCCGGCATCGGCCAGTGCGACCTCGTAGCCCCGTTGGCCCAAAGCGCGGGTCAGCTCCAGCCCGGTGGGGCCGGCGCCCACAACCAACACCGTGTCTTGGGACAGTGCGAGGGCAATACGCTCGGGGTGCCAACCCTTGCGCCACTCTTCACCCATGGTCGGGTTTTGTGTGCAGCGGATTGGCACACACAGGTTGTCGCCGGTCACGCAGATGTTGCAGCCTATGCATTCGCGGATATCGTCAAAGCGGCCCTCGGCAATCTTGTTGGGCAAAAATGGGTCGGCAATCGAAGGGCGCGCGGCACCGATCAAATCCATGACGCCGCGTTTGATGGCCGACACCATGGCGTCGGGCGAGGTGTAGCGGCCCACACCAACCACCGGCTTGGTGGTCAGGGACTTCACGTGGGCGATGTACTGCTCCTGGTAGCCCTCTTGCGAGAAGCGTGCGGTCTGGCTGTCGTTGGACCAGTCGGCGATGTTCACGTCCCACAAGTCGGGCAGCTCCGCCAGCAGGGCAATGGCATCGCGGCCTTCGCTTTCGGACGTGATGCCCAGCGGCCCCAGCAACTGGTCCACCGCCAGGCGCACGGCCACGGCGCAACGGTCGCCCACCGCGTCTTTGGTGTCTTCGATCAGCTCGCGCAAAAAGCGCACACGGTTTTCCAGGCTGCCGCCATATTCATCGGTGCGGCGGTTGGTGCGGCGCGAGAGGAAGTGCATGGGCAGGCCCAGGTCGTGCCCCGCATACACATAGACCACATCAAAGCCGGCGTCGCGGGCGCGCAGCGCGGCGGCGCGGTGCCAGCGGCGCACATTGGCGATGTCGGCCTTGTCCATGCTGCGCGCCTGAATGGGGTCGGTCGCCTTGACCGGCGTGTGCGAGGGCGCCATCGGTATCTCGCGGCTGTAGCGGTTGGGTGTGGCGTAGCCGTTGAAGAACAGCTCGGCTCCGGCCAGCGCGCCATGGGCATGGCAGGCGTCGGTCATCAGGCGCAGTGCGGGGATGTCGGAGTCATCCCACAGCCGGCCTTCGAAATGCGGCGCAATTTCAGAGAAGGGGCTGATCTCGATTTCTTCGGTGCAGACTACGCCCCAGCCGCCCTCGGCCTTGACGCCGCGCATGGCGGCCAGCGACTGCGGCTTGCCGTGGCCCATGCCGTTGCAGTGCGGCACCTGGTAGAAGCGGTTCTTGGTTGTAACGGGGCCGATTTGTACCGGCTCAAACAGGATGTCGTAGCGGGAGTCGCGGGGGCTGGTTGTCATATTGGCTTGCAATGCTCTCAATCCGCACAGTGTGCCGGATTTCGGCACCTGCACAGTTTGGGACTGTATGGTCAGCACAGAGGCCCTATGCGTGAACGCGCCCCTTGCGCAATGCGGCGCTGGCCCCAAGTACAGTCCCTGCTTCGCGCGCGAAGCGCAACATTCCTTTGAGAGGACCCTGCACCCATGTCACAAACCCCAACCGACTCTATTGCCGCTCTGGCCAACGTCAACCAAAAAATCCTGGCCGATGGCGAATCACTGCCTGCGGTCACGCTGAAGGATGGCAGCAAGGTGCAGACGGGTACTGTGGCGACCATGCTGGTCAATGTGGGGCTCTACAACCAAGGCGCCCGCGGCGATGTGGAGCGGGAGTTGGAGCTGTCCGTGCCCACGCTGATAAAAGTGGGCCTGTTTGATCTGTTCAGCGTGGACGAGTGGGTTGCCGGCAGCAACCCCGGCCGCCGCTTTGTGGGGCTCAAGGCCCAGGCGTTTCTGGCCCGGCAGGGCGGCTGATCGCCCCATATGGCGGCGTGGCTGGTTGGGGGATCAGTCCACAAACACGGTATCGCCCTGCGGCTGTGGCGGGATCTTGATGGCAATGGCCTTGACCGGGCCCTGAGTCACAATGGTGCCGGCATGGGCCGTGCCTTTGGGGATGATGATCAGCGAGCCGGGCTTGAACTCCTTGCGCTCCGCGCCCAGCCACATGGCGCCGCTGCCTTCGACGATGTACTGGATTTCATCTGTCTTGGGGTGCATGTGCTTGGCGACGTTGCCGGATTGGATGCCAATGGTCGCGTTGTCCGTGGTAACCAGGCCCCTGGCGCGCAACTCGGGGTTGGGGGTGGCGGCCAGGTCGGTGTGCTGCAGGGCCGCCAGGTCAATCACCATGGCTTGCAGGGGTGCCGCCTCGGCGTGCGCATCACCGATCAGATGCTGCGCCATTGGCGACAGCCCCAAGCCGAGGGCGAAGGCGCTGGCAACGGCCAGCAGGACAAAAGATGTAGTGTGGCGCATGGGGAAACTCCTATTAGCGAATGCATGTGAAGGGAAAGTAGTCAAACATACCCAATATGGGGTTTATGGCGACGCTTTGCCGATGTGTAGAGCGAAATGTGCCAATAGCCCTCGTGAAATATGGTTGTGAAGCTTCAAAAAATGTAGCATAGCGTTCCAGTCGCAAGTCCCACGCGCGGGTGCACACGACGCGGTTCGCGGGCCATCAGGAATGGTTGCCGTTGTTGCAGTATTTGCGGAACAGTTCGTCCGCCGTAGTGTGCAGGCCCTCGGCGCGCTCTGCGTCGGTGGGCGTGTCGATCAGGCGCAGCAGGTCTACCGATATGCCGTGCGCCAGTGCCCCCGATTCGCTGACGATGCAATCGAGCACCACCTTCTTCCATTGCTCGTCCTGTGACTGCAGCACATAGCGCACATGGGGCACCAGCGGCGCGCCAATGCGGGCGAGAAAGGGCAGGAACACCTTGGCCACAGGCCAGTTGGCGTCTTCCACCCACTCCAGTATTTCAGCGATGACCGGCTCTACCGCCGGGTAACCCAAGGCCACCAATTTGCTGGCCTTGCTGGTCTCGTCCTTGCTACCGGGTACGAGGTCGGAAAGACTACGGGCCATGGTGGTGGGCGGCCCGGTTGGGCCGCACTGCCTTCTTGTAGTAGTTGACGGTCATAGCTGACTCCTGCTCCAACAAAAAAATCAATTGGGGATGAACCACGGACCACAGGGTAGCTGAATTACCGCCACTTGTGTTGTGCGAACCGCTGGGCGGCTGACGGGCGGGTGCTCCCCTATTTCTGCAATCCAAGCCCGCGTTTTTACCGTTCATCTGTCGGCCATGGGCAGGCTGGCGCAAAGACCTTACAGTGGCGCCCGACTTGCAGCACCGTCGTTGGACTGCAAACAAATAAGCCTGCATGGACTGGAAGGAAACCAAAAAATGATGAACACCCGCTGCGCATTCGGCGCTGCCCTGGCCGCCTGGGTGATAGTGGCCAGCCCCACGGCCTGGGCCGCCTGGGACCAGCAGCCCAACCACTACCACGTCAGCATTGCCAAAGACGGCAAGCGTGCCCATGTGGAGGCCGATGTCTATGTGGAAGGCAATGAGCTGGCCCTGTTTGGCACAGAGATACTGCCCGAGCTGAAAAATGGCCAGGGTGACTTTCTGGAGAACATTGCGGTGCGCGACATGGCCGGCAAGCCGGTTGCGCTGAAGGACAAGGGCGAAGCTGAATACGAGGTGGACGGTGGCGACCGCCGCCTGTTGCTGAGCTACGACGTGCGCCTGGAGCACGACCAACACCGTTGGCCTGGCGGCATTGAAGAGGTGCTGTACCACACCGACGAGGGCATCATGGCCGTGGGCAACAGCCTGTTCCTGGTGCCCGGCGTGGCCATGCCGGGCAAGACCGAAGTGACATTCACCCTGCCCGATGGCTGGCGTGCGCAGACACCGTGGGCGGCGGGCGGCAAGCCGGGCAGTTTCATTGCCGAGACGCGGCGCGAGCTGACCAGCAACGCGATGTTTTTGGGCACGGCGCATGGCGAGCGCTTTATGGCCGGTGGCGTGGAGATCACGCTGGTCATGGGCAAGCGCTATTGGCCGCAAAAGGCTTTGTTCATGGACCTGATGCGGCGCCAGCTGGCGTCGTACCAAAGCCTGTTTGGCGGGCCACCGCGCACCAACCGCTACCTGGTTGTCATCAATGCCGGCGAGATCAGCGACGGCGGCGCTTTTGCCGGCAGCTTCAGCCAGGTCATCAAGGGTGATGCGGACGCCAGCTCCCGCGTGATCTGGGGCCGCATCGTGGCCCATGAACTGCTGCACTTCTGGAATGGCCACACGCTGGTGTCGGCCGAGCCCGCCGACGAGTGGTTCAAGGAGGGCGTCACCGACTACTTGACGCTGGTGACCCTGGTGCGCAACAAGGTCATGGACCGCGACTTTTTGATCAAAAATCTGGAGAACCTGCCGCGCGGCCAGGGCGTGGCCCGCAACCTGATGGGCCTCAAGGGCACGGTGCGCGATGCCGTCAACGACAAGCACCACAGCTGGCTGCTGGTCTACGGCGGTGGCACCATCGCCGGTCTGGCGATGGATGTGGAACTGCGCCGTGCGACGAACAGCAAGATCGGTTTGCCCGAGCTCATGCGCTCGCTGTACGCCGAATTTGGCCAGCCCGGCAAAGCTTTCACCCAGGCCGATCTGGTGCGCCACGGCCGCAAGCTCGCCGGTGTGGACCTGCAGCCCGTGCTGGAGCGCATCGTCAACTCCACGAACCTGCTGGACCTGGAGCCACTGATGGCCGACATCGGTCTGCGCCTGTATCAGTTCGGCATGCTGGAAACCCATCTGCTGCCCGACCCCAAGGCCACGCCTGCGGTGCGCAAGCGGTTTGCAGACATGTTCGGGATGGCGTTGTAGTGGGTGAGTCCCGCCGAGTGGTGGTTAAAGCCGTCTGAAAACCCCAATATAGGTATGTTTGGCGAGGGTTCCGGTATTTTCAAGAAAAATTCGCTTCTAGCCCTCGTCAAATATGACTATGTAGCTATCAAAAGCGTAGCCGTATCAAATCTGCTTTCACACAATTGCCGCAAACTTTTGCGCCAGATAGTCCACCAACGCCCGTACGCGCGTGGGCACGAAGCGGCCGCTGGGCAGCAGGGCGTGCAGGGGGTAGGGCTCGGTTTCCCAGTCGGGTAGCAGGCGCACCAGTTTGCCGTCTGCCAGATCGCTGCGCACGTCGACCGCCGATTTGAGCAGCACGCCCATGCCGGCCAGGGCCCAGTCGCGCGCCAGCGATGCATCGTCCACGCTGCGGTCTCCGTCGACGCGCACCTCGGTCCACTGGCCGTTTTGCGCGAAGCGCCACAGGCGGTGGCGCCGCCCGCCGCGTTCAAAGGTCAGGCAGTTGTGCTGCAGCAGGTCTTGCGGCTTTTGCGGCGCCGGGTGGCGGCTCAGGTAGCTGGGCGCGGCACACAGCACCGGGCTGGTCAAAGCCAGGGTACGCGCCACCAGGCGCGAATCGGGCAGCGTGCCGAAGCGCAGGGCCACGTCCACCTCGTCGCGCACCACGTCCAGTGGCCGGTCGCCCACATTCAGCGCCAATTGCAGGCCGGGATGCAGGGCCAGGAATTCGCTGAACCAGGGCAGCAGCGTGTTGCGCGTCAGGTCGGATGGCGCGGCCACGCGCAGCGTGCCCACCAAGGCCCCGCGGTCCTCAGTGACCTGGGATTCGCCCTCGGCCAGCAGATCGAAGGCACGTTTGGCGTAGTCCAGCAGGGTCTGGCCTTGGGCCGTCAGGCGCATGGCGCGGGTGGAGCGCTCAAACAGCCGCGTGCCCAGTTGCGTCTCCAGCCGCTTGAGCGTGGCGCTGGCGGCTGCGGGGGTGATGCCCAGCGCCCCGGCGGCGCCGGTCAGGCTGCCACTGCGGGCGGTGTGGATCAGCACATTCAAATCGGCCACATTTTCAATTTTCATTTGTAAATGATACTTTTATATTGAACTTATCAATATTGGTTTGCCAATTTACAGTTGCGGCTTCGCTACTTTTTATTCCTGAGGATCTCCCATGAAAGCCGTTGCCTACTTCCAAGCCCTGCCCATCAACAACCCTGAAGCTCTGCAAGACGTTGAGCTGCCCGCACCCGTGCCCGGCGCACGCGACCTGCTGGTGCGCGTCAAGGCCATCTCCGTCAACCCGGTGGACACCAAGGTGCGCGCCAGCTCGGCGCCCGCGCTTGGCCAGAGCAAGGTGCTGGGCTGGGACGCGGTAGGCGTGGTCGAAGCGGTGGGCAGCGCGGTCACCCAGTTCAAGGCGGGTGACCGCGTGTACTACGCCGGTTCCATCACCCGCCCTGGCGCGAACAGCGAATTGCACCTGGTGGACGAGCGCATTGCCGCCAAGGCCCCCAGCTCCTTGACCGACGCCCAGGCCGCCGCGCTGCCACTGACCACCATCACCGCCTACGAACTGCTGTTTGACCGGCTCAAGGTGGCCAAGGGCGGCGGTGCGGGCCAGACGCTGCTGGTCATTGGCGGCGCAGGCGGGGTGGGCTCTATCCTGATCCAGCTGGCGCGGCAGTTGACGCAGCTCACCGTCATTGCCACGGCCTCGCGCGCCGAGACGCGCCAGTGGTGCCTGGACCTGGGCGCCCACGCCGTCATCGACCACGCCAAGCCCTTGGCCGCCGAGCTGAAGGCCGGTGGCTTTGGCCAGGTTGACTATGTCGCCGGACTGACGCAAACGCCGCAGCACTATGCGCAAATCATTGAAAGCCTGAAGCCCCAGGGCGCCCTGGCCGTCATCGACGATATGCAGAACCTGGACCTGATGCAGCTCAAAGGCAAATCCATAGCGCTGCACTGGGAGATGATGTTCACCCGCTCGATGTTCGAGACGCCCGACATGGGTGAGCAGGGCAAGCTGCTGGCCGAGGTTGCCGTACTGGTGGACGCGGGCCGCGTGCGCACGACTGTCAATGCCAATTACGGGACCATCAACGCTGCCAATCTGCGCAAGGCGCATGCGCTGATCGAGAGCGGCAAGGCCCAGGGCAAGGTGGTGCTGGAAGGGTTTTAAGCCACCGCCGGGCGCACCCTCGTGTGCGCCCCAGGCAGGAGAATCTGCATCTTCCAAAGTACGCCGGGCACACCGCTTATACTGTAATTAATAACAGTATTTGTTTTCCCGGAATCCAACGGTATGGTCTGTGCTGGGCGCATCACAACGCTTGGCATCAGAACTGTTGGCCGTTCTATCTTTTGGAAATGCTTCATGCTCGACGACACCACCGCGCCAACCGGACTTTTCACCGATGACCAGCAGGTCACCCGTTGTGTGTGGTGCCGCGCAACCCCCCACTACCAGCACTACCACGACCAGGAGTGGGGTGTTCCGGTCCACAATGACGAGCGCTTGTTTGAGAAAATCTGCCTGGAAGGTTTTCAGGCCGGCCTGAGCTGGCTGACGATCCTGAACAAGCGCGAGTCGTTTCGCAAAGCCTTTGCCGATTTCGACATGGATAAGGTCGCGCAGTTTGGCGACGCCGATGTCAAGCGCCTGCTGCTCGATGCTGGCATCGTGCGCCACCGCGGCAAGATCGCGTCCACCATCAACAATGCCCAGCGGGCCCAAGAGTTGCGCAAGGAATTCGGTTCGTTGGCCGCGTATTTTTGGCGATTTGAGCCGCCGGCGGCCACGCGGCCTAGCCAGATCACGCGGCAGACCATGGCCGGCGTGACCACATCACCGGAGTCCATCGCACTGTCCAAGGATCTGCGCAAGCGCGGATGGAGCTTTGTGGGCCCCACCACCATGTACGCCTTCATGCAGGCCATGGGCCTGGTTAATGACCACCTGGAAGGTTGCGGGGCCCGTGAAAGGGCCTTTGCAGCACGTTTGGCATTCACGGTGCCGGCAGCAGCCGACAGCGGTTGAGCGGGAGCTGTCGGCGCAGTAGCAGACCTGGCATCCTTCGCGCAACCACCAGCCTGAGCCCAGGTCGTTCATGCAAACACAAGCAACGTCGTTGGAACAGAAGTTTTTCTCCTGGCTTGCCAGCGGGGTGCTGATTGCGCTGGTCATTGTCACGGGCCTGGTGGTTTATGGGTTGAGTCAAAGCCGAAGCCAATACATTGAGAGCGCACAGGAATCGTCCAAGACGCTGGCCGATCTGCTGCAGGCCAATCTGTATGCCAGCACCCGCGACATCGATCTGACCTTGCGCCAGGCCGAGGCCGAGTTCCGTCGGTTGCATGCGCAGCAGCGATTCGACACCGAAAGCTTCAGCGCCTATGTGCGCAGCCTGAAGGAGCGCATACCCGACGCCACCTCGATACGCGGCGCCAATGCGGAGGGCCAGGTGGTCTATGGCGAGGGTATTGATGCGGCCCGCATCGTGCAGTTGACCGCCAATGCCACGGGTAAGGAAATCTTCGAGCACACGCAATCCGAGCAGGGCGTGGTGTTTGGCTTGCCGGCCAAGTCCCGCATCACCGGGCTGTGGGTGCTGCCTGTGGCGCGTGCCTTGCGCTTTGAAGACGGCCGCTTTGGCGGTGTGGTGTATGCCAACACGAACATCGACCAAATTGCCAATATGTTCGCTGCGCTGAGCGCAGGCACCCATGGCGAAATCACTCTGTTTGACCCGCAGCGGCGTGTCTTGCACCAGTCCCCGGCATCGGAAAGTACCAAGGCTGGCGCCCTGTTTGCGGTGGACCCTGTCAAAGTGCGCAACGCGATGGCGGGCCAGGCGGTGGCAACTTATCTGAGCGAAGCCAATGGGGCTGGCCCGCAGCGCATGGTGAAACTCAACGCCATCTCGCCCTATCCGGTGCTGGTGTCGGTGGAGCAGAGCCTGGACAGTGTGCTGGCGCAGTGGCAGCAAAGGGCGCGCTTGGCGGCCTTGTCGGTGGCGACGCTGTATGCGATGGCCGGCCTGTTGTTGCTCGCAATCCGGCGCTCCATGCACCGCCAGCAAATGGCCCAAGACCAGGTGCAACGCCAGACCGAGTTGCTGGACGAGGTGATCAACCAACTGCCCTTTGGTGTGGTGGCCTATGACGCGCAGCGCACCATGCGTTTGTGCAATCGCAAGTTTGCCGAGTTGCTGCACTTCCCGCAGGAACTGCTGCAGCGCGATGCACTGAATTTTTCCGAAGTGGCGGCCCACGCGTATGCCCGCGGCGATTTTGGCTTTGGCGAAACGCTGGAGGTCTTGATGAGCCGCTATGTGGACATGATGGAGTCGCGTCAGACCGTCGTGCTGGAGCGGCAGTTGATCCAAGGCACTTACATCGAAATCCGCGGCATGCCCATCTATTCCGATTGGACGCTGCTCACCTATACCGACATTAGTGCGCACAAGGCGTCCGAGCATTCGCTGCAGATGGCGCGCGAGGCCGCCGACGCGGCCAACCGGGTCAAGGGTGAATTCCTGGCCACGATGAGCCACGAAATCCGCACCCCGATGAACGGCGTGCTGGGCATGCTCAAGCTGCTGCAGCACACCGAATTGTCGCGGCGCCAGTTGGACTACGCCAGAAAGGCCGAAGGCGCAACGCATGCGCTGCTGGGCATCATCAACGAGATACTGGATTTTTCCAAGGTCGAGGCCGGCAAGCTTGAATTGCACAACGAGCCCATGGTGCTGGGCGATCTGATGCGGGACCTATCCAGCATTCTGTCTGCCAATGTGGCCAACAAGGACGTGGAGGTCTTGTTCGCGCTGGCGGCCGATGTGCCCCCGGTCTTGGTGTGCGATGCCCTGCGGCTGCGCCAGATTCTGCTCAACCTGGCTGGCAATGCCATCAAGTTCACTGAGCAGGGTGAGGTGGTGCTGGGCATCCGCGTGCTGGAGCGCACCGTGGATCAGGCCACGCTGGAGTTCTCGGTGCAGGACACGGGCATTGGCATACCTGCCGACAAGGCGGAGCATATTTTCGAGGCCTTCAGCCAAGCGGAGTCGTCGACGACACGCCGCTTTGGCGGCACGGGCTTGGGTCTGGCCATCAGCCGGCAATTGGTCGCTCTGATGGGCGGCAGTTTGTCGCTGAGCAGCGTGGTGGGGCAGGGCAGTCGGTTCTATTTCAGTGCGTCGTTTGCCCTGGATACGGATGCGGCAGTGCCCCTGCCCCAAGTGCCGGCGGGACCCGGGCTGCACGTGTTGATCGTTGACGACAACGCTCTGGCGCGCGAGATCTTGCTGGGCATGGCCGCACCCATGGGCTGGATCGTCACCGCGCTGGACAGCGGCGAGGCGGCTATCCAGTGTCTGGCCGCCGCCGATGCACCAGGCTATGACTTGGTGCTGATGGACTGGCGCATGCCGGGCATGGACGGTTGGGAGGCCACGCGCCAAATACGCAAGCTACAGCACAACGGCAAACAGCCCGTGGTCATCATGGTCACCGCCGTGGGGCGCGAGACCTTGGCCGAAAAGGCCAAGCATGAAACCGCATTGCTGGATGGCTATCTGGTCAAGCCCATCACGGCGTCCATGCTGTACGAGGCCGCAGCTGATGCCCTGCAGGCAAAGGCCGGCGTGCGCCTGCAGCCGGTGCCGCAAGCCACGGGCGAGCGTCTGAGCGGCCTGCGCCTGCTGGTGGTTGAAGACAATCGCTTGAACCAACAGATTGCACAGGAGTTGCTGCAAGGCCATGGCGCCCAGGTCGATATCGCCGTCTGCGGGCTCGACGGTGTGTCACAAGGCTTGGCCGCGCAGCCACCCTTCGATGCGATTCTGATGGACATGCAAATGCCCGATATCGATGGCCTGGAGGCCACACGCCGCCTGCGCAACCACACCGCCATGCGCCGTGTGCCCATCATCGCGATGACGGCCAATGCCCTGCCATCAGACAAGCAGGCGTGCATGGACGCGGGCATGGTGGACCACGTGGCTAAACCCTTTGATCTGGAACACTTGGTGACTACGATTCTTCGGCATGTGCGCCGAGAATTGCCTTTGCCCCCACGTACGGATCGTGGTGCTGGCGCACAGCAGGGGTCTGCAAGCGCTGCAGCCGTCGACAATGGGGTGACGGTAGATGTGCAAGCGGCATTGGCGCGTCTGGGCGGTAGCCGCGGCTTGTATGACAAGGTCGTCCAATCCTTCCGCGAAGAAGCTGCCCAGTGCCTGTCCGAATTGCGCGACTTGTTGGCCGCATCCCGCTACCACGACGCCCTGCGCAGCGCGCACACGCTCAAGGGCCTGGCAGGTACGGTGGGGGCCGTGGGCTTGGCGTCGCAGGCCGCACAGGTCGAAGCGGCGCTGTGTGCATGGCAGGACGCGGCTGCTGCCGATATTGCTTCTGCCGCTGGCCATTCGGCCATTGCCGGGTTGTTGCCACAGTTGGCAGAGTCGCTGAAACAAACCTTGGGCGCTTTGGACAGCGTGTAACAGTCAGGGTACCGCGGGATTTACGATCGAAAAATTTACTTACGAATTTCCCGGCGGGCGCGGCGCATTGCCCTGCATACTGTGACCATCTCTTTTGTCAAGCTGAATGCTGCGTTCGGTGTACTCACGTGAAACAGTTACAAAATTATTATTGGCTGACCATAGTCGCATTGGGATTGGGAGTATGCGGGTACTGTTGGAACTTCGACTGGCTGTCGGATGTGGGCTTCATCGGTGTTCTGGCAGCGAGTCTGGCGGTGTCCTTGCTGGCAACCCAGTTTCTGTTGTTTCGGTTGCACCAAAGCGGTCGTATGCAGAACGCGTTGCACCATGAAACATCCCGTCTGAAGGCTCAAGTCAGACAGTTGCTGACGCAGGCCCATTACGACAATCTGACCGGTCTAGGCAATCGCAACCTATTGGCCGACCGCTTCCAGTTTGTCGTGGAGCGCTGCATGCGCAGCAAGGCCACGTTCGCGCTGATGATGATCGACTTGAACGATTTCAAAGCCATCAACGACACCTACGGTCATGCCGCTGGCGATGCCGTGCTGATCGCCAGTGCCGAGCGCCTGATGGCTGCGGTGCGCGCTTCCGACACCGTGGTACGCCTGGGGGGCGACGAATTTTTGCTGCTGATTGAACGCTTCGGAAAGTGTAACGATGTGTTCAAACTGGGGCAGAAACTGATCGACACGCTGTCGGAAGACATCCAACTGCCGTCTGGTGAATTTGTTTCGGTGGGCGCCAGTGTGGGCATCGCGCAGTTCCCACAAGATGGCGTCGATATCACCGGTCTTTTGGAATACGCCGACCAGTCCATGTACGAATGCAAGACATCGGGCCGCATGCCGCTGCAGTTCGCCTAAATGAGGGCCCTTACCCGCTCATGCCCGGAGCGGCTGATGGGCACCTGCTGACCGCTCTGCAGTACCGCCACAAAGCTGTCTTTGGCCAAGCGCTCAATATTCTTCAGGTAGGCCAAATTGATGATCCAGGAGCGGTGCACGCGCACAAACAAAGCGGGGTCCAGCCGGGCTTCCAGGTCGCTGAGGCTTTGCGTCTTGAGGTAGCTTTTGCCTTGCGCATAGACACAGATATAGTCATCCTGGGCCTCTACGCAGGCCACGGTGTCCAGCGCCAGCACATGCACCTGGTTGCGGTCGCGGATCAGCAGGCGTTCCAGCTTGCCGGTGGCTTGGGTGACCAGGGCTTTGAGTCCGGCTGAGCTTTGACCTATCAGCACCCGAGCTCTCTCCAGCGCTTCGTCAAAGCGCTGCTGTGAAAAGGGTTTGAGCAGGTAGTCCACCGCGCGCAGATCAAAGGCCTTGAGTGCATATTGGTCGTAGGCCGTTGTAAAAACAACGCCATGGTCGCGCTGTGTCAGTTCCAGCACTTCCAGACCGGTCAGGCGCGGCATCTGGATGTCGAGAAAGACCAGGTCCGGCCGCAGGTCCGTAATGGCTTTGACGGCGTCAAATCCGTTGTCGCACTCGCCGATGATGTGCACATCGCCGTGGGGCTGCAGGTACTCCCGCAGCAGGCGCCGTGCCAGCATTTCGTCGTCAACAATCAGGGCTTGGATCATGGGGTGTCGGGGCCTGGCGCATAGGGGGTGTAGGGCAGTGTCAATTCCACCACAAAGCGGCCGCCCTCCAGGCGTTGGTTGAGTCTGGCCTGGTCTCCATGGAGGCTGTGCAGGCGCTGCTGGATATTGCGCAGGCCCAGACCCAGGCCCTCGCTCACGGCCGGCGGCCCATAGTTCATGTCATCCGGTTCCACGGGGTTGTCTACTCGCAGGTGCAGCCAGGTGCTTTGCACCATGGCGTGTATGCACACCGTGCCGGCCTGGGTGCTGCGCGCAATGCCGTGCTTCACCGCGTTTTCCACCAGGGGTTGCAGCAGCATGGGAGGCACCTGCGCTTGGCCGGCTGCATCATCAGTGGCAATGTCCACGTTCAACTTGGCGCCAAAGCGCTGGGCCTCGATATCCAGAAAGCTTTGGCAGTGTGCAATCTCTTTTGCCAAAGGGATGTGGGCTTGTTCCGACAGCGACAGTGTCTGGCGGAAATACTGGGCCAGGGCGATCGTCATGCTGCGCGCGCCGGCTGGGTCCAGACTGGTCAGCGCACTGATGGAGTTAAGGCAGTTGAACAGGAAGTGGGGGTTGATTTGCGTGCGCAGCATTTGCAGCTCGGCCTCGTGGGCCAGTGCGCGGGACTGCAACTCGCGTTGCTGCGCATCGCGCATCTGGTCCAGCGCCATCATCACATCGTGCAGCAACAGCGACAGCAGGTAGATGCCGGCCCCAGTGCCCAACAATGTCAGGCCCAAGCCCTGCGTCAGGGCCATGCCGGCCCATTCCACCTCCAGGGCCTGGCTGAAGCGGTTCCAGCCCTGGCACAGCAACCAGCCTGCGCCACCCGCAAGGCCTGATGCCCCGGCGAACAGCGCCAGGCCCACTGCAAAGCGCCTGCGTGTGAAGGGCAGGGCGCGGCACACGTAATAAGCCGACGGGATCACAAAGGCGTAGCCCAGGCACACGGGCACGGCAAACCACAGCGCATTGCGCAGCGGGGTTGGTGTGGCTTCTGTCAAGACCCAGGCCAGCACCGCAGCGCCCAGCAGCCAAGCCGACAGATACCATGACAGGGCCCGTGGGCTGGACAGTACAGGATGCATGCGAAGAGGCTGGCCTTAGTTCTTGATCTCCATGCCGCCCATGATCAGGACGCCGGTGATGTGCAGGCGCTTGGTGGGGTTGGGTGGTGGCACGCTCTTGTCTTCAATGCCGGCCATCAGTGGGATGCCGTTGACGATGACGGTCCAGTCCGTGGGGATCTTGACGTCGATGCCGCCCATGGCGACGAACACGTTCAGCGTGGCCTCGTTGGTGATGGATGCGCTGCGCAAATCCAGCTCCACGCCGCCCATGACGGAGGTGATGTCGCCGCCACGAAACTCCGGCGAGTCCACGCGCAACTGCGTGCCGCCCATGATCACGGTCAGGTCCACGGCCGGGTCTTGCGTGGTCTGGTGGTACATGCCGTCTTCGCCCAGGGCCTGGCTTCGGCGCAACTGGCCTTTGAAGATCACGGACAGCCCCAAAACTATCAGGACCATCGGCCACCAATCACGCCAGCGGATTTCGACAATGCCCATATGGGACAGCGTCAACAGCAGCCCTACCACCACCATGCCGCCGCCCAGCATATAGCCGGCTGGGTGACGCGCCTGGCTCAGCTTGAGCGCGCCGATGGCGATGAAGACCACGGGCCAAAATGCCAGCACCGAGCGGGCATCGAATACGCGGAAGTTGTCGAGCAGAAACACTACGCCCAGAAAGGCCAGTACGAAGCCCAGCACCACACGCTGTTGTGGAGTCTTGTGTTTGCCGCTCATGATGGTGTGTTCCCGCTGGAGTTCTTGGGGGCGCTGAGCAGACCACCGGCGATGTAGCGCAGCCCCAGGCCGATCAACAACACGGGCCAGCTATTGTGGAAGCTCAGGCCCCACAGGTGTTCTAGGCAGGCGTACAACCACAGGGCCAAAAACACCAGGAAGCCTCCTTTGGCCATTTGCGCCGGGCTGCGGGCATCGATCATGCGGCCCACACCAACGGCCACGAGGATGAACGGCCAGTAATGCGTCCAGGCGCCAATCTCGATATAGCCCTGCCGCTCCAGCAGGAACAGGCTGCCAATGCCTATCAACACCAGGCCGTTGACCCAATGCCCATTGCGGGGGCGTCGTTGTTTGTTCTCAGATTCGTTGTCCATGCTGTGCTCGCTTTCTGTGACTGGGGGAGCGCCCGGTTGCGCCTTGGACCCGACTATGCCCGCAGTGGAAGCGGCTGTCGCGGCATTTTCGGCGAGTAGCGGTAGGGCGTCGGTGAATGACGCCGCCGGTTTCCTCGGGGCTATCATGGCAGCAAGGGTCTTGGTGAAGGGCCGGCATCGCTTTGGAGTACGCACTATGCATGGATATGGGCAGGCCCTGGTGGGTGGTATGTTGATTGGCTTGGCCAGCGTTTCGCTGTTCGCCAGTCTGGGGCGTATAGCCGGTATCAGCGGTATCAGCAGCGAGGCGCTGACCGGGGCGCCGGACTCGCGCTGGCGCTGGGCCTTTCTGGCGGGACTGGTGCTGGGGGGCTTTTGGTTTTCACAGAGCCTGGGTGTTGCGCCCACGGCAATGCGCTCGCCGGTGCTGTTGGTGGTGGCTGGCCTGCTGGTGGGCGGGGGCACCGTCTATGGCTCGGGTTGCACCAGCGGGCATGGCGTCTGCGGCCTGGCGCGGGGCTCTGTCCGCTCGCTGGTGGCCGTATTGACGTTCATGGGCTCCGGCGCGGTGACGGTTTATGTGATGCGCCACCTGTTGGCATGAGGATACAAGCCATGACTACGCACACACCCTCTGCTGCGCCATCCACTGCTCCCTCCGCGCGCACCACCCTGTTGGTGGCACTCGTCTGTGGGCTGCTGTTCGCCGCGGGCCTGGTGCTCTCGGGCATGACCCAGCCGGCCAAGGTTATCGGTTTTTTGAACTTTGCGGGTATGGCTGAAGGTACCTTTCCTGGCCAATGGGACCCCAGCCTGGCATTTGTGATGGGAGGGGCCTTGCTGGTTACCACAGTCGGCTTCGCCTGGTCCCGCCGGCCTGGAGCCCGGCCTTGGCTGGCGCCAGGTTTCAGCCTGCCCCTGCGCACGGCGGTGGACAGGCGCTTGGTGCTGGGCGCCATCGCATTCGGCGTAGGGTGGGGATTGGCAGGCTATTGCCCAGGCCCAGCCTTGGCCTCTGTCCTGAATGGCAGCCTGGATACCCTGATCTTTGTGGCCGCCATGCTGGTGGGCATGGTGGTGGCCAAACGTTTGGTGCGCAAAGCCTGACCCCTACGGGACAGCCGGCACCCGTTGGCCCGCGAGAAAGCGCCACAACGGCCCCACAATACGCAGCATGCGAGCAAGACTGACAGCCGAACAGCGCAGGGCCCTGGCCCAAGCCACCGACTACGCCACCTGGCGCACCCACGCGGTGGACCTGGATGCCCAGGCCGGCATGGATGTATGGAAGAGCGACCCTCAGTCGCCGTACTACCAATACCGGCTGATCCAGCAGCGCCTGATCAACCTGCGCAACTGGCGCAAGGCCGGGGACTGGCCGCAGGTCATCTTCAGCCTGCGTGAGGGCCTGCACCGCAACCTGGGCAATCTGGCCAATCCCGAGCTGTACAAGTACACGCGGGTGGGTACCAAGTTTTTGATCGACGACTACATCACCGAAGTCACATCGCTGCTGAACTATGTGTGCGACCACGACATCCCTGGTCTGCCGTACACCGAGAAGCTGATGTTCTTCCGGCACACCGGCCAGAGCTTTGGCCGTTCGGCGCTGATGCTCAGTGGCGGCGCCAACATGGGCATGTTCCATGTGGGTGTGGTCAAAGCCTTGCACCAGCGCAAGTTGCTGCCGCGGGTGATTTCGGGCTCCAGCGCCGGTTCGGTGGTGGCGGCCTTCGTGGGCACGCGCAAGGATAGCGAACTCGACACGCTGTTCACCGGCGAGGGCATGGACCTGCAATCCTGGCAGCGCCTGGGCCTGCGCGAAATGTTGAAGCAGAAGTCCATCATGGACATCGACTCACTGGAGCGCTTTCTGCGCAAGAACATTGGCGAGTACACGTTTGAAGAGGCCTTCAAGAAGACCAAGCGCATCATCAACATCACCGTCTCGCCGGTGGCCAAGAACCAGCATGCGCGGCTCTTGAACTACCTGACCACGCCCAACCTGCTGGTGTGGAGCGCGGTGCTGGCCTCCTGCTCGGTGCCGGGCCTTTTCCCACCGGTGAAGCTGATGACCAAGGACCGCCTGGGGCATGAAAAGCCTTACATGGCCTCCATTCGCTGGGTCGATGGCGCGATACAGAGCGACCTGCCCGCCAAGCGCCTGGGTGAGCTGTACAACGTCAACCACCACATCGTCAGCCAGACCAACCCGCATGTGCTGCCCTTCATTGCGGACCAGACGCGCAGGGAAGGCTGGCAGACCTTCCTGACCGATCTGCTCAAGAGCGAGGTCAAGTTCCGCAGCAAGCAGGTCATGCAATTGGCGTCCTATGGCTTTGAGGCCGGCATCATCAAGAACCTGCTGGAAGGGGCGGTGGCCATTGTCGACCAGCAGTACTACGGCGATGTCACCATCCACCCGCCGATGCGCTTCAAGGACTACCGCCGCATCCTCAGCAACCTGTCGCAAGAAGACTTTCAAGAGTGGGTGCTGACGGGCGAACGTGCTACCTGGCCCAAGATCGCGATGATCCGCGACCAGACCATCATTGGCCAGACGCTGGAAGACTGCATCATCCGCCTGAAGAAGCAACGCCAACGGCGCACCGCGGAGCAAGCGCCAAAACCCATCGCCAAAAGAGCCGTCAAGCTGTCTTGAAAAAGCGCACCAGTTCGCGCACATGGCCCACGACGGCTGCGTCACCCAGCACCTGGGCCACAGTGTTCTTGGCATCGCGTTCCACGCGGACGATCTCCAGGCGAACATGCTCGGCCAGGCCGTCGTGCTGATCCGCGGCCTCGGTGGCGCGGGCTTGCAGGGCGTGCAGGCGCTGATCCGTATCGCGGGTCGTGTCGGCGCACTGCTGGCTGAGCGCTGCCAATTGCTGCTCGACCTGGTGCAACCGACGGCGCAGCTCAACAGCATCTTCACGGGGCACCTCCACCTCGCGGGCAAAGCGGCCCAGGCGGTCCCGCACGTGGGCATAGGCCCGCAGGCCCGGGCGCAACAGCGTGAGCACAATGGCCGCTGCCGCACCCAACCAGCCAATCAAGCCCACCCCACTGTGGGCTACCAGGCACAGCACGGCGGCCGTGAGCAGGTGCAGCGCCAGCGCAACCCATAGCGCAATGCGGGACCAGCGCTTGGCATAGGCGACGGCGTCGGCATCGATACGGATACCGCGCTGCCGCGACGTCTCCGCATCGAACAACAATTGCTTGGCCTGAAACACCATGTTCCACGGCACGGTGACGACAAAGTACAGCCACAGCAACGTGATGACGCCAATGACGGCATCCAGGTTGGGGCTGAGCGGCAATTGCAGCCAGGTCGCCAACAACCACAAGCCCGCACCCACCAAGCCCAGCCACACCAGTTGCAGCAAACCGGACACACCCATGAAGACCCGCATAGACCACCCCATATGGACACCGACCACACCATTGTGGCCGTGGCGTGCAGTGTGGTTGCACTGCTGTGCCATGGGCTCGGGATTCCCTTCCGGTAGACAAAACCGGTACCGTGGGTAGCAGGGTTTGCCTGCGGAGCTGGGCTACGACAGGTCGGCAATCTCCGCAGCCAGATTGCGCGCGGCGCTGGCTTCGTAGAGGTCTTTGAAGTAAGGATCGTTGTACAGCGTGCCCGCTTGGGTGGCTTCGAGAAAGTGCTGCAACACCTGCTTGCGCCCTGCGCGGTAGGGTGCATCGTCTATCCAGGCGTACTCCGCGCGCACGGATTGTGCGTAGGTCGCATAGACCGCTGGCGACTGCCCCAGTATGGCCAGATCGACGCCCAGCATCACAGCCTTGAGTGCGTGGTTCAGTGACGGAGCCTGGGCATGGTCCGTAATGCGTATCAGGTCGGCTACGTCCTGGGGCGCGTCGATGGGCAAGCCGGTGCTCAGCCACAGTTGCGCGCTAGCCTCTTCGTTGCCCAGGCCTTGTTTAGGCACGGCGTACACGGCATCGTGGAACCAGAATGCCGCTTTCAGTTGTGCAACAGAGTCGGCGGTGGCGTCAGTGTTCGCCGCCCACACGTTGATCTCGGTCAGCCCGTGTACCAAATGGTCTAGGTTGTGGTAGTGCCGGCTAGGGGCACCGTAGGCGTCGGCGCCCGTCAATTTGGCAAACCAACCGTCCGAGCTGGCAAGCGCAGGCGCGCCCAGCTTCTCGTAGTCCCACAGTTGCTCCCACTCCTTGCGCAGCCAGCCGCGTATCCAAGCCTGGTAGGCCGGGGCGGGCACAAATTTCTGCATGCTCCAGTGCCAGCCCACCGGGCCTTGCAGGCCGCGCACGAAACTGGAGCTGACCGAACCCAGGTCGCGCGGCGGCATCAGGAACAGGGTCTTGGCACCCTCCACCACATCCACATTGGCTTGTTGCAGCAGATTCTCGTAATCGAAGTCGGTGGTGTTGCGGATGCCGCGCACCATGTAGTCAATGCCCTGGCGCTTGGCGGTGCGGGCTGTGTAGTCGCCCTTGACGACCACGACACTGACGTTGTGCCAGCCGCGCTGCGCCAGCGTCTCTTCCACGATGCTTTTGCGCAGGGCTGCCGAGAACAGGGGTTTCTTGAACGGGTTTTCAGAAATGAACACCACCACTTCGTCGGCCAGTGCGCGGGCCTCGCCGATGACCCACAGATGGCCATTGGTGATGGGGTCCAGTGTTCCAGAGAAAGCTATCTTCTTCACATCAACTCCAAAGTGTGCGGTAGTGGCGGTGCAGGGCCTCAACCCGCGCGTGTAGAACGTCGGGCGCGCCATTGTTCTCCAAGATGTCCGTCGGCAAAGCGCGGCGTGCTTGTGCGGTGGTTTGCATGGCTACGATGTTGGCAATGTCCTCGTCCGACCAATCCGGGTTGCGCGCGCGGATGCGGGCCACGCGCGCGGCCACGGTCGCGTCGACCACCAGCAGCCTGTCGACAGCGATCGCTTCCTGTAGTAGCAATGCGGACTCCCACACCACATAGGGGGTGGTCTGCTGCGCAGTCCAGCTGCGCAGGGCCGCCAGCACATGGGGCTTGAGGATGTCGATCAAGATGCGGTTGGCGGCTGGATCGCGTGCAAACAGGCCCGGTAGGCTACCCCGCTGCAGGGCACCGTCGGCTGTCATCCAGTCCGGGAAGGCAGCGGCCAGGGCATGGGTGGCTGCATGGTCGGTGTCCTGGTGCATGCCGCGTGCCAAGGCATCGGCATCCATGCAGGGCACACCCAACTGCGCGAAGGTCCGTCGCGCAGTCGATTTGCCGGCTCCAATGCCGCCCGTGAGTCCAAGGATTCTGGGGCGGGTAAAAGGGGTCTGCATGGGGTGGGTGTGGAAACTCTACGCAATGTTGCCACAGGGTTTGCCACGAACGCCCGGGCAGGGTGCCGCGCTAAACTCAAACCATGAGCGAGCAGATGACCGAGACCGAAACGCAGTCCCACACCAAAGCGTTGCTGCAGTTGTGCAAGCGCCTCGAACGGGCCTGGACCTTGCCCGACATTCTGGATGCCATATCCCCCGTGGCCGAGCATGTGCTGGGTTATCCCCACTCCTGGCTGGCGGTGTATGGTGAAAAGCCGGGCTTTGTGTCCGTCATCCTGCATGTGACTCAGGGCGTGGAGTCGGATGTATCGCGCGCCGCCCAGTCCATCGATATACCCATTGCCGGTGACACCATGCTGCAGGAGATCATGGCCGCAGACCATGTGGTCGTCGTCGAAGATGCGCGCACCGACCCCCGCACCAACAAGCAAATTGTGGAGCAGTTGCAAAACCGCACCATCATCAATGTGCCGCTGATCCTGGCCGAGCAGCGCCTGGGCTCTTTGGGTATGGGCACCTATGGCGACGCAGAGGGCGTGCGGGCACCGCAGCCCTGGCAGATCGAATTCATGCAGGCCATGGCCGGCCATGCCGCCGTGGCCATGGACCGTGTGCGCTTCATGCAGGCCCGCAAGGATGCCGAGGACGCGCTGTACCACGAGAAGGAGCGCCTGCAGGTCACGCTGCACTCCATTGGCGATGCCGTGATATCGACCAACGCGCAGGGTAATTTGCTGTACATCAACCCCGCTGCCGAGACATTGACCGGTTGGATCCTGACAGCCGCTGTGGGCAAGCCCTACCGCGAAGTGTTCCGCCTGCTGGACCCCGAGGGCGGCAATGCAGTGCCGGATGACATGGTGGCCGACGCCATTGCCTCGGCCGAGGCGCGCCGCTACCCGGACCTGAGCCTGCAGCAGTTGCACGGCGGCAGCCTCTTGGTGGAGCTTGCGGTATCGCCCATCAAGGATGCCGATGGCGAGGTGCAGGGCGCTGTGCTGGTTTTTCGCGATGTGACTGAGCAGCGGCGCCTGAGCAACGAGATCGCCTACCAGGCCACGCACGACGAGTTGACGGGCCTGGGCAACCGGCGCGCCTTTGAGCAAGCCCTGGCCCATGCCTTTGAGCGCACGCGCAGCCACCAGGTCCAGCACGATGTGGTGTGCTACCTGGACCTGGACGACTTCAAGGTGGTCAACGACACCTGCGGCCACACGGCAGGCGATGCCATGCTGCGTGAGATCGCACACCTGTTCTCGGGGCTGCTGCGCGAGGACGACCATTTGTGCCGCATCGGTGGCGACGAGTTCGGCATCCTGCTGACGGGTCAGAGCGTGGCCTCCGCCCTGCTGGTGGCCGAGCGCTTGCAGCAGTGTCTGGCCGGCTACCACTTTGTATGGCTGGACCAGAGCTTTGGCGTGGGCGTCAGCATCGGCATGGTGGCCCTGGACGCCCGCACCGAAAGCGTGGGCGCCTTGCTGCAAGCCGCAGACAGTGCCTGCTACGTGGCCAAGGACGCCGGACGCAGCCGCATCCACCTGTATGCCATCGACGACCCCGCATTGGCCCAACGCTATGGCGTCATGGAATGGGTCAGCCGCATCGAACACGCGCTCTTGCATGACCGCTTCGTGCTGTATGCGCAGCCCATCGTGCCGTTGGACGGCGACACCTCGGGTGGTCTGCACTGCGAGATTCTGCTGCGCATTTTGAACGAGCAGGGCGGGCTCGTGCTGCCCGGCCTGTTCATGCCTGCGGCCGAGCGCTACCACCTGGCGTCCCGCGTGGACCGCTGGGTTGTCGCGCATGCGTTGCGCTGGATAGTTGCGCACCAGGATCGCATTGAGCAGTGTTCAATCAATCTGTCAGGCCAGTCCCTGGGCGATGCGGCCTTCATGGCCTTTGTGCTGCAGACCTTGCAAGACGCCGATGTGCCTTACGCCAAGCTGTGCTTTGAGATCACCGAGACCGCTGCCATCGGCAACTTGCAGACCGCCAACCACTTCATCGAGACGCTGCGCGCGCGGGGCTGCAAGATTTCGCTGGACGACTTTGGCAGCGGCCTGTCATCCTTTGCCTACCTGCGTAACCTGCCGGTGGACGTGCTGAAGATCGATGGCCAGTTTGTCAAAGACATTGCACAAGATCCGGTGAGCCTGGCCATGGTCAAGTCCATCCACGAAATTGGTTGCCTGATGGGCAAAAGCACCGTGGCCGAATTTGTAGAAAGTGCCGCCATTGCCGATGTGCTGCGCAGCATCGGCGTGCACTATGCGCAGGGTTATGCAGTGGGCTACCCGGTGCCGCTGGAGGAGCTGCTGCACTGAATGTAGGAGCCGCACTGGTTGCTCAGCGGTCCAGAACCACCAGCTCGTTGATGACGGCCTCCACATCGTCAATGCCACGCACCAACTGCTCTATGCGCCGAGACTGGTCTGGCGTGCGCACGCAGCCCTTGATCCAGACCCAGCGGCGCTGGCCCTCTGCCCACACACGGGTATCGCCAAAACTGCCATCTGCCAGCAGGGCTTTCTGCACGCGGGGAATGATCTCCTGGTCATACAGATAGGAATTGGGCAAACGGCAGCGCCCGGCCTGGTAGCAGCTCGTGCCACGCTCGGCCCGGTAATGGGTCTGGGTCAGCACTTCGGCGTGTGTGATTTGCGGCCCCTTTTGCGTGGGGCAGGTGGGCAGACCATCGGTCACCTGCACAAAGGGATCGTTGAAGTAGTTGCCGCGGGGTTCTTCCTGCGCCTGGCATAGCGCGGCGGCCAGTAGCGTGGCGGCTGCGGTCAGCCGTGTTGCGCGTGAAAGAGGTGCAGTGGTGTGCATGGGCGGGGAAAGGTAGGGAAATGGCGGGGCATTGGGCATCGCGGTTCAAAAAATCGCAATCGTATTGCCCAGCAGTGCCTGGTACTTTTTGTCCAATGCTTCGCCGTGGGATTTCTTGAATTCCGGGATCAGTTTCCACAGCTTGTTGACCGTGTCGGGCGCAGTGGCGTAGTAGCCATTGGAGAACACCAGAAAGTAGTCCTTGCGGGTGATGGACGGGAGCAGTTTCTCAATGCCCTGGTACTCCGCTTGCTCACGCAGCTTGTCGACAAACAGGCTCTGGCCGGCATAGGCCTCAATGCGCTCGTGCAGCAGTTTGCCCAGGTTGTTGAGGTCGCCGGGCGCCTCTTCCACCGGCAAGCCGAGCTTGCCCAGATCGCTGACGATGGAATAGCCCGCGTTGGCACCCACGATGCTGGGCTTTCGGTTGAACTGCTTGCCATCCCACTTCAGCGTGGAGCCCTGCTTGACATAGAAATCGTACGACAGCGACCACAGCGCCAAGGCCGCGTCGGGTACGCCATTTTTCATGGGGTAGACCGAGAATGCCGTGCGCTCCTTGCTGTACGACAAGGCCAGGGTGGCATCGATGGCGTTGTACTCCAGCTCGCGGATGATGCGCTTGAGCGGCTTGCGTTGCCACACCATCTTGCAGCCCAATTGCGTGGCGGCCAATTCCACTAATTCGATGGCAGGGCCGGGGTTGGGCGGCGTCTTGCCGCCATCACCAAAGTAGTAGGGCGGGGCCGCAATATCGTTGTAGGCCAGCCGTATGACACAGGGCTCGGCCTGCGCAGCGGCGCCACAGGCAAGCAGGGCCACCCCGCAGAGAACAGCCCTGGTCAGGCGGCGAATGGTCACAGTGGGGGCTCCATGCGGATGTCAAGCGTGGCGCAGCTGTTGCTCAGGTTGTTGGGGGAGGCAGGTCCACCATGTGTTCATCCTTGCCGTTCATGTACAGGCGTTTGCGGCTGCGTGGGTAGTCGCAGACATCCTGCTCGAGCCGCTGGCCGCCTACCAGGCACACCAGGGGCTCGGTGCCGGTGTTGGACAGGCCATGGGCGGGCGAGTTCCGGCCAAAGCCCATGAAGTCGCCCGCTGCGACCGGGTGCAGTTGTCCATCGATGTCGGCCGTGCCCCGGCCGGACAGCACGTACAGGAACTCTTCCTCGTACCAGTGGCGGTGGTATTCCGTGGTGTCGCGCCCGGGCATCACCGTGACCATATGCACGCCCAGGTGCTGCAGGCCCACGGCATCACCCAGCGACTTGCTGCTGCGCACCGCATTGGGGTTGAGGTCGTGGATCTTGGTCTGGCCCGGCAGGGCGGCAATGGCGGCGGCGGTCAGCAGTTCGCGGGGATCGGCAGGTGTCGTCACGGTGGTTCCTTCAAGGCCAGGGTGCTGGGAGCGCACAGACTATGCAAGCACGGTTGCCTGCGCCAACTGTCGCACAAATTATGGCCCGCTTGTCCCGCCGGCGTGGCAACTAAAATCTACGCTCCCTACTCTGCCGTACCGACCGACGAAAGCGCACCCATGCAGTTCCCCTTTTCCATTTCCCCTGTGTGGTTGCGTCGGGCACGCTGGTGGGGTGGGGCGCTGCTGGCCGTGTGGGTGTTGGCTTGGTTGGCCGTGCCGCCACTGGTCAAACGCCTGGTGGAGGAGAAGGCCAGCCAGGCCCTGGGGCGCACGGTCAGTGTGGGCGCTGTGGCCTTCAGGCCCTGGTCTTTGGAACTGATACTGAGCGATCTGGCAGTGGCCACGGCCGACGGCAAGTCCAAGCAATTGCAAGTGGCTCGCATCTATGTGGATGCCGAGCTGGAGTCGGTGCTGCGCCTGGCCCCGGTCATGGATGCCATCACCGTCGATGCCCCTACGTTGCGCATCGCCCATCTGGGTGATGGCCGCTATGACGTGGACGACATCGTGGAGACGCTGGCCAAGGCGCCCGCTTCGGCTTCGCCTGCACCGTTGCAGTTTGCGCTGTACAACCTGAGCCTGAACGACGGTGCCGTGGACTTTTCCGACCACACGGCCGGCGGTGTGCGCCAGCACAGCGTGCGCGCGCTGCATTTGGCGGTGCCGTTCTTGAGCACGCTGGAGTCCAAGCGCACCGTCAAGGTCGTGCCCCGCCTGGCGTTCACGCTCAATGGCAGCGCGTTTGACACGGCGGCCGAGGGCACGCCCTTTGCGCAGACCAACAAGGGCGAGGCCTCGCTGAAGATCAGCCATCTGGATCTGGCGCCCTATCTGCCCTACTTGCCCAGCAGCCTGCCCGTGCGCGTGCAAGGCGCGGTGGTGGATGCCGACCTGCGTCTGGCCTTTGAGCAGGCGGCCCTGTCCAAACTCAAGCTCAGCGGTGCGTTCAAACTGTCCAAGTTGGCGCTGGCCGATGCGGTGGGTGCTCCGTTGCTGGCAGTGGACGCCGTGGCGGCCCAGCTATCCGACGTGCGCCCCTTGGAGCGGGTTGTCAAATTGGCCTCATTGGACGTGGAAGGCCCCCGCCTGCAAGCCAGCCGCAACCGTGCCGGCCATCTGAACCTGGCGCTGGGCGGTAGCGCGCCCGCTGCGGCAGACGCGACAAATGCTACCAATACTGTAGCTGCTCAACCAGATTCCACGAGGGCTAAGGCCAAGAATGCTAAAACACCGTCGGCGCCGGAGCCCGGCTGGGCGGTGGCTGTGGACCGCCTGGCATTGCACGGCGGCGCTCTGCAATGGGCAGACGACAGCACGCCACAACCGGCGCGGCTGGCGCTGGCCGATCTGGAGCTGCAGGCCCATGCGCTGCAATGGCCACTGGCGTCCACCGCAGCCCGCGCAGAGGGCTCGGCCACGGTCCCGTTCAAGGGTGGCAAGACGGCGCGCCTGGCCTTCAAGGGGGAGGGCGACCAAGCCTTGGCCAAGCTGCACATCAGTCTGGGCGATACCGAGCTGGGTCTGGCAGCACCCTATATGGCGCAGTTCCTGCAGCCCGCTGTGCAAGGCCTGCTGGATGCCGAGTTGGATGCCAGCTGGGCGGCTGGCAAGCAGCAGGGTAGCGACACGTTGCAACTGGCGGTGCCGCGCCTGGCCGTGCGCGATTTCGCGCTCAAGTCTGCGGGCAAGGATGCGGCCTCTGCACCCGTGGTGCCTGGCGCGGCCGGGCCCACCAGCGCCGAGCGCGCGGCCGCCGAGATGCCCCGCTTCAAGCTGCTGGAGATCAGCGATGCGCAATTGGACTTGAGCGCCCGCACCGGCGCTATCGCCAAGATCGCCCTGCGCGGCCCCAGCGCCATGCTGCACCGCGATGCGCAGGGGCAGTGGATGCCGCTACGCTGGCTGAAGGCAACCGGTGCCGCAGGCAACACTGCGGTGACTGCACCCGAACCGGTCAAGGCGGCCAGCGCAGATGGCGCCCCTGTTGTATCGGCCTCGGCGCCCGTTTCCACCCCTGCACTAACCGCTTCCGTCGCCAAACCCGCAACCGGCAACCCGGTCGCAAATCCCTGGCAACTGAGCCTGGCCGAACTCACGGTTGATGACGGCAGCATCAAGCTGGACGATCGCAGCCTGGGCCGTCCGGCGCGGCTGGAGCTTGCTGCCCTGAAGCTGCAATTGAAGGGCGCGGCGCTGGATGGCAGCAAGCCCGCACCGCTGACGCTGTCGGCCCGCGTCAAATCGGGCCGCACCGAGCCCGGCACACTGAATTACCGCGGCACAGTGACGTGGGCACCCGTGGGCATACAGGGCACGCTAGAAGCGGTGGACCTGCCGTTGCACGCCGTGGCCCCTTACCTGGCCGACCAGCTCAACATCGCCGTGCTGCGGGCCGACGCCAGCTTCAAGGGCCAGGTGCGTTACAGCGCCACCGCTGCAGGCCCCGAGGTGCAGGTGCAAGGCGATGCTGCGTTGGAGGACTTCCGCGCCAACTCCGTCGTGGGCACACCCGCCGCCGGCAGTGCCCCGGCCGACGCGCCCGATCTGGGGGTGACAGAGGAACTACTAAGTTGGAAGGCGCTGAATATGCCCGGCATCGCGCTCTCCATGGCTCCCGGTGCGGCCAGCCGTTTCCAGGTGGGCGAAGCCACGCTGTCGGATTTCTTCGCCCGCGTCATCGTCAACCCCAATGGGCGCGTCAACCTGCAAGACGTGGTCAGGGCCAAGCAGCCGGAGCAGACCGGTGGTGCGCAGGTCCCAGTGGCCGCTACCGCGCCGGCCAGCGCCACCCCGACCGTGCCCGCAGCCGCAGCGGCATCGCCCGCCCCGGTGGTCAGCATGGGCGGGATGCGCTTGGTCCATGGCAAGGTCTTGTTCTCCGACCGTTTCATACGCCCCAACTATTCAGCCGACCTCAGCGAGCTACAGGGCACACTGGGCCGCTTCAGCTCCCAAGCCAAAGACGGGGCCGTACAACTCGCGGATCTGGAGCTGCGCGGCCGCGCCGAGGGCACGGCGTCGCTGGAAGTGACCGGCAAGATCAACCCCCTGGCCCAGCCGCTGGCCTTGGACATCAAGGGCAAGGTGCGCGATCTGGACCTGCCGCCGCTGACCGCCTACTCGGTCAAATACGCGGGCTATGGCATCGAACGCGGCAAGCTCAGCATGGACGTGACCTACACCGTGCAGCCCGATGGCCAACTGACGGCCAGCAACAAACTGGTACTCAACCAGCTGACTTTTGGCGACGAGGTCAAGGGTGCACCCAACAGCCTGCCCGTGAAGCTGGCCGTGGCACTGCTGGCAGACAGCAATGGCGTCATCGACATCGACCTGCCCATCAGCGGTTCGCTGAACGACCCGCAGTTCAGCTTTGGGTCCCTGGCCTGGAAGGTGGTGACCAACCTGATCGGTAAGGCGCTGACCTCGCCCTTCAGCCTGCTGGCCCACGCCATGGGCGGTGGGGGGGCAAGCCATGAGGAGCCCAGCGCCGTGGCCTTTGCCCCCGGCAGCAGCGTGCTATCGCCCGCGGCCATGCAAGGCCTGGACCAGATTGCCAAGGCCATGGCCACGCGCCCCACGCTGAACGTGACCGTAGTCGGCACCGCCAGCCTGGACGCCGAGCGCGAAGCCTACAAGCGCGAACGCCTCAAGGCCCTGATGCTGGGCGAGAAGCGCCGTCGCGCCGTCGTCACCGGCCAGGACGCAGCCGCCACTACCGCGCTGACTGAAGCGGAATACGCCCAGTTGTTGAAAGACGTATACCGCCGCGCCGACATCACCAAGCCACGCAACCTGGTCGGCCTGGCCAAGGACATACCCGACGCGCAGATGGAGGCCCTGCTGTTGACCAGCATCCCCGCCAGTGAAGACAGCATGCGCGAACTGGCCCTGCAACGCGGTGTGGTCGTCAAGGACTACCTGGCCAGCCGCAAGCTGCCAGCCGAGCGCCTGTTCGTAGGCGCGGCCAAAACCGTGGCGGCGGATGGCGACTGGAAACCCCGCGCCGAGTTGGGTGTGGCGCAGCGCTGAAATGGCATGAGCCCACTGCGGGAGCCAAACCTGCAGTGGGAGATCAAATATACCCATAACAGGTTTGTTGAGACCCTGCTCACGGCATTCGTTGGTAAAAAGTACCAATAGCCCTCGTAATATCTACATATGGCGCTATGTAATTTGTAGTGTTGTCGAGTCGGAGCAAGGCGGATTTTGCCGAGCCGCTACCATGGATGCTCAGGGGGTACACATGGAGTTGGCAGGTTTCGAATCTTTTTCGTTCTCGCACGATGGTGCGGACCGCAGCGTCTACCGCCGCGGGCAAGGGCCGGGCGTGGTCATCCTGCACGAGATACCCGGCATCACGCCCCAGGTGGCTGCCTTCGCGCGGCGTGTGGCCGACCAGGGCTTCACCGTCTACCTGCCGCTGTTGTTTGGCACGCCGGGCCAGGCGATCTCGCTGCACTACATGGGGCAGCAACTGGCTGTGGCCTGCATACGGCGCGAGTTCTCGCTGTTGGCCAAGCATGCCTCCAGTCCGATCACGGACGGGTTGCGGGCGCTGTGTCGCCTGGCGCACCAGCAATGTGGCGGGCCCGGCGTGGGGGCCATAGGCATGTGCATCACCGGCAATTTCGCGCTGTCGCTGATGGTGGATGCCCCGGTCATGGCACCGGTGCTGTGCCAGCCCTCATTGCCTGCACCGGTGAGTGCATCGCACCGGGCTGCACTGCATCTGTCGCCCCAAGACCTGGCGGTGGTCAAGCGCCGTGTGCGCGAAGAGGGCTGCGGTGTGTTGGGCCTGCGCTTCACGGGCGACCCGCTGTGTCCCGCCGCGCGCTTCGACACGCTGCGCCGTGAGCTGGGCACGGGCTTCGAGGCCATAGAGATCGATTCCAGCCGGGGCAACCCGCACGGCATACCGGCCATTGCCCACTCGGCGGTGACTACGGACCTGGTGGACGAGGCCGGCCACCCCACGCGCCAGGCACTGGACCGCATCCTGGCGATGCTGGACGAGCGGCTCAAGCCTTAGCAGAAGGTCGCAGGCCTTTACAGGTACTTGGCCTTGATGCGCTTGTAGCTGCCGTCGGCATAGATGTCGGCAATGCCCTTGTCCAACCGGGGCACCAAGGCCGACAAATTCTTGGCCTTGTTGAAGACGACATAGGTGGCAATGGTCTGTACCGGCGGGCTGAGCTCGACGATGGCGTCTTCGCTGGCCGTCTGCTTGAGCAGGGTCATGGCCACGTCCTGGTTGGACAGCACACCATCGATGCGGCCGCGTTTGAGTTTCTGGAAGTTTTGCGGGTCCTGGTCTACCTCTTCAATGTGGATGTCACCTTTGGCCACCATCGCTTGCAGAGCCGGCGGCAGCTTGAAGCCGCGGCGTATGCCCAGGGTCTTGCCCTTGAAGTCGTCCAAGCCATTGAAGTGTGGAAAGGCGTCCTTGCGTGCGTAGATGCTCAGCACCGACAGCTTGATGGGCACGGTGGTGAAGTCCATCGTCAGTTTGCGCGCGTCGGTCAGCGTGTAGGCAAAGGCGCAGTCCACCGAGCTCTGGGCGCCTTTTTCGATTTCTTTCTCCAGCCGCACCCAGGGCAGCACTTTGAACACCACGTGGATGCCGACCCGTTTGCCCGCCTCGGCAATTGCATCGGTGTCGATGCCGCTGATCTTGTCCGCATCGGCCCCGATACCGCTATTGCCATTGCTGTCTTGCACCACATAGGGCGCGAAGACGTCGCTGTAGCACGTGAGTTCGGTGGTTTGCGCGGCCGCGAGCTGAGGCATTGCGGCCAGCAGGCAGAGGGCCGCCAGCGCGAGGGCGTATCCACAAGTCCGCACGGCGCGCAGGCGCGATGGGGCCGAGGTGTTGTCAGTCATGAGTGGGCTCCGCGCCAGTAGGCAAGCGCCCCGTATAGCGTTTTGCGAGAGGGCTTGCGGCGTATGGCGGTCGTGGAGATTGTCAATCAGGTGCTGCGGGCTGTAAAGTTGCCGCCGCAACCTGGCTCTAGCCTGGCCCTAGTGAAAGCCCTTGCCCAGCCGCAAACGGTGCAGTTCGTTCAGCAGGTCGGGTGCCGCCGATGCAGGTGCGTCGACAAACGCGGTTTGGTCGCCATTCAAGGCAATGGTGAAGTCCTGTGCGCCGCAATGCACAAACACGCGGTTCAGGTCATAGCTGCGGTTGGTGTAGATGCATCGGGGTGGATGCGATACCGTGGGCAGAAAGACGCCCTGGTTAGCCCCCGCGCACTGCGAGCCTGAGCCCGTGGCCTCGCGCAACGAGGGCAGCAGGTCTGTCTGCGAGAAGGCCGCAGTCTCTTCACGCTCCACCAAGCCTTCGCCCAGGATGGTCATCGGAATGCGGACATAGGCACGGTCACCGTACAGCGCTTGCTCCTGTGCGCTCATGGGGACCATGGCCCGGTGGTCGGCGGTGATGATCAACGTGCCGTGCTCGAAGAAGCCGGTGGCTTTGAGGTCGCGCACAAATCGACCCAGTTGGCGGTCGGCATACCGGTAGGTGAGCTCCTGGGAGTGGGCACCGGTCTCGGGATCTACATTGGGCAAATGTGTGGTCACGGTTTCCAGCGTCATGAAGGTGGGCGTCGTCTTGTGCGCCTGAAGATGCGACAGGGCGCTGGCGTACAGAGCGTCGTCGGACGCGGCGTCGAACTGGTAGCGCTTCAGGCCCTTGTAGGCAGGCGCCTCATGGCCCTCGACGACATCAAAGCCAATGTCCTTGAGCCATTTGCCCTTGCCGACAAAGCCCAGATTGCCGGTGGTCAGAAAGACCGTGTCGTATCCCCGGGTGTGCAGCATGCGTGGCACCGCATCGGCCGGGTTGCGGAATTGCTCAAACAGGGTTTTGGCATCTTTGCCCTTCGCTATGGGAGGCTCTCCGGTCAACAGGGCGACCAGGCCTTGCTCCGAGGTCACACCATTGGCATAGAAGTTGGAGAAACGCACCCCTGTTCTGCTGACTTTGTCGAACTCGGGCATCCAGTCTTTGATGCCGGAAAACAGGGCGCTGTGGTACATGGACAGCGACTCGAACACCAGCAGAATCACGTCGTTGCGGGCGTGCCTGCCCTTGCCGCAATGGGGGAGCTCCGGGGGCAGCGTGGCGGTCAAGGTCTTGGCAAATTCCTTGGAGTAGGGTGTGTCTTTGGTCTGCCGGCTGAAAAACACTTGCAGTGAGTTTTGCAAAAACGCGTCGTGGTATTCCTTGGTTTCCACCAACTCGCAACCCACCAGACCGACGGGCACCAGCAGGTATAAAAGCAGCGGTGGCAACGAGGGGCGCTTGTCCAGCAGGTAGCGCGCCAAGACCACAAGCACCATGGCACCTGCCACCGCTACTGCCACCATGACCCAGACATTGGGTAGCAACTGCCGCAAAAAGCCCGAGACGGCTCCCAGCTCCCCGGAAAACTCCAACATCTCGGACAGCGTCAGGCGGGTCCACAGCTCATGGGTCACCAGCAAATCGGCGGCGGTGATGAGCAGGCATGTGATCAACACCAGCCGCAGCAACACCCGCAGGGGCCGCCAGAGCGCAACGCAGGACAGCAGGTGGATGGCCAACAGCACCAGCACCAACTCTGACTCGTGCGACACCGCTTTGGTGGACAGGCACCACTGGCAGCCGATGTAGGTGCGCGACACCATTTCCAGCGCGAAGAGCTTGTAGCCGACCAAGGCCAGCACCAAGAGCAGGATGTGCACGCAGGGGTCGCACAGCAGCCGCCATGCGGTGGGCCTCGGGGGCGTCATGGCCGACCCCTACAGGCCTGCACCTTGGAGCGGCAGTCGGCGAAAATGGGTAGTGCTTGGCTGCCTGAATGTGAAGATCGCATGCAAATCGTTTTGGTTGTGAGCGAGGAGTGCGTGACGGTGTTGCGGTGAATCGCGCCACGCGCGCAAAATGTAAGCGGCAGTCTAGATTCGCGCCTCCCATAGACAGGTGAAATTGGGTTGCGCCAACGCTAAATTTGGTTACAAGATGCAACCACTCCTATAGAGCCAGGGTGTCTATAAGAACAAAGATACCCGTATTAGGTTTTTTAATCGTGCCTCGTGGAAGTTTTCAACGAAAGTAGCGAGTAGCCCTCGTCGAATATGCCTATGGTGCTACCAAATTTGATGTTTTCAACTGAACCGCATTGGGCTATAACTCTGCACATGCTCACTCGTTGTTTGACTTTGCGGCGCTGGGTGCTCGGCACGCTGTGTGCCGTGGCGGCGTGTGCGGCCCAGGCCAAGGAGTTTCTCGTCGTAGGCACCACCTTTGCCCGCATTTACGAGCAAACGGAGACCGGCGAGTTCATGGGCCTGGGTGCGGAACTGGCGCGCACCATTGCCCAGCAACAGGGCCTGTCGCTGAAGTTCGGCATCTACCCTTGGGCTCGGGCGCAGGAGATGGTGGCCAATGGCAGTGCCGATGTGCTGGTGGGACCGTATAAGACACCGGCACGGGAGGCGCGCTTTGCCTTCGCCGATCAGCCCTTCTACCAAGACAACATGGTGTTCTACAAGCTGGCCGGCTCCAAGGAAAGTTGGGACGGCAGCTACGAATCACTGAAGGGCAAACGCCTGGTCGCCGTCTTGGGCTGGGTCTATGGCAGTCCCTTCGATCAGGAGCGCACCAATCTGGGTGTGACCAACGCGAACACGGTGGAGAGTGGCCTGACGATGCTGCTGAACAACCGCATGGACTTCTTTGTGGCCAACGAGCGCAACACCACGGCCGGTATGGCGGCGCTGGGCAAGTACGACCAGTTCACCGTTGTGTCGCCGATGATCGGCAAAGAGGTGGGCTACTTCGCATTTGCCAAGGATGCCGAGCACGAAGAGCTGCGCCAAGCCTTCAATACGGGCCTGGGCAAGCTGATCGACTCTGGTGAGTACGCTGCCATGGCCAAGCGCTTCAGCATCACGGTGCCGGCGGCGCTAGCGGGCAAGGGGCGTGGGCCCAAGACCGGCACAGGCAAGTAGGCGTGCTGACTGACGGCATACTGTGGCCATGTTTACCATCGAACCCATTGGATTTGTGAAGTCGTCCCGCACGGCTGTGGAAGACGATGCCTGGGGCGCGCACCGCTCCGTGATCACGCTGACGTCTGCCTTTGACAGCACGGCTTTGGCCGGCCTCAGCGAGTTCTCCCATGTGGAATCATCTACTTGTTTGACCGCGTGACCGACGACAAGATTGTTCGCGGCGCACGCCTGTTATCGACATCAAGCCGGTTCTGGCGGAGTTTCTGCCACGTGGCCCGGTGCGCCAGCCATCGTGGTCGGTGGAGTTGATGCGGAAATACTGGGTTTAAGGTGCAAGCAAATCTACCGACGCATTGCTGAGTCGGTCCCTGACCGACCTCAAGCCGCCAAGAACAAAGCGGGGTCCACCATCTTGCGGTTCAGCACAATGGCCCAGTGCAGATGCGGGCCAGTCACGCGCCCCGTAGCGCCTACCGATGCGATGCGCTCACCAGTCTTCACCATATCGCCCACATTGACGTGGATGGCGCTCAAATGGCCCACCATGGTCAACAAGCCACCACCGTGGTCCAGAACCGCCGTATTGCCGCCAAAGAAGTAGTCGCCGGTGTCGATGACACGCCCCGGCAGCGGTGCCAGTACCGGGGTGCCCGATGCGGCCGCGATGTCCATGCCGCTGTGGGGGCTGCGGGCTTGGCCGTTGAACACGCGACGTAGGCCGAAGGAGCTGGAGCGCCGGCCCGGCACGGGCACGGCCATGCGCAGTTGCGCAGATGGGGGCAGAGGCTCGCTGAAGGTCGCCAGCACCTTGGCCATGTGCGTGCGTTCGCGCTCGAAGCGTGCCTCGTCCGCATCGGACAAATCCACCTTGCTGGCAGCGACCTTGAGCTTCTGTACCGGGTAGTCTTTGGGCGCCACGTGGAAGTCCACGGTGCGGCGGCTACCCGTTTCCGTCTGCACCGCAATGCTGGCAGGGCCGGGTGTGGCCGACAGCCCGATACCGACCAATGCGGTCCACTGCCGGGCGTCACCCAGCACCAGCAGGGGTACGTCGTCCAGATAGGCGCTGGGTCGCGTGGCGGCCGGGCCCAGGTTCAAGCGTGCCACACCGCCGGGCACGGCACTGGCGCGCGGCCAAGCCTCGGATGCGGCGGTGGCATGCAAGGGATGCAAGGCCGCCAGGCTCAGGCCTGCTAGCAGGGCGTGGCGGCGGTTTGGCTGCGGGTGTTCGGTGGGCGTATCGATGGGCAGGTGTTTGTGCAGCACAGTAGACAAAAAGAGGGCAAAAAAAAAAGGGCCGAGCCCGCACCGAATGGGCGGGTTTAACGGGTGCGCATGGTGTCCAGCCAGTCCACCGGCACAGCGAAATTGAGGTTTTGCCCCGCCTTGGCCTGGAAGGTGGTAATGCCTATCAAGCGACCGCGGCTATCGAATAAACCACCGCCCGATGAACCGGGTGAAATGGCGGCCGAGGTCTGTATGACCGTGCCATTGGGCATCGTGCGCAGGGCCGATATCAAGCCCTGGCTCAGCGTTCTGTCCAGGCCCTGGGGCGCACCGACGGCATATACGGTCTGCCCAACCCGCAGCAGGTTGCTGGCGGAGCCGCGCGCAACGCCATTGCCCGGCAGATTGGCGACTTGCAGCATGCACAGGTCGAGGTAGGTGTCGGACGTGCTGCTGCTGGCCGAATATTCAGTGCCCCCCAATCGAACCCGTATCTGCACCGCCTGCTGGACGACGTGGCAGTTCGTGACCACCTGTTGCGAGGCTGTGATGACTCCGCTGCCGGTGGCGAATACGCGGCCATACATGTCGGCGGCTTCAATCACCACGACGCTGGGCGCCACAGCTGCATACACCGCCTCAGGGGACAGTTCATTGGTGGGTTGTTGAACCGTGGCGACCGGCATGGTGCCGGGTACCGGGGCAAGCACCGGTGCGGCAGCAATCGTGGGCGTTGGCGTGACAAGCTGTCGCGCTGCCTCAGCCGGCACTTTCTTGGCATGGTGCTGCTGGTACCAGAAGCCAGCCAACACGAGAATGGCGGCGGCCAACACCAAGCCCCGCGGCTTTGCCAGCATGCTCATCACGCCGGATGGCTCTGCGTCCTCATCGGCTGCATCCGCTCGAACGACAGTGCCGTGCCTTTCCTGGCGCAATTTGGTGTCGTATGCCGCGCGGCTGATTGGGGAACCCAATACCTCCTTGGCATGCCGCAGGTAGACCCTTTCGTTGTTGTCTTTGGCAGCGGCCATTTTTTGGTCGACGGCTGCAGCAATCTCCTCCAGGCTCGCCTCGTTGGAGACGCCCAGCGCGGCATACAAATTGGGTTTCATGGACTGGACATCTTCGTACGGCACTGCGCCACGGCCTTCTGGGTCTTGGCCTGGATCTCAGCCGAATCCTGGTTCTTTTTGCGGGTGGCCTGCATCACTTCTTCATACGTCAGAGAGTCGGCCATCGTGTCGGCCACGCACTCGCAGACATTGCGTGGCGCCTTGCAGTTGGCCAGCATCACCGCCTTGAACTCCGCCTTCTCCGCGTCGTTGAGCGGGTTGGTCCCCGCACCGCGGCCCAGCAATTTTTCGCCCTTGCTGGCCGTGTTGGGGCAGGGCGTATCCGAGTAGGAAATGCCCCCACCGGGATTGGTGCACTTATAGGCCGCAGCAAAGGCGCTGCTGCCTCCCAGCAGCAGGCTGGCAGCCACGCAGAGGTAAAGCCAGGGTCTTGTTGTCGTCATGTTCGGTACCGGTAGTTCGGGCAATTGCGGCCGATACTATCGCACGACAGCGCCGCAGGGATGGCCAAGCCCCGCGAAAATGGCCGGAAAATACCGAGACAGGCCCCTAAAACGAGGCTTGGGTCGCCGCAAAAGCGCGCCTGTGCCTGGGTAAACCCTCAGGACGGCAAAAAGTCCACCGGCCAGGTCACGACCATCTGGTCCACGTCCTTGGCAGAAAAGTCAAACTGCCGTACACGGGCCAGCAGCTTGGCCTCCAGTTCTGGTGTCTTCAACTCGCTGGAGACGATGCGGCATTCCGTCACATTGCCCGCCGGCGCAATCTTCAGCTCCAGCACCACCTTGCCCTGCAGGCCGGGCTCGTCGCGCAGCGCCCGGTTGTAGATGGCGTAGATGGCACCCTTGTTGCGCTCAAAGACCAGCTTGATTTCTTCAATGGAACGCGAGGCCTTGCCGCTGCCGCCCTGCGCCAGCTTTCCACCCACACTGCCAGCGCTGCCAAAGCCGCTGCCGGTGCCGTCGCCCCGGCCACGTGCGCCACCCCCACCGGGGCCACCTCCGCCGCCCCCGCCCACCGCGCCTTCGACCAGCGTGGTGGAGCGACCGGCCAGGCCGCCGCCACCGGAGTTGTTGCTGTAGCCGGCCGTGTTGATGCCGCCGCTGCCGCTGGTGGCGTTGGATGTGATCAGCGCGCGCGTGGGCAAGCCCGGGGCGGTGCCCGCACCCACGCCCACACCGGTGCCCGTGCCCACCCCGGGGCCTTGCTTGACCGGCGCCAATTGCACGGCCAGCGGTGCGCCGTGCAGCTCGGCCAGATCCTTGGACATGGCCAAGAGGCCTACGCCCGCTGCCTTGCGGCGCGCAGCATCGGCCTCACCGGGGGATTTGTTGGGCACGGGTACGCGGGCCTCGGGCACGGGCGCCTCCTTGTTCTGCGCTACCTTGCGGGCGGGCTCCGGGTTGCGCGACACGGCTTGAGGCTGCTCGGGCTTGGGCACCAGTTTGGCCGCCGGCATGGCGGGCAGTGGCTTGGCATTCTCCAGCATCATCGTCGCCAACCGCGGCGGCAGATCGGGGGCCTGGCTGCGGTCGGGCACGACCACCGGCATCAGCAAGACGACCAGGCACACGAGCGTGCTGGCAATGAGCACCCCATTGCGCACGCGCGCAAAGCGCAGATCGTCTTCCGGCGAGCCCGCCCAAGGCAAGATGGGCTTGCGGAAGGAAACGGCCAGCGCGGCGCTCATGATTCCAGCCTCTGCCGTACGGCGAAGGACACATCGCTGAAGTTGGCCTGTGCGCTGGTCACCATGATGCGGCGTAGCAGGCGGTAGGGAATCTCCTTGTCACCCATGATGGTCAGGCGCTGGGCCAGCGCCGCGTTGTCTGCGCGCACAACCTGGCGGCTGTTTTGCAACAGGTCCAGCTCGGCTTTCAGCGGGGCTATCAGGTCGTCGCCCTGGGCCAACACATCTACGCTCGAGGCCACTCTGCGGCCATCAACCAGGATGTCGGCACCGCTGACGGTGACCACCACCGTGTCGCGTGGAGCAGTCTCGGACACGGACTCGGGCAACAGCACGGCCTTGGAGTGCGGCAGCGTCTCCACACCACCGGCGTTGCTGAGCAGGAAGAAGATCAGGATCGTGAACACATCGATCAGCGAGACCAGGTTCATGTCCACCATGTTCTGGTTGCGGCCGCGCCGTTCGGCGCGCCTTTGTAGGGGAGTGAGTTTCATGCTGTGTCCAACTCAGGGGTTGCGTGTTGGCGCATCCCCGATGGAGATATTGGGAAACAATTCGGACCGCACCACCTTGTCGCCCTGTGCCATATGGCCCGCGCGCACGACGTCCATGACCTGGACCAGGGTGTCGTAGGGCGTGTTGGGCTCGGCCAGGATGGTGGCATCCGCCTTGTCGGGGAAGCGGGTCTTGAGCTGCTGCACCAGGCGCGACAGGGCTTTCACATCCGGCCCGGTGGGCGTGGCTGCAATGCGTTCAATCAGCCCGCCCAGGCGGTCGCCGACCTCCAGCGCGTCGGCCCGCACAACCACTTCCAATTGCAGGTTGTCCGCCTTGACCTGCTCCAGTGCGCCGGAGTTCTTGGCCGGCAGCGTCAAATCGATGACGGACAGGCGGGTGAACACCGCGGTCGATAGCAGAAAAGGTACCAACACCACGATCAGATTGATGAAGGCGGTGATCTCCAGATGCGCCGCGGTTTTACGAAGGCGTCGGTTTCTCATGGCCGTGCCCGTGTCAGTGCGCCTTGGCGACCGCGCCACCGCCGGTCGTCTGCTCGGCATGGAGGCGCTGCACCAGGTTCAGGAAGCTCATCTTGGCCGCCTCCAGCCCATCCACGATCTCGCTGGTCTGGGCCTGCAGGAAGGCGTGGATCAGCAGGAAGGGAATGGCCACCATCAGCGCGAAGGCCGTGTTGTTCATGGCGATGGAAATACTGGCCGACAGTAGCTCGGCCTTTTCCGCCGGGTTGACCTGGGCCACGGCGGTAAAGCCCTTGATCAGCCCGATGATGGTGCCCAAAAGTCCCACCAGCGTAATGACGTTGGCAAAGGTGGCGATGTAGTGCGTGCGCTTCTCCAGGCGGGGCACGATTTCCATCATGCCTTCTTCCATCGCTGCGTCATAGTCTTCGCGGCGACCAGGGCTTTGCATGCGGGTCAGGCCGTAGTTGACGATCTTGCCCACGGCTGAGTCCGAGCCGGCTGTCAACACACGCACCTCTTTGAATAGGCCCTGTTGCAGCATGGGCAAAGTCTTGGCCCAGACGGAGCGGTTCTGGCTGCGGGCCCGGCTCAGGAACACATAGCGCTCGATCGCAATGGCCACACCCAGGGCCATGATCAGCACGCTGGGGTAAATAAACAGACCGCAATCCTGGAAAAACTTGATGGCTGTGTTGAGGGCGTTCATGGTGGTGGTCTCCGGTAAAAAATCAGGGGGTGAAGTCTGGGTGGGTTATCGCTACTTGGCAGGTGGTGCAGCGGTGGCGGTGGGCTGCGCGGTGTCGGTCGTCTTGGCCTTGGTCAGCGCGTCATAGCGCAGCTCGCGGCGCACCACGTCGCGGTCCAGTGGTGCTAGCGCTTCGTCCAGCACGCTGACCAGGGGACGGCCCGACAGATCGCCAGGCAGTGGTTTCTTCCAGGGCACGATGTACAGCACCTTGGGCAGCTCACGGTTGCCGGTGATGCGGGTGCGGTCGATCTCTGCACGGTCTTGCGCCAGCGCGGGCAAGGCCAGCGCGGTGGCCACGGCCGCAATGCCCATGGCGGTTCGAGCTTGGGTGGTGTTCATGCCTTCTCCTTGCGGTTCTTCAAATCGGCCACCCACTTGGCGACGGTGGCATCACCCGCTGGTGTCAGCGACAGGTAGCGCTCATACAGCGCCAGCGCCTGCTTGCTGTCCCCCAGGTAGAGGTCTTGCAAGATGCCCAGATTGAGGATGGCGGGCGTGTAATTGGCATCCAGCGCAATCGCCTTCTCATAGGCCTGCCGTGCCTTGTCAAACTGGCCGGCCTGGCGCTGGTTGACGCCCAACTGGTTCAGCGAGGCGGCCTGCTCGGCACCCTTGCCATCCAGGCGCTCGGTTTTGCCATAGCGCACCGGGCGCAATTCGCGCAGGGCTTCAAAGCTGCTCTTGACCCATTGGTCGTAGATTCCACTGGCCGCACGCTGGGCATTCAGTGTGTGGATCTCGGTCGCCTTTTCTTCAAACGGGAAAGCCTGCTCTTCCAGCAGCACGTTGTACTGTTCGCGCTCGGCCTTGTTGAGCTTCTTGGGCCGCTCGGAGGCCAGCAGGGCCTTGCCAAAGTCGCGGTAGACGGTGGCGATGCGGTAGCTGGCCTCGGTCGTCACATCGGCCACGCCCATGTCGGTGGCCACGGCATAGGCTTTCAGCGCCTCTTCCATCTTGGCCTTCTTCAGCTTGAGCTGCTTTTGCAGTGGCTCGGTCAAGGCCACTTTGCGGTAGGCATCGGCCGCCGGTTCGGCCAAAGCCAGCGCGGCTGCGGCGCCCAGGTAGCGCGTGCGGTCGGTGCGTGCCGTGCCACCGGTCTGCTCGGCCTGGAAGATGTCCTTTTGCAACGCCAGCGCGCGGGCTGGGTTGTGGTCTTCGCGGGCCAGGCGGGCCAGCCGTGCGCGGGTTTCCAGGGCGGGCTCCAGCGGCTGCGGGTTCTGGGCCAGGTAGCGCTCATAGGCCTTGGCGGCGGCGGGGCGTGCACCGGCTTTCTCGTAGAACTCGGCCGCCTGCCACAGCGCGTCCTTGGCAATGGCGGGGTCCTTGTTGGTTGCTGCCAGGCCTTCGAACTCGGTGGCGGCGTTGGCCCATTGGCCCTTCTCCACGTAGACCACGGCCAGCTTGCCGCCCACCTCGGCCTGCAGCGGATGCTTGGGGTAGCGTTTGCGGAAGTCTTCCAGGCTGCGCGCGGCAGCATCCCAGTCCTTGAGCGCGATGTGCGATGCAGCCGCGTCGTACTGGGCCGCAGCCTGCACTGTGGATTGGGGTGCCACGCCAGCGACCCGCTCGAAGTGGCCGACGGCCGCACGCGTTTCGCCTGCGGTGCGGGCCTGCTCCCCCTGCTTGTAAATGGCCGCGGCATGGCGCTCGACCAAGGCGTCGCGCCCGGCTGCCTTGTCGGGCGTGAGCTTGAGCACCTGGTCGTAGGCCTGCTCGGCGCTGGCAAAGTTGGCGGCGTCAAAGCGCGTATCGGCCAGCACGCTCCAGGCGATGCGGCGTTGGGCATCGGGTGCGGCGGGTTGCCGCTCCAGTATCTGCTGCGCCACGGCCGCGGCCTGCTTGAAGTCTTTGAGTGCCAGCAGTGTTTCGGCTGCATCGGCCAGCACCGGCGCGGCGCGGGTGTCGCTGCCAAAGGCCTTGGCGAAGCGCAGCGCACTGGCCACGCTGGCCTGCTGCAAGGCCGGCCGTTCGCTCGGATTGACTTTCTTCAGTTGCTGCGCGTAGCTGAGCAGGCTGGCGTAGCCGGCATCGGCGCTGGCCGCATGTGCCGGATAGTCGTAGGCCGTCTTATCGTACTCAGTGGTGGCTTGCGCATACTGGCCGTCTTCAAACAAGAGTTCGGCCAGCAGGAAGTTGTTGTGCGCGGCTTGCGGGTCCTTGGGGAAGGCCGCCAGGTAGTCGCGGTACCAGCGCGCAGCCTCCTGGTAGTCGGCAGGGCGCTTGCTCTTTTGTGCGTTGGCATGGTAGTGGCGCGCCAGCTCGACCATATGGGTCTGCACCAGGGGCTGGGCCTTTTGCCAGCCCTCGGGGTTGCTGCTGCGCAGAGCGCTGTTGCTGCCGTAGCGGGCCACGTACTCCCGCTTGGCGTCCAGCGCCAGGTTGGCAAAGCCATTGCGCTCGTAGATGCCAATCACGCGAGCCTGGAAGATGGGGGCCTGCGCGTCCAGCGGGCTGTTGCGGGCGAACAGCGCAAAGGTGTCGGCGGCGTCCTTGACCCGCTCCTGCTTGAGGTATAGCTCACCCAGTTGCGCATAGACGCGAAAGGCATAGCCCTGGCGTTCGGGCGAGTTGATATAGGGTGCGATCGATTCCGCTCCTTTGAGATTGGTCAGGCTCAGGCTGGTGACGCGGAAGGTGTCTTCGACCAGCTCACGGTCGGCGCGGGTCAGGCCTGCTATGGCGTCCAGATCGCCATCGCCGCTGTTGGTGAGCTTGTGGTCCAGCACGCCGAAGAAAGACTGTATGGCTTCTTCCAGTCGACCCTGCTTGAACTGCGACCAGCCCTGCATGTACAGCGCGCGGTCGTGGTAGCGGCCCGCCGCACCGCTGGCCAGTACGGTGGCGTAGGCCTTTTCGGCCTGTGCGTAGTTGCGGGCGGTGAACAGCAGTTCGCCGCGGCGGAATTGAGCCTCGTCGCCGTGCGTGGTGGCGGGGTAATCCTTGACCAGGCGGTCCAGTGTCTTCAAAGCACTGTCCAGATCACCGCCTTGCTCCTGGGCGCGGGCCAGCTGGTACAGCACGCGGTCGTTGCCGGGACTGTTGGGGTAGGCCTTGAGGACATCCTGGTAGCGTGCGATTGCGGTCTTGTAATCGGGTGCGCCGCCGGACGGTGCGTCTTCGCTGTGCTGGTCGGCGCTGTCCATCTCCAGATCGCCAATGCGTCGCATGGCCTCTTCGCGTTGCGGGGCCTTGGGTGCCACCGCCAAGAAGCCACGGTAGGCCGCGATGGCTTGCGCGGGGTTGGCGGCCACGCCGGCGTCTCGTTCCACTGTGACCGTGCGGCCGGCCAGTGTCTTGAGGGTGGGTTCGTTGTCGGGCGTGCCGCGCTGCTTGCTGGCGCAGGCGCTGAGCAGGCAGAGTGTCAGTAGCGTGAGCTTATGGCTGTTTTGCATGGTCTGCCTCCTTGCTTGAGGCGGAGCGGTCGGCGGCATGTTCGGTGCCACGGTCATAGAGCTGGGCCAGCGCAAAGCGGGCTTGTGTGGAGTACGCGCCCAGGCGCTCCTGCTGGCGTGTCAGTGCGGCAATAGCAATGCCTTGCACGGCCTGTTGCTGCTCATGGGTCAGTGCTGCCAGACGGGGCATCAAGGCGTCCAATACCGGGCTGACGGCGGCTATGCGCTTGTCAAACCGTGCGAAGCGTGCGGGCTCGTCTTGCTGTGCCTGTGCCAGGGCGGCATCCAGCCGCTGCGCCGTAGCCAGTTCGTCGGACACGGATTGCAGTTGCTGCCGCGAGCGCCAAACCCGTTCCGGGTATTGCTGCGCCAATTGCCAAGCCAGGGCGCCCGACGCCAGGCGCGCACGCTCGCGGGCATTGCCGCTATCCGCCTGGTCGGCGGTGGCCTTCAGCAGCGACTGCACATTGGCCAGCCGTGCCAGCAGATCCACCTCTTTGGCATCGGCAAAGGCCATGCCATCCGCTGCCTCAACACCGGCCGCAACCAACTGGGCCGCCGCCGCGTGGCGTTCGCGCAGCGGGGCAATGCCGACGGCGTCGGCACGGGCACGCACCTGGGGCAGGCGTTCGGCGAAGGCCTTACGGCGGTTGGCCAGCATGTCGTCAAACACGCTGAGCTTCTCACGCCACTCGTTGAGGTTCTTGGTCAGAAAAATCAGGTCGCGGTAGTTCTTCAGCGCTTCCTGGAAATCGTGCTGAGCCAGCACATGGGCCAAGTGGGCGGCGTGGGGCATATCGGGTAGTTCGCGCACGCCCCAGAACCAGCCCATTTCATCGCCGGGGTTGCTGTCCACCAGCGCCGCCACCAGCTTGCCGGTATTCAGGGCGGCAATGGACTCGTCCAGCGCACCGTACTCGCGGGTGAATGTGGCCACGGCCTGCTCGTAGCCGCGGGCGGACTGGCCGTAGGCGCCCAGTTCCGCATAGGCATAGGGAACGGCGATATGGGCCTCCAGCACGGCCGAATCTTGCACGTCGCGCTCGGTCAGCTCCATCCAGGGCACCAGGGCCAGCTCAGGCTCCTTCATTGAAGCGGCAGCCCAGCCCAGACCCAGCAATGCCTTGTTGGCCTGCAGGCTCTTGAGGCGCACACGCTCCAGGTAGTTGCGCGCGGCCTGGGGCTGGTTGTCGGCCATGGCCGCGAAGCCCAGGGCCAGGTTGGTGCGGTCACGCAGTCCGCGGTATTCCTCGTCTTCGGCCGGGGCGCGACCCAGCTCGTCCAGCACCGCTGTGCCGCGCTCAGTCTGGCTAGCCTTGATCAGCGCCACACCCAGGTTGTAGCGCAGGTAGCGCGCGCTGGGGGCCTTGCTGTCCACGGCAGCCAACGTGGTGGCCGCGGCACTGTATTCGCCCCGTGCCATCTGCAGGTTGGCCTGTAGCAGCGTGCGCTCCTCCTTGAGCTCGGGCGCCAGTGCGCTGCCTATCTGGTCCATGGCCACCTGCGCCTCGGCCAGGTAGCCGCGCTGGTAGCGGATCTTGGCCAGGAAGAACCAGGCCCGGTCGCGCGTGGGCGGTGTTGCACCCATGTCGATCAGGCGGGCAAAGATGTCGCCGGCCTCGCGGTGCAGGCCGTAGGACAGCAGGATGCCGCCGCGCAAGACCTCGGCCTCTTCGCGGTGGTGTGACACGCGGTCAAAGTGCTGGGACACCATCAGCGTGGTGGCCGCTGTGAAATAGTGGTCCTGAAAATATTGGAACAGCGTGTCGCCGTAATGCGGGTCCTTGACCTCACCCGCAGGCTGCGCGTGCAGTGTGCTACCGGCGCATAGCAAGCCCAGCATGACCCCTAGCGCGGCAGCCAGCGGCCGCACCGAGAAGCCTGTGCGGCAAGAAGAATCAGACATCCATTGCATCGGGGTTCATTGCCAAAATTTGATGTCGAATTCGGGCTGCAGCTTGGCACTGGAGTCCTTGATGCGCAGCTCGGCGTACTTGGCCTGGGTGTCTTTTTCAAACTTCACGGTGGCGCCACGCTTGTAGTCACGGGCATGCGGCCCACCTCCGGTGAAAAAAGCCACCAGCTCGTGTGGGCCGGTCCGCAGATTGCCCACGTAAATGCGCTGCACGCCGCCGCGGTGCAGGGCCTGCACCTCCAGTGGGGTGTAGAGGTAGCTGGCCACCAGCTTGTCGTCGATCTTGATCTGTACCGAATCCAGCTCAAACATCTTGCCCACGTCCATGGACACAAACAGCGCCACCTGGGTGTTGGCGGGGAACAGCAGTTCCTCCTCCAGCACCAGCAGGTCGCGGTTGAGCTTGACGACATCGCTCTTGATGTCTTGGATGCGGGTGTCCAGCACGGCGGACTCGGTGGTGGGTGCGGTGGCCGTCGTCGGGGCCGTGGGCGCGTCAGCGGCCCAGGCGGAGCCGAGTCCGCAGAGGCAGGCCAAGCCTGTGTAGATGAGTGTGCGGTGGAGTGGATTCATGGCAGTGCGGTGCGTCTCAGAAAGTGGCGCTCAGGTAGACCTGAAACAGGTTGGCCTGGGTGGCATAGGCCTCACCGGTGCGCAGGTCGGTGAAGTCGCTGAACTTGTAGCTGGTGTACTCATAGGCGCCATGGAGCTTGAGTGCGTATTTGCCGGGCACGGTGTGCAGCTTGTAGGCCACTTTTGCACCCAGACCCACGCTGCTGAAGCTGCTGAGCTGCCGGTTGCGCGAGATGTAGGTGGTTTCAGCCGTGGCGTTGTCGCTGTAGAACAAGGCATGGTCCTGGCGGTAGAAGCGCAGTGAGGTGTCGGCCAACCACTGGTCGCCAAAGTAGCGGCTGTAGCCCACTTCGGCGGTGTGGGCCTTGATGTCCCAGTTGTCCCAGAAGTAGCGGTAGTCGGCATGCACGGCATCGCGCGCGCCTAGGTCGCCAATGATGCGGAATTTGATGGCACGGGCCGAGCGCGTGCGCGGTGTGCGCTCGGCCACGGTGGCGCCAAACACGCGGGCCACGCGGTAGGGGCTGCCCAGAAAGCCGTCGTCGGCCAGCACCTCGGTGTTGGCACTCATGACCCACTTGGGCGACAGGATCTGCGTAACACCCAAGCGGTACTGCCAGTGGGCTGCTACATCGGCAAACTCGGGCGACGCATGCTTGCCAATCGTGTCATTGCCCCGCGTAAAGCCCAGGCTGACCGAGGTCATGCCGCCAAAGGTCTCTTGCGTGATGTCCAGGCCTACGCGGTTAGCCGTGTAGTCGGATTCGCGGCTGGTGGATGTGGTCAGCGAAATCTTGGAATCGCGGTACACATACTCGGCGCCCAGCGCATATTCGGTGCGGCTTTCACTGTAGGGGCTGGCCGTAGTGACCACGTCGATGGATGCATTGCTGACCGAGTCCATGTAGTAGCTGGCCGTCAGCGAGACCTTGTCCATCAACTGCTTGCGCACCAGCAGGGCGGGGCCAGAGGCATTGACGCCGCCGCCGTTGTAGGAGTGGTAGAGCGCTTCGGCCGTGTCCTCGGGCAGGTCGACCGCGCGTGCGCCGCTGGCGGCCAGCACGCCGCTGAGCAGGGTCGCAGCGTGGCGAATCCAGTTCCAACGGTTGGCCCGAGAACGTGCGGTTATGGGGGCGGTCATGCGTGCGTCAGTTGCAGCCACAGCCACCTCCTTGCACGCCGGTGGCGCCGCGTGCGCCTTCGCGGACATCGCGCACGTGCTCGAAATGCTTCTCGGACAGGCTTTCACGGGTGAACTGCATGATGGGGTCAGCCAGGTGTTCGCGTTCATAGGGCTTGACCCAGGGCTGCATTGCACAACCGGTTTGCAGGGCGGCGCACAGCAGCAGGGCGCTGCGGGTCAGGGGTGTCTTTGTCATTTCAGAAGGCCTCGGATTTCTTTGTCGTACAGGTCTTCATAACCCGCGAGGTAGCCGTTGTGCACATGGCGCACGCGGCCGTCGCGGTCTATCAGCACCGTGGTGGGCATGGTGCTGAGGTCGTACAAGCGGCTGACGGCCTTGTCGCTGTCCAGCAGTACCGGAAAACGCAGGCCCATTTTTTGTGCCACGTCGCCGGCATGCTGGCTGTTGTCGTCCACATTGATGCCTAGGAGCACAAAGCCCGCCGCGCGGTAGCGGTCGTAGAGCTTGTTCAATTGCGGCATTTCCTGGCGGCAGGGCCCACACCAAGTGGCCCAGAAGTTGACCAGCACCACCTGCCCCCGCTGCTCCTGCAGGCGCAGATTGGGGCCGCCTATGGTGCGCAGTGTGAAGTCGGGCGCTGCCGCCGACGGTGCAACGGCGGCGGATGCGGGGCCACGGGCAAGCAATGGCAGAGCCAAGGATGCCGCACAGCGCAGCGCAAAGTCGCGTCGCCGCTGCTGGTTGAAAAGGGAAGGGCTTGGGTTCATGGAGAAAAGGGGCAGCACTCAAATCAAAAGGAGGCGGTGAGGCCCAGCGTCAATTCCAGGTTTTGCGTGGTCTGGTTCTTGCCCAGCACATCCAGCGAGAAGATGTGGTCCCGCGCGTCAATCTGCATGGAGATGTTGTCGGTGAAGAAGACCCGCATGCCCGAGCCGAAGTTGAAGGTGGCACGGCGCTGCTGGTTGAACGAGGTGCTGCCCACACCGCCGATCACATACAGCGAGAAGGGCCAGGCGCGCTTGCTGCCCCAGAACACCTCACCAGGCAGCACGTTGTAGCCCACTGAGAGGTTGTAGTAGCTGAGGTTTTCTTTCTCGGTGGCAAATACGCCGCCGGGCAGGATCTGCCGGTAGTTGGCATCGCTGACCTGGGTCTGGGCAAAGACGCCTTCGGCAAAAAAGTCTTCGGTGATGTGGTAGCCCAGGCGCAGGCCCGCCACGGTGCTGGAGCCGAAATTTTGCGTGGAGTAGGTGCCGACGAAGGCGCCCGCTTCGAAGTCATTGGAGGGGAAGCGCGGCAGCTTGATGTCGCGGCGGCTGACACCGGGCACGATGACCTGCTCGGTGGAGGGTGTGGTCGTAGTCGTGGTCGTGGGCGCCGGGTCTGCCGCGCAGGCAGCAAGGGTGGTCAGAGTGGTGGCCGCGGCCAGAACAAGCGTGCGCAGGAGTGGTGTGAGCATGGTGGTGACCTCAGAAGAAAAAGGAGATGCCGGCAGTGACGGCGCGGTATTCGAGCGAGCGTGTGTCGGCGACAAAGGCGGTATAGAACGTGTAGTCACCACGCAGCACAAAGCGGTCGGTCAGGTAGTAGCGCACGCCCAGGCTGGCATTGGCCAGTTGCGCATCGGTCTGCGCGGCGCCCACCAGGCTGGGGTTGGGAATGTTCTTGAACTTACCCAGGCCTATGCTGAAGAAAGGAGAGATGCGCTGGTCCGACCAGGGCTCGCTGAGCACATTGATGTGCCAAAAGTCGGTGCCGGAGAAAACGCCCTGCACTTGGCCCAGCGTGCCTTCGGCACTCAGCGTCTCGGAGAAGCGGTAGCTGGTCCATAGCTTGAGCATGGGCTCGGACTTGAACTGCCCCCAGGCCGCGCCCATTTGCACACGGCGGCTCAGGTAGTCGTCCAGCAGCATATCGCGGAAGGTCTTCTTGTCACCGGCGTCGGTCAGCGTGCTCTCCAATTGCTGGCGCGTGACCCAACCGACCTTGCCGTCTTCGGTGCGCACCTTGTACCAGTCGGTGTGGCGCAGCTCGATGCCAATCCATTGAGAGCGCGGCGCCACAAAGAAGATGGGGAAACCCCGTCCAGGGCCGGTGTGCAGCTCGATATAGGGGTCGGTGATCTGCACCGGCTCTACCGCGCTGGCCAGCGGCGCACAAAGCAAGGTGAGGGCCCCGAGGGTCAGGGCAATGGCGACGCGGATGCTCATGGGTTTGCTGCGCCTCATTGGGTATTGCATGCGCCGGTCTTGGGGTCGGCCGGTGTGAACATGCTGTAGTTGGCCGTGCTGAACTCGTCCTGGCCTTGTGGCACGGGGCGGCTGATCCAGTACTGGATGAGCTTGGCATTGGGATCGTTTTCACTCAAGAAGATGAGGCCACCACCGTGCAGCACGCCCAGCAACAACGGCTTGGCCAGCAGACGGCTTTGCGAGATAGAACCAATGACCACGGCCGCCTGGGCCGAGTAAAAGTTTTTGTACATGTCGCTGGTGCGAATGACGGCCGGTGTATTGGCTGGATCGCTGAGGTCCACGGTGGGCGCATTGGGGAACAGGCGCAATGCGCCGCCGGTGCCTGTCTTCGTTTCATGGCAACCCGATGCCGAGCAGGTGTTGGTGCCCGCGCCGCCGCCTTGCACCGGCAATTGCGCCAGGAAGATCGGATTGATGCAGCGCTGGAAATAGGCGAACGACAAAGACTGCCCTGCGACCATGGCCGGGTTGCTGATGCTGGGCGGGTTGCCCAGCACGTCCGAGCCGCCTCCACCGCAGCCGCACAGTGCGAGGGTGGTGGCCACGGCTGCCAGGGATTGCAGATAGCGATGTGGAATCATGGGTTTAGCAGCCGGTGGCAATCCAGTTGGAAATCTTGTTGTAGTTGGCGTTGCCCACGGGCAGCACCACGGGGTGGGGGGCGCTGGAAGGGCGCTTGAGCAGCGCATTGGCGCCCACGTTGCAGGTGTTGGACACCATGGTCAGCGTCACGTTGTAGTCGCCGCTGGCATCACCCGTCAGCACAAAGCGGTTGTTGCGGAACGAGGTGGCACCTTGGGTCTTGGCCTTGTTGCTGCTGCCCACCGGCTGGTGGCAACCGGCCGCGCAGGTGCTGCGCAAGACGGGCAGCACATCGCTGGCGAAGGCACCCTGGCTCAGGCCCTTGGCCTGCACCATGCTGGCACCGCTGTTGAACGGGTCGTTGTAGTACTTGCCGCCCAGGTCTATCCATTCCGCCAGCAGGCGTTTCTCCGCCTTGTTCAGCATCGCGGCGTGGTTGGGTGCGGTGGTCGGTGGGTTGGGGTGGGCCGTGCGGGCCGCGCTGTCAGAGAACAGGTTCTGGCCGAACAGAATTTCCGCCAGGCGGCTCTTGCGGGCCAGGCCCAGGGCCTCGCCTTCGCTGGCGGCCGTGTCCACCAAGGCCGGCCCGCGCTCTACGATGACCACGCCATCGTCAACGCGGGTCTTGGGCTGGCCGGTGGCGGGGTCGATGACGGGGTCGCCGATCATCAGCTCGTCGTAGGAGCTGATGCGCCCGGTTGCGGCCTGCGTAGCGGTCAGGTCCAGTTTGACCGGGTCGCTGTGGCAGCCCACGCAGGTATTGGCACCGCGGTTGCGTGTCCACAGCGGCTGTATGTGCTCGGGGTAGTTGATGATGCCATTGGTGGGAACCAGCGTAGCCAAGTCGTCGCCGGCCGATGCATTGCCGGTGTAGCGCAGGGCCAGCGCGCCGCGGCCGATGACACCGGGTTTGCTGGTGTCGGCCCACACATCGGCATACACCATGTCGCGCACCAGTTGCAGCGCGCTGGGGTCCAGCCGGGTGCGGGTGCTGGCCATGGTCTCACCCGACAGGTGGGCGCCGGCCATGCTGGGTAGCACAGCGCTGGAGATGGTGTTGACCACGGCGCCGGAATTGAGCGCACCTCCACGGCGCGGGCTGTGGCAGCCGTCGCAGGTGCGGCGCTCGCCGGGGCGCACCTGTATCCAGTTGGTGTGGGTCTGGAAGGCGCGGCCTTGCGTGTCGATCACCGCCAGTGCGATGGGTGTGTCGGCTGGCACCTGCAGCTTGAAGGAGCCATCGGGCTCTATTGGCGCATAGCCCAGGATCTGCTGCATCTCGAACTCGGTTTCTCCAATGGCGCTGCGTGTGCCGGTCATGCCCTCGGGCGGCGCCACGGCGCGCACGGCGCGGACAAAACGGGCCGGTGCACAGCCATAGGCGGCGTCGGCCGGGTCCTTCATGCGCACGATGTCGGCCACCCGGTTGCGGGTGTCTAGCGGATCGGTCGGTGTGGTCTTTGCGATGGCGGTGCTGCAACCGGCCGGCAGGTCGGCCGCAGTCAGCACCTCGTCACCCATGCGGCCCAGCCCGTCGGTGTCGTAGACGCTGCGCACCTCCAGCAGGCCCAGATTCTGCGCAGCCAGTGTGCTGTCCAGTGCCGTGGCGGGCGTGGCATTGGGTTCGGCGCGTGCCTGCAGCGCAACCGGGTGGGTGTACATGAACCCGGGTGGGGGGGCGGCCACGATCAGAAAGGTCTGCTTGGCGGGGTCAAACATGTAGATGGCGTAGGTGGGCCGCACATTGTTTTGGATTTCGTCGGCGTTGGCTTCGGCCATCGAGCGGTTCTCGTCGCTGACGCGGGCCAACTCTTCGGGGGTCAAGGTGGCGCAGGACACCACGACGCCCTTGCGGGTGACCTCGCAAGGCGTGAAGCCCAGCAGCACGCGATCGGTGCCATCCCACAACGGGTAGGGCGTGGTGACGCGGCCATACAGTGAGGCCCCGCCTTCGATGTTCAGTTCTTGCAGCGTCATCTGCTTTTGGCCGCCCTGGGCGGGTGCGGTAGCGTTGGCGGGTGTGTCCTTCTCCGAGTAGTTGGCGGCGTCCACCATGACCAGGCCACCGCCCTCATCGGTGCGCGACAGGGGCATCAGGTCCGAGGTCAGAAAGCCCTTGTACTTGCCCTTGGGGTCCATGTCGCGCGGGTGCAGGAAGCTGTTGCCGGGGCTGTGTGCGCCGTACAGCACAAACAGATCCGTGCCATCGGGCCGGGCGCGGAAGATCTTGAAGTGGTTGCGTCCGGCCACATGGTCCCAGCGCGAGAACATGATGTCGCCATTGGGGCGCACCGTGGGGCTGCGGTCGTGGCTTTGGTTCACCGAAATCTGCGTGATGGCCTGGCCATTGGCATCCATGGTGTGCAGGTTGAACACCCGCTCGCGTTCGTATTCATCCAGCGCGAAATAGGTCTGGCCCACGGCCTGGTTGACGCTGGACTTGGTCTGGCGGTTGGACGTGAACACAAAGCCGCGGCCCGCAGGCAGGTAGGTTGGGTCCACATCGTCCGAGTCTTTGGAGCTGGTGATGCGGCGCAGCGTGCCATTGGTCAGGCTGCCGGCGCTCATGTCGTATTCCCAGATGTTCCAGCGGCCGGTGCAGGCGGGCTGGCCATTGATGGTGCCGGTGTTGGTCGTGGGGCAGCGCATCGAGAACACGATCTTCTTGCCGTCATACGACACATCGGGGTTGGACGCGTCGCCTGTGCCCTGCGTGTAGCCTGCTGTGATGTTGTATTCGGTGGCGCTGACCGAAGACTTCTCGCGTATCAGGATGTCACCGCCGGGTGCCGTGGGCGCGGCATTGGTCGGGTTGGCGCTGATGGTGTTGGAGCGCTTGGCATAGGCGATGGGGGCGTCGCCCGACACGGTCACGGTCTTGGTCTCGTCAGAGCTTCCGTTGCCGCAAGCGGTGATGGCTGCGGCGCATAGGGCCGACGTCGCCCATACGCAGAGGGTCACTCGCATAGTCATGGTGGGGGTCTCGTGTGGAGGTTGTGGGGGCGGCGTGCGGGCTATTGCCGTGTCGTCTGCCGGTCAGGTGCCAGCAGGCCGCGGGAGTAGTGCAGTGCGCCGGCTGCGTCGACGACCACTGCGTCGAGGGTGTGCTGGGCTTCGATCAGGCGCAGGCCTTTCTCCACGCCCAGCACAAAGACGCACTTGGAGAAGGCTTCGGTGCTGAGCCCGTCTTCGCCCAAGACGGTCACGCTGCGCACGCCGCGCGGGGAGTCACCGGTGGCGGGGTCTATCAGGTGGTGAAAGCGTGTGCCATCCGCCTCGTCGAAGTAGCGTTCGTAGTCGCCCGACGTGGAGATGGATGTGTCCTCCAGTGGCAACAGAGCCACCACCTCACCGGGCTGGCGCGGGTCGCAAATGCCTATGGTCCATGGGCGCCCGCGGCGGTCGCCCATGACGCGGCTGTCGCCACCGGCTGAGATGTTGGCGTGGGCAATGCCACAGCGGTGCAGCAGCTTGGCCGCGTTGTCCACGGCGTGGCCTTTGGCAAAGCCGCCCAGGTCAATGCACATGCCGGGGCGGGCAAAGCGCACAGTACGTGCGGCCGCGTCCAGCACCACGTTGCGCCAGCCGACCGCGGCACGCGCCTGGGCCAGTTCGGTGGCCGTGGGACGGGTGCGCTGGCGGTAGTCGTAGAGCCGGCCGACCGCGGCATAGCTGATGTCGAACGCACCCTCGGAGATATGCGCGAAGTGTTCCGCGCGGCTCAGCAGGTGGAACATCTCCTCGCTCAGCGGCACGGCCTCTTGGCCCGCATGGCGGTTGATGCGCGAGAGTTCCGAGTCGGCCTTGTGCGGGCTCATGGTGCGGTCTATGCGGTGCATTTCCTCCATGACGGCGTCGATGGCGGCCTCGCCGTCGGCGCGGTTGTCGCTCCACAACTCCACGCGGATGGAAGTCCCCATGATGGACGCTTCGCGTTTGAACCAGCCACTGGTGGCGGTGTACTGCAAAGGGCCGCCGGCAACGAATTTGCGGCTTGCGGTAGTGCGTGAAATGCCCAACATATGCATGGCTTCCTGTCGTTGTTTGGTGTCGACCCTGGGTGGCTGTGCTGCCGTGTGATAGGCATGCCTACCGCGTTTTGTGCGGCGATTCTTCCATGCGAGATTGCGCAAAGTTGTTCGAAAGTCCGTTGCACATGTAACAGACTGAAAGGCCTGAAACCGGCGCGGACCAAGGTCTTTGCGGCCGCATTTCAAGCGCTGCACGTGGCGGTAGGGCGGGGGCGGAAAGGTGGTGTTTGCACCCGGCGCTATGATGCGCAGCATCCCCTTATTTCTGATCAGAAGGTGTCCCACGCCATGCCAAGCTTTGCCACCGTTTCACGGCCCATGTTCCAGGTCCCCATGTTGCGCGTTCTGCGGCATTTGACACATTTCGTAGCACTCGCAGCAGTCTCTGTAACGCTTAGCGCACAGACACGCTGGAACCCCGAAATGGGTTTGGTGCTGGTTGGCAAGGTGGTGACGATGAATGATGCAGGGGATGTGCTGCCCAATGCCCGTGTGTGGCTGGCCGGCGGCAAGATCATGGCCGTTGCCCGCGCTGGCGAGGCCTTGCCCGATGGCGCCAAAGATGCGCCCGTGGTCGACAGCAAGGGCGTTATCTACCCCGGCATCATCGACCTGCACAACCACCCCGAGTACGCCATCTACCCCTTGCTCCCGGTGAACCGCAAGTACCGCGACCGCTATGAGTGGCGCTGGTACGACGATGTTTACAACAAGCGCATCACCTACCCCCAAGTGGTGCTGGCGCAGCCCCAGTACCTGGACCTGGCGACCGAGATCGGCCGCTATGGTGAATACAAGGCCTTGGCCGGCGGTACCACCAGCCTGCAAGGCGGGCGCACCAATCTGGCCTATTCCAAAGAGGAGTGCCTGGTCCGCAATATCGAGAACTCGGCCGTTGAGTCACGCGTGGCGGCCAGCCGTGTAGATATCGGCCGCAGCGCCAAGGAATGGGCCGCCATGCAGGCCGAGCGCAGCAAGGGGCTGCTGGTGGTGCACCTGGCCGAAGGGCCGTCGCAGCGCATGGCCACCGAGTTTGGCGCCATCAAGGACAGCAACCTCTTGGGGCCCGAGTTGATCGCCATCCACGGTGTGGGGCTGACCGAGCCACAGTTGAAAGAGATGGCCTCGGTGGGCGCCAAGTTGGTGTGGTCGCCGCTGTCCAACTTCATGCTCTACGGCCAGACCGCCAACGTGGAAGCAGCCAAGCGCGCCGGCCTGTCCATCAGCCTGGCGCCGGACTGGGCGCCTTCGGGCAGCAAGTCCAGCCTGGGGGAACTCAAGGTGGCGGACTTGGTCAACAAGCACGCGTTGCACGGCCTGTTCAGCGAGCGCGAGCTGGTGGAGATGGTGACCCGCAAGCCGGCCGATGCCATGGGCTGGAGCCAGCGCCTGGGCCAGATCACCGAGGGCTACCTGGCCGATGTGTTGGTGGTGGATGACCGCCAGGCTGACCCCTACCGCAACCTGATCAACGCCATCGAAGACAACATCCAGCTGGTCGCTGTGCGCGGTGAGCCGTTGTATGGCGATGTGGGCGTGCTCAAGGCCGTGCGCGGCGACGCCGACATTGAAACCACGGCCGTGTTTGCCAAGACCAAGCGCAGCAAGGCGATGACGCCCAATTGCCCCGGCACCAGCCTGCCGGCCATGAGCGTGGCCGAGACCAAAGCACGCATCCAGCAGGGCCTGAAGTTCGACACGGCCCAGTTGGCCGCCAAGCTGACGCTCGAACAATTGGCCAAAGACTTTGCCCAGTGCAATCTGCCGGCACCTACGGGCGCGACCGTCACGTCGGCCGATGCCAAGCGCTTGCTGGCTTGCCGCTTTGGGCTGCCGTTTGAGAAGACACGGTTGAGTGCCTTGACGACGAATGAAGACCCCGAGTTTTTCTCGCGTTTGATGAAGAACCCCAACCTGCCGAAGTACCTGCGGGCCTTGCCGTCCTACTACAAGCAGTGAGTTCAATGAGTTGATTTCCCTACGAGACCCATGGCCCACATACTGATTGCCGAAGACGATGACCTGCTGCGCGACGCGCTGTCTGCGCAGCTCACCCAGGCTGGCCACACGGTGGCCAGCGCCGCGCACGGCCTGCAGGCCCGCGAACTGCTGGAGAGCACGCGCTTTGACGGCGTCATTCTCGACCTTGGCCTGCCCAAGCTTGACGGCATGGCCGTGCTGCAATGGCTGCGCCAGCGCGTGCTGGCCTTGCCGGTGCTGATACTGACGGCACGTGACGGTGTAGACGACCGCGTGCTGGGTCTCAACGCCGGTGCTGACGACTACCTGACCAAGCCCTTCATCATGGTGGAACTGCAGGCGCGGTTGGATGCGATGCTGCGGCGTTCGCGCATGCCGGCCTTTGGCGGCTCGCTGGAGATTGGCGGGGCCAGCACCAGCAAGCTACGGGTGGATGCCGTGCAGCACCGCGCCTGGCTGGGCGATGACGAGATGGAGTTGACCCAGCGCGAATGGTCGTTGCTGTCGCTGCTGGTGGCCAACGCCGGCCAGGTGGTCAGCCGCGAGGACGTGCTCAATGCCTGGCAGAGTGAGCCCGGCGAACCCACGGGCGGCGTGGCCTCCAACGCGCTGGAGGTGTATGTGCACCGCCTGCGCCGCAAGCTGGCCGACTCTGGCTTAGGCATACGCAATGTGCGAGGCCTGGGCTATCTGCTGGAATCCAGCACCGGTTGATGCCTGCGATGAAACCGGGCGGCCGCACCCTGTTGCCAGGGCTTTCGCTGAAACGCCAGCTGCTGCTGTGGCTGTTGCTGCCGCAGTTGCTGCTGTGGTCGGTGGGAGGGCTGTTGGCTTGGCGCATTGCGCTGAGCTATGCCGACACCGGCATCAACCAGTCGCTGAAGCAATCGGTGCGCGCGCTGGCACGTCAGGTCAAACCCATGGGTTCGGGATTGCAGGTCGACTTTCCGCGGGCCGCGCAGGACGTGCTGGAGCAGGATCCGACCGATCGCATGGGCTACCTGGTGACATCCCCTCCGGGGAGCTTTTTGTTGGGCAATAGCCAGTTGCCACCGCCACCGCCCGGGTTGGCGATCCAGACCGGTGAGTCGCTGACCTATGACGCCCGCCTGGATGGCAAGAAGGTGCGTGTGGCGGTGCTGGAGGTCACGTATGGCGAAGCCAATGCGCCGCAGCGCCTGCGTGTGCAGGTAGCCAAGAGCCTGGCCGTGCAGGAGCGCGTGGCCCGAGAACTGGTGTTCGACATGCTGGTGCCGCTGGCTGCATTGGGTGTGCTGCTGGGCATCATCATCAACGCGGGCATCGCCCGCGGCCTGCGCCCGCTCAAGCGCCTAGAGGCACAGTTGGGGGACCGCTCCGGCCCCACCTTGTCGGCCCTGCAGCCGATCGAGCTGGCCCAGGCCCCGCACGAGGTGCACTCACTGGCACTGGCCGTCAACCAATTGCTGGATGCCGTGCGCCGCAGCCTCAGCCAGGAAAAGCGTTTCGTCAACGACGCGGCCCACCAGTTGCGCACGCCGTTGGCCGGCCTGGTCAGCCAAACCGAATTGGCCTTGAGTGAAAGCGAACCGGTGGCGGTCAAGGAGCGGCTGGGCAAGGTGCATGCCGGGGCCTTGCGCAGCGCCCACTTGGTGCACCAGTTGCTGTCGTTGGCGCGCACCGAGGCGGATGTAACGCTGCAACCGCTGGACGTGGCCCAACTCGCCCGCGAAGTGGCGCGGGAGTGGACACCCCGCGCCCTGGCCGCTGGCGTTGACCTGGGTTACGAAGGCGAGGGCAGTGTGCAGGTGGCGGGTGAGAAGCTGCTGCTGCGTGAGGTGCTCAACAACCTCATCGACAACGCCTTGCATTACGCGGGCACGGGTGCCACGCTGACCGTGCGCGTGCGGCGCGAGGGGGCCCATTGCGTGCTGGAGGTGGAAGACAACGGCCCTGGCCTGGTGCCGGCCGATTTGCCCCGCGTGTTTGAGCGCTTCTGGCGTGCCAGCGAAATGCCGGGTGGCTGCGGCCTGGGGCTGGCCATCGTCGCCGAGATCGCCCACCGCCACGGTGGCAACGCCACCGCCCTGGCGGCGCAACCCAGTGGATTGGTCGTGCGCATTACGCTGCCACTACCGCCGGCTGGCGGCATCCGCTAGTGGCGTTTCTCCGCGCGCCAAGCGCAACGCGGCGGCCCCATGCCGCGGAAAATAACGGCATCCACCACGCCATTTCCTTAAGATAAAACGTCTGCGTGCGAGTATTCTGCAAGCTCACCTAGGCACTTAGCCCAAAGAACGCTGGCGACAAGGCCTGGACTGTTCTCTGCGCTGGCGCACACTGCGGGCAACCATGGCAGTTCCCGCATTCAGGAGCAGGAGATGGCAAGAATCGTCGGCGGCTTTGTGCTGCTGTTGTGGTCGGCATGCGCGTTCGCCCAGGGCATCCCGAGCGTAGGGCAATGGATCAACGTTATTGAAGCGGTTCGCCAGCACGAACTGTTCAAGGATCTCAACATGACGTATGCCAAGGCGCCTCCCGCCAGCATTGGCTACACGCCGGTGGGTGTTCTGGAGCGTGACGGGGTGGATTGCGTGATAGTGGTGTCAGACGGCGAAAACCCGAAGATGGCGCAGATGATGGGCTTCCCCAGCAACCCCATGGCAACACTAGCCTTCATGGAGACGGTTGCCGCCCATGAGTTCGGCCACTGCCTTCGCATGCGTGGCAAGCAGCTGACGCTGCAAATGTGGGAGCGCGTGGCCGCTGCGGCTGAAGGCTCCGCCGAGCGCCTGGCGCTGGAGAAACAACTGTCGATGGAAGAGGCTTACGCGGATGCCTATGCCTTCGTCTACCTCAAGGATGTGCATCCACAGCTGTACGACGAAGTGCTGCATATCATGCAAAGCCTCCGGCACGAGCCGAACTTTGCAAACCCCTTCTACCAGGTCGATCCGCTGTACGCGCAGCTCAAGACCCAGGGGCTCGATGCCAGACTGCCGTTGCAGGAGCAGGTAATAGCCGTGATGTCAGATGCCAAGTTCTAGGTGCGTATACGCATCTTGGGTTCTATCGCCGCTATTTCGGAATGATCAGATATAAACTGGCCTGTAGCCCTCGTGGAATAATAGGATATAGCTATAAAAAATGTAGCTAGTGGTTGTTGATGGCCCTCCGAGCCCAGGGGCCGGTCTCGCTGTAACCCAAAAGAACCTGGTTTCACCCTGGGTTCGCGTTGGGGAAAAGCTATGCTGTGTGCCAATGCGGTGCTTGGGTGCAGCGCGACACCCTCGCTGCACTTGCTGCTCCATGCGCACAGACCATCTCGCCTTCTTTGCATCGCTGTTCCTCTCCCGGTTGGCCGACCAGATACTGTTGTTTCTGGTGCCACTGGTCGTGTTCCAGACCACACAGAGCGCCGCCTGGTCGGGCATGGCGTTCTTTGTGGAGACGCTGCCGCGTTACCTGTCGTTCCCGGTGTGTGGTGCGCTGTGTGACCGCATCGCGCCGTTGCGCCTGCTGCGTGCCAGCCAGATGCTGCGGGCCGCCGTCTGCGTAGTGGGGGCGGTGGCCTCGGCGCTGGCGGGCGGCGTGGTGTGGCTGGTGCTGCTGTCGGCCGTCTGCGGCGTGCTGACCACCCAAGGCCTGATGGCCCGTGAAGTCATGCTGCCCCAGGTCTTTCGCGATGCCCGCATGGACAGGGTCTTGGCCCATGCCCAGATTGCGGACCAACTGGGTATGGTGCTGGGCCCCATGCTGGCGGCGTTGGCCATGGCTTGGTGGTCCTGGGAGTGGGTGGTGGCTGCCACGGCGGTGTTGTTTTTGGCGGCCGATGCCGCGATGCAGTTGTGGCGCCGTAGCAGTGCCGTGCCTTTGGCGGACCCAGCCTCCGCGCAAGCCTTGCACGGCATGCATTGGCTGCAGCCCTACCGCACGGCGTGGCAGCATGTGCTGCGCCTGCCGGGCCTGGCTCCGTTGATCGTTCTGACGTCGGGCGTGAATCTGGTGCTGGGCGTTACGCTGGCCACGTCGGCGGCCATGGTCACGGGGCTGTTGCAGCAACCGGGCCAGGCCTATGCGCTGCTGCAGACCGCGGGTGCCGTTGCCACGGTCGTGGTTCTGGTGTGGGTGGCGCGCGGGACCATGGCGCTGCGCAGCTTGGGGCTTGTGTCGTACCTCTGCATTGGGGCCGGCACCGTGCTCACGGCGTGTAGCAGCACGCTGTGGATGTACGCAGTGGGCTTCCTGGCCATCGTGGGCTTCGACAAGATGTTCAGCGTCTACATCCGCGTGCGCCGGCAGACCGTCATACCCGCTGCCGACCTGGGCAAGACCACCGGCTTGGTGGTCTTGCTCAACAACCTGAGCCAGCCGGTTGCCGGGCTCTTGGTGGGGCTCCTGGCCGGGCCGGCCGACATGCAAAGCCTGATCCTTGCGCTGGCCCTTGGCATGGTCTTGCTGGGCGGCGTGGCATTGGCGTTGGACCGCAGGCGTGCGCCTGCGGCAAACGCTGGTCTCTGAACAACGCCAGGCGCAACCATCCGTACAACTACGCATTGATGGCAACAAAGGTGGGCCGCACACTGTGGCAGCTATCCACCTCATTCCCCACTCTTTTTTTGAAAGCCCGCTATGTACAAACACCCCATGCTTCGATCGGTCATCGTCGGTTCTTTGCTTGCCTTGTCTACTGGGCTCTGCCTCGCCCAAGCCTCGGGCCTGACCCGTGTGATGGTCACCAAGGCCGACGTGTCGGTCCCCAACCGCGAGGCCGTGGTCGCACGGGTCGAGGTGGCACCCGGCGCCACGGCGGGTTGGCACTCGCACCCCGGCGACGAAATCAGCTACGTGATGGAAGGCGAGGCCACGCTGATGATCGCTGGCCAGGCACCCCGCAAGGTTGCGGCGGGTGAGGCCTTTGTGATACCCGCCGGCGTGGTCCACAACGCCAAGAACGACGGCACCGCGCCGACCAAGCTGGTGGGTGTGTATGTGGTGGAGAAAGGCCAACCCCTGGCATCACCAGCACCAGCGCCCGCACCCGCACCCGCACAGTAACGCGATCTGTCCATAATCCGATCCAACAAATGGGGGCCCAAAAACGCGTGTTTTCCAAATGACATATCGGTGCTTTAAGGTGCTTGTCGGGCTGGGTGCGGCCGCTCTGATAGGGTGTGCGACACCCGTGCACCCCCCATCAGAGCGGCCAGCGAGCCTTGCGCCGCAGCCCCTGGTCTACGCCCCGCTGGCCGTGTCGCCAGCTCCGGCCCAACCCATTGAACCCGCGGCCAGCGACGCGAGCGCGCTACTGGGTGAACAGACGCAAATGCCTCTGGTGGCCAGTGAGCCCTGGAAGCAGCGGGGACTAGCCTCCTGGTACGGGAAAAGGTTTAACGGCCGACGCACGGCCAGTGGCGAGCGTTTCAGAGCAGAGGGCTTTACCGCAGCGCACCGTACCCTGCCCATTTCCAGCTACGTGCGTGTGCGCCGGGTGGCCAGCGGTGAGGAGGTGATTGTGCGTATCAATGACCGGGGCCCGTTTCATCCGGGGCGTGTGGTGGATCTCAGCTACGCAGCGGCCAACAAACTCGGCATCTTGGGATTGGGCAGTGCGGAGGTTGAAATGGAGCTCTTGACTGAAGAAGAATTGCGTTTCTCGGGGAGCCGCACCACGGCCGGCATCTTGCGCAAATAGCTCAGGCCACCAAGCCATGGCTTCGCGGTCACCAACATCATTTTGTAACAATCCAAAGCAAACGCTCACCGTGCGAGCAGTTCCTGTGGACTAGCATATTGGTGCTGATACGCAGCGCTCTTTAAGGGGATGGTTGGCTTATGCTGAAGCAGGTGGGGTTTAGCTTTTCAAGTTGGTTGTTCGCAGTGACGATGTTGTCGACTCCAGTACACGCCATCGACGCTTTCATTACAGGAACAAATGTTTTGACCATCCCCAGCGTTCAGGTTGGGGCAACGCAATACTCCAATGTCCAGGCGAAAATTGGCACTTACACGGTCGTCAGTGTGGGTGGCGCATCGGCTTCAGGCCTCGCGGATACGTTCAATGCGCAATCAAACCTGCTATTCATTGGGGGCGTCAATGTAGACGGCGCTGCGACGTATGGCAACGTATGGGTGCAACTCGGCCCTGACTACAGTATTCTGAGTGTTGGGGCATCCACCCCCGTTTCGGTGACTTCACGGGCCGCCGCCTTGGCGAGCAAGTTGCAAAAGCCAAGCCGCCTTTTGGTTGGCCTTGGTACCGGTTCTTCTGAGAGCTCGGTCCAAGCCCAAGGGCTCAAGCCTGATATCAACGATGCCTATCTCGTGGGCGTTGGGTCCGACGCCTGGCCAACCTGGAACAGTCCGAGTGGCGCCTATGTGAACGTTGCTGCAGCCAAAGCCGACAAGATGGGCGCTGTTCCCATGTTCACGTTTTACCAAATGGCCTCCAATGGGGACGGCAATCTCTCTGGCATCAATGACCCGGTCTTCATGGAGAAATATTGGGCCAACGTGCGCCTGTTGTACCAGCGGCTCAGCATCTATGGCAAACCGGCCTTGGTCAATTTCGAGCCGGACTTCTGGGGCTATGTCCAGCAGCAATCGCCAGGCAACGATCCACGCCGATTGCCTGCACAGGTTTCTCGCGGCAGTGGGTGTGCCAATCAGCCGGACAATGCAGTCGGCATCGCGGCATGTTTGGTAGAGCTTGGGCGCAAGTACGCGCCTAACGCGTTGCTGGGATTTTCGCCTTCCACTTGGGGCGGCAAGTCCGCTCAGGACGTCGCGACCTATATGACGGTTCTGGGCGCTCAGTATGCCGACTTTACTGCGGTGCAGACGCTGGACCGGGATGCGGGATGCTTTGAAGTACAAGGCCAAAATTGCAGCCGCGGCGGCTCGGGTTGGTACTGGGACGACAACGCGTACCGCAACCACCTTGCTGAGGCTGGCACGTACGCAAAGACGATTGGGCTACCCCTGGTTTGGTGGCAAACGCCTATGGGTGTTCCCTCGTCTACGGTGGGTGGTGCGTCAGGGAAATACAGGGACAACCGGATGCAATATTTCCTGACGCACCCTACTGACTTGACTGCGATCGGCGGGGCTGCCGTGGTCTTCAGTGTCGGTGCCGGCGGACAGACCAACATCGACACAGATGGTGGGCAGTTCAAACGGCTTTCAGAGGCCTACTTTGCCAGTCCTGCTCCATTGAAATAGTGGGTAGTTCTATTGATCGTGTAACGCACCGAATAGCGGGAATCTGCACGAGATACAAGCGATACAAAGTCGTGCAGTCATGACATCAATGCGATACGTGCGGTTCGCATAATTCTCCAACCGAACACATCGTTGTGTGGATTCTTTTCACGAAACGTTTCCTACTTTCCTCGATTACTTCTGGAGTCTTTCCATGAACCGCAATTTCCTCTCGCTGTCTTTACTGTGCTTGCTGGCACTGCAGGCCAAGGCTGAAAACCACGCTCCGATGGCTAGCCCCACCTCTGTGCCGGTAGCTTGTCAGAGCGATGTGTCCAAGTTCGAACAGGTTGTGGCTGTAGTGCGCCAAACCCATGGGGAAAAAGCTGCGAACGACCTACGCGAAAAGCTGCTACCCAGCAAAGAAGCCGATGAAGTGCTGAGCCAGTCTGGTCAATGCGGCTTGGCCCGACTGCTGCGTGCCAAGAAGCTTGTGTAGCCCATTCACTCGGCTGGTGGGTTGCTTCGGTACTGGAATTGCTGCAGATGAATTTCTCACCCACTCCGCCTAGTCTCCGCCACAAAATCATAGTAGTCACTGCGGCAGTACGAGTGCGTCAATTCAACGGCCTGACCTGACTCGAGGTAGCCAACCCGGGTAATGAGTAGCACCGCTTGGTGGTCCGGCACACCGAGTTGCTCGGCCAGGTGCGGCCGGGCGTTGAGTGCACGAATCTGCTGCAAAGCCCGTACCGGGGCCAGGTGGATGCGATCCAGCTGCTCGTACGCGGAGCCTTCGAAAGCCATCGGGTCTGGCACCACCGTTTGGGGGAACACGCTGACCTCGTAGGCCATCACGCAATCGTTCGCCATGCGCAAGCGCTCCAGCCGGGCCACCCGTGCACCGGGCGGCAGCCCCAGGCTGAGCTGTTCGTCTGCCATGGCCACGGCGATGCTTCGATCCAGCCAGCGCGAAGAGGGCGTGTAGCCGCGACGGTGCAACTGCTCGGAGATGTCCGCCAGCCGCGACTGCGGCTGGCCAACCCGTGCCAGTTGCCGGTACAGCGGCGAACTGTCGCTCGCGCTGTGTCTCAACATCAGAATTTTCCTCGAAGGCCTACGCTGTACCGCGCACCGTTTTCATACACACCCACCGGCAATCCATCCGTGGTGTTGGTGCGGATCACGGCATTGGTCAGATTCACGCCCGATGCATACAAGCTGAGGTTCGGCGTGATGTCCCAGTTGGCGGTGGCATCCCACTGGCCATAGGCGCTGTTGACGTCCTGCCCGCCTTCATTCAGACCGCCGTACGACTTGGACCGGTAGTTGTACGACAGGCGCACGCTGAAGCCATTCTTCTCGTAGTAGCCGCTGATGTTCATCTGGTCTCTGGAATTGCCGACCACATTCAATTTCTGCCCACCTGCCAAAGAGCCAGCCACGGCGTCCGTGAAGGTGTAGTTGATGATGCCGCCAAAGCCATTGCCGAAGGCCTGCTGCCACTGCAGTTCCACGCCGTTGATGACGGCACCGTTGTCTGCATTGTTGGGGCGCGTGACAGGGCGCATCACGCCGCCCACATTTTCTTGCGCGGTAGAGGTGTAGATGAAGGTATCCAAGCGCTTGGTGAACACCGTTGCTGACAGCATCGACGCATCGGCAAAGTACCACTCTGCACCCAGCTCAGCCTGGTCTGCATGGTAGGGCTTCAGCAGCGGGTTGCCGGCTGTTGCCGCATTGGTGGTGCCGCTGACCTCGGTGCTGGCGCTCAAGTCGCTGAAGGTGTTGCGGGCCATGACGCGTGAGATGGCGCCCCGCACAATGACATCGCGGCGCAAGTCGTAGACCACATTCAGGTTGGGCAAGACGTCGGTATAGCTGCGCGTGGTGCTGCCTATGGTGTAGTTGCCGTTGCCATTCAAGTCTTGGTAGGCTTCAGACGTCTGGTCCGTCTTCACCAGGCGCACACCAAAATCACCGCGCCACTTGTCGACGGCGAAGTCGGCCTTGGCATAGGCGGCCGTGATCTTTTCCTGGATGCGGTAGTACTCGCCTTTGGCTTCGTTGTAGACCATACCCTTGTCGTACATGGCAAAGCCTTTGCTGACGGCCAGGGCATCGTCTACCCAGGCATATTGCGTTAGCGAGCCTGGCGTTGCGGCTGCTTGGCTCAAGAGTGGCGAGGCGCCCGTGGAGAGGTCAGCCAAAGAGAACGACTGCCAGCCCACGCTGCCCGGTCCCACCGTGCCGATGGTGCGGTGGTTTTGCACCGTGTTGTCGCGGTATTTGAGGCCGACTTTGATGTCCTTGATGAAGGAGCCGCTCAGGTCCAGCGTCAGGTCGCCCTGCACGTAGTTTTCCTGGCTTTCCATCTTGCGAATCCAGTCCCGGGCATTTTGCAAGGTCAGCTTGGTCGGGTCGAGCGGGTTCATGTCGAGGTACTTCACCTCATAGGTATCGGGTGCCAGGTTGATGGTGGCGCGGGTGTCGCCGGTGAACCAGAAGTTGCGGTCATGCTTGCTGCCGCCTTCTGCAGCGGTGGTGCCGACTTGTCCGTGCACCTTCCAGCCGTCGCCTTCCAGATTACCTTCCAGATCCAGCACGCTGGACTTGATATAGGCCTCGCGGAAAATCGGCTCAAACGAAACGCCCGTGGTAGGTCCCACTGTTCCACCGACCAGTGCCTTGGTGCCGTCTGAGGTGGTGATGAACCGTGGATTGGTCACGCGGATCGTGTTGGTGCTGTCCGCCAAACCCCCGGCTTGCCACAGGTAGTTTTGGTTGCTGTTGTTCATGCTCATATCCGAATTGATGTAATTCAAAGATATGTCGCTGTCGCGGGTGGGGCGCAGCTGCATGGTCACGTTACTGGTCGTTCTTTCGCGGTCCTGGCGAAAGATGGCGGAGCCACCACCCCAAGACGCATAGGCATTGGGTGTGGCTACATTGTTCTGGTCCAGAATGGTGTACTTGGTTGCGTCGGTAAAGTCTTCCAAGCCATCACGGCGCATGGTGCGCTTTTGCTTGCTGAGAGAGACCAAGACTCCGAATGTGTCTTCTGCATTCTTCCAGTTCAGCAAGCCGGAAGCCTGCGGATCGGTCTTCGCAGGCAAGACGCTGTAGGTGCCCTCCAATGAAAACTGTGCCGTCAACGGCGCTTTGAACTGCAGGGGCTTGCGGGTCTTGACGATGACCAGGCCACCAATGCTGCCTTCATCCAGATCGGCCGATGGGCTCTTGTACACATCCAGGCTACCCACCAACTCCGACGGCAAGATGTCGTAGTTGAAGCCGCGGCTTTGTGAGTCGTTTTTCCACCAATAGGCAGACGCCACGGACTGGCCATTCAATTGCGTCATGTTGAGGCTTTTGTCCGTGCCGCGCACGAAGATATCGCGGCCTTCGCCCCAGGTGCGGTCGACGGAAATACCGGGCACCCGCTGCAGGGAATCGGCAACATTCTTGTCCGGGAACTTGCCGAGGTCTTCTGCATTGACGGTGTCGACAATGTTTTGCGCATCGCGCTTGCCGGCCAGGTTTTTCTTCAAGGTGTCACGTATGCCGCGCACCTCAACCGTTTGCAATCCGGCGGAGTTGTCAACAGCGGCCTGCGGTGCAGAGGCATCGGGCGTGGCTTGTGCGGCTGCCGTGGTAGCTTGTTGGGCCTGGCTGGATGCCATGATGCCCATAAGAGCAAGTGCGACTGCAGAGGCGATGGGTGTGCGGGTCAGCTTCATATCTTCCTTATTAATTAAAACGTTGGTGGCGGGGCAAGAGTCATCAAGTGATTGCGGGTTCAGTCAGATAGCGTCTCCTTCTGAGAAATGGCGCGCCGAACGCATGTTTCCGGGGCGCAAGCGCGGGCAAGCCACGCCGTTGGCGCGAAACAGGTACAAGGCCTCGGGCGCGGCGCGCACAATCACCGAGTCGCCCAGCCGCACGGCGGCGTTGCCATCGCCGCGCACGATCAACTCCTGGCCGTCGTCGGTTTTCAGGTAGAGAAGGTTGGACTCACCCAGGTGCTCCACCAGCGTGATTTCGGCGTCGAAGGCGGCGTCATCTGCGCCGGGTGCGCTGCCCGCGGCCAGCACCTCACAGTGCTCGGGGCGCAGGCCCACTTCCACCGATTCGCCCACCTGCAGCGGCCCCACGTCCACGGTGGCCAGCACCGTGCAGCCATTGCCCAGTTGCACCCGTGCGCCCTGCGTGCTGAGCTCCAGCACGCGCGCCGGCATCAGGTTGATGGTGGGTGAGCCGATAAAGGTAGCTACAAAGCGGTTCGCCGGTTGCTGGTACAGCGTGAGCGGCGTGCCCGCCTGCTGCACCCGGCCCTCATGCAACACCACAATCTTGTCACCCAGGGTCATGGCCTCGATCTGGTCGTGGGTGACGTACACCATGGTGGCGCCCAGGTCGCGGTGCAGGCGCGACAGTTCAATGCGTGTCTTGGCACGCAGTGCGGCGTCCAGGTTGGACAGCGGTTCGTCGAACAAAAACAGGCGTGGCTCGCGCACAATCGCGCGGCCAATGGCCACGCGCTGGCGCTGCCCGCCCGAGAGTTCACGCGGCAGGCGGTCCAGCAAATGGTCGATGTGCAAGACCTTGGCGGCGTCGCGCACGCGTTGGTCGATCTCGGCCTTGTTGGCGCCGTGGATCTTCAGCCCAAAAGCCATGTTGCGGTACACATTCATATGCGGGTACAGCGCATAGCTTTGGAACACCATGGCGATGCCGCGCTGCGCCGGGGGCAGGTTGTTGACCACATCGTCGCCAATGCGCAGCTCGCCGCTGCTGATGTCTTCCAGGCCGCACAACACGCGCAACAGCGTAGATTTGCCGCAGCCACTGGGCCCGACCAGCACAACCAGTTCGCCGTGTTCTATGTCCAGGCTGATGTCGTGCAGGATGGGGTTCTTGCCGTAGGACTTGGATACGTTTTTCAGGGAGACGCGTGCCATAAGGGTGATCTGTGGGTGCTCTTGAGAATGCTGGGCTTACTACTTCACTGCGCCAGCCGTGATGCCGCGAATCAGTTGACGGGAAAACAGGGCGTACAACAGCACCACGGGCACGATGGCCATGGACAGCGACGCCAACACGGCATTCCAGTCGGTGGCGTACTGGCCCACAAACTGCTGAATGCCCAAGGTGATGGTTTGGGTCTTTTCCGACGGCGCCAGGATCAGCGGAAACCACAGGTCGTTCCAGATCGGCACCATGGTGAACACTGCTACCGTGGCAATGGCCGGGCGCACCAGCGGCACCACCACCTGGAAGAAGATGCGGAATTCACCAATGCCGTCGCAGCGCGCGGCGTCCTTCAGTTCACCGGGCACTTGCCCCATGAACTCCGAGAAGATCATGATCGCCAGAGGCAGGCCCTGCGCCACATAGACCAGCACCAGCGCCGTGAGCGTGTTGACCAGGTTCAGGCCCACCATGGTCTGCAGGATGGACACCGTGCCCAGGCGGATCGGCACCATGATGCCGAAGGCAAAAAACAGCTTGAGCCAGCGGTTGCCGGGAAAGTGGTACTCCGACAAGGCCCAGGCCGCCATGGCGCCAAACAGCAAGATAAAAAACAGCGAGGCCACGGTGACGATGGCGCTGTTGCCGAAGTAGCTCAGCACATGGGAGTTGGCCAGCACCTTGCTGTAGCCGATCAGCGAAAAGGTGTCGGCCGTGGGCAAGGCCAGCGGGTTGTTGAAGATGGCGTCCCGGCTCTTGAAGGAGTTCATGAACACCAGCAGGATGGGCGCCAGCGCCAGAATCAAATAGGCAACCAGCGTAACGTGCACAAACACACGGCTGGGTGCCACACGCGGCATGCGAGGGGACATGGTGGATAGGGTCATCACGTCCTCACAGCGCGTAGCGTTGCAGGCGGCGCTGCACCGCCTGCAAATAGGCGGCCACGCCCAGCAGGATGACCAGGAACATCAGCGTTGCCACAGCGGCCCCCATGGTGGCGCTGGCCACTTGCGACTGGTAACCAAAGAAGGTGCGGTAGAACAGCGTGCCCAAAATATCGGTGCTGTAGTTGGGCCCGGCCAGGCCGCCCTTGACCGTGTAGATCAGGTCAAACGCGTTGAAATTGGCCACAAAGGTCAGGATGGTGACCAGCCCCAGCGTGGGCAGAATCAGCGGCAGGCGGATCGCATAAAAAATACGCCAGGGTGATGCGCCTTCCACCACGGCCGCTTCGATGATGTCGTCAGGTATCGCAATCAGGGCGGCGTAGATCAGCATCATGGGAATGCCGACGTATTGCCACACGGACATCAGCGACAGCGTGATCAGAGCCGACGATTCCAACCCCAGCCAGGGTTCAAACCAGTCTTGCAGCCCCAGCGCCCGGAGGAACCCTTCTGACACCCCCCACAGCGGCGACAAAATCAGTTGCCACACAAAGCCGATGATCACCACCGAGAGCAGGGTGGGCAAAAAGAATACGGTGCGGTAAGTGGCGGCAAAACGCACATTGCGCAGCGACAACAGCGCCGCCAGCAGCAGGCCCATGGGGTTTTGCGCCAGCATGTGGATGCCAAAAAACTTCAGGTTGTTCAGCATGGCATTCCAGAACGTGGCGGACCATTGCGGGTCGCCCAAGATGGTTTTGTAGTTGGCCAGCCCCGAGAAGCTGACCACCCCAAATTCGTCCGCGCTGTACAGGCCCAGACGCAGGGTGTCCAGCAGCGGCAGTGCGCTGAACACCGCGTAGATCAGCAAGGCGGGTGCGATGAACACCAGAACCGGCCAAGAGAAACCTTGCTTCATTTTTTACTTGGCCGGCGTGTACCACTTGGCAAAGCCAGTCTGGATTTGCTGCGCAGCGGCTGTGGGGCTCATCTTCTGGTTGATGACCTGGGAGCCCACATTCCACAGCTCGTTTTCCATGCTGGGCGTGCCGCGGCTCATGATCTGGGCGTTCAGGCGGATGGTGCTCTTGCAGTCCTTGCGCCAGCTGATCATTTCTCTGGCCACCGGGTTTTTCACATCCACCACGTGGTTGGAGAGCGAGAAGAAGCCGGTGTTCTTGTTGGTGTACAGGTCGGCAAACTCCTTGCTGGCCAGCCAGGTCAAGAAGACCTGGGCATCGGCCTTGTTCTTGCTCTTGGCGTTGATGCCCATGCCCATGTCGGTGTGGTCCGAGATGTAGCAGGTGTCGCCCTTCTTGGCCACGGGTGGGCGGAAGGCGCCGAATTCCAGGCCTGCATCTTTCTCAAAATGCGAGATATCCCAGGAGCCCGTGGGATAGATGGCCGCACGGCCGGTGGAGAACAGGTTTTGCGAGTCGCCATAGGTCTGTGCCTGGTAGCCCTTGGGCAGGTATTGCGCCCACTTGGCCATCTGTTCCCAAGTGCCCACGAACTCGGGGTCTGTGAACTTTTTCGTGCCCTTGAGCAGGGCTTGGCGGCCTTCTTCACCCTTCCAACGGTTCGCCCCTATGTTGGTGAACACGATCTGGTTGGTTTCCCACTGGTCTGCGGTACCCAGCGCCAGTGGCGCTACCTTGCCGGCCGCCTTGATCTTATCCAGTGCGGCGTAGAAATCTGCTTCGGTGGCCGGAACTCCCAGGCCCAGCTCGGCAAAAATTTTCTTGTTGTAGAAGAAGCCGTGGATGACAGAGGCCATGGGCATGCAGTAGGTCGACTTGCCGTCATCGGTCTGCCAGGCCACTTGCGCAGAGGCGGGGAAGCTCTTCATGCCGGGTGCGCTGTTCAGCGTTTCCAGATGCCCCTTTTTGAACAGATCCAGCGACACGTCAAACGGGCGGCAGGTGATCAGGTCGCCAGCGCTGCCGGCGGACAGGCGGGCATTCAAGGCCGAGTTGTATTCCGGGGGCGAGGTGGGCGCAAACTTGACGGTGATGCCGGGGTTGGCCTTTTGGAACGCGGGCAACAGCACCTCTTCCCACTGTGCCTTGTCGTCCACCCGCCAGCTTTCGATCGTGAGGGTGCCGGCGCTGGCAGCATGGCCACTGCACAGCAGCGCAGCAGCGGCTGCACAAAAACCGAGTTGATGAAGCATGAAAATGAATCTCCGGATCGTGGGTTGAATGAAACTGTTGGGGCTGACCCGAGCAAGGGTCTTACCGAACAGTGGCCCGGAGGTTATGCTGTGCGTCGTGTAACGGCAACTTGATGAGTAGTTGCCTTGTCACACTTCTAACTCATTGATTTCGTTGGGTATTTTTCAAATGCGGCATCCCTTTTGTCTACGCTTTCTTACGCTGCGCGGCGACGTAAGAGGCCAGACGTGTGCGCCGTGGGCAGGCCGTGATAGATAACATTACAAATCGCAAGAAAATGAAAGACGCCGTGCCGTTGCGGGCTATGCTCCAAGCACGTTTGCGCACGCTCTTGCTGGCCCTGCTGGTGTTTGTGGGCGGCATTCCCGGCATGGTGGATGTGCACCCCGCGCACGCCGAAGCACTGCCGGTGGATGTGCTGCACTGGTGGACCTCGGCCAGCGAACGCCGAGCGGCGGACCAATTGAGCGCACACTTACTGGCCAGTGGTGTGCAATGGAAAGACGCCGCCATTCCTGGCGGTGGTGGCATGGCTGCGGTCAAAGTGCTCAAGAGCCGTGTGCTCATGCGTGATCCGCCCGATGTGGCCCAGCTCATAGGCACCACGCTTACCGATTGGGCCGACGGTGGCCTGGTGCTGCCGCTCAACACCGTGGCCACGCGCAACAAGTGGACACAAGGCCTGTTCCCCACTGTGATGGACCTGGTGACCTACAAGGGCGACGTGATTGCCGTGCCCCTAGGCATCCACCGTATCAACACCTTGCTCTACAACCGCCGCCTGTTTGCGCGTTTGGGCATGCCCCCGCCCAAGACCTGGGAAGAGTTTGAAGTGGCCGCACGCAGGCTTGCCGGCATGGGTATCAAGCCCCTGGCCTGGAGTGACGAGCCCTGGCAGATGGCCACGGTGTTTGAAGCGATTTTGCTCGGCGAAGCCGGCCCTGCGCTGTACCGCGAACTGATGGTGCAGCGCAAGAGCTCTGCCTGGATGAGCCCGCGTGTGGAGCAGGCCCTCACACGTCTGCGCTGGTTGCGCAACACCAGCGGCGACGTGCCGGTGGAGCGCACCTGGCCCGATGCCGCCCGCGAACTGTGGAACGACGGTGCCGCGATGATGATCATGGGCGACTGGGCCAAGGGCGAACTGATGGCCTGGGGCGCCAGCGCCGAAAAAGACTTTGGCTGCGTGGCGGTGCCCGGCACGCAGAACATGCACCTCTACAGCATCGACACCTTGGCCATGCTGGTCAGTGCCCGCCAGCGCGAAGCCACACAGGAGAAAGTGGCCGAGGTGCTGGCCGGCGCGCCCGCACAGCTGGCTTACAACCGCATCAAAGGTTCGGTACCGGTGCGCCGTGACATGGACGTGAGCAGCCTGGATACTTGCGCCCTTGACTCCTGGGCCACCTTTGCCGCCCCGCACAGCGCCCGCGTCCCCAGCCTGGCCCACCGCATGGCCGCCGACGAGGCCACCAAGGACGCGGTCGCCCAGGCCCTGTGGCGTTACCTGAGTAACCCGCGCATGGACGCCCAGGAGACGCAACGCCGACTGGCGGCCCTGATCCGCGCGCCCAACGCCGACCATTGACTGAGCACTCGAACACCCACCTATGACCCGCACCCTGCTGATCGTTGACGACGACCAAAAAACCCGCAACCTGCTCAAGACCTACCTGGAAAAACACCAGTACGAGGTGCGTGTGGCGCACGACGGCGCCAGCTTCCTGGCCGAGTTCGAACGCTTCAAGGACGGCTTAAGCCTGGTCATCCTGGACGTGATGCTGCCCGACACCGACGGCTTCACGCTGTGCGGAACGGTGCGCCGCCAGTCATCGGTCCCCATCATCATGCTGACTGCCAGCGCCGACGACACCGACCGCATTGTGGGCTTGGAGCTGGGCGCGGACGACTACATCGCCAAGCCCTACAACCCGCGCGAACTGCTGGCGCGCATCAAGGCCATCCACCGGCGCATGCAGATTGGCGGGCAGGGCGGCGCTGCGCGTTATCTGCGTTTTGCCGGCTTCTCCATGGACCTGACCGAGCGCCTGCTGACCGACCCCCAGGGCGCACCCGTGGTCTTGACCAGCATGGACTTCAACCTGCTGCGTTTTCTGGTCGAGCACGCCGGTGAAACCATTGACCGCGCCCGCCTGATGGAGCAAACCCGGGGCCGCGACCTGGGGCCGCTGGACCGCTCGCTGGACGTGCAGGTGAGCCGCCTGCGCCAGCGCCTGAATGACGATGGCAAACAGCCCGCGCTGATCAAGACTGTGCGGGGCAGTGGCTACGTGTTCTCGGCCGAAGTGACCGCCAATGGTGAAGCCTGACCTCATCGTGCACTGGGCGCGCCGCTGTCTGCCCGACAGCCTGCTGGGCCGCATCGTGCTGGTGCTGGCCGTGGGTGTGGTCAGCGCCCAGTTGGTGGGCACCTTGCTGTGGGCGCGCCAGTTGCGCGAAAGCGCGCGGGCCGAAGCGCTGGAGGCAGGGCGGCACCTGGCGCTGAACGCGGCAGGTGCGCTGCGTTTCTTCCGCGACCTGCCGCCGCAGTTCCGCCCCATTTTGATCGAGCAGTTGCGCACCATGGGCGGTACCCGCTTCTTTGTCAACGTCAACCGTGCGCAGGTGCCCATCACCCCCTTGCAGGGCAATGCCCTGGTCACTGCGGTGGTGGATGTGGTGCGTGCCGACCTGGTGCACAACCTCGCGGCGGTGCCAGCACCGGCCGTGGCCTTCGCCTGGCCCGACAAACTGCAGGTCTCAGACGATGGCCGCACCGTGGCCGACCTGCCCGAGTCGTGGGTGGAGGCTACTTTGATCTTGCGGCCACGCCCCGCACCCGTGCTGGTGATACAGGCCGAGTTCGAACCCGGCCGCTGGCTGTACCTGGCAGCCCCCATGCCCGACCCGTACTTTCTGGACAATGCCAACCCGCTGACCGTGGACCGGGTGACACTGCAATTGGTTACGCTGCTGACCGTGCTGCTGCTGGCCGTGCTGCTGGTGCGGGGCCTGATCCGCCCCTTGAACCGGCTGGCCTCAGCCGCCAACGCCTTCGGCAGCGACAGCGCGCCCGAGTCCCTGCCCGAAACCGGCACCGCCGAACTGCGGCGCACGGCCCGCGCCTTCAACCAGATGCAGGCCCGCATCCAGGGCTATTTGGTGGACCGCGAACGCCTGTTCGTGGGCATCTCGCACGGGCTGAAAACCCCCATCATGCGGCTCAAATTGCGTACCGAACTGCTGGACGACGAAGCGCTGCGCGCCGAATTCCACGAAGACCTGGACGACCTGGATGTGATGGTGAAATCGGCCCTGCAAAGCGTCAAGGACACCGACATCCACGAAAACCTGACCCCCGTGCGGCTGGACACTTTGCTGGCCCGGCTGGCCACGCGCCCCATCCACCCCGACGCCGTCATCGAATGTGTGGCCGAGCCCCTCAGTGTGATGGGTAAACCCCTGGCCCTGGAGCGCGCCCTCAGCAACCTGATCGACAACGCCGTGCTCTACGGCGAACGCGTGCAGATACGCCTGGGCGTCCAGGGCAATCTGGCTGTGGTGGAAGTGCGCGACTTTGGCCCCGGCATTGCGCAGGCCTCCATGTCCCTGGCCTTCGAGCCCCATGTGCGCCTGAGCCACGGCCAGCAAAGCAACCGCGCCGGCACCGGCCTGGGTCTGGGCATCGCCCGCAACATTGTCCAGGCCCATGGCGGCGAGATACGCTTGCACAACCATGCCGAGGGCGGGCTGGTGGTGACGGTATTACTGCCGGCGGTTGCGACACCTGGGGACTAGGCAGGCTTTTGGGGTGACGGGATTTGCCTGAAAACCCTAATTTGGGGTTTTTAATGTGATTTTTGGACTTATCAGAGTGAAATGTGCCGCTAGCCCTCGTGAAATGTGCACAATGCGCTACTAAATATGTAGCGTCCCTTGGGCGCATGGTGCCTGCGCTGTTTTGTGGGTTATCCCAGTTACCGGATCAGTACATGTTTTCAGTACCAAAAAAATCGCTATTCCTTGTGATATTGCCAGCGGTTCTGGTTGCCTTGTCATTCGCATTCCAGGGGCACACGGACTTCAACTTATGGGACGAGGGATTCCTGTGGTACGGGGCGCAACGGGTGTTGGCGGGGGAGGTGCCGATACGGGATTTCCTGGCCTATGACCCAGCCCGCTACTACTGGGCGGCGGCTGTCATGGGTGTGCTGGGTGACAACGGCATCATCAGTCTGCGCATGGGGTCTGCACTGTGCGAGGTGGCGGGCCTGAGCATCGCCTTGCATCTGCTGCTGGGCCAGGCCAGAAAGCCGCTAGGCCGCGCGGACCACTTGTTTGCATTGGCCGCTACGCTGGTCTTGATGTTGTGGATGTATGTGCACTACAAAGTCTACGACGTGGTCGCGGCCTTGACTGTCCTGGCGTTACTGGCCTGTCTGCTGGAGAAGCCAACGCTGCAGCGGCACTTCTGGCTTGGCGTGGGTGTCGGCTTCGTGGCCACCGTCGGGCGCAACCATGGCGTTTACGCCTTGGCGGGGTGTGCGCTCGCCCTGGTCTATGTCCAGGTGGGGCAGCCGTCGCCACTGCGGGTATGGGGCCAGCGTGTGGCCGCGCTGGGTGCCGGCATTGCACTGGGGTTTGCACCGGTATGGATAGCGATGCTGGCAGTCGATGGTTTTGCGCGTGCATTTTGGGAAAGTGTCTACTTTCTGTTTGAAATGAAAGCCACCAACCTGCCCTTGCCGGTGCCCTGGCCCTGGAGCGCCACGGTGTGGGCTTTGCCGCTGCCACTGGCGGTGCATGGTGTCTTGGCAGGCATCTGCTTTGTGGCATTGCTGGCCTTTCCTGTGCTGGCGATCGCATGGGCCGTTGTCCGCGCAGTACAGAAGAGACCGCTGCCCCCCGCCTTGGTGGCCGCGGTCCTGCTGTCGGTTCCCTATGCGCACTATGCGTTCTCCCGTGCGGACGTGCCCCATTTGTCGTTTGCAATCTTTCCGCTGCTGATGGGCTGTCTGTTGCTGGCGCAGGGTCTGTCGCCCCGGTTCAAGTGGATGCTGACGACCGGTCTGCTGGCGCTCAGTGCGCTCTTGATGGCGCCGCTGCAACCAGCCGGGAAATGCCTGGTCGTTCACAAATGCGTGGGTGTGGATGTGGCAGGTGATCAGCTGCGCGTGCCTGAAAAGAAGGCGACGGAGATCAAGCTATTGAAACGCTTGGTTGCCGAGTATGCGCCCCGTGGCGGCACTTTTCTGGCGACGCCGTCCTGGCCCGGCGCCTATGCGCTGTTCGGCCAGCGCTCGCCGGTGTTTGATATCTACACGCTGCTAAAACGTTCCGATGCTTTCCAGCAGAAAGAGATCGCGCGCCTGGTGCAGGCCCAGCCCCGTCTCGTGGTTGTAGTGGAAGAGTCTTTGGACGGGTGCGAAGATCACTTCTTGCAGAGAACCAATCCGCTGATCCATGCGTATTTGCAGGCCCACTTTGAGGAGATACCGAGCATTGGATATCCCACTGTCAAGGCTTACCGGTCCAAGCCTGCGGAGCCGTCGCGGTGAGATGCCAACAGGCCTATGCCGATTCGATGTGAACCTTCTCCATCAGATCCGCGAGCATTTGCGCTGAGGGCGGTGTCGCCCCGGCCGCCAGACAAGCCCCGGCGCCTGCGGCCACCGCGGCGCGCAAATGCGTGCCCCAATCTGCGTGCGGTTGCTGCATGGCGCTGCTGAGAAAGCCGGCGAGGCTGCAGTCACCCGCACCTATGGTGTCGACGACGGTGATGCTGGGCGGTGTGGCATGCCACGTCTGGCCCTGTGCATGCAGCGTGGCCCCTTGCGCGCCGCGCGTGTAGAGGACCGTTGCCGTGGGCCGCATGGCGCGCAACTGCCCAAGGGCGGCCTGTGCATCCTGCGTGCGAAACAGACCACAGAGATCTTCTTCGGACACCTTGATCAGGTCGGCAATGGCGACCATGCGTGCCAGGATCGGGTCATAGCGGTTGTCCATCACATTGCGGAAATTCGGGTCGTAGCTGATACCCACGCCCCGCTTGTCCAGGCGTTCAGCCAGGGCCACGAGCCGCTCGGCCAGCGGTTGGCGGGCCAGGCTGATACCGCCAAAGTGCGCCCAGCGCACGGCGGCTTCCCAGCCGTGGGGCAGGGCTGTCACATCGAAGTGCAAGTCGGCGCTGTCGTCTCCCACGAAGAAGTAGGCGGGCGGTTGCGTTTCATGCACCATCGCCAGCAATGGTGATTTGTGCAGGCGTTGCAGGAAGCGCAAGTCGAGCCCGGTGCTGGCACTGGCTTGCCACAGTGCATCCCCAAAGCAATCGTGGCTGATGGCACCGCCAAAGGCACTGGCAACGCCAAAGCTGGCCATGATCTGGGCCACATTCCACGGCGCACCACCCGGCAGGCTCTTCCAGGCGTCTGCACCGGTGCGTAGCATGTCCGTCAGCGCCTCGCCGAACGCGATGAAGGTGGGTAGCGGGGCGTTGTTGTTCATGTCTGCGGGGCTGTGGAATTCTTGGCACGCAATATATCGAAGCAGGCGCCAATGGTGTGGTAGTCGACCTTGCCGGCTGGGCTCTTTTCACGCGTGTGGTTCAGGTTGGCAGGGTCCAGGATGCGAAACCAGGCGCCATGTTCGTGGTCCACAAAATGCTGCCAGCAGTAGGCCCAGAGTTTGTCGTACCAGCCCCAATAGGCTGAATTGCCGGTGCGGATGGCGAGCAGGGCCGCTGCAGCCAGTGATTCGGCTTGCACCCAGTGGTATTTGTCTGCGTCACAAATGCTGCCGTCAGGGCCAAAACCGTAGTGCAGGCCGCCGTGCTCAGTGTCCCAGGCCTTGGTGACGCCGGCCTCAAAGAGTGCCATTGCCCGGGGCATATGCCAGTCGGCGGGTGCATGGGCGTCCAACTGCAGCAAGAGCTTGGCCCACTCGGTCAGATGGCCGCTCTGGTAACCCCAGGGTCGGAAGATATTGGATTTGTCGTGCCGGTTGTAGTCCCAGTCCACGGACCAGTCCGGGTGGTAGTGTTCCCAGACCAGGCCATCGGCCAGCGCCGCCTGGCGGCAGGTGATGTTGTGGGCCAGAAGCTCGGCGCGTGCTATGTAGCGCGCCTCGCCCGTTGCGGCATAGGCGGCGATCATGGCTTCGCAGGCGTGCATGTTGGCGTTCTGGCCGCGGTAGGGCGCCAGGGTCCAGTCGGGAGTGGCTTCGTCGGCATAGAGACCCACTGCGGGTTCCCAGAAGTGCTTTTCGGCCAGATCAAAGGTCGCCGTCAGCCAACCGCGCGCTTCTTCCACGCCGCACGTCAGTGCATGGGCATAGGCCAGCATCACAAAGGCCATGCCGTAGCAATGCCGTGTGCCGTCCAGCACCGTGGCCCGCCCTTCGTGCCAGTCGATCATCCATGCATAGCCGCCGGTGGCAGGATCGAGAAACGCGTCACGCAAGAAGCCCACCGCATGACGCACACCCGTCTGGTAGTGCGCCGCACCGGTGAGCTGAAACAGCATGGAGTGCGTGATGACAAAGCGCGTGGCATTGACCAGATGGCGCGTGCGCTTGTCAAAGACCGTTCCGTCGTCCAGGTAGTAGTGGTACATGCCGCCGCTGGTGTCGATAGCCCGGGGGGTGTAGAAGTCCATGATCCAGCCGGCATGCTGGCGCAGAAAGCCGGCGGAACGGAAGTCAGGTGGTGGTGCAGGAATCGTCACGACGGGATTCTCCTGCAAGCCTGCTCAAATGCGCACGCCGGTGCCCGCATCGAACCAGCTCACGTGGTCCGCCGCCACGGCCAGACCAACACGGTCGCCGGCCTTGACACGGGCTTGGGCCGAGACACGCACCGTCACGTCGCCGGCAGCAGTCTTGACCACCACATAGGTGTCGGCGCCGGTTGGCTCGACCACGCTGACCTCACCGCGCCAGGGTGCATCGTCCACCAGGGACAAATGCTCAGGCCGCACACCCAGCAGCACATTGCCCGCGCGCGGTGCGGCCATGGGCATTTGCGTGAAGGCGATCTGGAATCCCTTGTCTCCCTCTGCCGTGCCGTTCTGACCCGGGATCAGGTTCATTGTCGGTGAGCCAATGAAGCTGGCCACATAGGTGTTGGCCGGGCGGTTGTAGATTTCGTCCGGCGTACCCAGTTGCTGCAGCACGCCGCCCTTCATGACGGCGATGCGTGAGCCCAGCGTCATGGCCTCTATCTGGTCGTGCGTCACGTACACGCTGGTGATGCCGGAGAGCTGGTGCAGGCGCTTGATCTCGGCGCGCATCTCCACGCGCAGCTTGGCGTCCAGGTTGCTCAGTGGTTCGTCGAACAAAAAGATCTGCGGCTGGCGTGCCAGTGCGCGGCCCATGGCCACGCGCTGGCGTTGGCCACCCGAGAGTTGTGAGGGGCGACGGTCCAGCAAGGGTTCAATCTGCAGCATGGCAGCCACCTCGCGGATGCGCTGGTCGCGCTGCGCCTTGGGCACCTTGCGCATCTCCAGCGCGAAGCCGATGTTGTCGTACACGCTCATGGTGGGGTAGAGCGCATAGCTCTGGAACACCATGGCGATGTCGCGCTGGGCCGGGGCCACGCCCACGACGTCTTTACCGCCAATGCGCACCTGGCCTTCAGTCGGGTCTTCCAGCCCAGCAATGATGTTGAGCAGGGTGGACTTGCCGCAACCGCTGGGGCCGACCAGTATCAAAAACTCGCCCGGTTGCACATCAATATCGATGCGCTGCAGCACCTCTATGGCCTTGTTGCCGTTGCCAAAGGCTTTGCGTACACCCGAAATCTGTAGAGAAGCTGCCATGTTGTTGTGTCGATGCAATGAAATGGATGGAGGGGTAAGGGCTTAGCCCTTCACAGCGCCGGCTGTGAGTCCTTTGACGAAATACTGGCCGGCCAGGATGTAGACCAGCATCGTGGGCAGGCCTGCGATCAGCGCGGCTGCCATGTCCACGTTGTAGCTCTTGACGCTGCTGGTGGTGTTGGCCATGTTGTTCAGGCCCACGGTGATGGGCTTGCTGTCGGCACCGCTGAAGGCCACGCCGAACAGGAAGTCGTTCCAGATATTGGTGAACTGCCAGATCAGCGTGACCATCAAGATCGGAACCGACAGGGGCACGACGATGCGGAAGAAGATGCGCCAAAAGCCCGCACCGTCGATGCGTGCGGCATTGACCAGTTCCTTGGGGATGGCTGTGTAGTAATTGCGGAAGAACAGCGTGGTGCCTGCCAGGCCTGCGATGCAGTGCACCAGCACCAGACCTGTCAGCGAGCTGGACAGGCCCAAGTAGCCCAGCACCTGGCTCATGGGCAGCAGCACCACCTGGAAGGGCATGAACACGCCAAACAGCATGAAGCCAAACAGCAACTCGCTGCCCTTGAACTTCCACATGCTCAGCACATAGCCATTGATGGCGCCCCACAGAGTGGAGATCAGTACCGCGGGCACGGCGATGGCGACCGAGTTCATGAAGTAGGGTTGTAGGCCGCGGCAGTCCACACCGGTGCAGGCGCTGGACCAGGCGGACCGCCAGGCGTCGAAATTCAAGGCGTGGGGCATGCTGAGCAGGTTGCCGGTGCGGATCTGCTCGGCGTCCTTCAACGACGTGGCCAGCATCACATACAAGGGGGCCAGGAAGAAGCACGCGGCCAGCAGCAAAGTGCCGTAGATCAAAACGCGCGGTAGGTGTTTGGCAATCATGGTTGAGCGATTCAAAGGCGTATCAGCGGTCGTGCGGTTTGGCACGCAGCTCGCTGTAGAGGTAGGGGACAACGATGGCGGCCACGGTGGCCAGCATCATGGTGGCGCTGGCGGCGCCCAGGCCGATTTGTCCGCGGGTGAAACTCATCACATACATGAAGGTGGCCGGCACATCGGTGGCGTAGCCAGGGCCGCCAGACGTGAGCGCCATGACCAGGTCAAAACTCTTGATGGACAGGTGTGACAGCACCAGCACAGTGGAGAACACCACGGGCCGCAGGATAGGCAGGATGATGCGCCAGTAGATGCGCGGCAATGACGCGCCGTCGATCTGTGCGGCCTTGATGATGCTGTCGTCGATGCCGCGCAGGCCGGCCAGTGACAAGGCCATCGCAAAGCCCGCCGATTGCCAGATGCCGGCAATGACGACGCAGTAGATGGCGGTGTCGGACTGCACCAGCCAGTCGAATGTGAAACTGGTCCAGCCCAGGTCGTGCATCAATTTTTCCAGGCCCAGGCTGGGGTTCAAAATCCATTTCCATGCGGTGCCTGTCACGATGAAGGACAGGGCCATGGGGTAGAGGTAAACAGTGCGCAGCACGCCTTCAAAGCGTACCTTTTGATCCAGAAAAATCGCCATGCCCATGCCCAAAGCCATGGAGCCGCCGACATATAGCACACTGAACAAGCCCAGGTTTTTCAGCGCCACATACCAGCGGTCTGAGGCCCACAGCTTGGCGTACTGGTCCAGGCCGACGAAGGCCTCGTAATTGGGCAGCATGTTCGAGCCGGTCATCGACAGCACGGCGTTCCAGATCATGAAGCCGTAGATGAATGCGAAGCCGATCACAAAGCCGGGCGCAATCACCAGTTTGGGCAAAATATTTTCAAATGTCTTCATAGATTTCGAAGTCTGTCTGAACGCTTCAGACGGCTGGGGTTCTAATTGAAAAAAGCGGCGGTCGCGAGACCGCCGCAAAACGCCTAACCCCCGAGAAAACCTACTGTAGCCTCCACGCCACCCCCGTGGGAGCGGTCGTGGGGACTACTATTTACTGAATCACCACCAGATTTCATACTGCACACCGGCAACGGTGCGCGATGTCTTGCCACCGGCGCCAAAGGTGCTGGCATTGGCCGCCGCCGCGGCATCGTTCCAACTGGACGTGGTCACATAGAAACGTAACTCTGGGCGGCTGTAGAAGTCAGGCCCCACCGACAGCGTGGGTGCAATCGTCAGCTTGTCCAGGCGCTGGTCCGGGCCATTGCCGGTGCGGGTTGTCGTTGCAGCATCGACCAGGATCTTGAAGTTCTTGGAGAAGGCATAGGAGATACGGCCACCGATGGAGGTGTCCTTGGTCTCCACGCCGGTCTTCTCGTCCTTGTTGGTCTGGTAGGCCAGCAGAGTTTGCCCACCGAAGGCGCCCAGTTGCCAGCTCAGCGAATCGGCAATGCGACTCACCTTCTGGCCGGCACCCACGCCGTCGATGTTCAAGAACTCGCCATCGATGCGGGCATGGCCGCTGGATGTTTGCAGGAACAACGCGTTGTTCAGCCCTTTGGTAATGAAGTCGCTTTGGTTGTGCGAGATCGAGATGCCGGAGCCGGAGTTGCTGTCGGCCAGGCCCGAGCCGTTCACACCGGTCATCAGCACGCGCAGCTTGCCGCCGGGGTTGATGTTGATGTCCGAGATATCGGCATTGAAGCGCGTGGCGGTGACGCCCACGGGCGAGGGTGTGTCGAACTTGTCGCCGGAGAAGACACCCAGGCCCAGGCGGGCGCCGCCGATCGGGATGTTGGTCACGCCAGCGCCCTGGTTGTCGCCGTAGTTCAGCAGGAAGTAGTCGACGATGTGCACGTCCTGAATACGCAGGCGGCGTTGGCCGACCCAGAACTTGGCTTCGGGTGCGAAGCTCAGGCCGTCGATTTCGACAAAGGCCTGCTCGGTGCCCACATTGCCGCTGTTCCACTTGGCGGGCATGTACTGCACCTTGTAATTGGCGCCATCGGTCTTGAAGGTCTTGATCAGGTCGATTTCGATACCGTTGTCGCCTTCGTTGCCCAGGCGGTAGCCCTGCAGGTCGCCGCCCAGTTGGAAGCGGCCCTTGACCTCGTCCGATTTGCTGAGCACCGGGCCACCGCGGGAGTAGCCGTGGAACTCGAAGGTACCGTCGTCGGCGCGTGCGGTGGCTGCGCACAATGCAGTGGCCATTGCGATGGCGCTGAGGGAGAAAGTGTGTTTCATGATGGGTCGTCTGCTTGTTCGTTGTTGAAATTTGGGAAAAAGGGTCTCCCGAGGGACGGCTTGCGCCGTCCCTTGAGCCTTACTAACGGAGGAGGGTTACTTACTTGGTCGCAGCAGCGGCCAGCAGTCGCTTCTGGCCTTCGGCCACGGAAATCTTGTCGTCATTCCAGAACTGGCTGACCACGTCCTTGATCGCGCCTTCGGTGGCGGGCTTGATGGCCATGCCGTGCGCCACGGAGGGCTGCAGGCTGCCGGTCTTGGCGGTTTCGACAAAGTCCTTGCTGGAGAGCTTGGCGCAGTCGTCAAACTTGTCCAGCTTCATGTTCAGGCGCACCGGGATGGAGCCCTTGTTCAGATTGAAGACTTCCTGGAACTCGGGGCCCATGATGGACGCTGCCAGGTCGGCCTGGGCTTTTTGCGAGTCAGCGGACTTGAGCTTGAACATCGCGAACGAGTCCACGTTGAAGGTGTAAGCCGTAGCCGTGCCTGGGGCTGCCGCGCACAGGAAGTCCTTGCCCGGAACCTTGCCTGCGGCCAGGAACTCGCCCTTGGCCCAGTCACCCATGAACTGGAAGCCGGCTTCACCCTTCATGACCATGGCGGTGGCCAGGTTCCAGTCACGGCCGGGGGCTGCGGCGTCGGTGTAACCCTTGATCTTGCGGAAGGTTTCCAGCGTCTTGGTCATGGTGTCGCTACCCAAAGCCTTGGGGTCCAGCATCACCAAGGCCTCGTGGTAGAACTTCACGCCACCCACGCCGAGTGCAACGGATTCAAAGGTGGTGAAGTCTTGCCAGTTCTGGCCACCGTGGGCCACGGCGATCAGGCCGGCCTTCTTGATCTTGTCGGCTGCAGCGAAGAATTCGTCATACGTCTTGGGCATGCCCGCCACACCGGCCTTCTTCAACACGTCGGGGTTGGCCCAGACGAAGTTCACACGGTGCACGTTGACCGGTGCAGCCACGTAATTGCCCTTGTACTTCATGCCATCGGCCACGACCTTGGGCAGCAGGCTGTCCCACTTTTCGGCCTTGGCGACCGCGTCCAGATTGGCCAGCACGCCTTCGGATGCCCATTCCTGGATGGCAGGGCCCTTGATCTGCGCTGCGGCAGGGGGGTTGCCCGACACGACACGGCTCTTGAGCAGCGTGGCTGCGTTGTCACCACCACCGCCGGCGACCGCGAAATCCTTCCACACATGGCCCTTGGCCTGCATGATCTTCTTCAGCTCGGCAACGGATTTGGCCTCACCACCGGATGTCCAGTAGTGCAGCACCTCCACTTCGCCGGCGTGCACCGCAGAGGTCGCCGCCATGGCCAGCACGGCCAGCGACAGCCCGGTCAGGCGCATACGTGAAACTTTCAACATGTCGTCTCCTTATGTGCTCATCTGGCGCGGGGCCACGAGCGGGGTTGAATCCAAAGAACACCGTTGTTCTTGAATTAATTAATTGTTAATTAATATTTAATCCAAAGACATAGGACTAACCCTAGGGCGTGCAAAACGACAACAGTGCTTGGACGGGTAAATAGGGGTTCTGGTCGGACTCGCTTAAGGAAAATTGGCCGCTAGCCCTCGTGCAGTATAGACATGCCGCTATCAAAAGTGGAGTAAAACCGGGGCGCACTCAATCCACCCGCGCGCCCGAGGCCTTGACCACCTGCGCCCACTTGGTGTGCTCGCTGGCGATCAGCGTCGCAAATTGCGCCGGCGTGTTGCCGCTGGGTATGGCGCCCTGGGCCAGCATTTTCTCGGCGATGGCGGGGCTGGCGAGCGCACGGGCCACCTCCTGCTGCAGCCGGTTGACGATGTCGCTCGGTGTGCCCGCCGGGGCCAGCAGGCCAAACCAGCTGGTGGCTTCAAAGCCCTTGAGGCCGGCTGCTTCTTCGATGGTGGGGGTTTCAGGCAGCGCACCCGAGCGCGTGGCACTGGTGACCGCCAAGGCTTTGATCTTGCCGCTCTTGATCAACTGCATGGCCGAGGGCAGGTTGTCAAACATCACGTCCACCTGACCGCCCACGAGGTCTAGCAGGGCGGGGCCCGAGCCGCGGTAGGGGATGTGCGTCATGAAGATGCCGGTCTGGCTCTTGAACAGCTCACCCGCCAGGTGAATGGACGTGCCGTTGCCGCTGGAGGCCATATTCAGCTTGCCGGGTTTGGACTGAGCCAGCTTGATGAAGTCCTTGACCGAATTGATGTGGTTGGCCCGCGCCAACTCGGCATTGACCACCATCACATTGGGCACGCTGGCCACCAGCGTGATCGGGGCGAAATCCTTGATGGGGTCAAAAGGCAGCTTGGGGTACAGCGCGCGGTTGATGCCATGCGTGCCCACGGTGCCCATCAGCAGCGTGTAGCCATCGGCGGGCGACTTGGCCACCGCATCGGCCCCCAGGTTGCCGCCAGCGCCGGCCTTGTTGTCCACGATGAATTGCTGTCCAAAGGCCTTGGTCAATTCCGGCGCTACGGCGCGAGCCAGTATGTCGGTGGTGCCACCTGGTGCAAAAGGCACGACGATGCGCACCGGTTTGTTGGGCCACGTGGCTTGTGCGTAGGAGTGGGTGCCAACGAGAGCCAGAACGGCCGTTGCGCCGGCCAGCAGCGCATATCTACGGTTGGAACGCAGTGGGGCCATGGCGTGTCTCCTAGTTGTTGTTTGGTGTGCGGGCCATCATAGCGACCCTAGCCCAGGAACGTGAGGTTTGTGCGGCTGAGCGGTTTGCGCAGGTAAAGGAGGAGCCCGCGCAGCGGGCGGGGGACACGGAGCAAACCGTTCAGCCGTACAAACCGGGCTCGCCGGAGGAGGCTAACCAGCGCTGCTTTTGCTTTTCTTGGATGCAGTGCTCCAGCGCTTGAGCCAAGGAACGAGGTACTCGGCAAACCCTTGGGCCGCCGGCGATATCGCGCGGGCTGTGGGTTGGTAGACACAGACTTGGCGTATGGTTTCGGGCTCGACAATGCGGCGCTTCACCAGGCCAAAGTGCTTGGCCAGTACTTCCACGTAGGCCGGTGCCAACGTGGCGGCCAAGCCCTGTGCGGCCATGCCCATCGCGGTGGAGACGTTGTCCACCACCTGCACCGGTGTGATGCGCGCGTCGGGGGGCGCATGGGCCTGCATGCGGGCCACGCTGCGTTCGTGGTCGCGCCCGGCTGCCACCAAGGCCACATCGCGCAGCGTGTCCCAACGTATGGACCGGCGGGCGGCCAGCGGGTGGGTGGGGGCGCACCACAGCACCCAGGGGCTGTCGAATGCGGGTGTGGCGGTGGCCAGGTCGCCCGTCGCTCGGTCGGGGCCAACTGCCAGATCCACATCGCCGTTGGCCACGCTGTCGACTAATTGGTCCACGGCCATATCGTGGATACGCACCACCACCTTGGGGCGCACCGCCAGATAGTCTCGGATGGCCTGGGGCAGTGCGGTACTGGCCAGCACCAGCGGGGCACCTACGCGCACGATGCCAGCGGCGCGCTGGCGCACATCGTTGGCCACCGTTTCGGCGGTGCGGGCGTGGCGCAACACCGACTCGACCGAGGCCAGAAAATCACGGCCGGCGCTGGACAGGTTGACGCGCCGCGTGGTGCGGTCAAACACCCGAAAGCCCAGCACCGATTCCAGCTCCGCCACCAACTGGCTGACGGCCGATGCGGTTAGCCCCAGCCGGTCGGCTGCGGCCGCAAAACTGCGCAGCTCGGCGATCGCCGCAAAGGCTTCGAACTGGCGCAGTGTGGTGCGGGTGAGGGCCATGTGTTGGATTGCCTTTTTTTTGATTATCCAGTAAAGCTAATGAATTGCACAAAATTGCTGACTTGTGGTTTGTGCGGCGTGGTTAGACACTGGCGGCCGTTGTCACACACGGGCCTACCATCCGCATGCTCCCCGCTTCCATCCACGCCGCGCTGGCGCGCGAGCTGCACCAATCCCAGCGCACGCGCGTGCAGCTGCAAACGTTTACCAAGCGCTATCCCGATATGACGGTCGACGATAGTTATGCCATTCAGCGCGCCTGGATGGAGCTGGAGCGTGCGGATGGCCGGCGCATCATCGGCCACAAGGTGGGCCTCACTTCGCGGGCGATGCAGATTGCCGCACAGATCACCGAGCCGGACCACGGCTGCCTGCTCGATGACATGGTGTTGCGTGACGGTGGTGAGGTGCAGGCGGCCCGCTTCATCGTGCCCCGGCTGGAGACCGAGCTGGCCTTCATCCTGGCCAAACCCTTGCGTGGCCCTAACGTCACCATCTTTGATGTGCTGGGCGCCACCGACTATGTGGTGCCCGCGCTGGAGTTGATAGACGCCCGCATTGAACAATTTGACCGCGAGACCAAGGCACCGCGCACCGTGCGCGACACCATTGCCGACAACGCCGCCAGTGCCGGCATCGTCATGGGTGGGCGGCCAGTGAAGCCCGACGCGGTGGACCTGCGGTGGGTGGGGGCGCTGCTGTCCAAGAACGGCGTCATTGAAGAATCCGGCTTGGGCGCCGCGGTGCTGAACCACCCGGCCAATGGCGTGGTCTGGCTGGCCAACAAGCTGGCCAGCTACGACCAAGGCCTGGCGGCGGGCGACATCGTGCTCAGCGGCTCCTTCACGCGGCCTGTGGCCTGTGCCGCAGGCGACGTCTTCCATGCCGACTACGGCCCTTTGGGCTCTATCGCACTGCGCTTTGTATGAGCACTACTCCAGCACCCACAGCAACCCCTGACAACGCCTTCAAGAAGGCGCTCGCACACGGCCCGGCGCAGATCGGCCTGTGGCTGGGCCTGGCCGACCCCTATGCGGCCGAGCTGTGCGCCACCAGCGGCTTTGACTGGCTGCTGATCGATGGAGAACATGCGCCCAATGACCTGCGCAGCATGCTGACCGCGCTGCAGGCGGTGGCGCCGTACCCGGTGCAGCCGGTGGTGCGCATTCCCGAGGGCAGCACGGCCCTGATCAAGCAGGTGCTGGATATTGGCGCCACCACGGTGCTGGTGCCCATGGTGGACAGCGCCGAGCAGGCCCGCGCCCTGGTGCGCGCCATGCGCTACCCGCCCCAGGGTGTGCGTGGCGTGGGCAGTGGGCTGGCACGCTCCTCCCGCTGGAACGCCTACACCAACTACCTGCACGAGGCCAATGATCGCGTGTGCCTGCTGGTGCAGGTGGAGACGGTTGCGGGCCTGGCAGAGCTGGAAGCGATTGCCGGTGTGGAGGGTGTGGACGGCGTCTTTATCGGCCCGGCCGATTTGTCAGCATCCATGGGCTACCTGGGCCAACCCACGCACCCCGAGGTGCGCAAGGCCATCGATGCCGCCATCACCGCCATCGCGCGGGCTGGCAAAGCACCAGGCATTCTGTGCACCGATGAAACCTTGGCGCGCCACTACCTGCAACTGGGCGCGCGCTTTGTGGCGGTGGGAGTGGACACCACGCTGTTGGCCACCGCCACCCGTGTGCTGGCTGCGCGCTTCAAAGCACCCGATGCTGCAGCTCCTGGCGGCACGGGCGGGTATTAAAAAACAGGAACCCCAAACCATGAGCAGCAGTCTCCCGTTGGAAGTGGCCGGCCACGCGGTTTCGCCCGACCACTACATTGGCGGCCAGCGTATCGCTTCGTCCCAAACCTTTGAGTTGCAATCGCCGATAGACCAGCGCGTACTGGGCCGCATCAGCGAGGGCCTGCCGGAGCATGTGGATGCAGCCGTCTCTGCGGCGCACAAGGCTTTTCCGGCATGGAGCGCACTCACGGCCGCGCAGCGCAAGCCCTACCTGGATCGCTTTGCCGCCGAAATCGGCAAACGCGCAGAGGCCTTTTGCCAACTGGAGAGCAACGACGCCGGCGTGCTGCTGTCCCGCATGCAACATGGCGTGGTGCCGCGGTCCATGCTCAACATCCGCTACTTTGCCGAGCAAGCGCTGACGCTGCAGGAGCAGCCTATTGAGACCGAGCAGGCCCACCACATCGTGCGGCACGACCCGGCCGGTGTGGCGGCCATCATCACGCCGTGGAACGCGCCGCTGATGCTGGCCACGTGGAAGCTGGGGCCGGCGCTGGCATCGGGCAATACGGTGGTGCTCAAGCCACCGGAATGGGCGCCGCTGACCAGTTCGCTGTTGGCCGAGTGCGCCCATGTCAGCGAGCTACCGCCGGGCGTGTTCAATGTGGTCCAAGGCTCTGGCGCCCAGACCGGTGCGGCCCTGGTCAGCGACCCGCGCTTGGCGCGTATCTCGTTCACCGGCTCAGTGCCCACGGCCAAGTGGATTGCGAAGGCCGCCGCCGCGAACCTAGTGCCCTGCAGCCTGGAGCTGGGTGGCAAAAGCCCCTTCATCGTGTTGGAGGATGCCGACCTGGACGCAGCAGCGGCCACGGCTGCCTTGATGTACCGCAACGCCGGGCAGGTCTGCCTGGCGGGCACACGCTTGCTGGTGCATGCAGCAGTGGCGGACCGCTTCACGGCCGCACTGCGTGACTATGTAGGCAAGCTGCGCGTAGGTGATCCGCGCGAGGCGGACACCGAGGTCGGCCCCATCATCCACCCACGTCAGGTGGAGCGGGTCGACGGCTTTGTGCAGCGCGCAGTGGCAGCGGGAGCTACGGTGCTGTGGGGCGGTGCGCGTCACCCCTACGGCGCCCAGTATTACCAGCCCACCTTGCTGTCCAAGGTCTTGCAGAGTGACGAGATCGTGCAGAACGAGGTCTTCGGCCCGGTGCTGACCTTGCAGACCTTTGCCAACGATGACGAAGCCATCACCATGGCCAATGGAACGGACTACGGCCTGGGCGGCGTGTGCTATGGGGAGACGGCCCATGCCACAGCCATGGCGCAGCGCGTGCGCACCGGCTTCATCTGGGTCAACTCCTTTGGCATCCGCGATCTGGCGGCCCCCTTTGGCGGCATCAAGCAAAGCGGCGTGGGCCGTGAAGGCGGCGCCTGGAGTTTCGATTTTTTCTGCGACGTCAAGGACGTGGTTGTACCGAAGCAGCCCTTCAAGGCCAGCTTCAGCCACCGCTGAAGAGAACCCCAAATAGAGGAGCCATTCACTATGGGACAGATTGTTGGCGCGGCCATCGTGTCGCACCACCCCGGCCTGATGCAGTGCGAGGAGTTTCGCGTGTTGCAGGGCAACGGGGCCGACTCCGACCTGATCGCCGGCTATGGGCGCATCCGCCAGAAGATCGATGCGCTCAAGCCCGATGTGCTGGTGATTTTTGACACGCACTGGTTCACTACCGGCTACCACCTGGTCGACGGCGGCGCGCACTACAGCGGCACCTACACGTCGGACGAGATGCCCTGGTACCTGCACGGCGTGCCCTACAGCTATGACGGATGCCCCGACCTGGCCCGTCTGGTGGAGACCGTGGCACGTGAACGCAAGGTGCAATCCCGTGCCGTGCTCAACACGAATATGGCGCGCCACTATGCCACGATCAACATCATCACCAAGCTGGCCCGGCCCGACAGGGGCGAGCGCATTGTCTCGGTCAGTACCTGCCAGAACTGCAGGCCTGAGCATTACCTGCAATCGGGCGCGGTCCTGGCCGAGGCCATTGCGCGCAGCGACCTGCGCGTGGTGCTGCTGGCATCGGGCGCCTTGAGCCACAAGTTCAATGCCATTGATTGGGTGCCCAAGAACCCGCGCATTTTTCACGAGAGCAATGTCTCCAACCCCGACAACATCGCCAGTGACAAGCAGGCCATCGCCCTGATGCGTGAAGGCCGCCACTGCGAAATACTGGACCGCTGGGACAGCGACTACCGCAAGAGTTTCTGGGAAGGCTTTGGTGCGCACTATCTGCAAATGGTGGGGGCACTGGGGGGCCGCGATTGCCGCGCCAAAGGCATACCCATGTCGGAGTACGAAAACGCCCGCGGTACCGGCAACATCCATGTGTGGTTCGACGTGGCCCAGCAGGAAGCCCTGGCATGAGCAGCAGCTTTGAATTCCCTTTGAAGGCGCTGCCGGCCGTGATGCAAGGAACGCGTGTGGAGCGCCGCCATGTGGTGGTGGACGGCAGTGCGCGCTGGGGCACGGTGGTGGAGCAGGGCAGTCAGCAGGGCTGGCTGCGCCTGGACGATGGTCGCGTGGTGGACCCCGCCACCGTGACCCATCTTCCCCCGGTGTCGCCGAGCAAGATCATTGCTGTGCACATCTCCTACAAGTCGCGCAGTTTTGAGACCCGCAACACGGCCAAGCCTACCGAATCGCCCACCTACTTCACCAAACCCACGACGGCGCTCAATGGCCATGGCGGCCAGATCCGCAAACCGGCTGATTGCAAGTACCTGAACTACGAGGGCGAGTACGCCGTCGTCATCAGCAAGACCTGCAGCAATGTCACGCCCGATGAGGCCTGGGACTACATCGCCGGGTTCTGCCCGGCGCTGGACATGGGACTGCAAGACTTCCGTGACACCGACCAGGGCTCCATGCTGCGCGTCAAGGGGGCGGACACCCTGTTGCCCATTGGCCCCGGCATCGTCAAAGGTGTGAACCTGTTTGAGCAGACGCTGCGCACCTACCGCAATGGCTTGGTCGTGCAAGAGGCCCATATTGGCGACGAGACCATCTGGGGCCCGCACTATGTGGTCGCTGACATTGCACGCCACATCACGCTGCTAGCAGGCGATGTGATCCTGATGGGCACGCCCTGCCATTCGCGCTCGGTGGACCCTGGTGATGTGGTGGAGTGCGAGATCACCGGCCTGGGCCGCTTGGCCGGCACCGTGGTGGCCGCACCTGCTCCCCGAGCCTCGGCCCTGGGTGTAGGCCACCAGCCGACCGACAGCCCGGAGGTGCGGCGTGTGGCTCTGGGTTTCGATGAACGCGTGCCCCAGCAGCTCAAAGACAACTACCGCGCCGCAGCCAGAAAACCCCATCACACGGAGCGGTAACGGTCTATAGTCCGGCTCCATGGACTGGACCAACCCCTACGTATCCGCCCGCTCCGCCGTCATGGGGCGCAACATCGTCAGTACCTCGCAGCCCCTGGCCGCCCAGGCCGGTCTGCGCATGCTGCTGGCCGGTGGCAATGCGGTGGACGCCGCTATCGCCACGGCCATGGCCTTGACGGTGGTGGAACCCACGGGTTGCGGCCTGGGTAGTGATGCCTTTGCCATCGTCTGGGATGGCAAGGAACTGCATGGCCTCAATGCCTCGGGCCGTTCGCCCGCTGCGTGGAAAGCGGACCGCTTCAAAGGCCAATCGCAGATGCCCGACAAGGGCTGGAACACGGTGACTGTGCCCGGCGCGGTGTCCGCATGGAGTGCGTTGTCGCAACGCTTGGGCCGCCTGCCGTTTGCTAGGTTGGCTGAGCCTGCAATTGCCTATGCGCGCCAGGGCTTCCCCGTATCGCCCACTATTGCGCGGCAGTGGACGCTTGGCGCCACACGACTGGGTGAGCAGCCTGGTTTTGCAGAATGCTTCATGCCACAGGGCCGGGCGCCCCATGCCGGTGAGCTGTTCCGTAGCGAGGCCCATGCCCGTTCGCTGGAAGCCATTGCCGCCAGCCATGGCGAAGCGTTCTACCGTGGGTCGTTAGCCCAAGCCATGGCCGCGCATGCGAAGGTTTGTGGTGGCGTGATGACCGAAGATGACCTGGCCCGCCACACTGTGGATTGGTGCGGAACCTTGGCGCAGCCATTTGCCGGTTCGGTGGTCCACGAAATACCGCCCAATGGCCAGGGCATAGCCGCATTGATGGCGCTGGGTATGTTGGACGCCTTGGGTGTTGGCCAGCAACCCGTAGACCACATCGACACCGTGCACTGCGCAATCGAAGCCATGAAGCTGGCCCTGGCTGACCTGTACCACTACAACGCCGACCCTGCCGCCATGCGCCTGGCGCCGAGCGCGTTGCTGGACCCTGGCTACCTGGCCGAGCGCGCCCAACTGATCGACCTGCGGCATGCTGGCGACCCAGCCTATGGTGCGCCCAAGCCCGGCGGCACGGTGTATGTGGCCGCAGCCGATGCACAGGGCATGATGGTCTCCTTCATCCAATCCAACTACATGGGCTTTGGTTCGGGTGTGGTGGTGCCCGGCACTGGCATCAGCCTGCAAAACCGAGGCCATGGTTTCTCGCTGGAGCCGGGCCACGCCAACGAGGTCGGGCCGAACAAGCGCCCGTCGCACACCATCATCCCCGCCTTTGCGATGCACGCCGACGGCACGCCGCAGATGGCCTTTGGCGTCATGGGCGGTCCCATGCAATCCCAGGGGCATGTGCAGATGGCCCTGCGCGTGCTGCGCTATGGCCAGAACCCCCAAGCCGCCGCCGACGCGCCGCGCTGGCGCGTGACCGGCGGCCGCGGTGTGGCGGTGGAGCCTGGCTTCGATCCCGATGTCGTGCACGCACTGGCGGCTCGCGGCCATGCGGTGCAAACCGAGGGCGGCGATGGCATGTTCGCTTTTGGCGGCGCACAGCTCATCCTCAAGCAGGGCGAGGCCTACGTCGCCGGCTCCGATCCGCGCAAGGACGGGCAGGCTGTGGCCTATTGAGTTTTGGAAAATCGGGCTGTAGCCCCCGTGGAATATGCGTTTGATGCTATAAATTCGAAAGTAACCCGATTGGTGAACAACATGACCTACCTACCCAAGTACCTTGCACTTCTGACCAGCCTGTTGGCAGCCCAGGCCTTTGCTGCCCATACCTCCGCGGACCTGGCGGCTGCCCAGGCGCGGTACAAGCGCGAGGTGGCCGAGTGCGCGGCGGCCCAGAAGTACGGCGTGGACAAAAGCAGTTGCGTCAAAGACAGCCGCAACGCCTTGGCAGACATCAAACGCGGGCGGATGGATGAGCCTACCAGCCAGGCAGACTATGCGAGAAACGCCTTGCTGCGCTGTGATGCGCACAAGGGCGAAGACAGATCCGACTGCATTGCCCGCATCCAAGGCAAGGGCAGGACGCAGGGCAGTGTGGCCGGTGGCGGCATTCTGCGCGAACTGACGACCACGAAGACACTCGCCGCCCCCGTTGCGGCGCAACCGGCCAAGCCGACAGTGCCGGAAGGCCCCCTGCCATCGGGGCTTATGTCCAACTGCCGCTGGGTTCCGCCCAGTGATTGGGTGTGTAAATAGCGACGGCAATACGCTGCAATAGGGAGACAACATGCCAATAGCGAAGAGAGCCATGTGCTGGATGGCACTGGCCGTGCTGCTGCACTGGTTGGCGGCCTGCGCGGCCTCGACGGGAGCATACGCTGTGTCGGAGTCGCCACCGCCCGCGTTCGTGCCACCGGCCGCCCCGGTCATGGCCTATGGAGCACCTCCTCCAGCTCCCGCGCCGGCGCCGCCGCCGCCCGGTGCGTCATATGGGAGGGCCGATAGCGGCATCGCCACGGCCAAACCCGTGCCTGTGGCGCAACGCAAGGTCCACTATGAGGGTGCGATCAGGCTGGTCGCCACACAGCCAGACAAAGTCATTGAACAGGCCGTCGATTGGGTACGCGGTGCCGGCGGCTACGTGGAGTCGCTGACAGGACAACACGTGGTGCTACAAATACCGGCGGCACGTTTTCGCCCGCTGTACGACCAAATACTGGGTCTGGGTGATGTGGTGGACAAATCCCTGTCCGCGCGCGATGTGACCGAGGAATTTATGGACGTCGATATGCGGCTGACGCAGGCCAAGGCGACGCGGGATCGACTGCTGGCACTGATACAGAAGGCACAAGACCACCGAGAAAAGTTGCGGCTGCTGCGCGAAGTGGAGCGCCTCTCAACCGAGATCGAATCGCTGGAATCGCAAATGGCGCGGCTGCGCACCCTGGTCGATTACTCGCGCTTGACGCTGAGCGCGGAAGGACGCAAGGCGTTTCAAGGGCGTGCGCCACAAGAGCCTCGCGGATTCGGCTGGATGGCCGCGTTAGCGACGGCCCAGCCCTGGGATGGCGACGCGGGGCGCTTTGCCTTGTCGGTGCCTGTCGGCATGGTGGACCTGGGCACTCTGCAGCGGTGGTCGGCGGCAAGCCCGGATGGCGTGAGCCTGACCACGCAGCAGCGCAGCAACGAACCCCGTGGCGCTGCGCGCTTCTGGGTGGACGCGCTGCAAGTGCGGTTGAAGGACCGGTTCGCGCAGGTGGAGCAAAAGGCAGCAGGCGACTTTACCGTGCTGCGTCTGCTCAGCCAGGACGATCCGCGTTTTGTCTATTGGATAGCAGTGGCGGCCAAGGACGACAAGTTGTTCGTTGCCCAGTCCTATTTCCCGTCGCTGGACCACGAACGCCGTTTCGGTGAGGCGGTGTTGGCCAGTCTGAAAGGAGGTGTGAAGTGATGGTGCAGCGCATACTCTCAATGCTTACGCTCGCCTTGGCTTGCACGCTGCTGCCTTGCGCTGTGCACGCGGCGGAGCAGGTTGCCATCAACTCCAACCTGACGATACAGGTTGCGGACCGCGACAAGACGGCTGCGGCCCTGATCAGCAGGGCTGAAGCATTGGGCGGCTATTTCAGCGCCTTCTCGAAAGATGTGGTCACACTCAAAGTGCCGGTGGACAAGTCACGCGAGCTGATCAGCTTTGTGAAGACCGACTGGAAGCCCGTGCAGGAAAGCTTCCATGCGGAAGACCTGGACACATCCCTGGGCCAGACGCGCGCACGGCTGAAGGCCAAGCTGGAGCTGTACGCAAGCCTGGAAAAAATGCTGGCCACTGCCGATGCTGCCAACATCATCGAAGTGGAAACCGCAGCTACCAGATTGATCCAGGAAATAGAAGGCCTCAAGGGGCGCATCCGCGCCTTGCAGCACCGCTTGGACTTCTCCACCGTCACTGTCAACTTCAGGCTTTTGCAGCGTGAACGTCCCCGTGATGATGGCCAATCGCCGTTTGTCTGGCTCAACGCCTTGGGCCTGGAAAACCTGTTGCAGGAGTTTGAACAATGAGCTGGGCGTATCGAAACCTCTGGATGCTGGCTGCCGCTGCCGCACTGTCGGCCGGCTGCACCACACCACAACCTCCACCACGCAGCCAAAGTCCAGCCGAATTCGGCACCTATGAAAATCCAAAGTCTTTGCAGGCGGTGAGCGCAGATCGCGTCGTCTACCAGGTAAAACACTTGGAGAACAAGCCGTTTGCAGACCAGGGCTTTTGGCAGGTGGCACTGAAGGAACGCCTGACCAAGGCTGGCTATATCGTCACCGGCGAAGGCACCATGGAGTCAGCCGGTAAGACAGGCTATTACGTGGAGACGACCGCACCGCGTGGCACGACGGACTATGCCTACCTGGTGGCGGTCTTTGTGCATGACAAGCAACTCACGGTAGTGGAGTCTGCGGGCGAGCTGGCGGCTTTCAAGGCGTGGCGCGACAGCATCTTTGCCGCGATCAAAAGTGGCGTAGTAGCGATGGCCGTCGGGCCCTAGATTGACCGCCTTTCTCACGCCAATTGCATAGCGTGCTTCGAGAAACCTAGCACACTCGGAAACGTGGAAAACAAGCCCCCGCCAAACTGCCTAAATAATTAGCACGCTATTGCAAGCCAAGCCTGGCGCGGCTCTCCGCGTTTGTGAACACGCTTATCCACAACCTAGCCCACACCCGCCGTGGCTAAGTATTTTTTTGCGGATTGCGCTCTGTACGGGCTCCAAAGTGTGCTTGGCTCTTGCTCACGATTGCCGTGCCAGGTGCCAACGCCGGTAGCGGCGGGTCAGCCACTTTGAGCGCAACTGGTCGTAGATGAGTGTGAAGATGGGTGAGTGCTGGCCTGCTGTGCCGCGGCGGCCGGCGCCCAATGCGCGCAGGCGTCGCTTGACCAGGGCCATGCGGGCCAGGGCCGCCATGGTCTGGTCTTTCCATTCGACAGCCGGGCTTTGGGCTACCGGGTCTTGTCCGGCCAGCCATTGGGCGGGCAGGTTGGGCACGATGGCCAATGCGGTGGCAATGCCCACGACGGCCACGCCGCTGTGGAGCACGGCTTCCGCCACGGCGCGGCGCCGGATGCCGCCCGTGGTCATGACGGGCATGCGCGCCACGCCGGCCAGTTCTTGGGCGAACTCCAAAAAGTAGGCCTCGCGCGCCAGCGTGCGGCCGTCGGCGGTGCGGCCCTGCATGGCCGGGCTCTCGTAGCTGCCACCGGACAACTCCACCAGATCCACCGGCAAGTCATTGAGCCATAGCAGGACTTGCTTGGCATCGTCTTCTGAAAATCCACCGCGCTGGAAGTCTGCCGAATTGAGCTTGACCGCGACGCAAAAATCCGGCCGCACGCGGGCGCGCACGGCACGCACCACGTCCAGCAGGATACGGGCGCGCTTGGCCAAGGAACCACCCCAGGCATCGTTGCGCTGGTTGGTCAAGGGCGACAAAAACTGCGAGATCAGGTAGCCGTGGGCCGCATGGATTTCCACGCCGGTAAAGCCCGCGCGTTCAGCGGCCTGCGCGGTGTCGGCAAAGCGAGTGATGGTCTCCTGTATCTCGGCCTCGGTCATCGCATGGGGTGTGGCAAACAGCTTGCTGTGTTTGCCCAGGTCCAGCGCTACGGCCGACGGTGCCCAGGCCGTGCCGCCCATATTGGCCATGACTTGGCGGCCGGGGTGGTTGATCTGCATCCACACCTGCGCGCCCTTCTGGCGTGCTACGTGCGCCCATTCGGTGAAAGGGGCCAACGGCGTGTCGCGTTCCAGCACGATGCCGCCGGGGCCGGTTAGCGCGCGGCCGTCGACCATCACATTGCCGGTGATGATCAGGCCTACGCCGCCCTGGGCCCAGGCTTGGTAGAGGCCGTGGATGGCGGTGCCGGGCATCTGACCTTCGGCGGCCATGTTTTCTTCCATGGCGGCCTTGGCCAGGCGGTTGGGGAGGACACTGCCATTGGGCAACTGCAGTGGTGAGGCAAGTGGGGTGGTCATCAAAAAGAGTCCAAAAAGGTTTCAATACCGCGAATGCTAAGATTCAAGTCAACTTGAAGGTCAAGCATTATGAAAATTGGTGAAATTGCCAGCATCACGGGGCTGGCCCCGTCAGCCATCCGGTTCTACGAGCAAAGCGGGCTGCTGTTGGCAACCGAGCGCGGGGCCAATGGCTACCGCAGCTACACCGAGGCAGACCTGACGCGCCTGCAACTGATACAGATGGCGCAGAACCTGGGCTTCACGCTGGATACGTTGCGTGCGCTGTTCTCGGCTCAGGTGGAGTTTCCCGAGGACGAGCTGATGGCGGGGCTGGATGCCCGCCTGAAAGAAATTGACACGGTAATGGCTACCTTGCGCACGCAGCGCAAGGCGGTGGCTGCGCTGCGTGCGCAGGTGGTCCAGGCCTGGGAGCAGGGGGAATGCCTGGCCGTGGCCGACTTGATCCACAACATGGCCAGCCAGCACCCGCGCAAGGCGGCTGCGCCCAAGGGCGCCAAGTCCCAGCCGCAGCAGCCTACGAAAAAGATCTTGCAGCGCAGTGCCGGCGGTCTATAGCCCAGGCGTGTCGCATGCCCCTATGGGTGGTCGCTGGGCAAGGTCTTGGCCCGCTTCCAGAACAGGCCCAGCAGCGGCTTGACACTGGTGCCGTGCAGCAGGATGGACAGCGTCACGACGATCAAGGTCAGCTGGATCAACTGCAGCGCCAGCGGCTCGGGCAGGCCATGCTGGATGACATACATCAGGTAGTACAGCGAGCCCACGCCCCGCACACCAAACCAGGCGGCGAGGCCGCGCATCTTCCACGGGGTGCCGGTGCCCACCAGGCCAACCAGCACGCTGACGGGGCGCGCCACCAGAAACACAAACAGGCTCAGCCCCACGGCGGCCCAGGTCCAGGAGTCGCGGAACAAGGTGCCGCCAATCAGGATGACCAGCACCATTTCCGACAAGCGCTCCAAATGCTCCTTGAACACCAGCGAGCCTTCGCTGACGGTGGGCGGTGGTTCCGTGGTGTCGTCGTGCACCTGGCTCTTCTTGGCGAGCGTGAGTTCGGTCTGGCGCAACGCGACGGCTGCGAAGAACACCGCCAGGAAGCCCCAGGCATCGACCATCAGGCATACACCGTAGACCAAGCCGATCAGGCCCAGACCCAGGAAGTCGTCCATCAGCTCGTGGCTCTGCGGGCGGCGGCGCAGCATCCAGCCTAAGCGGGCGAGTGCCACCCCTGCGACCACGCCAATGGCCACTGCGCCCACCGTGGCCCACAGTACCTCCACCACCAGCCAACGCCCGCCCGCGTCGCCCAATTCATGCAGGCCCAGCAGGCCCAGGCCCAGCATCACAAAGGGGAAGGCGCTGCCGTCGTTCATGCCCGCTTCACAAGTCAGTGCAAAGCGCAACTGGTCGCGGTCGCCGGGGTGGCGAATCTGCACGTCGGTGGCCAGCACAGGGTCCGTAGGTGCCAAGATCGCACCCAAGAGCACGCCCGCACCCACGGGCAAGTCCAGCACCCACACAGCGAAGGCGGCGACCAACGCCACGGACACGGCCATGGACACGGTGGCCAGCAATATCGGCGCGCGCCAGCGGGCAAAGCTGAAAGCGCCCGGCATTTTGACGCCGGCCGAAAACAGCGAGATCAAAACCACCACCTCGGTCAGCGTCTCCAGCAAGGCGGACTGTTTGAGGGGGTTGAAGTGGAAAAGATTCAGCGCGCTGGGCCCCACCAGCAAGCCCACCGCGAAATAGATGATGGCGGGTGTGACCGGCAGGCGCTGCAGCAGGGTTGCTGTCAGCCCTCTCACCAGCAGCAGGCCACCGATCAGCAAAAACCATTGTGCGCTGGTCATGGGCGTGGGTGAGACAGTCGCCGCCGGGCCGCCCCAAGGCGACTAAGCCCACTTGGGGGGCAGCGTAGTACGTGCAGCGACAAGCGTGGGGGCATGTTAATGCGTGATGAATTCGTAATTGACGACTTCGCTCTCCACCATGTCCAGGATGTCGTTCAGCACCTCGTCGTCTTCGGTGCTGGACCAGGTTTCCTCCGGGTCCGTGGCAAACAGCGGCTCTATGGCCAGATCCAGGAATTGCGCGTTGGGCAGCTTCAGCACTTGGCCACCTTCCGATGTCTGGACCAGTTCCCAATCATCGGGTACGGACATCTCCAGCGTGATGGTGACGTTGAGCTTTTTCATGGTGACTTCCTTTTTTTTAAGAGGGGTGGAGGGTAACCGAAGACGCCACACCCGGCCGTGCGTTGCCCAACCGACTGCGTTATGCAGTGTGGTTGCTGCGGCGCAAACCACGTTCCAGCAACTCGAAAAGAGCTTCGCTCAGAAATGCCAGCAGGGCCGCGGGCAGGGCGCCGGCCAATAGCAGCTCGCGGTCGTTCAGGGCTAGACCGGTCACGATGCGTTCACCAAAGCCACCCGCGCCCACAAAGGCGGCAATGGTGGCCGTGCCAATGGAAATGGCCGTGGCGGTGCGCACACCGGCCAGTAGGTTGGGCAGGGCCAGCGGCAGTTCGATGTGGCGCAGGCTTTGGGCGTTGCTCAAACCCAGCGATTGGCCGGCCAGGCGCAGGCCCAATGGGACCTGGTTCAGGCCCGACGCCGTGTTGCGCATGATGGGCAAGAACGCGTACAGCGTCAGCGCCATCAGCGCGGGCAGTGTGCCAATGGCGCCCAACAGCGAAATCAGCACGGCCAACATCGCGATGGCTGGCACGGTTTGTAGCAGGCCGGTGGCGCCCAACACCGCAGCACTGAGGCGCGGGTGGCGAATGGTCAGCACCGCAATCGGCACGCCCAGCAGCGTGGCCAGCGCTACCGCAGCGGCGACCAGCAGCAGGTGCTGTGTGGCCAGGCGGGCCAGGTCGGCTGCAAACAGTTTGGCCCAGAAGCCGCGTTGTGCCGTTTCCTTGTTGGACGCAGTTCCCGTCGCCATGGCTGCCAACTGGTCCCGCGCAATCACATCAAAGGCCACGCCCTTCAGCTCGGCGCGGGCATTCATCGCAATCATCATCGCCTCGGTCACGCGGCCCTCCAGCGCCTGCAGCGCGGCCCAGGCCTTGGGATGGCGGGCGGGTACATCCAGCCGGTACAGCAACATGGCGTCGTACCGAGGGAAGTAGTGCTGGTCGTCGTCCAGCACGCGCAGGCCCAGGGCGTCGATCTTGGCGTCGGTGGTGTAGATGTCGATGGCGTCCACCTGCTGGGAGCCTATCGCGTCGTAGGCCAAGCCATGGTCCAGGCCGGTGGGGGTGTGCTGCAGGCCGTAGCGCTGGGCCAGGCCGCGCCAACCGTCGGCGCGGCCGATGAATTCATTGGACAGGCCCAGTTTCAAACCGGGGTGGGCCGCCAGATCGCTCAGACGGGTGATGCCCAAGGCCTTGGCGTGGTCCGCGCGCAGGGCCAGCGCATAGCCGTCGTTGAAGCCCAAAGGCACGGCTACACCCAGGCCCAGGGGCGCCAGCGCCTGCTGCATCTGCGCCAGCGTCATCGGGGCGGTGCTCTTCAGAATCTCCTGGCTGATGGTCCCGGCGTATTCGGGGTAGAGGTCAATCTGCCCCGCGCGCAGCGCCTCGTAGACGATGGCGGTGTTGCCCAGGCCGGCCTGCACTTGCGGTGGCACCATGGTGTGTGGCGCGGCTTGCTGTGCCAGCAGTTCGGCCAGTATGTAGGACTCGGTAAAGCGTTTGGAGCCTATGCGCAGCGGAGTATCTGCTGCAAAGCCCAGACTGCTAGTGCCCAGCAGGAACAAGACCGTCAGTACTCCCGACAACTGGCGCAGCAAGCATCGGGGAAGCAGGGCGAAGGCTACGGTGTGAATGCGGGCCATGGCTCAGGCACCTAGCTTGGCGCTGACTTCTGCGGCATCGGGCGCTGCAAAGACCGTGTTGTGCCTGTCGGTGAATGGCCCGCCACCCGGCTCCACAGCACCTTGCGCGTCGTAGCCAATGGCCTTGAACTTCCACACCTGTTCTATGCGTTTGAGGTTGCCCACATGGCTGCCATCGGGCAGGTGCACGCTATACACGTTGGCGTTGACGGGTTTGAGTGTCAGCAGGGTCACAATGGCCAGCAATGGGTGGACGGGATTGCGCCAAGGGTAACCCAAGTACCATGGGGCTAGCACACCTTCAAACCAGCCAACCTAGGCAAGCATGCAAACTCCACCCCTACCGCAGGCCACACCCCCCTTGCAGGCGCAACTGATTCAGCCTTTGCTGGTAGACCCCGCTCAGCACCCGCGCGGTGTGGCCTACCTGAGTGCGGCCAGCGGCTTGGTGCGCGTGCGCCAGCACCTGTTTGTGGTGGCGGATGATGAATTGCACCTGGGCGTGTTTGACGACGCTGCCGCACTGCAGCCGCCTGCCAGTGGGCTGCCGGCGATGGGCCAGCTGATCCGCCTGCTGGACGGCGATCTGCCCAAGGACGCCGGAAAACGCAAGAAGGTCAAACCGGATTTTGAAAGCCTGGCGCTGCTGCCCGCGCTGCCAGGCTGCCCCGCAGGCGCACTGCTGGCACTGGGATCGGGGTCGAAGGCCAATCGCGACACAGCAGTGCTGCTGGCGCTGGACGTGCAGGGCATGCCCAATGGGCGCATGGCGGTGGTGGATTTTGCACCCCTCTATGCGCCGCTGCGCAAGCGCTTTGTGGACCTGAACATTGAGGGCGCCTTGGTGGTCAGCGGCGAGCTCTTGCTACTGCAGCGCGGCAACAAGGGCCAGGCACCCAATGCCTGCGTGCGCTTTGATTGGAACCTGGTGGCACCCTGGTTGGCGGGTGTGCAAAGCCAGCCGCCCGCTGCCAAAAGCGTGCAACTGATGGATCTGGGGCGCGTGGACGGTGTGCCCCTGGGCTTTACCGATGGTGCAGCCCTGCACAGCGGTGCATGGGCCTTTACCGCGGTGGCAGAGAACACCGACAACAGCTACCAGGACGGTGCCTGTGTGGCCTCGGTCGTGGGCATCGTGGGGGCGGACGGCGCGTTGCAGCAGATGTACCGGTTGGAAGGGGCGCCCAAGGCCGAGGGCATGGCCGTACGGGTCGATGGCAGTGATTGGGTCATCACGCTGGTTACCGACCCCGATGACCCGGCCACTGCCGCGCAGCTATTGCAGTTGCGTTTGCCGGGGTGAAGCGGCGGTTATTTACTTGTAGATGCCGCAGGCAATGTAGAAATTGTCGTCCGCCCGCTCCACGTAGGTACTCTTTTGTTCGATCTGCTTGGAGATAGGGTTGGGCCATTTGTAGTCCACCCAACCTTTGCCTTCCTTGCTATTGGCGACCTCGGCAAACCGCTTGGTGAAGGGCACACCGTCAATGTCCTTCAGCTCAGTCATGACCTTGCCGACCAGCTTTTGGTTGGCGCCGTGCGCGGGCACGGGGATATTGGGCTTGAGCGCCCCGGAGAACACATACAAGTCTTTGGTCACAAACTTGGGCGCGGTCTGGTTGTTGATCTCGGCCCAGGTCTTGTCGGCGCCGTTGGCCTTGTAGAAGGCAATCACTTTCTTCACCAAAGCCACGGCTTCATCGGCTGTGCCGTGGTCTGCCGCCTGGGAACCCAAGGCCATGAGGGATGCAAAAAGGGCCAAGAGAAATTGCTTGAACACAGTTTTCATGATTGCCTCGCGTAGGTTGTTATGGTGAAGGGGACGCAAGCAAGGTAGCACAACGCTTTTGCTTTGTAAACGCAGGGTTGCCCCCTCAACGCATGGGCGGCAGATACCAGGCTTTGCTGTCAAACGGCTGGCCGAATTCAAACTTCTCACCCACGCGCGGCGTGACCACCTGCGTGCCTTTGGCGCGGGCCGCCAGCACGGTGCGCACCACCGGCTCGGCCCAGTCGTGGTAGGCCAGGTTGAAAGTAGCCCAATGCACGGGCAGCAAGGTATTGGCACCCAGGTCTTGCTGGGCCTGGATGGCAGATTCGGGGTTCATGTGGATGTCCATCCACGTATCGCCATAGGCGCCCACCTTGATCAGCGCCAGCTCCGGCGCACCCAGGCGCTCGCGTATGGCCTTGAAGTGGCCGGCATAGCCGGTGTCGCCACTGAAATAAGCCGAATGGCTGGGCCCCTTGAGCATCCACGATGCCCACAGCGTGGAATTGTTCATGCTGGTGCGCCCCGAGTAGTGGCGCGCCGGCGTGCAGTGGATGGTCACGCCTTTGATGCTGGCCTGTTCCCACCAATCCATCTCGTGGATCTGCGCGGCGGGTACGTCCCAGCGCTCCAGGTGCGCACCAATGCCCAGGCCAACATAGAAGTGTGTGCCGCCCTGCGCCAGGTGGCGTATCGTGTCCATGTCCAGGTGGTCGAAATGGTCGTGCGAGATGACCACCGCGTCGATGGCCTTCCACTGTTCCAGGGGCAGTGGAGTGGGGTGCAGGCGCGTCGGACCGACAAACTGAAACGGTGATGCGCGCAGCGACAGCATGGGGTCGGTCAGTATGCGCAAGCCATCCAGCTCCAGCAGCACGCTGGCGTGGCCAAGCCACCAGGCGCGCAGGCCGGGTGCTGCGGGCTTGGTCAAGTCGTCGGCAGACATCTTGATCACCGGCACCGCAAACTGCGGCTCACGCACCTGGTCGCCCATGTAGTCGTGCAGCTCGCGCCGCAGCGACATATTGCTGACATAGGGCGGCGTGTTCTCGAAGCGCCCGTTGTGAAACTGTGGCGACTGGCGCATGCGCTCCAGGCGTGCACCCTCCGAGGTACCGCCAAAGGTGGGCAGGCGAAAAACCAGCCAGGCCGCCACGGCCAACAGCAGGGCCACCGCCAGCGCGAACAGCGCAATCTTCTTCATCAAACGTGTCATGGCCGCACCTTCATGGTTTTTGCTTCGCCCAGCGCCAGCGCGACAAAACCGTCCACCAGCGGCGCCCGCTCGGCTTTGCGCTGCGCCAGCAGCAGCGATGTGCCCGCACCCGCGTCGGACAGCGGACGGTAGCACACCCCCTCCAACTGAATGCGTTCAAACGAATTGGGCAGTATGGAGATGCCGCAGCCAGCCGCCACCAGGCCAATGATGGTGGACGATTCACCCGCCTCCTGCGCCACATGGGGCACAAAGCCGGCAGCGTGGCACAGGCTGTAGATCTGCGGGTAGATGCCAACCCCGGCCGTGTTGGGGTACATCACAAAGAGTTCTTCGGCGAGTTCCTTGATGGCGATCTTCTTGCGCGAAGCCAGCCGGTGCGCGGTGGGCAGCACTACCACCAGGTTGTCCTTGCGCAGCTTGCTGAAATGCAGGGTATCGGAGTCGGTATTGGGGCCAGAGACGCCGTCGGGCGGGCGGATAAAGCCCAGGTCCAGGCGGCGCTGCGCGATTGCCTCCATCTGCCGCGATGTCGCCATCTCCTGCAGGCGCAGCGCCACCCGCGGGAACTGCTGCCGGTAGCGGTTGATGACCGCTGCAAACAGCGGTGTGAACGGCGTCGATGATGTAAAGCCTATGCGCAGTTCGCCGGCCTCGCCGCGCTGTGCACGGCGTGCGGTCTCGGTGGCCTGGCCGGCCATGGCCAAAATGCCGCGTGCGTCGTCCAGAAATAGCTTGCCCGCCTCGGTCAGGCGCACCCAGCGCTTGCTGCGCTCCAGCAGTAGCGCGCCCACATCGGCCTCCAGCGTCTGTATGGCCTGGCTCAGCGGCGGCTGGCCTATGTGCAAGCGCTCTGCCGCGCGGGTGAAGTGCAACTCTTCGGCAACCGCAACGAAATAGCGCAGGTGGCGCAGTTCCATGGTGTGTTATCTAAAAAATCAATAAATATGTGGACTAATATATATTGGACAGGCTAAATGTCCAAGCCTACGATGGCGGCACTGACACAGCACAAGGCCCCCGCATGCACACCCCCGCCCCGCAACCGGGCACACCCATCGCCACCGGGACACCGGAGTTCCACCGCATCAACCGCGCCATGGTGTTTGGTGGCTTTTCCACCTTCTCACTTTTGTACTGCGTCCAACCCGTGATGCCATTGCTGGCCGACCAGTTTCACCTGACACCGGTGCAAAGCAGTTGGATACTGTCCATCTCCACGCTGACGCTGGCCCTGTCGCTCATCGTCAGCAGCGCCATCAGCGAGCGCGTGGGGCGCAAGCCCATGATGGTGTTGGCCGTGGCCCTGGCGGCCATCACCACGGTGCTGTGCGCCTTTGCCAACGACTTTTTGCAACTGCTGGTGCTGCGGGCCATTCTGGGTATTGCACTGGGCGGCATGCCGGCCGTGGCGATTGCCTATTTGGGGGAAGAGATCGAGAAGACCGCTCTGGGGTTCTCGATAGGTCTGTATATCGCCGGCAGCGCTTTTGGCGGCATGGTGGGCCGTCTGCTGGCCGCGGTGCTGAGCGACCACTACTCATGGCGCGTGGCCCTGGCCGTGCTGGGTGCGGCCGGCCTGTATGCCGCGTGGGATTTCTGGCGCAGCCTGCCGGTAGCGCGCAATTTCAAACCCGCCGCGTTGGATTGGACCGGGCTGTTTGCTGGCGCGCGTCAGCACTTCGCCGACCCGGGCCTGGCCATGCTGTTCACACTGGCCTTTCTGCTGATGGGCTGCTTTGTCAGCCTGTACAACTACCTGGGCTATCGCCTGCTGGCGGCGCCGTTCAGTTTGTCGCACAGCGGCATGGGTGCCGTGTCGCTGCTGTACCTGCTGGGCATTGGCAGCGCCGTCTGGGTGGGGCGCCTGGTCGACAAGGTGGGCCGGCGGGGTGTGCTGTGGCTGGTGCTGTTGACCATGCTCTGCGGTCTGTTGTTGACGCTGTCGCAGTCCCTGGCCGTTGTGGTCTTTGGCACGGCGGTGTTCACCTTTGGTTTCTTTGCCTCGCATTCGGTGGCTAGCAGCTGGGTGGCGCGCCGTGCCAGTGCGCCCAAGGCCCTGGCCTCGGCGCTGTACCTGTTCTTCTACTACCTGGGCTCCAGTCTGGTGGGCTCTTGCACCGGTCTGCTGTGGGAGCGCGCCGGCTGGCCGGGTGTGGTGGCCGGCCTGGGCGCCACGCTGGCTGTGGCGCTGTGGATCACGCTGCGTTTGCGCAGGGTGCAGGCAGTGGCCGCGTAACATCGCTACCTAATTTTGCAATAAGGACTTTGGATTGACTAGCGACGGCATCAACAACACCGCCAGCATCGCTGCGGACGACGAAACCTATTGGGCCTCGGTGGCCGCACAGTACGCGCCCACACCTGACTTCATCAACCTGGAGAACGGCTACTTCGGCATGCAGGCCACGCCGGTGTTTGCGGCCTTTCAGCGCTACCAGGCGCAGGTCAATGCCGAGACGGGCTACTTTTTGCGCGAGCGCTTTGCCAGCCAGGTACAAGATGTGGTGCAGGCACTGGCCCGTTTCTGTGGCGTGCAGCCCCAGGAACTGGTGCTGACCCGCAACCTGATCGAAGGCATGAATGTGCTACTGCAGGGCTACCCGCTGCAGGTGGGCGATGGGGTCATCTGCGCCACGCACGACTATGACAGCGTGGCCGAAACCCTGGATATGGTGGCGCAGCGCAAGCAGCTCACACTGACCCGCATCCGCGTGCCGCTGAACCCCGACAGCGACGCAGACATCGTGCGCCTGTACGAGCAGGCCATCACCCCCAAGACCAAACTCATCCTGGTGACCCATTTGGTGCATCGCACCGGGCAGATCATGCCGGTGGCCCAGATCACGGCCATGGCGCGCCGCCACGGTGTGGATGTGATGGTGGACGCGGCCCACTCCTTTGCGCAACTGGACTTTCAATTGCCCGAGCTGGGCGCGGACTTTGTGGCCGTCAATCTGCACAAGTGGCTGGGCGCGCCGTTGGGCGTGGGCCTGGTCTACATCCGCCAGCCGCGCATTGCCGACATTGCGCCGCTGTATGGCGACACCCGCGCGCCCGCGGGCGACATCCACAAGCTGGGCCATGTGGGCACGGTGCCGCCGGCACCGATTTTGAACATCGCCGACGCGCTGGACTTTCATCTGCGCATAGGCCCGCGCAACAAGGAGGCGCGCCTGCGCTACCTCAGCCAGTACTGGCTGGACCAGGTGCGCGACCTGCCGAACGTGGAACTGCAAACGCCGCGCGACCCGGCGCGCTACTGCGCCATTGCCGCGTTCCGCATCGTGGGCGTGCCGTCCAAAGATGTGGCCAAGCGGCTGATGGCCGAGCACCGGGTCTTCACCGTGGTGCGCGATATCGACTATGGAGAAGGCAACAGTGGTGACGGTGTGCGCGTGACGCCCCACCTCTACACCCGGTTGCAAGACCTGGATGCGCTGGTGGCGGGCATCCGTCAGATCAGCGATCAGGTCAAGGTTTCGGGCCCCAGGTGACGGTAGACATGGGCCTGGCCCTGGCGGAAGGGGATGGTGGCCTCGTGCTGGGCGCCTAGGCGCTCGGCCACGGCCATGGATGCTGGGTTGTTGGTGGCCACCACGCTGATGGCCGTGGTCCAGCCAAAGTTTTCATACGCGGCCTGCAGCGAGCGCCGGGCGGCCTCGGTCGCATAGCCTTTGCCGTGCTGGCCCGGCACCAGGGCCCAGGTGATCTCGGGCTCGGACCAGCCCTCGGGAAACCACAGGCCAGAAATGCCGACAAAGGCGCCGGTGGCCTTTTCTTCCAGCGCCCAGGGGCCAAAGCCGCGCAGCACCCAGTGGCCCGAATACACCGCAAACTTGCGCCAGGCCTCGTCACGCCCGCAGGGGCCACCATAGCTGGCGGACACCGGGTCGGCAAAGAAAGTGGCCATGGGCTCGAAGTCATCTGGAGTGAAGGCGCGCAACACCAGGCGTTCGGACGTGAAGCGGGGAATGGTGGAGATCATCAAAATATACCCATATTAGGTTTTTTGAGTGCCTGTGGAGGTGATTGGTGCATAAAACTGCCTCTAGCCCTCGTCGAATATGCGTATAGCGCTATCAAATTCGAAGCTACCCTCAGCAAGCTACAGCGACGGTGGTGGTTTTAGGATTCTAGTCAGACCGGGGCACGAAAACCTTGGGATACTACCGCTCCATGAACGCCATCCCAAACCCCATCGAACCCCACATCGCCCGTCTGTTTATCTACCCGATCAAGTCCTGCGCCGGCATTGAGCTGCCCGCCGCCCGCTTGACCGACACCGGCTTGGCGCATGACCGCCAGTTCATGCTGGTGGATGCGCAGGGGCGCTTTGTCAGCCAGCGGGAGTTGGCCCGCATGGCGCTCGTCCGCCCGCAGATCGGGGGCGCTCTGCTGCGTGTCAGCGCCCCAGGCATGGCCGAGCTGGTATTGACCCTGGACGCACCGGATGCACAAGCGGCTGCGGAGTTGCCCGTGCAACTCTGGGGGTACAACATGCCAGCCTTGGATGTTGGGGACGAGGCGGCTGCCTGGTTCAGCGCCTTTCTGGGCCAAGCAGGGCTGCGCCTGGTGCGCTTCGACCCCTCGCACCGGCGGGTCTCGGACACCCAATGGACGGGCGAAGACACCGCGCTGAATCAGTTCAGCGATGGCTTTCCGTTGCTCGTGCTCAGCCGGTCTGCGATGGATGGCTTGAATAGCCGGCTCGCGGCCCAGGGCTGGCCCGAAGCGCAGGTGCAGCGCTTCCGCCCCAATATCGTCATCGACGGCGTGCCGGACCATGAAGAGGATCTGGCGACCGAAATGCTGCTGCTCGAACCGGATGCCCAGGCGGGCAGTGGTGAACCCATTCGTCTGCGCCTGGTCAAGCCCTGCCCGCGCTGCCCCATCCCCAACATCGACCCCAGCACCGCACTGAGCACGCCGCACGTGACCGACTGCATGAACACCTACCGGCAAGACCCGCGGGTGAACGGTGCCGTGAGCTTTGGCATGAATGCCATCACCCTGACCGGCCTGGGCCGGACCCTGCGCGTTGGCCAGCCGCTGGAACTGGACTACGGCTTCGAGTAGCGAAGTCTGGGTGTCACAGGGTACGGGCTAAGCCCGCCCGCTGCGATCGATTGCGGCTACCGCAGGCACCTGCAGATGCTCTCAACCCCAACCACCGCCCAAAGCCCGAATCAACCCCACCGTCGCCGCGTATTGCGCCGCCTTGACCTGCAAGGCCTGCCGACGGTTGCGCAACTCGCTGCGTTGCGCATCCAGCAGTTCCAATTGGCTGACCAAGCCGTTGCGGTAGCGCGAGCCCGACAGCACGGTGGCGCGGCTGCTGGCGGCGACGGAGCGGGACTGGGCTTCGGACTGGTCTGCCAGCAGGCGCAGGGCCACCAGCTGGTCTTCCACGTCGCGGAAGGCGACCAGCACCTGCTCGCGGTAGTTGGCCAGCGCAATGTTCAGCTCGGCGTTGGCGCCCTGCACACCCGCCTCACGCCGGCCGCCATCGAAGAGGGGGAGTGACAGCAGCGCACCCACGCCCCAGGCCTGGGTCGACAGCTTGAACAAATCCTGAACCTCGGGCGCGGCGTAACCGCCGTTGGCCGTCAGCGAGAAGGTAGGGAACCACGCAGCCTTGGCCACGCCTACGCGCGCCTGTGCGGCCTGCATGGTGTTTTGCGCGGCGGCAACGTCGGGCCTGCGCGTCAGCACCGTGCTGGGCACGCCGGCGGGTATGACAGGCAGGGCCGTGGACCAAGGGGTGGGTGCGAGTTGAAAATTGGTGGCAACCTCCCCCACCAGCACGGCCAGCGCATGCTCCAGCACCGCGCGCCGCTGGTCCAGCGCCAGGGCTTCGGATTCCGTGGATGCGGCTTCGCTGCGCACGCGGGCCACATCCAGCTCCGCCACATCGCCTTCGCGCAAGCGCACTTCGGTCAGGCGCAGCGTGTTCTGGTAGGCTAACAGCGTGCTGCGCACCAGCTCCCGCTCGGCATCCAGTGTGCGCAGGCTCAGGTAGGTTTGTGCCACATCCGCCTGCACCAGCAATTGCGTGCTGCGCAGCAAGGCTTCGCGTGAGGCGGCGTCGAGTGATGCGGCATTTGACGCGCCGGACAGCTTGCCGAACAGATCGACTTCGTACGACAGATTGGCGCCTGCAGTTACCACGGTTTGCGCGACGTTGCCGGTGGTGGCATTCAACTGTCGCGTTGCGCCTACGCCCACGCCGAGTTGCGGATAGCGGTTGGCATCCAGTTGGCCTGCCAGCGCCCGTGCCTGTGCCAGGCGCCCCGCCGCAACCTGGATGCTGCTGTTGTTGCCATTGGCCTTGGTGATCAAACTGTCGAGCACGGGGTCGGCAAAGGCCGTCCACCATTGGCCCTGCACTTGAGGAGTCGCTGCACTTGGCGATAGCGCAGTGGCGCTTTCCTTGAAGGCTGTGGGCGCGGCAGGCAACTGCGAGGTATCGACGATGGCAGAGCTTGCGCAACCGGCCAGCACCAAAGCCATCGCCAGTGGCACTAGCGCTGTGCGCAGTGTTGAATAGGTGTGGTTCATGGAGAACTCCTTTGGTCTTTCTGTTGGGTTGTTGTTCTTATTCATGTTGCTTGAGGCGCGCGGCAGGTTGCGTGTGCAAGGCGCCGCCGCCGCCCGAGCCTGAGCCTGAACCCGAGCCGATAGCGTGCGCGATGTGCGGCACTTCACCATGCAGCTTCAGCGCGCGGTTGCCCGCCATGGCGCGCAGCGCCACGTAGAACACCGGTGTCAGGAACAGGCCAAAGGCCGTCACGCCGATCATTCCCGAGAACACGGCCACACCCATGGCCGAGCGCATCTCCGCACCCGCACCGGTGGACAGCACCAAGGGCAGCACGCCCATGACAAAGGCCAGCGATGTCATCAGGATGGGACGCAGGCGCAAGCGGCTGGCTTCGATCGCGGCCTGCAACGGCGTGCGGCCGGCGAACTCCAGCTCGCGTGCGAACTCGACGATCAGGATCGCGTTCTTGGCCGATAACCCCACCAGCACCATCAGCCCGATCTGCGTGAAGACGTTGTTCTCGCCCCCAGAAATCCACACACCCGTCATCGCCGCCAGCAAGCCCATGGGCACGATCAGGATGATGGCGATCGGCAGGGTCAGGCTTTCGTATTGCGCAGCCAGCACCAGGAAGACCAGCAAGATAGCCAGCGGGAACACCAGCACGGCGGAGTTGCCAGCCAATATCTCCTGGTAAGTCAGCTCGGTCCATTCAAAGCCAATGCCCTTGGGCAAGGTCTCTGCGGCAATGCGTTCAATCGCCGCCTGCGCCTGGCCCGATGAGTAGCCGGGGGCTGGGCCACCACTCACATCCGCCGACAGGTAGCCGTTGTAGCGCATGGCGCGCTCGGGCCCAAAGCTGGACTGCACCTTCATCAACGCCGACAACGGCACCATCTCGCCGGTGGTGGAGCGCACCTTGAGCAGGCCCACGTCTTCGGCCCGTGCGCGGTAGGCCGCATCGGCCTGCACCCGCACGCTGTAGGTGCGGCCAAACTTGTTGAAGTCATTGGCGTACAGACTGCCGAGGTAGATCTGCATGGTGTCGAAAATATCGGTCACCGGCACATTGAGCTGGCGGGCCTTGGCGCGGTCGATGTCGGCATAGAGCTGCGGCACATTGACCTGCCAACTCGTGAACGCACCGGCTATTTCAGGCGCTTGATACACCTTGCCCATGAAGGCTTTCACCGATGCGTCCATCGCGTCATAACCCAGCGAAGCGCGGTCTTCCAGCTGCAGCTTGAAGCCGCCCGTGGTGCCCAGGCCTTCCACCGGGGGTGGTGGGAACATCACGATGAAGGCGTCCTGGATGCTGCCGAATGCCTGGTTCAACTGGCCCGCCACTGCGCCACCGCTTTGGTCCTTGCGCGTACGTTCGGCGAATGGCTTCAACGTGGCAAACACGATGCCGGAGTTGGAACTGTTGGTAAACGCGCTGATCGATAGGCCAGGGAAGGCAATCGCGTCTTCCACATTCGGGTTCTTCTTCATGATCTCGCCCATGCGCTGGATCACATCTTCGGTGCGGTCCAGCGTGGCGCCGTCGGGCAACTGTGCAAAGCCGATCAGGTACTGCTTGTCCTGTGCGGGCACAAAGCCGCCGGGCACCAGCTTGAAGACGCCGACCGTAGCCGCCACCAGCACCAGGTAGAAGGCCAACATGGCGCTCTTACGCGAGATGGCGCTTTTGACACCCGTGCTGTAGCCGTTGGCGCCGCGGCTGAACAGGCGGTTGAAACCCGCGAAGAAGCGGCCAAACACCTTGTCCATGCCGCGCGTCAGTGCGTCCTTGGGCGCATCGTGGCCTTTGAGTAGCAAGGCGGCCAATGCGGGTGACAGCGTCAGCGAGTTGATGGCCGAGATCACCGTCGAGATCGCAATCGTCACCGCAAACTGGCGGTAGAACTGACCGGTCAGGCCGCTGATGAAGGCCAGCGGCACAAACACGGCCACCAGCACCAGTGCAATTGCGATGATTGGGCCGGACACTTCGCGCATGGCGCGGTAGGTGGCCTCACGGGGGCTCAGGCCATCGCCGATATTGCGCTCCACGTTCTCCACAACCACGATGGCATCATCAACCACGATACCAATGGCCAGCACCAGCCCGAACAGGCTCAGCGCGTTGATGGAGAAGCCCAACAGGTGCAACACGGCAAAGGTGCCCACCACCGATACAGGCACCGCGAGCAGCGGAATGATGGAGGCGCGCCAGGTCTGCAGGAACAGGATGACGACCAGCACCACGAGTGCAATCGCTTCCAGCAGGGTGTGGATCACCGAGGTAATGGAGGCGCGCACAAACTGTGTGGGGTCGTAGGCGATGCGGTACTCCACGCCTTCGGGCATGTTCTTGGCCAACTCGTCCATGGTCTTGTGCACCGCGTCCGAGATTTCCAGCGAGTTGGAACCCGGTGCCTGGAACACACCCATGCCGACCGCCTGCTTGTTGTTCAGCAGCGAGCGCAGTGCGTAATCGGCAGCCCCCAGCTCCAGGCGTGCAATGTCGCGTAGTCGGGTGATGGCGCCGTCGGCACCGGTCTTGACGATGATGTCGCCAAACTCTTCTTCGTTTTGCAAACGGCCTTGTGCATTGATGGACAGCTGCATGTCCACACCGGCCAGGCCGGGCGAGGCGCCGACCACACCGGCCGCGGCTTGCACGTTTTGCCCGCGGATGGCGGCCACCACGTCACTGGCCGACAGGCCGCGCTGCGCCACCTTCTGCGGGTCCAGCCAGACGCGCATGGAGTAGTCGCCACCGCCAAAGACCTGTACCTGGCCCACGCCCTGTATGCGGGCCAGGCGATCCTTGACATTCAGCACCGCGTAGTTGCGCAGGTAGTTGATGTCGTAACGGTCATTGGGCGACACCAGATGCACCACCATCGTGATATTGGGTGAGCTTTTGACCGTGCTCACACCCAAGCGGCGCACTTCTTCGGGCAGACGGGGTTCGGCCTGCGAGACGCGGTTTTGCACCATCTGCTGCGCCTTGTCGGGGTCGGTGCCCAGCTTGAAGGTGACGGACAGTGTCATCACGCCGTCGGTCGTGGCCTGGCTGTTCATGTAGAGCATGCCTTCGACGCCGTTGATGGATTCCTCCAGCGGAGTGGCCACGGTTTCGGCGATCACCTTGGGGTTGGCGCCGGGGTACTGGGCCCGCACCACGACGGTGGGCGGCGCGACCTCCGGGTATTCGGAGATCGGCAGCCCGCGCAGTGCGACCAGGCCGGCGATCAGCATCAGCAGTGACAGCACGCCGGCAAATATCGGCCGGTCAATGAAAAATTTGGACAGATTCATGGCAGTTCTTCTTGTTTGTGGAAAGGATCAGTACAGATTTATTTCTGCGCGACCTGGATGGGCTTGTCACCATTCGATCGTTCAGACTTGGCCGTCATCTCGACCACCTGCGGTGCGACCAGCGCACCGGGGCGCACGCGCTGCAGGCCATTGACGATGATGCGTTCATTGGCGGTCAACCCGGTCTTGATGACGCGCAGGCCATTGACCGATGCGCCCAGCGTCACTTCGCGGTACTGCGCCTTGTTGTCCGCGTCCACGACCATCACAAACTTCTTGTTCTGGTCCGTACCAACGGCGCGCTCGTTGATGAGCAGCGCACTGGTCTTTGTAGACTGGCCCATGCGGATGCGTGCGAACTGGCCGGGCATCAACTGGCCGTCCTTGTTGTCGAACACGGCGCGTGCGCGCACGGTGCCGCTTTTGGCATCGACCTGGTTGTCGACCAGTTGCAGCTTGCCTTCAAACGGTGTGTCGTTGCTGGCGGATGTGCCCATTTGCACGGGGATGCGGTCCAGCTTGCGGTCACCGCCGGTGCTTACGTCCTTGAGAGCCTTGGCCACGACCTGCTCGTCGGCGTCAAAGCTGGCATAGATGGGGCTGACGGACACCAGCGTCGTCAGCACCGGTGCACCCGGGCCAGCGGCCACCAGATTGCCCACGGTCACTTCCAATTTGCCGACACGACCCGATACCGGTGCGCGCACCTGGGTGTAGTCCATGCTGAGTTGCGCGGTTTGCAGTGCGGCCTGCGCGGCGCGCAGGTTGGCATCGGCTTCCAGTTGGCCATTGGCGCGCTCGTCCAGTTCGCGCTTGGATATCGCCTGCTCGTTCCACAGGCGCTGCGAACGCTCCTGCTCGCCCTTGGCCTGCGCGCCTTTGGCCTGCGCGGCGCCCACCTGGGCTTGCGCGCGCTGCACGTCGGCAGCGTAGGGCGCCGGGTCAATCGTCAGCAACAGGTCACCTTTCTTGACGAGCGCACCTTCGCGGAAATGCACGGCCTGGATGGTGCCGGCCACACGGGGGCGGATGTCGACACGTTCAACGGCCTCGAGCCGGCCAGAGAATTCATCCCAGGCCGCCACATCGCTTTGCACGACTGTGGCGACCGACACCGGCATGGCGGGTGCTGCCGCAGCAGCAGGCTGTGCGCGTGAACTGCTTACGCCAAAGATGGCGGCGGTAACACCCGTCAATGCAAACACGGCGACGGCCGTGGCGACGAGGCGGCGTTGGGGAGTGTGGAGGCGAATGGTTTGCATGGTGGTCTATCCCTGAAAAATTAAAGAACGGTGGAAGTGGAAAAAAAAATCGCTGAACTGTTGCTGCACGCCAGCCGACCAGGTGGCCTTTTCATGGGCTGCACCAGCAGGCTCCAGATAGCTCACGGGCCAACCGGTTGGCCCGGGCATCACGGCGACGTGGACCGCGCGACCGAACACCCGCAGGCGGTCTGCGTAGGCAAGTGCTTCATCCCGCAGAGGGTCGTCTTGCGCTGTCAGCAGCAAGGTAGGTGGCAGGCTTGCCAGGCGCAGCGCATTTCCAGGCGCGGCGTAGGGGTGGGCCGCGTTGTCAACGCGGGAAAGGTATTGGTTCCAGCCATCTGCCCAGGTGCAGCCCACCGGGCCGGCATCGGCACTGCGTAGAGACTCGGTTGCCATGCACGGGTCCAGCATGGGCGACAGCAAAATTTGCCCGGCCAGATCTGGGCCGTGGCGGTCACGCGCCATCAACGCCACGGCGGCTGCCAAGTTGCCACCGGCTTCTTCACCGGCCACAAACACCTGCGCGTCCTTGCCAGCGAGCTTGTGCCTGGCCTTGAATGCCCAAACGAGCGCCGCGTAACCCGTTTCGATAGCTTGGGGGAAGGGGTTGGCCGGGGCCAGTGGGTAGCCCAACGAGACCACGACCGCACCCGTTGCGGCCAGCAAACGGGGTACGCAGCCCCCTTCCTCCAGCGAACCAGCCACAAAGGCCCCGGCGTGAAAGTGCACAACCAGCGGCGCTGGCGCGTTGGCCGACGGGTTGCGCTGGCCGTAGAAACGCACATTCAGCAAAGGGCTGGCGGGCGGTTTCAAGCCGGTGGGAATCTGCTTTTCAATCCAGGCCGGGCCCGTTGGGGCAGCTGCGGCAGTAGGTTTGGAGAGGCTGTGCATCGGATCAAGCCGCAAACCGGCTTTTATTTGTTGCGATGCAGCAGAATGTAGGGCGCATGCCCCAAGCAATAAATAGCCTTTTCGTTCAAACTTTATTTCACCAGTGCAACAATCGACCCAAAATCGCTGCGGTTTTCTGATTTACTAGGCTTATGGACAAATTTTCCGCCATGCAGGCATTTGTACGGGTCGTTGAGGCTGGCACCTTCACCAAGGCTGCTGACTCGATGGGCGTACCCAAACCCTCGGTCACGCGCCTGATCCAGGATCTGGAGAAGGAGCTGGACACCAAACTGCTCAACCGCACCACCCGCAAGGTCACTGTGACCGTGGATGGCGCGGCGTATTACGAGCAGGCCAGCCGCCTGCTCGGCGAGGTCGAAGAGTTGGAGTCGAGCATGTCGCGCGCCAAGGCCAGTCCGCGTGGCAAGCTGAAAGTGGATGTGCCGTCTTCACTGGGCCTGGCCATCATCATCCCGGCGCTGCCAGACTTTTATGCCCGTTACCCCGACATCCAGCTCGACCTGGGTGTCAGCGACCGGCCTATCGACATCATTGCCGAGAACGTGGATTGCGTGGTGCGCGGCGGCGAGATCACCGACCAGTCGCTGGTGGCCCGCCGCATTGGCGAGTTCTACATGATGACCTGCGCATCGCCGGCCTACCTGAAGCGCCACGGCACGCCGCAGCACCCTAGCGAGCTGGAAACCCAGCACAAGATGATCCGCTATGCCTCGCCGCGCGATGGAAGGCTATATGTATTTACGCTGCACAGTGAAGCAGGCTCGGTGGAGATCCATGGCAAACACCAGCTCTCAGTCAACGACTCCAACGCCGGGGTAACTGCGGCCCTTGCCGGTCTGGGCGTGCTGTATACGGCCACTTTCCTGATCCAGGACCACATCAGCAATGGCACGCTGGAGCCGCTGTTTACCGGCTGGTGCACGGAGACCAAACCCATGTACGTGGTCTACCCACCCAACCGCCACCTGAGCAACAAGGTGCGTGTGTTTGTGGACTGGATCGCCGAGCTATTCTCCAAACACGATCTGATTCAGCGCAAGAGCTCCTTGCCCGAGGCCATGTGCAAAGGCTGGGCGGCACCGGCCGTGCCTTCAGCCGCTGGCAACGCGGTGAATGCAGCCACAAACGCCGTATCTGAAGCGACTTGAGAGACTTGATGCGGCCCTCTGTTCGCCGACGTCTAGAAGCAAGGATTGAGCAGGGTTCTGTCCAAACAGCTTGCTTGTCTCAGTGATCGCCTTCCCCGAATGATCAAAACTGGCCCCTAGCCAACGCCATCTGTCGGCGAAAATAAACCATTCCCAACCCGCCCGCCATCCCGCTTCCCCCCATCCCCAACTCCTGTGGTGCCAACAAAACAAAAGGGGTTCATCCTGACCCGCAACTGGCGGGACACGACGGCGGGAACCGAGATCGAGTACTGGCTGGCAACTGACGCTGGGCCGCTGAAGGTGCTGCTGACGGCGCAGACCTCAGTGGCCTTTGTAGAAACCCGGTTCCGGGCGGCGGTGGAAGCGCAGCTTGCGGCCATGCCGGGGATGGAGCTGCGCGAACTCGAACTCAAGACCTTTCAGCAAGGCCCCGTCGTCGGGGTGTATGCCAAGCACTTTCGCCAGCTCGGGCAACTGGCACGCAAGCTCCAACCGCAGAACATCCCCCTGCTGGAGGCCGATGTACGCCCGCATGACCGCTACCTGATGGAGCGCTTCATCACCGCCGGCGTATCGGTGGAAGGCGGCAAGCTCAAGCCCGAGCCGGACTATCGCCCGGTGCTGAAGGTCGTGTCCTTGGACATAGAAACCAGTGAAAACGGTGAGCTGTATTCCATTGCACTGGACGGCTTGCCCGAGCGCGTGGTGTTTATGCTGGGTGAGCCCCCCGCTGAACCTGCCGAGCGCGCTGAGCCGCTGGACTTTGCGCTCATCTACCTGCCGACCCGCAGGGCCATGATCGAGAGTCTCAATGATTGGTTCGCGTCCAACGACCCCGACGTCATCATCGGGTGGAGTGTCATCCAGTTCGATTTGCGCGTGTTGCAGAAGACGGCTGACCAGTGCGGGGTGTCGCTGCTGCTGGGCCGCGAGCGCCAGCCCATCAAGTGGCGGACGCATCCGGGCAAGCAGGGCTATCTTTTCGCACCCACGCCGGGCCGCATCATCGTGGACGGTATTGAGGCGCTGAGGGCTGCGGTGTGGAGCTTTCCGTCGTTCAGCCTGGAGTCCGTCTCGCAGGCGCTGCTGGGCGAGGGCAAGGCCATTGGTGACGAGTACGACAAGATGGCCGAGATCAATCGGCGCTACCGCGAAGACAAACCGGCGCTGGCGATCTACAACATCCGCGACTGTGAGCTGGTCTTGCGCATCTTCGAAAAGGCGCAACTGCTGCAGTTCGTCATGGAACGGGCGCACACCACCGGCTTGGCCGCTGACCACTTCGGTGGCTCCATCGCCGCATTCAGCCACCACTACTTGCCACGCATGCACCGCCTGGGTTATGTGGCACCCAATGTGGGTGAGATTCAGCGCAAGGCTTATCCGGGTGGCTATGTCATGGATTCCAAACCCGGCTTCTACGATTCCGTCGTGGTGCTCGATTACAAGAGTTTGTACCCCTCCATCATCCGCACCTATTGTGTGGACCCCGTAGGTTATGCAGAGGGTCAACATGCGGGTGAAGCTGGAGACCCCATCCATGGCCCCATGGGTACGCTGTTCTCGCGTGACAAGCACTGCCTGCCGGAAATAGTGACCACACTCTCGCGCAGCCGCGATGAAGCCAAGAAAGTCAAGAACGAACCGCTTTCACAGGCGCTGAAGCTGCTGATGAATTCCTTTGCCGGCGTGCTGGGTGCGACCGAATGCCGCTTCTTCAACCCCGAACTGGTGTCGGCCGTGACCCTGCGCGGGCACGAGATCGTGAAGCGCACGCAGGCATTTGTGGAGGACCGTGGGTATGAGGCCATCTACGGCGATACGGACTCCATCTTCATCTGGCTTGGGCGCACCCATACCAATGCCGAAGCGCATGCCGTGGCCACCGAGCTGGTGCGCGACATCAACGCCTGGTGGGCGCGCACGCTGCACGAAGAGCAGGGCCTGGAGAACTTCCTCGAGATCGAATTCGACACGCACTACAAAAAATTCTTCATGCCCACCATCCGAGGCTCGGACGTCGGCAGCAAGAAGCGCTACGCCGGCTTGAGCATAGACGCGGCGGGCAAGGAGGAGATGGTTTTCCGCGGCTTGGAGATGGCCCGCAGCGACTGGACCCTGCTGGCGCGGCAGTTCCAGGAGGGCTTGCTCTCACGTATCTTCCATGACCAGCCTTACCGCGAGTTCGTGACCGACTATGCGCACACCACCTTGGCGGGCGCCAAGGATGAACTGCTCATCTACCGCAAACGCCTGCGCCACCGTCTGGATGCCTATGTCGTCAACGTTCCACCGCAGGTGCGTGCCGCGCGTACGGCCGACGCGTATAACGCTGGCGTCGGCCGACCGATGCAGTACCAGAACGGCGGATGGATTCAGTACGTGATGACGAAGAACGGGCCGGAGCCGCTGGAAGCCCGCCAGTCTCGTATTGACTATGAGCACTATTTAAGCAAGCAGCTACAGCCGATTGCGGATGCCATCCTGCATCCTATGGGGGAAAGCTTTGCAGAGTTGACTTCGGCGCAGCAGGGGCTTTTTTAGCGTTGTCGAATGCGCTACTCCGCCCGAGCATTTCCGCAGCAATTTCACTCTGCAAGAGCTAGTAGATAGACAGCAGCATCGGACCGCCCAATAAGACTGCAATACACCCATATATAAGCCCCAAAGGGATGGCAAGGACAATGATGCTGATGTTTCCAACCGTTTGCAAAGCAGCACTTTTTCTTATTGCTCCTAAGCTGGGGAAGAACGTGAATAATTGCAGCACAAAAGAAGGAACACACACGACCGCGAGGATGAGGCCAAACAGCAGGGCGTCACCGTGCGGGTTGCTCCAATTTGCCCCGGTGAAACTACCCACAACCAAAGTGACGAATAAAGCGGCAACAGGCGCTACGTTTGCTAGAAGAAGCAACTTCAACGGTCTCGGTAATCGCCTTACGTGGTGCAGAAACATGCAATTCAGCGAAAAATTGTCGGCATAGGTTGAACACTACAGCCTGCGCCCATCTCAGTGTTCCAGCGACCAGACACCGACCAACGACCGCAACTGGCCGCGATGCCGGGGGGCGTTAACCAAGGCAAGAGTTCATCACCTCAGTTGATTGCACGACATGCACCGCAAGTCTTTGGCCGGCGGAAAGATGGCACGGCCGAAAAATAGCAGCACGAATGCCAGCGAGATCGCAGGCCAACTGCGTTGCCTTTCGAACCGCTCGGACCCACAGCGCAGGCACTGCATGACTTCTGGAGGGTATGACTCAACCAGAGCGGTCTCAAGTTCGCCGCGATCTCGCGAGATTAGGATCGCTTGCGCCCGCTCTACATGCTCACGACGGACAAGCAGGCGAACACCACCAAAACCCAACGACATGGGCCACCATGCCGCCACAATGTGCTCGCTCCCGAGATAGGCACCAATACCCTCCGACTCCAGGAGCGCCCGTGCAATCTGAGCCTCCCAAGGGCTTATGTGCACTTCAACGACGGTGAATGCGATGACTTGGTCCAAAGCGAGTCCCTGTGCGTTAGCTCACGCTACGAAATCTAATCATCATACTGATTCAAGAAATAGGCTCGATAGAGCCAGCCAGGAATTTTTTCCTTGTCTGCTTTGTCAATATAGACAAACGACTGCGGCTGAAAACTGCCATCTTTTCCAAATTGCCCGAAGACGACGCGTGTTTCGCCAACCTTGGCCGAAAAATCGAATTGTCCTGCGCAATCCGTGCCGGCCATGCTGTTGAGGACACCGTTCACTTCCACGGTTTGTTTCCCTGTCTTCTCTCCAAGCCAGTGCAAGACCTTGAATTGAATCTTTAACGGTCGCACTTGCAGATCACTGCCCGTCGCACTGCCTTCGGTTACGGACAATGCTCTACCGAGAAACACTTCGCCAGAATACCCGTGAAGCAGATTCTGAATTTTGGGCTTACACGCCCAAGCGTGTGGGCTTGCCAAACTTAGCAGCACCCCAAACAGCAGGAACGAATGATTGGATCGCATATCAGCCCATATGAGTTGCACTAACTTTTTTTCCGCGTCCAATTATTGCTGCAAGGGCAGTGGCTTGATGAAACTAGCCGCTAGCCCCCGTAAAATATGCACATGCCGCTACTAAATTGATAGTTTCCTCAGCCGAATACTGAGCCCGCAATACAGCAACAGTCCCGCAGGTCCGAACAGAAAAGTCAGTGGCAGGCAGGGCAGTAGCAGCCAACGGCCGCGTTCACGGGTTTGTACATCGTCCACCATCCAGCGGCCCAGCCACAGGTCAAACGCCAGGAAGTGCACCCAGCCACCCGCTAGCTTGCCGGGGGATGCAAACAGCGTTGTGACACCAGCCAGGCTGCCGAAGTTGCCACCCGGTGCGCTGCCCCAGTGTTGCACCAGTAGCAGCACATAGGCGGCGCACAGCAGCAGGGGCACAACCCGGCCGCCAAGCTGCAGCAACCGGCTGCGCACGGTGCCAGGCTTGCACACCACGCCGACTACCAGCAGTGCCCAGCCCAGCAGCGCGAGCGTGCTGGCCCCTTCAAATGCGACGTCGGGCGCCAGGCTGTAGCTATGCATCGGCCACGTTGCCTTCGGGGCGCACCACCATGGCCTGCTGACCATAGCGCACGACCTTGCCGCCGTGTTCCTCAGCAAAGGCGACGGCCTGCGCGTGGGTCGAGAACCAGGCGTTGGGGTAGCCGAATTCCAGTCCGGTGCTGTAGTGCTCCAGCGCTTGCGGTGGCTGGCTGCGCAGCGTGGGCAAATAGTCCTCCCAGTTGGCAAAGCCAGCCTCCACGGCCAGCATTCGCAAGAAGTGTTTGCGCTGTAACAGATGGCGCTGGCGGTACAGAGCGCTGAGGGTCAACTCGGCAAAGGCGCCCGCCGCGTGGGCGCGGCGCACGGGGGGCATGGCGACCAGCAGGGTGGCGTCCTTGGACGCGCGGTGCAGCGTGCGGGCCAAGCGCAAGGCCTGCTCGACGGCGCTGAGGGTGTTGGACGGCGTGGGTGTGCCAGCGGTGCTGGACGTGGTAACGGTGGGGATGCTTGAATGGCGCATACCGACTCCTTGATAACAACGGCCGTTCTCGCAGTGGGCCAGGTAGGAGGGGTATGCAAGCGATAGCGGCTTGCGTGTCAGGTGCATCGGCTTTCGCGAGCTGGGCGTCCTGAAAGCCCGGCCCGCATTGTAGCCTTGCAGTTAAGCCGACACCCAACCCAGCGCCGCCACCGGTGGCAGGTCTTTGGAGACGCAGTGCCAGTGCTCACCGGCATCGGCGCTGATCCACAGGCCGCCGGTGGTGGAGGACATGGCCAGGGTTTGTCGGTCCGGGGCCAGTTCCAGGCTGTGGCGGTAGACCAGGTGGTAGGCGTTTTCCTGCGGCAGGCCGCTGGTGAAGGTTGTGAAGGTCTTGCCGCCGTCGTCGGTGCGGTTGACGACCATTTTCCCGTCCAACGGATAGCGGTGGGTATCAGCCTTTGCGGGCACAAACCAGGCCCGCAGAGGGTCCACCGGGTCGCAGGCCACGGCGAAGCCAAAGCCGGATGGCTTGGGCGCGGCAATGGCGTCCCACACCTGGCCGCCATTGCTGGAGCGGTATAGGCCGCAGTGGTGCTGCGCCCACAGCACATCGGGCTGGGCGGTGCATTGCACCACGCGGTGCGGGTCTTGCGTGTTGGGGTCTTGTTCGCTTTCGGGGGGCAGGTAGTCGGCCTTCATGCCATCGGCGGTCAGGCTCCAGGTCTTGCCACTATCGGTGCTCTGCCAAACACCACCGCAGGAAATGCCCAGTGTGATGTGCTGTGCATTGCGCGGATCCACCAGCACCGAGTGCATGCCGGGGTAGTCGTTGCCGCCGCCAAACCAGCCCAGGCGCTTGGGGTGTTCCCACAGCGCGGTATTCAGCGTCCAGCTGTGGCCGCCATTTTCGGACTTGAACAGGCCCGCGGGCATGCAGCCGGCCCACAACGTGCCGGGCTCTGCGGCAGACCCGGGTGTCAGGCTCCACAGCATCTCCACATTCCATGGCGTGGGGTCGTCGGCCAGGGGGCCTTCGGTGGGCTTGGTGGGGAAGGCGGGCGCGGTGATTTCGGTCCAGTTGGCGCCTTGGTCCGTGCTTTTGCGCAGCTTGACGCCAAAGTGGCCCATTCGTAGCGCGGCATACCAGTCGCCATTGCGCGGGTCGGCCAACACCTGGGTCACGGGGTCGCCGGCAAAGTGGTGGGTGGCGATGGCCCATTGCGTGCCTTGACCTTTGACCACGAACAGGCCTTTGCGGGTGGCTACCAATAGAGTTTGCATGGGATCGGTCTCCTGTTTAGGTGGGGATCATCTTCAGCCGCCGGTGAGGGCTTGGATGACCAGGACGGTGTCGCCGGACGAGAGTGTCTGCTCCAGCTTCTGCCGGTTCAGCACCATGGTTTGGTTGATGAATACGGCCACGTGTTTGCGGATATGGCCTTGGTCGTCCAGCACATAGTGACGAAGCTCCGCAGGTGCTGCTGCAAGTGCGGCATCCAACACCGCGCGCAGGCTGCCGGGTGCCACGCTTTGTGGTGCGCATTGCACATGGCGGCGCAAACTGGCCGCGAATTCCACAGTCACCACAAGGAGCCCTTCATGTGTTCAGACGGCGCAGTATCGCAACGACGCCCACCCTTGGCAAGCTGATCGACCCTACACCAAGGGCAGGGCCGTGGTGCTCTTGATCTGCTCCATGGAAAACGCGGACGACACGCCCGCCAGGTTCACCAGTCCGATCAATTTTTTGTAGAAGCGGTCGTAGCCATCGATGCTGGAGGCGACCACTTTGAGCAGGTAATCCACGTCACCACTCATGCGGTGGAACTCCTGCACCTCGGGCAACGTGCTGACCACGGCGGCAAAGCGCGTCAGCCATTTTTCGTCGTGCTGGCCGGTGCGGATGCTGACGAACACGGTCACCGGCAGCCCGACCTTGTGGCGGTTGACGACGGCCACGCGCCGTTCAATGAGGCCATCGTCTTCCAGGCGCTTGACCCGCTTCCAGCACGGTGTGCTGGACAGCCCGACCTGCGCGCCCAGCTGCGCCATGGACAGCGTGGCGTCGCGCTGCAGGGCATCCAATATCTGCAAATCCAATCTATCTAGCATGGTGTTCTACAAAATATGAAAAATTGATATTTACATTCTTTATTTTCGGCTACTTTGGTGAAATTTGGAATGTATTCACCGCGGAGAGTTTCTACACTTCTCGCTATCCATTGCACGCAACCGCCGCTACCCACCATGACCTACGCCCTGTACCTGGACTCCAACGCCACCACCTCCGTGCTACCCGCCGCCATAGAGGCTGCCAGCCGCGCCATGCGCGAGCAATTTGGCAACCCCAGCAGCAGCCATTCGCACGGCATCGTGGCCAAGGCCTTGCTGGACCAAACCCGGGCCAGCGCTGCCCAGGTGCTGGGCGCTGGTGACGGCCATGTGGTATTTACCAGCGGTGCCACCGAAGGCATCCAGACCGCCGTGCTGTCGGCGCTGCGGGCCATCGGCGCGTCGGGTGCAGGGCAAGGCCGTCTGCTGGTCTATGGCACAACCGAACACAAGGCTGTGCCACAAGCGTTGGAGCATTGGAACGCCGTGCTGGGCTTGGGGCTGGAGCTGCGGGCCCTGCCGGTGGATAGCCAAGGCCAACACGATTTGCAAACCCTGGCCGACTGGTTGCCCCAGACTGCGCTGCTATGCACCATGGCCGCCAACAACGAGACAGGCGTCATCACCCATCTGGCCGCCATAGAAGAACTGCTGCTGCAGACGGGCAGCAAGGCCCTGTGGTTGGTGGACTGCGTGCAGGCACTGGGCAAGATGGACCTGGACCTGCAACACAGCCGCATCGACTACGCACCGTTCTCCGGACACAAGCTCTATGCCCCGAAGGGCATAGGCATGCTGTATGTGCGCCGCGGCGCACCGTTCACGCCGCTGATGGCCGGTGGTGGGCAAGAGGGCGGTCTGCGCAGCGGTACCGAAAACATGCCCGGCATCGCAGCCCTGGGCGCGGTGCTGGATGCTCTGCAGCAGGGCGACACCTTTGCCAGCCACGCCACATTGCGCGGCTATCGTGACCAACTGGAGCGTGCCTTGCGTGCCGCATTCCCGGCTATCGCTTTCAATGTGCCGCTGGAGCACAGCCTGCCCACGACGCTGAACTTCTCGGTGCCCGGCATCACCAGCAAGGCCATGCTGGATGTGTTTGATGCCGCGGGCCTGCGGGTCAGTGCGGGCAGCGCCTGCAGCGCGGCCAAGGCCGCTGCCAGCTACGTGCTGGACGCCATGGGCCTGCCAGCTTGGCGCACCACGTCTGCCGTACGCTTGTCCATCGGAGCACTGACCTCCGCCGAAACCGTGAAGGCCGCCTGTGCGGCCATTGCCCGCTGTGGTGAGGTATTGCTGGCGCTGCATGGCGCCGACGAAGGCCAAGACTACGCGGCTGTGCCGGATGTGGCCTGCAGCGCCGAAGAGGTTGCGGCGATGACGCTGTGTTGGAGCGATCTGGGTGCCTTCCTGGCCGCCCATCCCAAGGCCCACCTGTTGGACGTGCGCGAGGCGGCCGAGCACCATGCCAGCCGCGGCATACGCTACGGCAGTCTGGCTGCCATCAACGTCCCCTTGAGCACCATGGTCGCACTGCCTGCCACGTGGATGGATTCCAACAAAGGCACGCCCGTGGTGCTGGTCTGCCGCAGTGGCAAGCGCAGCCTCAAGGCCGCCCAATGGCTGCGCAGCCAGGGCTACACCCAGGTGCGCCATCTGCATGGCGGCTTGGCGCTGCGGCCCGATTCGTCCAGCCACATAGCTGCCTTACCACACTCGCAAGCCCCCAAAATCGCCCACGCCGCGACCGCTTAAAAACAAGGCACGGTCTTGCAAGCCAAGCCTGGCGCGGCTTGCGGCGCTTGTGAACACGCTTATCCACAAGCTAGCCCACAGAGGGGCGGGGTAAGTTTTTTTGCAGTTTTTTGAAAAATTCAGGGCAGCGTGAAGTCAAACGTATAGACATGCTGTCCGCCGGTGATCTGAATACCCATCTGCCCCTTCAGTCCCACCAACTCGTCGGTGCCGGAGTCGGGTACGACCTGTACAGTCAGCTGCGGTGTGCCGCGGTCCATGGTGCCGGTGTGCATCAGCACGAAGCTGCCCTTCTTGCCAGCCAGGGTTCCCGTCACGCGCTCAATCGCCACATAGCCGGCCGAGCCCTTGACCTCGGTGCCCGCGGCCAGCATTTCGCCCAGGCTGTGGGCGCTCAGGTCGCCGTGGAAGGTCTTGTCCAGCGTGTTGCGGCCCAGCTTGGCGGCTTCGATCGCCGGCGTTGCTGCCTGGGGTGTGAGCTTGACGTCGAAGCTTCCGGTGATGTGTTGTTGCATGTTCGACTCCTTCGTGGCATTGACTGGGGTGGATATTGTGGGTGGTGCAGCCCTGGCGGTGCCCTGTGCGCACAGCAGTATGCACAAGGCTATAGCGGTTGCTGCTGCGCGTGGTGAATGTGTTGTCATCTATCGGTATCCTCTGGATGTCCAAAGCAGCCTATGCGCTTCGGTTCTGCTTGGCGTTGTGTTGTATTACACCGGAGCACGCCGTAGCAGGATAGGAAAAACGCGACAACACCAGCATGAGCCAGCCCGACCCACTACCCAATCGCACACCTACAGCCCAGCCGCGCGGTGTTCTGCGTCCCAGCTTCAGCCAGGGTCAGTTTGAACACAATCGACAATTGCCCAGCGCTGCATTGGCCGATTGGGTGGAGCACTACTGGCACGTGCGCTGGGATCTGCGTGGCCTGCCTGCGCAGCAGCAGGCCACGCTGCCGCACCCCAATGTGCACTTGGTGGTAGAGCAGGGCCAGGCCCGCATCTGGGGCGTGCACCACGGCCGTTTTGTGCGGCAACTGCAAGGGCAGGACCAGGCGTTTGGTATCAAGTTCAAGTGCGGCGGCTTTTATCCCTTCTACCGCCAGCCGGTGGCCGATCTGCTGAATGGCTCATTGGATGTCAGCACCTGCTTTGGCCCCACGGGGGCGAGCCTGGCCGCGCAAGTGCTGGCGGCGCCCGACTTCGCCACCATGTGCGCGGCGGCAGAGCGCTTTTTGCTCCACCACCTGCCGGCCGCTGACTCACAGGTGGCGCGCGTCAGCGGCCTGCTGGAGCGCATTGCGCAAGAAACCACCCTCGTGTCCGTGGACGACGTGTTGACCCTCAGCGGCCTGAACAAGCGTGGCCTGCAGCGCCTGTTCCAAAAGTATGTGGGCGTCGGCCCCAAGTGGGTGGTACAGCGCTACCGCCTGCACGAGGCCATTGCCCAGGTGCAGGCGGGCAAGACGCAGAGCTGGGTGGAGTTGGCGGTGGAGCTTGGCTATTTCGACCAGGCCCACTTTGTGCGGGACTTCCGCCAACTGGTGGGCATGGCACCGGGTGAGTACGAAAAGAGCCTTGCACTCCCCGGTGCTTGAGCTGCCACCCACTCGGATGACGGGTATAAACTGAACCCCACTATGCGCGTCACCGTCTACAGCACCCGCCTCTACGACCGCCAGGCACTGGAGCGCAGCCAAGGGTTCGGCGCCCACCATTTCAACTTTCTGGAAGCGCGGCTGGATGCCAGCACCGTGGCCACAGCGGCCGGTGCTGACGCCGTGTGCGCGTTTGTCAACGACCAACTGAACCGCGCCGTACTGCAAGCACTGCACGACCTTGGCGTGCGCCTGGTGGTGCTCCGCTGTGCGGGCTTCAACCAGGTGGACCTGGTGGCCGCGCAAGAGCTGGGCGTCGCAGTGGGCCGCGTGCCTGAGTATTCGCCCTATGCGGTGGCCGAGCACACGCTGGCCCTGCTGCTGACGCTGAACCGCAAGATCCACCGCGCCTATGCCCGCGTGCGCGAGGGCAATTTCGCGCTGGACGGTCTGCTGGGCTTTGATGTGCATGGCCGCACGATTGGGGTGGTGGGCACCGGTCGTATTGGCGAAACGTTTTGCAAATTGATGACCGGCTTTGGTTGCACGCTACTGGCGGCCGACCCCAAGCCCAACCCGGTATGTGTGACCATGGGCGTGCGGTATGTGCCCCTGCCCGAGCTATTGGCCCACAGTGATGTGGTCAGCCTGCATTGCCCGCTGACGCCACAGACCCGTCATTTGATTGACGCCGCGGCCTTTACCCAAATGAAGCGCGGCGCCATGCTGCTCAATACCAGCCGCGGCGCGGTGGTCGATACCCAGGCCGCCATTGCTGCCCTGAAGAGCGGGCAACTGGGCAGCCTGGGCCTGGATGTATACGAGGAAGAGGGCGGCCTGTTCTTCCGCGACCTGTCGGATGCGGGCATTCAAGACGACGTCTTTGCTCGCTTGCTGACCTTTCCCAATGTGGTGGTCACCGGTCACCAGGGTTTCTTCACCGAAGATGCGCTAACGGCTATTGCCAGCACCACGCTGGCCAACCTGGATGCCTTTGCGGCGACGGGCAAGCCGGTGTATCCGGTGCCAGCCTAATCCCCCAGCATGCTGGCCACCAGCGCAATACCCAGCGAAACCAAGTCCGCGCCCTCGGATGCGCTCTGCGAGAACAGGCTGCCGCGCTCGGCCTGCTGCGCGCGCAGTGCGCGCTGGCGGTCGCGCTCCAGCGAGACCAATGCATCGGCCAGGTCGGGTGCCGATGCCGGTGCGGCCGCAGCCTTGGCGGCTTTGGCATAGCCCTGCAAGGCCTGCTCTACGGCGGCAGGGTCTATCAGCGAAAACGCGCTGCGGCAGTGGGGGCAGGCCGCGTCTTTGCGGATATCCACCGGCGCACCACAGCCGGTGCAGTGGATGACGGCCAGGCGCTTGGCCAGGTCGGCGATCTCGGGCTTGGTCAGCATGCGCACAAAGCCCTTTTCGATCAGGAAGGACGAAAACGGGCTGAAGCGCCCGTGCCCCTGCGCACAGCGGTAAGTGATGTAGCGCCCGGTGCGCACCACGTCAAAGCCTTGCGTCAGCCCACCCATGCAGCGCGGGCACTGCATCGTGCTGGCGTTGGCCAAGGGCTGGCGGGGCGCGTCGCGCTGCTCGTGCAGCATCTTGAACAGATCAGCCACCGCGGCGGGCGCCAGCTTCAGGTTTTCTTGCGGGTCAAACCACATGCCTTGGCAGGTAAAGCACAGGTCCAGTTCGACCGTGCCGTCGTTGTTGCCGGGCAGCGTCAATGTCTGCATGAAGTTGCGGCACGAGGAGCAGCGGGTAGGGTAGGGCATAGAGGCAGGTGGGATGGTTGCCGGTATTGTGCCCTGCCGATATCTAGTTGCGGTGACCCCTTATGTGGCGTGCGGGTTTGCTTGGCGCTAGGCCTGCGCCGCCTTCCACGCATCAAACCCGCCGCGCAAGGGGTGGGCATTGGGGTAACCCAGCTTTTGCAGGGTCTGGGCTGCATGCACGGCGCCGGCATCTTGCGGGCAGGCGCAGATGGTGACGATGGGGTAGTCCTTGGCCACGCCCGACAAAGACAGCGTCAACGCATCGTGTTCCGTGAGGTGGGCATGGGGTATCAGGCCGCCCTCGGCCGCCAGGGTCTGGCTGCGCAGGTCGATGATATGGGGCGGGCGGGGGCCGGCCAGGGCCAGCGTCAGTTCGTCCATGCTGACGTGGTGCATGGCGGCCAGGCGCTCGAAGCGGGTCTTTTGCCAATACTTCCAGGCAATGACGACCAGCACCGCGGCCAGGGCCAGCAGCGCCAGGTGGATGCCGTGCGCACCCGTCCAGCCCAGCAGGCCGTCAATCTGCGCCTGGAAGGCATAGCCGGCCACCAGGGCCAGCCCGGCCCACAGGCCCGCGCCCACGGCAGAGGCCATGAAGAACGATGTCCCCGGCATGCCCAGGGCCCCGGCCACCGGTGGCGCCACGGTGGCAAAGCCGGGTATGAACTTGCCAAACACCAGCGACCACACGCCCCATTTGGCAAAGCGTGCCTCGGTCTGGTTGACGCAGGAGCTGGGGTTGATCGACATCTTGCACAAGAGCGACAGCACGCGGTAGCCAAACCTGCGCCCGGCCTGGTACCACACCCAGTCAGCCAGTAGCGAGGCCAGCACCGCGGCCAGCAGCATGGCGGCCAAGGCCATCAAACCGCTGGACTGGCTGCCGGCCAGCACCATGGTGGGTACGGAAGGCACGGGCAAACCCAGCTGCTGCAGCAAGACGTTGCCAAAGACCAGCAGGTTGCTGTCGTGCTGCAAGAGCGGGGTGATCCAGGTGCTGGTATCCACGGTGGTTTTCAAAGAGGGGTGGAGGCCAGTCTAGCGCAGGCAAACGGATGCCGCTGGCCAGACAAGCCCCCTGAAAACCCCAATTCGGGATGAGAGGCCAAATTGCAAGGGGCGTGTGAGCTGGATTTGGCGTTAGGTCTCGTGAAATAGACATGTGTAGCTAGCAAAAATAGAGCAATCCAGATCACCATGGAGCAACCGCGCCACGAAGGCACGCTACTGCAATGGGACGACGCTCGCGGATCGGGCGGGCACTACGCGCCCGGCAGGGGCCAGAAGCTGATGGTGCTGGTAACGCGACTAAAGCCTAAAGCAGCGCTACGTGCGCCGGCGCACAGAAGCCTTGGCCCAGACTTGCCTAGCATGTGTGCAGGAGGTGCGCGCCATGATGAAAACGTTGGACGATTTCGACAAGGACCTGGGGACCTTTTACCCCCGAGGGCATACGGTAGTGGCGTTCAACAGTTACCACCGAGCGGCATCGGTAGCGATGGGGTTGAGGGCACGCAGTGCCACCTTTGCTGACACCGTGCTCGCCACGCCGCAGCAGATGATCGACTTTGTGCAGAGCCACCATACCGACCGCAATGGCCAAGCCTCACAGATCGACAGCAGCCTGCCCACGCTGCTGCATTACCTGGACCTTGCGCGCGGTGGTGCGTACTTTCTGGTCATCCGCACACCGGGTGGAGAAGCCGCCGCCGCGGTGGCACGCGCCATCGAGTACGTGCCGCACCTGCTGGCACAGCGCTACCAGTTGCTGGCGATTGAAGATATGGCCTGACGGCCCGCCGTCACGCAAAAGCCTTGCGCAGCTCGACCAGCAGCAGCTGGTAGACCACCTTCACCCGGGTCGTTTCACGTAGATCGGGGTGGGTCAGCAGCCACAGGTCGGTGGCGCAGGCGGGCACGGGCTGGCCAACGGCCTCCAGTGTGGGCGTGGCATTGCCCATGAAGCAGGGCAGCATGGCCAGGCCCAGGCCCTCTGCGCAGGCCTGGCGGATGGTGCCAAAGTTGTTGCAGCGCAGGCCCACATCGGCCAGGGGCTTGATGCTCTGCAGCCAGCGCAGCGTGCGGTGGCCTGTGTGGGAGTCGTCCAGCGCAATCCACTCATGCGCGCCCAGCGCCAGCGCCCGCGTGGTCTTGGGCTTGAGGTAGCGCTTGGCGCCATACACGCCAAAGCGCAGCGGCGCCACGCGCTTACCGATCAGGTGCTCGGGCGGGTGGTCCGTGGGGCGCACGGCGATATCGGCATCGCGCCGCGAGAGGTTGACCGCCGCGTTGTCCACCGACAGCGTCAACATGATCTGCGGGTACTGCGTGCGGCATAGCGCCAGCATGGGCTGCAGCATGGCCAGGGCCAGGCTGTCGGTGGTGGAGATGCGCACCGCGCCGCTGGGGCGAAGGTCTTGCCCCGCCACGCGCAGCAGGGCCTGGTTGGCGGCGTCCTCCATCTGCGCGCCGGCCTGGGCCAGCGCCTCGCCAGCGGTCGTGGCGTGGTAACGCCCGCCCGCGCGCTCAAACAGGCGCACGGCCACGCGCGCCTCCAGCTGCGCAATGCGCCGGAACACGGTGGCGTGGTTCACGCCCAGGCGCTTGGCCGCGCCCGACAGCGAGCCGGTCTCGGCAATCAGCGCCACCAGGCGCAGGTCGTTCAGGTCTTCCATGCCGGGCCTTTCGAACTGTGCATATTTGCAAATGAAAAGTGCATTTTTTGAGAATTGTATTGTTTCAATGCAAACGCCAAACTACGTCCATTCGCAACTTCTTTAAAGGACCTCACCATGATGTTGAAACACTCTTTGATAGCCGCTGGCATTGCCACCCTGCTGAGCCTGGGCGCCCAGGCCGGCGAGCCCGTGTGGGACGGCAATACGATTCAGATGGTCAGCGAGACGCTCAGCCCCGGCGTGTTTGCGTTCTACGCTAGCGATGCCAAGGCGCTGAACGCCAAGGGGGCAGCCGCCGGCACCAGTGGTGGCCTCATCGTGGGCAGCAAGGGTGCGCTCTTGATCGAGACCATGCTCAACAAGCGCCTGAACCAGCAGGTGCAAGACCTGAGCCGCAAGCTGGGCAAGAGCAAGCCGCTGCTCTACGCCATCAACACCAGCGCCCATGGCGACCATTCGTTTGGCAATATGTATCTGCCCGCCAGCACTACCATCATCCAGCACGCCGCCACGCGCACCTATGTGGACCAGCATCTGGCCGACGACAAGGCCTTCATGATCCAGAACTTTGGCAAGGGCCGCGGCATTGAAGAGATCAAGGCCCGCACCGGCGACCTGCTGGTGCCCCCTGGCGGCAAGCTCACGCTGGACCTGGGCGGCAAGACGGTGGACATCATGGACTTTGGCTTTGCCCAGACCGGTGGCGACCTGTGGGTGTGGGAGCCGCAGGCCAAGGTGCTGTGGAGCGGCAACCCGGTCATCGCGTCCAAGCCGGCGCTACCCTGGCTGCTGGACGGGCATTTGGTGGCATCGCTGGAGACCCTGCGCAAGGTCTATGACTTCTTGCCCGCCGACGCGCGCATCGTGCCCGGGCACGGCGTGCCCATGACCCGTGAAGACCTGAAGTGGCACATCGACTACCTGGCCGCCGTGCGCACCCAGGTGCAGGCCGCCATAGACCAGGGCCTGAGCCTGGAGCAGACCGTCAAGCAAGTGGCCATGCCCGAGTTCGGTGGCTACGCCTTGTTTGGTTGGGTGCACCCAGGGCTGAATGTGCCGGCTGCGTACAAGGATCTAAGCAAGAAGTAGCGCACTTCAGGGAGGTCTGCGCCTCCTAGAATCGCGGGCATGAGTCCCGCAGCGCCTTCGCCAGCATCCGCACTGCCGCAGCACCACGAAGGCACGCTGACCCAGTGGGACGACAGGCGCGGCGTTGGCATCATCACCCTCCAGGGCGTCGACCAGCAACTGCCGGTGGACGCCGCGGCATTTCCGGGGGATGGTTACCTGCCCACGGTGGGCGAGGTGCTGGGCGTTGAGATGGAGACCGGTACCGACGGGCAGCCCCGTGCGGTGCGCGTGCAGCGCTTTGCCGAGCCCGCGGCCACAGTAGCCAAAGCGGGTGGTGGCAAGGGCGGGCGAGCCAAGCTGCGCCTGAGCCGGGCGCCCCGCCACGGAGGTACCGCCAGCCGGGGCCAACGCTGGGGCGTGGTCGTGCTGCTGGTAGCCCTGGCCGTATTTGCCTACGTGCGCTATGCCAAGCGGGTAGGGCAAATGGAGGCGGCCGTCACCAAGACCGCGCAGTTGCCGCCCGCCCCGCGTTAGTGGGATGTCAGTGGGGCACCGCGTCGCTGGGTTGGTGGCTCAGCGTGATCCGCTTCTGCCGCACATACTCTTTGTACTCCGTCAGCGGTATCGCAGTCAGCCCTGCGGCGCCGTTCTCTTCGGTCCAGCTCAGCGTGGCGCTGTCGGCATTCAAGTCCACCTCCACCGGGCCGGGCGGAATCTCGATGGGCGCGCCATCGCCGGGGCGGTAGGTTACGTGGTCATGGACGGTGGCGTGCTGGATCATGGTGGGCTCCTCTCTTTGCAAAGCCTCCATTGCACGCCACAGGCGCGCCGCGCTCTGTGCGATGGCGCACCTGGGCGGCGGTAGGCGCTGCTGCGTAGCGGTTTTTGCTCGTGGCGCTGGAGTACACTTTTCGCCCATGCTGATTCACCGTCATTCTTCTTTCGCGCGCAGCCTGGCCAAATGGATGGGCGTCGTACTGCTATCCATTTCCGCACTGTGGCTGCTGGGCTGGCTGCAGGGCAATGACCCCGACTGCGTGCTGGAGACCAGTGTCATGGCCCAGATCCGCATGTGCGATGCGCAAGAGCTGGCCAACGCCCCGGCCTACCCCCTGCACCATCTGGCTGCCATCCTGGCCCTGTTTGCAGTGGGCCTGGTCTGCATGCGCCTGGCCTTGGGGTCTGGGACACGGCGCGGCACGGCCACCGAAGCTGGCCCTGCCAGCGGCGCCTGAGCCAGCACGGCATATGCCCTACGCCACCCAGCCCACTGCTTGCGTCGGCGTTACCGCGCTGCTGTTGTTGAGCCTGGCCAGCCCTGCGGCCCATGCCGTGCAAGACTGCGAGTTCAAAGGCAAGCACATCAACACCAGCGACGGCTCCCAGACCGCTGGCAAGACCGGCATGGTGCTGTGCAAGGACCGCGACACCGGCAAGCCTGAGCGCGAATACGAGCTGCGCGACGGCCAAAGCATAGGCCTGAGCCGCTACTTCCGCGAGGGCAAGCTGGTCAAGGAATTCACCATCACCACCAATGGCCCGCACGAAGGCCTGGAGCGCGAATGGGCCACCAATGGCCAATTGGTACTGGAGTTCACCAACGTCAACGGCCACACCCGTGGCCTGCGCCGCCAGTGGTTTGAAGATGGCAAGCCCCGCAAGATCGAGTGGGTGGCAGAGACAGAGCGCGAAGGCGCCGCCGTGGAATACCGCGCCGGCAGCGGCCAACTGGCCAGCCTGCGCTGCGGCCCCAAGCCCCTGCTTGCCCCACATGCGAATGACGCCAAGCTCTGCGGCTTCGAAGGCGGGCCATCCACCGTCAACCTGTACTCCTACAAGGGCGATCTGCGCAGCACGCTGGTGCTGGCAGCGGGCGTGGAGCAAAAGGCCACCACCTTCTTCGCCAACGGCAAGCCCGAGGTAGAAGAAGAGCTGCTGCAAGGCGGCACGCAGAAGCGCGAGACCTATTACTACGCCGAGGGTGGCAACAAGCAGCGTGAGAAACTGTGGGACCTATCCACCGGCCGCCCGGCCTTGCTGCTGCGCGACGCAGAGTTCCACACCAGCGGCACACTGGTGGTGGAGCGCAAATACCAGCTCGTAGTTGCCGACACCTCCAGCGGCCGCAAGCGCAGCCGCCTGGCGAGCGAAGAGCGCTTCTACCTGAATGGCCAGCCGTAGCAGAAGGACGTGTACACCCAAGAGGGCAATGCTGAGCTGCGCGACACCCAGCGCTACACCGACCAGGGCAAGCTCAAGGCACAGGGGCGCTATGTGCAAGAAGGCCGCTACGGCGAGCGCCTCGTGGGCGTGCACACCGTCTTCTTTGCAAATGGCAAGCCAGCGCAGGAAGACACGTTTGACGCCAAAGGCAAAACAACCCGCCAGAAGGTGTGGGACGAATCCGGCAAGCTGGTCAGTGACGACGAGTTGTTTGAAGACGGGTCGCGCAAGGCGTATGCGAAGTAGCACTTGCTGGGTGCCATTCAGCCGATTGCCTTAAGCCGTATGTCCCGATAGCCCTCGTGGAATATGCGTATATAGCTACCAAAAACGTAGCAATCAAGCCTGCCACACACCAAACCCCGCTGATCGCAGGTCTATGCCGATCTCGATCTCCTTGTCCACCGCGTCTTGGTAGCTCAAGGGGTTGAAGGCCTCATACAGGTCGGGCAGCAGGCGCAGGCCGTATTGCTGCGCGAAGCGGTTGGCCTGTATGCCGGCCTTGTGCTTGTCAAAGCGCACATCGGGGTCCAGGCCGGTCATGCCTACGTACACACAGGGCTTACCTTCTACATAACCGGGGTTGCTCTTGCGAAAGCGCGGTTCCAGCAGCACGTCTTTGGAGAGTTCCACCACGTACACATGGTGGTGCTTGCGGCGGGCCATGGTGGGAGCGGAGGTGGGCGTCAGGCCCTACTATCCAGATCGCGAATCAGGCTGACCACCTTGGTGGTGATGATGTCCACCGCCGGCCCGTTGGCGCCGTGCGGCAGGATCACATCGGCATTGCGCTTGGTGGGCTCGATGAACTGCTTGTGCATGGGGCGCACCGTTTCCAGGTACTGGTTGATCACGCTCTGGGCACTGCGCCCGCGCTCGGCCATGTCGCGCTGCAGGCGGCGGATGAAGCGCACGTCGGCAGCGGTGTCGACAAAAATTTTGAGCGACATCATGGCGCGCAGATCGGCGTCGTAGAGCGCGAACAGGCCTTCGATGACGATCACCGGTGCGGGCTTGACGGTGATGGTTTTGCTGGAGCGGTTGTCCGCCGCAAAGTCGTACTCGGGCATTTCAATTGCCTGGCCGTTCAGGAGCGCCTGCACATGCTGCACCATCAGCGGCCAGTCAAACGCCGCAGGGTGGTCGTAATTCGTCTTGCGCCGGTCCGGCGGCGACATGTGGGATTGGTCGAGGTAGTAGTCGTCTTGCATCACCACCGCGGCCATCTCGGGGCCGATGGAGGCCAGCACCTCGCGCGTGACGGTGGATTTGCCGCTACCACTGCCCCCTGCGACACCGATCACGAAGGGTTTTTGGTTGGTTGTGTTCATGTGATTTCCGTACCTGGGCCAGCGATTGCCCGCCATCTTACTTGCTGCGACCAAGGCCTTTTCTCGCTATTGCTGTGCACGATGGGGGCTGCTACAGTGGCCCGAAAGTAGAGCAAGGCGAGGATTGTTTGAGTGCCCTAAGCGACATTGGCAATGCTAAAGAAAAAAACTTCCGCATCCCCCGCACCCGATAGGCTCATCAGCGATGAGGTGCATGCCACGCGGCGGATGAATGTGCGGCGCACCGACCGCTTGCTGGCCACGGCAGAGGTGCTGCTCGCCAACCGGGACCAGCACGCCACCTCGCAAGAAGACACGCTGGCCGTGATCGCCGACCTGATCCACGCGGCCACCCATGATGTGCTCACCGGCTTGCCCAACCGCAGCCTGCTGCTCAACCGGCTGGAGCATGAACTCACCCAAGCCGCCGCAAACGATGGGCATGTGGCGGTGCTTTTTCTGGACCTGGACAACTTCAAGCTGGTGAACGACTCGCTGGGGCATGACAGTGGCGATGAGCTGCTGTGCGAGATAGCCCGGCGCATCAGTGCGTGCGTGGGTGCCAGCGGCATTGTGAGCCGCATTGGCGGAGACGAATTCGTCATCTTGTACCCCCATGCCCAAGGCGGGGCCGAAGACGCGCTGGCCGCCAGGATGCTGCTGGTTGTTGCCGAACCCGTGCGCATAGGCGCCAGAGAGGTGGTCACATCCGCCAGCATTGGGGTCGCCAGCAGCAGCCTGGGCACGCAGTCGGTCGAGCAGCTGCTGCGCGATGCCGACACGGCGCTCTACGCCGCCAAAGACCACGGCAGGAACTGCATGGTGCGCTTCAACCACGAGTTGCACGCGCGCGTGGCCCGGCGCATGCAGATCGAGTCGGACCTGCGCGTGGCCCTGCGCGAAAAGCAGCTGTTTGTGCACTACCAGCCGCAGGTGAGCCTGGTCACTGGGCAGCTGGTGGGTGTGGAGGCGCTGGCGCGCTGGCACCACCCCGTGTATGGCATGGTGTCGCCGGCGGAGTTCATCCCCATTGCCGAAGACAGCCGCTTGATCTGCGAACTGGGGCGGCAGGTGTTGCATTCGGCCTGCCAGCAATTGGCGGCATGGACGGCCGCATCGCCCGGGCGGCCACTGTCGGTAACGGTCAATGTGTCACCCCGCCAACTGGGCGACCCCAACTTCATCACCGAAGTGCAGGCCATCGTGCAGCAAACGGGCGTGAGCCCATCGTCGCTGTGCCTGGAGCTGACCGAGAGCGCGCTCACCCATTCGGAGGCAGATATTCTCGAGGCGCTCAACCAACTGCACCAGATGGGCATCTACATGGCTATTGACGATTTTGGTACCGAGTATTCGTCGTTGGCCCGGTTGCGCGACCTGCCCATCGAGGTCTTGAAGATAGACCGCTCTTTCATCGACGGCCTGCCCACAGAGCCCGGCGATACGGCCATTGTGTCCTCCATCCTCAGCCTGGCTTTTGCCATGGGCAAACACGTCATTGCCGAAGGCATAGAGCGTGTTGACCAGGCGCTGGCCCTGCGCAGCATGGGCTGCCCCGTGGCGCAGGGCTATTTGTTCTCCAGGCCCGTGGAAGCCGCGCAGATCGCCGCCATGCAGGACCAGCCCTTGTGGCAGGCCCCCGTGAACTGGGGTGTGCAAGCCGCCGCGGTGACCCCCGACACCCTGACACGCCGTGCGCACCCCACCTTTATCGAAGAATTTCTGGACCACATCGGTATACCCATGGGCGTGAAGACCCAAGGCAGATCATGATGGCGCTGGTCATTGGCATCTGCAACCTGCTGGTGGGCGCGGCCTATGTGGGGCTGGGCCTGCTGAGCGCGTGGGAGGCGGCCAGCCAATACCGGTACCGGGGCCTGTCGCGCTTTGGTCTGGGCTTTTCGATGATGGCGGCAAGCTGCGGCCCCCACCATCTGGTGCATGGCTGGTGCGTGCTGGAAGGCGCACCGGTGACAACCCCCATGCTGGCCGTGACGCTGACCGGCCTGCCCGCCGGCATTGTGTTCTGCGCGCTGCGCGCCGAGGCCATGATGGCGGGCCGGGGCGACCGCACTGTGGCTGTCAAAGGGGCGGTGATGGCAGCTGTGGCGGTGGCGCTGTTGATTGTGGTCAGCGCAGTCGCCGGCTGGGCCATAGCCTCGCCCGCGTTGCCCTATGGCGAAATTTGCACCACGCAGGGCCTACAGGCCTGGCTGCTTGCAACTGGTACGGGCCTGGATGCCGCCGCGCTGGTGATGTGGAGCAACCTGTGGGTGACGTTCACCTACGCCATGGTGGGCTGGTACCTGGTAGACACGCAAATACGCCGCTATGTCACCACCCATTCGTGGTCGTTGTCGGGCCTGGCGCTCTCGGGGGTGTTTCCGTCGTGCGCAGCCATGCACCTGATCATGGCGCTCACGCGCAGCCTGGAAGTGAGCACCCTGCCGTTTGACCTGATTGGCGTACCGGCGTCGGTGTACTTCTTGTGGGTGGTGCGGCAACTGCATGCCGACTCCGCCATCGACTGGAACCGCCGACCGCTGGCGGGCCTGGCCGCTACGCCGCATCGGTCATCGCCCTGGAGCGAGGCGGCTAGCGTTGAGCGGTGATGGGGCGCACCCCCCCCATCAAAAGCTTGGCACCGGGTTCTTGCCCTTTGCGAGCGCAAGCGCGTCTTTGACAACTTCGTACACGGCTTGCTGTTGAATCTCTTCGGTTGGCAGCAGCGCATTGTCTCCGTTCAACTTGCTCAAGCGCCCTTCAAAGTTAACCACCAAGCGACCCTGCTGGAATTTCCATTTGCCATGGACATCGAAGCATTCGTGCTTGTCTTCAGGTTCTTTCGGTGGTGTGTCCAGCGCGCTGCATGCGCCGTAGGCGCCATCATTGTCTGCCGACATGGGAATGCCCCCCGCTAAGGGTGTCGCCTTGCCAGGCTTCAAACTCAGAACGACCAGCCATGTTCCGCAGTAGCCTTGCCAGCAACTGCCCCACTCGGAAGCGACGGCATAGTGCCCATCAGCTAGTTTGGCCACGCTGGTTGTGCCGATGTTGCCTTCCACGCCGCTTTGGGCAGCGGCGTCTTGCCGGGCCGTCAACCGCCAGCCATTGGCGTCGTGCTCAAAGAAGTAAGTACCGATGATTCCGGGGCATGCGTGGCAGGTGTAGGCTTGCTTGTCTTCTTCGGAGAAAGGGTGCGTTTCGGTGACCAAGGCTGCGTGCGTATCGTCCAGCCTCACAACATAGAGGGGCGAGACCTCCGCCCGCGCGGCATCCGGTTGTGTATGGGCCTTGTCACCCGCCGTTGCTGACAGGTCGACGTCTTGAACCAAGCCTGGGCCCTTTGCTTGCCAGGTGGGGAAGGGCAACAGCATCAACGCGGCGCGGTCCAGTGTGGCGGAGTAACGGGGCGTTGCTTTCTGGCACGACGCGGTCAGGATCAGGCAGGCGATGAGTAGCGTGCTGCGGATTGCGATTTGCTGAAGAAGGTGCATGGCTTGCAGTTTAGTTTCCGTGAACGGCTGAGATGCCACCATAGATGAGCCAAAAAGCCGGCGCGGCGTCGGCAGCGCGCGCCTGCAATGGCTGCTTTTCAAGTGGGATCGCCACCGCCGCCCGCGGTGGGCGCAAAGGCTGTGCGCAGAGCCTGCAGCAGCGCCTGTTCGTGGGCGGGCATGGCCTGCATGTCCAACTGCAGCGCGTTGCGCTCGTACAGGTCCAGCGCCACTGCGGGGGAGAGTGTCTCGGTGCCCTGCAGCTGCCACGCCAGCGCGCGCAGCAGGGGGTAGTCGGCCAAGGCCACCTGCGCCGGGAGCCAGCCGGTGCGATCGGGCGCTTGCTGCAGCGCCATGCCCAGCGCCACCATGACGCTGCACCAGGCGCCCATGGTGACGGAGGGTTCACCCTTCTCAATGCGGTACAGCGTGACCCGCGACAGCCCCGCCGCTGCGGCCGTTGCCGTCGCGCTCTGGCCCACGGCCTTGCGCTGGTTGCGGATCTGCGTGCCCAGGGCTTGTAGCTGGGCAACGCAGGTTTCGTTGATGGATGGGGGTTTGGATGGCATGGTGATTCTCATTATTTACAAAAATACTGTTTTGTAAATAATGAGAATCAAATTCTGCGTTTTAAGGGAGCTAAGCACTGAAATTCAAGCAAATCGGCCTCTAGCCCTTGTGGAATGGTTGCTTGTAGCTACAAAATTTGTAGCAACTCTTATTTCAGCTCATCCAGCAAGGTCTGCACGGACCCGATTAAAACGGGCAGGGCGTTCTGGGCAATGTTCCAAACCGTGCCCACGTATCCCACAAAAATGCACGTGGGTCACGCTGCTGCATAGACCGCTTCGCGGTTGCGGTTGATGCTGGCCAGCACATAGGGGTTGCGCACGGCGCCGGGTTCTACCAAGTCCACGTCACGCCCCAGCAGCGCCTCCAGCGCAGCCTTGGCGCCAAAGAAGGTGTCTAGCCCAGGCTGCGCGTCCGGCGCGAACTCCACCAAGAAGTCCGCGTCGCTGCTTTCAGGGTCAAAGTCGTCTGCCCGCGCAGCAGACCCGAACACCTCTAGCCGGCGAATGCGGTAGCGCTGGCAGATGGCAGAGATGCCTGAGCGGTGTTGGGCGATGGCAGGATGCATGGGTGGAGTTTAACGGGGCTGGGCGGCTATGTATCAAATAGGCCACCAGCCAGCGTGGGACCTAAGCAGTCAGCTACTGAATATGTAGCAAATTCTGGAGAGTTTGCCTCTTTAGAATGGGGGAAACTGATTAAAAAACTAGCGCACGGAACCCGTGCAGGGGATTGATGGTGTCTTTCGGTGACTTTCTGAGCAAACTCCTCCAACCGCACGTGGCACAGGGCCCCGTGTTGCCCAAACCGGTTGGGATAGCGCATGCAGTGGCCATCGGCTACTACGGGATCTTGGACGCCACCTATGCCAAGGCGTTTTCCGATTGGAGTAAAGGCCGGCCCATCCTGGTGGCACGCTTGCAAGCATTGCCCGCCGCCGCTGCGGTTGAATGCCTGGACAACCGCGGTGGCTATGTTCGTGAATTCAGTTTGCGCGTGTTGATGGCGCAGGACTGGATAGCCGCTCTGCGGCCAGTGATGAAGCGGCTGAACGACAACGTGCCCATCAACCGCCAGCTTTCGCTGCAGCTGGTGCTGCACTGGCTGGCACACATACCTGCCGCTTCATTGGTGGATGCTTTACCGGATTTGTATGCGCTGGAGGGGCAAAGCCGTGTGGACTTCAAGCAAATCATCGCCGTGCTGCAGGCCCGCTTAGCGGAGCCCGAGTGCCGCGATGTAGTGTTGGCGGGCATCAGCCATACCCGCGCGGCCGTGCGCCGTCGATGCTGGCCACTCTGTCTGGCGACCTTCAATTGGTCAGACCAAGAGAAAGTGGAGCGTGCCATTGCGAGTGGCGATGTTGGCTTGGCCCGCACCGTGGAGCCGCTGGCAATGGAACTGCCAAATGCGGAATTGCAAGCGCTTTTTGAGCAGCGCCATCGTCTGAAGGCCATGCCACTGCGACGTGCGGTGTACCTGAGCCTGTGGCGCAGAAAGTTGGGCGACATGGATACGCTGTTCTCGCTCGCGCTGTGGGATCGCTCCTTCTCGATCCGATGGCTGGCACGGCATTGGAGCCAAGAAGCCCCGCAGGTGTTGGTGGCGGCGTACCGCCGGATGTTGGCGGACCCGGCAGCATCGACCCGACTCAAACGCTATGCGCTGGAGGGGCTGGGGCAATTGGCCCAGGCCGACACATTGGATTGCTGCGGGGTTGCGCTACAGGACCCAAGCCCGGTGTTGCGCAGAGCTGCTTTGGAGGCACTGTGCAATTTCGCATCGGTTACACGCTACGCATACCTGACGCGGGCGTTGCTGGACGGCGATATGGCTGTGCTGCGCAAGTGTTTTGAACTGTCGCTCAAGACAGGGGATTACCTGGCTTATGACGACCTGCTGCCCATTGCCCACGCGCGCAGCCGTGAGCTGGACTTCTTCGTGAACCTGATTGCCTATGCTGACCGTGTGGCGGCTTGGCAGGGTATTCACCTGGTGTCACTGACTCAGTTTGCGGATGCCGGTTTGCAGGCGGCGTTGAAGCCCCATGTTGATGCCTTCTTGGACCGTTGGGCGGGGCTGTACAACTATTTCAAGGCCAGTCAGAAGCAGTGGGCGGATGTGTGTGCCTGGTTGCCCTACGAGACCTTCGACGTGCGTTCGCCGTTGCGGTTTGCGTTAGAAGGGGAGGCGAAGCGGGTCAGGGTCTAAGTGCAAAGCCCTATGGCTACCGGACTCTATAGAACGTATTTGCGCGGCTACAGAAATGAGGCCTTACGTGCATCCATATTGATGCGTGAGTCACGATTCGGCGTAGGTAGCGAACCGTCGGCAGGAGCTTTAGGGGGTGTCCACTTTTTTGCATGAAGCGATCGCGGGCCCCATGACATCAAATTTTTGTAGCTGTGGCAGACCCTCATTGATAAAGCGTGTGAACTGTATGCCCCCGCTTGAGTTGAAGAACTTTGTCGCGACCTGGATGTCTTGCTGATTGAAACTTGGTGGCACAGATGCTATGGACGGGGGCTTCTGTCCACGGAAGCCTGCACGCATCACTTCTCGGACCGTCTTCGCTCCGAAGTCCTTCAACTTTTTACCGGTTGACGTCAGAAAGAAGCCTGTTGCTTGTTTAACCGAGTCTGCATTTGCAAATGCAGTTCGCACAATTGGACGAGCAAGAGGGTATATAACGGAGAAATCAATTTTTTCCCGAACACATTCAGCTTGTGCTTTTGTCAACTGTGCTGACTCGGTTCTGAAGATTAAGTTTTCATCGAGAGCCGCCGTGATGCCTTCTATTACGTAAGCTTGAATGAAGGCGTCTGAGTCTGCGTCGGATGGTGCAAGTGCGTGGCTGCTGGCTGACATGAGCAGCATTGAAATAACTGATGCTTGTTTTGCTATCCGCATGGTGAGTTTCCAATAAAGGTGAGCCTTGGTGTCATCCAGGTTTTTGCCGGGTTCTCTTTTTGTATGACACTGCCCTTCAGGTCTGTCAGCGACTATGAGGCAAGTCAATATGTCTATCGCGAAAGGCAAGTAGGGGTGTCATGACGCCAACACTAACCAGAAGCAAAAACCAAGCGCGTATGGCGGTTGAGCCAACTTCAACTTGGAGGCAAGAATCGGGACAGAAAAGGCCAGCCTGTGTACACGCTCAATAGGAGTACGCTTCAAATTTTTTTGCTAAGTGGGTGAGCAGACCCTTAATCTTCTCGGTCGTTTCCTGACTGAGATGAGGGCGTTGGCCGGAGCGCACTTTCTGAAGAAACAAGCGAGACGGCAGTACTTTGTCCCGCCGGGTGGTCTTCATGTGACTGGAGTTCTTCTCCACAATTGCTTCCGGTTGTACTTCGAGAACTGCCGCAAATTCATCCCTAGTGAACATATCCTCGATAGCACCATCGATGTTTAACGAGGTTAGGCAGTCTTTTGTTATGGTCAACCAATCCTTCTTTACCGAATTCTGCGCGTCCTTATAGGCTTTGTCGTTGTCATAGAGATAGATTACGCGACACCCCCATCCTTGAAGAATGGTGCCTATTTTTGGCATGTTCCCCGAGCTTCCGCCGGAGACAAATTTCCCTTGGAATACGTTGAATATTTCGTTGAGCGCTGTAAGGTAGAAATAGTCTGAGGGCCCCTCTACAACTATGTTGTCCACCTTGTCGCCGCCGACGATACCCTGATTTAGCTCCAGACCAATTGCAGTCAGTATTGGAGTCAATGTTTCCTTGTCCGCAACTGCGTGAACCTTGTTCTCAACATAAGTGCCGAGTGTTTCATGCTTTTGTACTAGTCTCAATCGATCCAATTTTTCGGGTTCAATGAGATAGGGGGAGTGGGTAGAGATCAATATTTGCGATTTTTGGCTCGCGTCCTCCAGGTGCTTGAGGATGTCTCTCTGCGCGGTTGCATGGAGATAGAGACCGGGCTCGTCTATCAAAATCACATTTTTTACGTCCCCGCGCGCTCGCGCTGAGACGCGCACGTAAAAAGCTAGGTGCCACCTTCTGCCTTGACTACGAACTTCCGGTGGAAAAAACTTTCCTTTTTCTTCGATCCAGAACTCAAGCCCATCACTGTCCCAATCTATTGACAGCTTTGATAGATCTTGAGTCCAAAACTGACCGAAATCTTCATTGAGCTGCACGTTCAAGAGATACTTGTGCTGCTTCTTCGCGCTACGATTACTCCCTTGAATCGTTTCGACATCAAGGTTGCTCATTTGTCGCAGGTCTTTAATCCACTTATTTGTGGGTAGCTCAGACAACGGAACCTGGCTTGGGAACACATCGTCGAATGAGCTAAACAAGACAAAATTTGGCATGTAGGCCAAGCATTTATCAAGCACGCGACTGAGAACTGTTTTCTTGAGGTTCTCGTTACTATCTATCGCGACAGTTAGTTCATCGAACTTTGCATAAATTTCATTTCGCTGCGCATCATCCAATGAGCTCAACTCGGTCTCTAAGCTTCGCAAGTATTCCTGAATCGCATTTACGGCGTTCACGCCATCCAGAGGATTAATGTTGAGTTTCGGAAGTCTTGCCTTCGCCGTTACTTCATTCGCTTGGAAGGCGGTGACCATGGCAACAGCTCCTGAAAGAAGCTTTTCCCAATTCTTTGGTTCACTGGGTTGAATCGACGACAGTGGAGAAAAGGTTGCTGAGTAGGAGTCAGGATAGTTTTTCTCGACGACCAAACTATTTTTGGCTGCTAGCGCGCCCAAGACCACTCTCTTAACTTCGCTGCTCAAATCCGTGCTTTCAATGATTTGAGTGGCTTCATTTGCTCCAATTTGGAATTCAACTTCTATGAAGGGCTTGAGGTTGGGCTCCCCAATCGGCATGGCTTTCTCTCGAATTGGTACGCCACGATTGAAGTCTTCTAAAGCCTCTAGAAGCGAGCTCTTTCCGGCTTCATTTTTTCCCGCAAGGATCGTCACTCCCGAGGCAGGGTAGCAATCGCCAGAGTCAATGATTGACTTGTAGTTTTTGACACGGAATCTTTTTAGTTCCATTTAGCCTCCCTGGTCCTTCCACAGCAATTGAGTTACTACTTCCCCCAGCTATCCTTCAACCCCACCGCCAAGTTAAACACCGGCTTGGTGCCCGTCACATGGTCCACCCGATCCGCCACAAAGTACCCGTGCCGCTCAAACTGAAACTTTTGATCCGGTAGTGCATTGGCCAGCGACGGCTCAACAATCGCGGTGATGACCTTCAGGCTATTCGGGTTCAGGCTTTCGATGAAGTCTTTGCCGCCCGCATCGGGCTGCGCGTCCAAAAACAGGCGGTCATACATGCGCACTTCGGCGTTCACGCCGTTGGCCACGCCCACCCAGGTGATGGCGGCTTTCACCTTGACCAGGTCGCTGCCGGGGGTGCCGCTCTTGGTGTCGGGCACCACGGTGGCCAGCACGTCGGTGATGTTGCCGTCTATGTCTTTGATGCAGCCGGTGCATTCGATGACATAGCCGCCCTTGAGGCGCACCTTGTTGCCGGGGAACAGGCGCTTGTAGCCCTTGGGTGGCACTTCTTCAAAATCTTCGCGCTCTATCCACACCTCTTTGCCGATGGTGAAGTGGCGTGTGGGCGATTCAACCCCCTCCGGTGGGTGGGGCAGGCTGGGCTGGGTGCAGGGCTCCAGGTGGCCGGCGCCCATCACTTCGTCCCAGTTGGTCAGCACCAGTTTTACGGGGTTGATGACAGCCATGCCGCGGTAGGCCTTGGCTTCCAGGTCTTCGCGCAGGCAGCCTTCCAGCGTGCTGTAGTCGATCCAGCTGTCGCTCTTGGTGACGCCAATGCGTTCGGCAAACAATTGAATCGCGGCGGGTGTGTAGCCGCGGCGGCGCAGGCCGACGATGGTGGGCATGCGGGGGTCGTCCCAGCCTTCTACCTTGTGGTCGTACACCAGTTGCGCCAGCTTGCGCTTGCTGGTGATCACATAGGTGAGGTTGAGGCGTGAGAACTCATACTGCCGCGGGGGCGGGCTGGCCAGCAGGCCGCCTTCGGTCAGGCGCTCCAGCAGCCAGTCGTAAAACGGGCGTTGGTCTTCAAACTCCAGCGTGCACAGGCTGTGGGTGATCTGCTCCAGCGCGTCCTCGATGGGGTGCGCGTAGGTGTACATGGGGTAGATGCACCAGGTGTCGCCCGTGTTGTGGTGCGTGGCGCGGCGGATGCGGTAGATGGCCGGGTCGCGCATGTTGATGTTGGGGCTGGCCATGTCGATCTTGGCGCGCAGCACCATCGATCCATCCTCATGCTCGCCATCGCGCATTTCGCGGAAGATCTTCAGGTTCTCTGCCGGCGTACGGCTGCGGAATGGGCTGTTGGTGCCGGGCGTGTTGAAGTCGCCACGGTTCAGGCGCATTTGCTCGGTGGTTTGCTCGTCCACATAGGCCAGGCCGGCGCCGATCAGGTATTCGGCGGCTTGGTACATGAAGCCAAAGTAGTCGCTGGCTTGGTAGGGCTCGGCGGTGGCGCTGCCATTCCAGTCAAAGCCCAGCCATTTGATGGCGTCGCGGATGGAGTTGACGTATTCCACGTCTTCTTTCTCCGGGTTGGTGTCGTCAAAGCGCAGGTGGCACACGCCACCGTAGTCACGCGCCAGGCCGAAGTTGATGCAGATGCTCTTGGCGTGGCCCACGTGCAGGTAGCCATTGGGCTCGGGCGGAAAGCGGGTGCGGATCTTGGCGGGGTCTGGCTTGCCGGCGGCGTGGTGGGCCGCGTCGCCAGGGGTGCCGGCCCAGCGGCGTTGGGCGTAGGTGCCGTTGTCCAGATCGCTTTGGATGATCTGGCGCAAGAAATTACTGGGTTTGGCGATGTCGGCGCCGTTTGGTGCGGCCGTGGTGGTGCTGTTGGTGGGGGTGGGAATGCTCATCCGCCCGATTTTAGGCGTGCTGCACCTTCAAGTCGGCCCAAATGGGCGTAAGTTCGGTCTTTTCTGCCTCGCTTAGGCTTTCTGCCAACAGCATGCACTCGCGTTGCAGCTCAAACAGGCGCAGGCGCAGTTCGCCCCAGGCCAGGTCCATCTCAAAATGGTCTTGTGGTGTCAGTTGCTCAGGGGCCAGGCCCCACACGCCCAGGGCGTTCCAGGCCATGCGCAGGCGGTGCAGGCGGTCTTCGGCCAGCAGCACGATGGCGGCGCGCTCCTTGCTGCCGGTGGGGGACTGCAGGGTGTGGGCAATGCCTTGCGCTTTTTCCAGCGTGGCGTTGATGTGGTGCAGGGCGTCGGACGGCACGCGGATGTTGGTGGGAATCTTCTCCCGCGCGTCGCGCGCCATGTTGAACACCACACTGCTGTAGCGCGACGGAAACTCGCCGGGCACCACACGCAGTGCAAAGCTGGCGCGGAACAGCGGCGCGGTGGGCGATTGCGATACGCCCATGGCCGTCTCCACCGCGGCCAGCAGCATGCCCAGCGGCGAGATGGCGTCGCCGTGCAGGCGGGCCGGGTAGCCCGAGCCGTTGGCCCGCTCGTGGTGCTCGCCGACGGCACGGCACAGCGTGGCGGGGTAGTCGGTGGTGGCGTCCAACAGCAATTGGGCAATGCGGGGGTGCACCATCATGTGCTGGTGGCCCAGCAGGTCCAGAGGCTCCTGGCCGTCCAGGTATTGGGGTTGGATATAGGCCTCGCCGATGTCGTGCAGCAGACCGCCCAGCATGGCTAGGCGCATGTCTACGGGCAGACTTTGGGCCTGTGCCATGCCGCCGGCCAGTGCCATGGCTTGCACGGCATGCTCTACGGCGCCGGGGCGGGTGGCCAGGGCGGTGGTCAGGAGCAACTGCGCCACAGAATGCAGTGGCATCTGCTTGAGTTGCTTCTCCAGCACCGTGCCCCAGGGGCGCAGGGCGTTGGCCATGCTGTGGTTGCTGTCCAAGAATTTGTGCAATTGCTCCAGCAGATAGAAGGGGGTGACGCCGTCTTCGGCCATCAGGCAGGCTTCTATGGGGTTGAGCAGCTTGCGCTCCAGCAGGCGCTGCTGCAGCGCGGCCGATACGGGCAGGCCCTTGGCCCAGAGCTTGAGGCCACGCACATCCACAATGTCTTGCGAGGCGACGATGGAGTAGGTTTCGCTGGCCCGCAGGATGGCGGCCAAGAAGTCCGGGTCGGCATGCGAGTCGCCGGGTGCAAAATTGACTGCTTGCATGGTGTATCCGTCCTCCTTTAGAGCCCCGGGGTGCCCGCAATACCATTTGCGGGCAGTTGGTGGAGCCTGTCGTCAGGTGCTTACTTATTCTTTGGCAGCCCAACTTGTAAGCGGATGTAGCTCCATGGATGGAAGTGTCGTCCTCCTATTGGTGTTTTTAAAGGCCGTTTGGCGTGGCAGATGCACCGCCTGTCTGGAGCATGGGCGCGCGGCGCAGGCGCCGCGGGCATAAAAAAAGGGCACACCCTGCGGTGTGCCCTTTGGCGCTGGCAACCGGAGTTGCCAATGCATTAGTGCCTATTAGCGGATAACGGCCAACTCGGTCAGCTTGCCACCCTTGACGGTCTTCAGTGTCAAAGCGCCGTTCTTGATGTCGCCCTTTTCGTCAAAGGAGATGGGGCCGGTCACGCCTTGGTAGCCAGAAGTGGCAGCCAGTGCGGGCAGGTACTTGGCTGGGTCAGCAGAACCAGCCTTGACCATGGCAGCAACCATCACGTTCACAGCGTCATACACATAGGGTGCGTACACTTGAACTTCGGTGCCGAACTTGGTCTTGAAAGCGGCCTTGAATTTTTCCATGCCAGCCTTGCCAGCACCTTCCACGCCACCGGCTTCAGCGCAGTAGACTTGGTTGTCGGAGATGGCATCGCCACCCAGCTTGACCAGTTCTGTGGAGCAGATACCGTCGCCGCCCATGAACTTGGCATTGATACCCAGGGACTTCATCTGACGCAGCATGGGGCCGGCAACAGCGTCCATACCGCCGAAGAACACGACGTCAGCCTTCTTGCCCTTGATGGTGGTCAGGATGGAGTTGAAGTCGGTAGCCTTGTCAGTTGTAAATTCCTTGGCAACCACGGTGCCGCCAGCAGCTTCAACAGCCTTGGCGAACTCTTGTGCCACACCTTGGCCGTAAGCGGTACGGTCATCGATCACGGCGATGGCCTTGCCCTTCAGTTCCTTAACAGCGTACTTGCCCAGTGTGCCACCCAGTTGGGTGTCGTCAGCAACCATACGGAAAGCTGTCTTGAAGCCTTGGCGTGTGTACTTGGGGTTGGTAGCGGAGGGAGACACTTGGGGGATGCCAGCGTCGCTGTAAATGCGCGATGCGGGGATGGTGGTGCCGGAGTTCAGGTGACCGACCACGCCAGCAACCTTGGCGTCAGCCAGCTTTTGAGCGACTGCAGTGCCTTGCTTGGGGTCAGCAGCGTCGTCTTCGGCCATCAGCTTCAGAGTAACCTTTTGGCCACCGATGGTCACGCCTTTTGCATTGAGTTCTTCAATGGCCATCTTGGCGCCGTTTTCATTGTCCTTGCCCAAGTGGGCAATGGCACCGCTGGTTGGGCCAACGTGGGCAATGGTGACGACGGTTTGTGCCATCGCAACGCCGGATGCCAGGGCAACAACGGCAGCAGCAACGATTTTCAACTTCAACAGCATAAATTCTCCAGTAGTAAGAAGTGTGAACACAGAGGGTGTCACTTCCTACACGATAGCGCATCTGAAAGCCCCCCAACTTAGGGATGCTACTAGTATTGAACCTATATTTAAATGGCTAATAAACCATTAGCATCTCTTCTGACACGTTACTGCCACATGCGCACTGCTTTCGTGCTACTGGGTGTTCGCTATGCAAAAACCAGAAACCGCCCCTGATACTTCGGTGACAGTCTCTTTGCGGCTGCAAGACCTGCAAGAGGCCGTGCGTGCCGGCACGATCACACAGGCCCAGGCGCACGCTTTGTGGGCGCAGTTCACCGACATGGGGCTAGTAGCGGCCGCGCAACGCCAAGCGGCCACCACCGCGCACAGCGGGCCGGTCTTCAGCTTTGTCAACGTGCTGTATTACTTCGGCGGCATGGTGGCCATTGGCGCGATGACGCTGTTCATGACGCTGGGTTTCCAACTGATGGGCGCAGCGGGGCTGTTGGTCATCGGGTTGGGTTATGCCCTTGCTTGCCTCAAGGTAGCCGACCATTTCAAGGCCAAGGGCCTGCCCATACCAGCGGGTATCTTGGCCACGCTGGCGGTGTGCCTGGTGCCCTTGGTCGTGTGGTGCGTGCAAAGCCTGCTGGGCCTGTGGCCTCCGGGCGGAGACGACTCCTATTCGACCTACCACACGCATATCAACTGGCGATGGATGACGCTGGAGTTCGCCACCCTGGCCGCCGGCGTGGTGATGCTGTGGCGCTACCGCCTGCCGTTCATGGTGATGCCTATTGCGGTGACGGTGTGGTACCTGAGCATGGATCTGGCCAATGCGCTGTTGCAAGAGGGCACGTGGGATTGGAAGTTCATGCGCGATGTGTCGCTGGTGTTTGGCATTGCCACCTGCTGTGTGGCCATGTGGGTGGACGCACGCAGCCGCCGTGCACGCGAGCCGGCGTGGCGGCAGGACTACGCCTTTTGGCTCTACATCTTTGGCGGCATCATGTTCTGGGGCGGTTTGAGCCTGCGTGACTCTGCATCGGAGTGGAGCAAGCTGCTGTATTGCCTGCTCAATGTCGCGCTGGTGTTTATGGGCGCAGCCATCGGCCGGCGTGTGTTCACCGTGTTGGGTGGCCTGGGGGTGGCGGGTTACCTGGGCTATTTGTCGCACCAGGTTTTCAAGGACAGTCTGCTATTCCCGTTTGCGCTGACCCTGCTCGGCTTTGGCGTGGTGTGGTTGGGTGTGCTGTGGCAGCGCAACGAGGCCGCCATCAACGCGCGCTTGAGTCGCTATGTGCCCGAGGGACTGCGCCCAAGATAGGCTTGCCCGCGTTGGATCAAGCTACCAGGCCTGCCGCAAAAGCATTCACTGCATCCACATCGGTGGGGAGCGTGGTGTAAGCCAGGCCTTCGCGGTCCATCAGCTCAACCATGCCGCGGTCTATGGCGCGGGCCTGCTCTTCGTCTTGAAAGCGGCCGGTGCGTATGTATTTGCGGTCACTGCGGGCCACGACGATGTTGACGTTGTTGCATTGCTTGTACCAGTCCAGTATGTGGGTGCGCGTCTTGGCGATGTCGCAGATGTTGTCCAGATAGTTTTCGTTGTAGTACAGCACCTGGGGTAGCGAGCATTCGGTGATCAGGAATTGCACCTGGCCGTCCAGCAGGCTCAGCATCTGGTACTGGCGCTGGGCGATGAAATACTGGTTCTTCAGCACTTCGAAGTTTTGCTGCCACACCAGAGACTTGGCAAAGTCGGGTATCACCTCCACCGTCTTTTCGCGCAGCTTGAGGTACAGCACGATGGCCGATGTGATGACCGACTTTTCGCACCCCGGGCCGCCTATGACATTGATCACCTGCGTGGGGTAGAGCCGCATCTTGCTCTCGGGTAGGTGGTTGGCAACAGAGGTGTAGTGGATCGCCATGGGATAGCCTCTCAATTCAACAGTCAATGTTGGGAAACGCAGGCTTAGAAGGATACCTCCAAGCGCACACCGACCACAGTGGCCTGTGCGACCGACCGGTCTGCGCCAGGGTTGCCGAACCATTGCAGCATGGGTTGCACTGCCAGTTCGGGCAGTGGTTTGATGCGGTAGCTGAGCTCCCATGCGGATTCGATGGCGGTGGTGGCTCGCCCGGCCGCTTCTTGCACGGCGCGGTATTTGTCGCTGACCACGGCCTGGGTGTAGGCCAGACCCAGTGCGTCGTCTGGCCGGCCGCCAAAGGGTGCCTTCATTACCAGGCCGGTGTTGACGATGGCGCGAATGGGCGTGGAGTCGCCATCGGTGGCGCTGTAGCGCACAAAGCCATGCAGGCTGCACCCGGCTTCACCCTGCCACAGCTTGCCTTCCGCCAGGGCATAGGCACCGGCGCTGCGCCGCCGCAGGGGCAGGCCGTTGGCATCCAAATCGCGCAAATCGTCCACCTGCGCGCTATAGCCCCAGGCGCCGGCTGCAAACTTGGTGTCGGAGGCCTGCCCCGGCGCGGCGCCGGGCCGCCAGCCCATTTCCACTATGCCCATGACGCCGTCGTTTGGCCCCATGACCACGTGTGTGCCCTTGGGCTGATTGGGGTCACCGGCAATGCCATCCAATACCGCGACCAGCAGGTAGTTGCTTTGGTCGTTAGAGGCCCACTTGCCGCGCACGCCAAAGGCCGATGTGTTGAAGATGGACGGGCCCCGCGTCAACGACAAGTCCCCGCTGGCGCCATGGGACGGGTGAAGGAACAGCCCCGCCGTGTCCAGCACCTGGAACTCGGTGTCTATGGGGTATAGGCCCGCCAGCACCGAGTATTGGCCGTCGGCCCATTCCTTCTTGATCCAGGCTTGGAAGAGGCGCTCGGTGTCCACCGCCACCTCGATGTTGCTGACGCCGGTGAGGCTGCCCACGCGGTCGCGGTTGAACTTGTCGCCGTGGTCGTGCAGCAGGTTGAAGAACAGCGTGCTGCCGCTCCAACCCCAGGCTCTGTCCAGGTCGATGGTGAGCTTCAGGTCCAGGTGGCCCATGGCGCTGCCCCCGGGCTGCTGGCCGCCGCTGGCCAGGCGCAGCAGGTCGAGCTTGTAGGCGCCTTCGAACGCCAGGGCCGGTGTGGGTGGGGGGGGGTTGGCGTCTGGTGCCGAGGTTTGCGCCAGCGCGCCCACGCACAGGCCCGCACAGGCGAGCAGGCCAACGACGCGTTGGGCGGCCCGTGCCACGTTACATGGCCTTGAACAGGTGGGCGTAGAGACGGCTGACGACGAACTTCTCCTTGAGTCCTTGCACCGTTAGCGATACCTTGCCGGCTTCATCGCGGGTCACTGCTTCAATGGCCAGAGCCCGCACGATGGTGCCGCGGTGGATCTGCCAGAACACGGCGGTGTCCAACTGCTCCTGCAGCTCCTTCAGGGGCGTGCGTATCAGGTACTCACGCTCGGCGGTCAGCACCCGCACATACTTGTCGGCTGCTTCGAAGCACAGCACGTCGGCCACGGGCACCATGCGTATGGTGTTGCCCACGCTGGCCTGTATGACGGTCAAGGGCGTGGCAGGTGCAGCGGCCGGTGTGGTGATAGATGCGGCAGCGCCGGAAGCCATGGGGCTGGCGATCAAACCGCGCAGCTGGCACAGCGTTGCTTCAAAATCGATAGCGGCCTGCTTAGGTTTGGCGAGGGCTAGCTGCAGTTTTTCTATAGTCTTGTGCAGGCGAGGAGCCTGCACGGGCTTGAGCAGGTAGTCCACCGCCTGGGCTTCAAAAGCCTGCACTGCGTACTGGTCGTAGGCCGTCACAAACACCAGTTGCGGAAAGGGGCGTGCGCCGGGGCCGGTGGTGGGCCATTGCTCGGCCAGTTCGGTGGCCGCTTCCAGGCCGCTCATGCCGGGCATGCGGATATCGAAGAACAACACGTCGGGCAGCAGGGCCAGGGCCTGGCGCACGGCAGACGCGCCATCGCCCACGGTGGCCAGCACCTTCAGGCCGGGCCAGGCGCGGGCCAGGTCGGCTTGCAGGGCCTGGGCCAGCAGGTGTTCGTCTTCGGCAATGAGGGCTGTGGGTGCTGTTGTCGTCATCGTCATGGCGTCATGCATGGCTGGTGGGAGAGAGCGGCAGGTGTAGCAGCGTGATGGTGCCCTGCCCGGGGGCGGAGTGCTGGTCTATGCTGCCCCGGCTTTCGTAGGCGGTGGCCAGGCGTTCGCGCACCTGCGCCACGCCAAAGCCGTTGGATGGTGTGGCTGTGCTGTCAAAGCCCACGCCGGTGTCGCGCACTTCCAGGCACAGCAAGCCATGCTCACGCCGCGCACGAACGGTGATGGTCCCGCCTTCTACCTTGGGCTCCAGCCCATGCTTGATGCTGTTTTCCACCAGGGGCTGCAGCAGCAGCGTGGGCACGTTGTGTGCTGCCAGGTCTTCCGGCAAATCCAGTTCGTAGTGCAGGCGCGGGCCCATGCGCACGGCCATCAGTTCCAGGTAGTCGCGCAGGCGGTCAAACTCCAGGCTCAGCGCATGGTTGCTGGCGCGCGATGCGCTCAGCGTGGCACGCAGGTAGGCCACCATGCGGTCCAACATGTCCTGGGCGCGCGGCGGGTCTATGGCAATCAACACCCGCAGGTTGGCCAGCGTATTGAACAGCATATGGGGTTCCAGCTGTGTTTCCAGCAGCTTGAGGCGCGATTCGGTGGCCAGGCGGTTGGCCTCGTTGACCTGTTGTTCCAGGTAGGCGCTCTTGCCGCGGCTGTGAAAATAGTAGGTGACCACGGAACCCACGACGACCGACATCACCGCCGACAGCATCAACTGCTTGCGGGATGCATTGGCCCAGGTCGAGTGACCCAGCCACCAATCTCCCAACGTGGTGCCGATGGCAAAGCCCAGCACGATGGCCACCATGGGGAAGAGCTTGCCCCACACGCCTTCGGGCCATTGATGGTCGGTGGGGGCAATGTAGTGACGGCCAAAATCAACCAAGGCCCAGGTGCTGCAGCCAATCGCCAGCGAATAGGTCAGCGGCAGTTCGTAAGGCCGGTCGGGGCGAAAGACGTACTGGAGTGCGGCAATGCCTAGGCAAAAGGCCAGCGTTTGCAGAAAGTTCTGCAGCTTCTCAATCCAGTCGATCTTCATGGCCCGCTGCGCCCGTCTTGCTCACGCTGCAGGCGCTCGCGCTCCTTCTGCACCATGCGCTCGCGCACGCTGCCGCCCGCGCCCAATAGCCAGACCGACGCGCCATGTAGTGCCAGGCCCAGGCCCCAACCCAAAAAGGGTTTGATGGACCAGGGCCGGTCGCCAAAACCGTATTGCGATATGGAAAACACAAACAGGTTGACGAGTACGAAGGCCGTGGCGTGGAAATACCAGCCCAGCTTGGCACCGGCGCGTTTACGGGCCAGGCGGTCTAGCTCTTCGGCACTGCGTGGTGTGCCAATGGGTGGTTGGTCAGCCATGGAAGGTTTTTTCTGCGGCAACGTGGCGGGCCATCAAGGGTGAGATGCGGTAGCGGTCTTCGCCGTAACTGGTGCCCAGATGGGCCAGCACGGTGCGGATAGCGGGCAAGCCCACGGCGTCGGCCCAGGCCAGCGGCCCCTTGGGGTAATTCACACCCAGGCGCATGGCTGCGTCGGCCGCTGCGGCCGAGCACACGCCCTGGTTGACGGCGTCGGCCGCCTCATTGGCCAGCATGGCCACGGTGCGCATGACGGCCAAGCCGGGCACATCGGCCAGGTGCGAGACCTGGAACTTGGCGGCTTGCAGCAGGCCGATAGCGGCATCGGCAGCCGCATCGCTGCATTGCACCGCGCGGGTCAGGGCCAGGCGGGTTGCTGCACGGTAGTCCAGCGCCAGGTCCACCAGCACGGTGTTGGCAATGCCGGCATCGGCAGCGCGTTGGGTGGCACTGTGGCCATCGGTGACAAAGAGCACGGCGCCATTTACTTGGGCAATGCGTCCATCAATGGATGGGCTCTTGTCGAAGGGAATGGCGGCCTTGGACAGGCGCTCGGCCAGGGCCCGCGCCGCGTCGGAGTCACCGCACAGCATGATGCCGGTGGGCGCTTCACGTGCCGCCTCGGTTTGGGGAGCGGGTTTGCTGGCGCCTTCGCGGTAGTCAAAGAAGCCGCGACCACTCTTCTTGCCCAGAAAGCCCGCGTCCAGCAATTCCTTTTGCACCAGCGAGGGCACAAAGCGCGGGTCGTTGTAGAAGGCATTCCACACCGAGCAGGTGACGGCGTAGTTGACGTCGTGGCCGATCATGTCCATCAGCTCGAACGGGCCCATGCGAAAGCCACCGGCCTCGCGCATCACCGCGTCCAGCGTGGCGCAGTCGGCAGCGCCCTCGGTCAGCAGGCGCAGGGCCTCGCCATAGTAGGGGCGGGCGACGCGGTTGACGATGAAACCGGGGGTGGACTTGGCATGCACAGCCGTCTTGCCCCAGGCCGTGGCCGTGGCAAAGAGCGTGGCCGCCACGGCGGGGTCGGTGGCCAGGCCGGAGACGATCTCCACCAGCGCCATGACGGGCGCCGGGTTGAAGAAGTGCAGGCCGGCCAGGCGCTGGGGGCGCTTGAGCGCGGCGCCTATGGCGGTGACGGAGATGGACGAGGTGTTGGTGCCGAAGATGCAGTCATCGCCAACGATGCCTTCCAGTTCGGCATACAGGCTTTGTTTGGCCTGCAGGTTTTCGACAATGGCTTCGATGACCAGGCTGGCACCGGCCAGGTCTGACAGCTGCTGCACGGCCATCAAGTTGGCGCAGGCTTGTGCGGCCCGCTCGGGGGGCAGTTTGCCCTTGTCGGCCAGCTTGCTGATCTGGGCCTGGATGCTGCGGATGGCATCTGCCGCTGCGCCGGGCCGGTTGTCCAGCAACTGCACGGTATAGCCCGCTACAGCAGCCACCTGCGCTATGCCGGCCCCCATGGCGCCGGCTCCGATGACGGCAATGGTGGAGGTTGTTGGCAGGGCGGCAGCGGTCACGGTGGTCGTCTTTCTTGGCACGTATGGAGGGTGGGCGACGCAATGGTAATGGGATTTGCGGGCAGTGCCGTGACGGACGAGTCAACTTTGGCTCAGGCCAGCGAGGCTTGCTGCACACCGGCGTTGGCCTGGTCCAGGGCGATGCGCCACAGCTTGGTGGAGCGGGCGATGAAGATGCCGCTGAAGGCACCATACAGGCTGCTGACGATCAACGCGAACTGGCTGTTGTGAGCCAGTGCCGGTTGCACACCCAGGCTGACGCCCACGACGTACTTGGTGAAGAAGATGCCCATGAACAGGGCCAGGGGCACGACGCTGCCGGGCATCTGGAAGCTGCGGCTGGCCACGTCATAGCGGATCTGTGTCGAGGCGGGGATTTGCAGGTTCAGTGCGAAGCTCACTGCAGCGCCAACCAACCAGGTCAGCAGGGCCCGGGGGGTGTCGCCAAAGACCGAGGTCACCCCATACAAAGACAGGCCGGTCATGGCCAGCGACAGGATGGTGATGCGGTTCAGGCCCACGCGGCCGGGCAGCATTTGCTTGACGCCCAGCCAGACCAGGCCGAAGAACAGAACAAAGACCCACTTGGGCGTGCCGGCCAGAATTTGCATGAACATGGTGTTTCTCCTTGAGGGGTGGTGGTTGCGATGGCTGGACTTTGCCAGCGCCACCCTCTGTGGAGAACACCGTTGCGACGGGAGCTGCCGCCCCTGTCGCCAAATGAACCGTATGCGGCGCGAAATGCAGTGATTAGTAACGTACTAAGCTGCGGTACACCAGCTTGGTATTGCCCTCGGCGGGCACGCTGACCTTCCAGACAGCGGTGTTGCTGGCGCCCTTGGTGTAGGGGTGGCTGCTGGACAGCACTTGCCAGTCGCCGGGCATAGGTTCCTGCACGGTCACGACCACGGGCTCTTTTTTGGCGTTTTTCAGCACCACCTCGTAGGCGCTTTCAAAGACGTAGTTGTATTTGCCGGTGCCACCGATCTTCTTAAAGTCGGTTTGCTTCTTGTCGGCGGTCACGTCAAAGGCATCGCCCAGTTTCAGGCGCACGGTCTCGTTCTTGGGTGTGTGGTCCACGCGGTCTTCGCCAATGAACTGGGCGTTGCCGGATCGGTCTTTCTTGTAGACGCGGATCACGCCCTTGGGCAGGGGCATGCCCAACTGGGCGGCTTCCTTGTTGTCGAACTCCACAAACACACCCACCTTCATCTTTTGGCCCAGGTCGCCATAGCTGCTCTGGTAGTAGTAGTCATTGCCCTTGAGCAGCAGTTCCTTGCGGGCCGGCACGCCGGAGGCCGACAGCAGCGAGACCTGCTTGGTCTGGTTTTCGGCGATGGTGGTGGGGCGGGTCAGCGTGTAAAGGTGGTATTCGAACAGGGATTCTTCGACCATTTCTTTTTTGGCCATGGCCGGGGCGGCGGCCATAGCCATAACACGCCCCGGCTTTTGCATCAGCACGTCGGCAACCTGGTTCACATCGCCCGCCACCAGTTGCAGCTTGGCATTGCGGTAGGTGGCCCCACTGGTGTTGGTCAGCGTGACCCAGCCCGAGATATCAAGCTTGTCTTCTGCCGGGTTGAGCTCCACCACGTAGTCGGCTTTCCATGCCAGGCCGCCGGTCAGGTAGCTCAGCTCCAGGTCTTGTTGTTGCGCGCCGGCATTGTCCAGCGCCATGACCAGGGTGGGGCGGTCGCGCAAGTTGGCGGGCACGTCGCCATAGATGATGCGCCCTGGGATGCCGGTCTCGATGCGGTCACCAATTTTCAGCACCACGCCGCTGTTGGCGGACAGCACCTGGGCCTGCTCGGTGGTCTCTTGCCCGGTGGCGGTGTTGGTGCGGATGATGCTGACACTGCGGCCCACATATTTCTCCAGCAGCTTTTGCGGGGTCAGCAGGTCAAAGTCGAAGTTCTGCTCCAGCACCGAGATGCTGCCCGGTGCACTGGTGCTGCGCAACAGCGCGGTCTCGGGTCGCATACGGGCGCTGACATCACGAAACGCCAGGCTGGACGCGCCGCGCTGGAGCTGCAGCTTGCGCTGGTCTTTGACCAAAGCCAGGTTTTCGTTGTAGATGGTGACGGCCACCTCCTGCTGGTCGGCCAGTGTGCTGCGCTGTTCCTGCACCTGGGCATGGGCCATGCCGGTGGCGGCGGCAACAAGGGTCAGCGTGAACAGAGAGTTACGAAAAGGGCTGTGCATGGAGAGGGTCCCGGGCAATGTGGGTAGTGGAGAATAGGGGGCTTGACTGTATGCCAAGCCATGGAGTGAGGCAATGGCAGTTACAACATGCTACAAACATGAGAGCACTCTATGCAATTCGCACGAGGGCTAGCGGCGTTTTTTACTGAAGGAGTGGGTTTTGGATATCGCTTTGCTGATCAAGGTCACCATCATGGGTATTGTGGAGGGCCTGACCGAGTTCCTGCCCATTTCGTCCACTGGGCATTTGATTCTGACCGGCGCCCTGCTGGGCTTTGACGATGACAAGGCCAAGGTGTTTGACATCGCCATCCAGACCGGGGCCATTCTGGCGGTCATCATCGTCTACTGGCAAAAGATCCGCGACACGCTGGTGGGCCTGCCCTCCAGCCGCCAGGCCCAGCGCTTTGCCATCAACGTGGTAATTGGTTTCATGCCGGCCGGCATTCTGGGTTTTACCGTCTACAAAGCCATCAAGACCCATTTGTTCAACCCGGGAGTGGTGGCCGGCGCATTCATCGTCGGGGCCTTCATCATTTTGTGGGTGGAGAAGATCGCCAAGCCCGTGCCCCGCATCCACAGTGTGGACGACATGACGCCGCTGGACGCGCTGAAGGTGGGCCTGGTGCAGTGCCTGGGCATGATCCCCGGCACCAGCCGCAGCGGCGCCACCATCATCGGCGGCATGCTGCTGGGCCTGTCGCGCAAGGCGGCGGCCGAGTTTTCGTTCTTCCTGGCCATTCCCACACTGGTGGGTGCAGGTGTCTACAGCCTGTACAAGGAGCGCAGCATCCTGTCACTGGCCGATGCGCCGATGTTTGCCGTGGGTTTTGTGGTGTCGTTCATCAGCGCTTGGCTGTGCATACGCTGGCTGCTGCGCTTCATTGCCACGCACAGCTTCGTGGGTTTTGCCTACTACCGTATTGCTTTCGGCATCGTCGTGCTGGCCACCGCCTGGACCGGCACGGTGCACTGGGTGGCTTAGTCAGGGACTGGCGGTTGGCGGCTACGCTCGGCCACCATTGATGGCCAGCACGCCACCATGCGTGTCATTGGCTGTCTTGTTGTTGGCTTCGGTGGCTGCCAAGCTGGCAACGGTGTTGGCCTGGCCGCTGACGAGGTTGCCATTGGCGTCGAACTGGCGCAGGGCTTGGACCAGTTGTTGGGTTACGTTGTGGCTGCCACCGCCGGCGCCGCCTGTCTTCAGCGTGGCGGGCGATTCATCCGTCCCAAAGACGGCCTCTTCAGTCTTGAAGCTGTGCTTGTTGCCAAAGGTGGCCAAGGCGTCCACCATGCCGGCCACACCTTGCTGCAGTTCGGTGGGTTCCACCGCCAGTATGGTGGCGGGTGACGGTGGCGCCTCTGCGGCTGCAAAGGTCGGTGCGGCTGAGGTCTTTGGCTTGTTGTCGGCCACAAACCAGACGTCGGCCATGCGGTAGGACTGCTTGTCGCTACCCGCACCCACGTCGAAGTTGGAGACCAGACCCACGGTGTTTCCATGGTCCTTGGTGTTGGTGCCCACCGCGTTGAGGTTGAAATTGACAATGCCCAGATCGGCCAGGCTGTGCAGTTCGCCATCCTCGGTCACGCCGTTGGAGTTGCTGTCGGTCCACACCTTCAACTGGGAGAAGTTGATGTCGGCGTAGTTGATGGCACCGTCGTGGTTGCTGTCCAGGTCGGCCAAGGCCTCGTAGCCGTTTTGGGCTTTTTGGCCGTTGGACAGCACGGTGGCATCGCCAAACAGCTCGGTGCCGTCGTTGATGCGGCCGTCGCCATTGCGATCAAACACCAGGAAGCCGTCGCCGGGATCAGCCCAGCCGGTGGCTGATTGCTGGCCATTGGCAAACAGGTCGAAGTGCACGCCGGCTTCTATGCCCTGTGACAAGACGCCGTTGTTGTTGAGGTCCAGCACCAGCGGCGTGCCAAAGTGCAGTGCCTGGAACTGCGGCACGCTCATGGCGTTGATCTGCGTGGGGCTGAGGCCTTCCACCTGGAAGGGCGTCAGCGCAAAGACCTGGTCCGTGGACATGGCCTGGATGTTGTCGGTGTTGAAGCCCGCGACTGACGCCGTGGGCAGCGCAGCCAGGTCAGCCGTTTCCAGTGCCAATATCTGGTTGGTTGTGAAGGCCGCCACCTGGCTGGACTTCATGCCGCTGTACTGGGTGGTGGTCATCGCCACGATCTGGTCGGTGCTCAACACGGCGATGTCGCGCGTTTCGATGGCCGCGACCTGCTTGGTGCTGAGTACGCCAACCTGGTCGGTGGTCAGGGCGCGAACGGCGTCGCTGCTCAGGGCCACGATGGCGGCCGTGCTCAAGGCAGACAGGTCGGCCGTTTCAATGGCGGCAATCTGGTCGGTGTTCAAGGCGGCAACCTGCGAGGTCTTCAGTGCCGCCACCTGGGACGAGGTCAGTGCCGCGATCTGATCGGTGGTCAGTGCGCCAATGGCGTTGGAATTGAGTGCGGCAATAGCATTGGTGCTCAGCGCGGCCACACCAGCACCCAGCACCACAACGTCAGCCGTGGTCAGCGCGCCCATTTGCGCCGTGGACAGGGCACCGATCTGCGTGGTGCCCATGGCCAGGAACTGGTCGGTGCTCAGCACGGCGATGTCGCGGGTCTCGATCGCGGCAATCTGGCTGCTGGATAGTGCGCCCACCTGGTCGGTAGTGATGGCGGTGAATGCAGCCGTGCTCAATGCCACGATGGCCGCTGTGCTCAGCGCGCCAATGTCCGCAGTCTCGATTGCGGCGAGCTGGCTGCTGGACAGCGCGACAACTTGGTTGGTCTTCAGCGCCGCTATCTGCGAAGACCCCAGAGCCACGATCTGATCGGTGGTCAGCGCCGTGATGCCTGCGGTGCTCAGCGAGGCTGCCGCGGCGGTGCTCAGCGCGCCAATGCCTGCCGTGCCCAGTGCTACCACGCTGTTGGTGCTCAGCGCTCCAGCCTGCGTGCTACCCAGGGCACCTACTTGTGCAGTGCCCAGTGCGGCGATCTGGTCGGTGTTGAGCACGGCTATATCGCGGGTCTCGATGGCCGCAATCTGCTTGGTGCCCATGGCCACCACCTGGTCGGTAGTGAGCGCGCCCACACCCTGGGTGCTCAGCGCAATGACCTGTGCCGTGGTCAGGGCGGCAACCTGGTCGGTAGACAAAGAGGCAACCTGCGCGGTGCTCAGCGCAGCGACGGTTGCCGTGGGCAGGGCTGCAATAGCCGCTGTCGTGAAACTGGTCAGTGGCAGCCCGCCAGAGATGGTCAGCGTGGTCAATTGAGCCGGTGTCAGCGCGCTGATCTGGCCCGGCGTCATGGCGGTGACCTGGGTGGAACTGAGTGCGGCCAGGTCGCGGGTTTCTATGGCCACGATCTGCTGTGTGCCAAGAGCCCTGATCTGGTCGGTATTCAGAGCTACAAAGTCTGCGGTGTTCAATGCCACGATGGCGGCCGTGCTCAGCGCGGCGATGTCGGCGGTCTCGATGGCGGCCACCTGCGCAGTGCCCAGCGCGGCAATCTGGCTGGTCTTTAGCGCTGCAATCTGGGCTGTGTTCAGCGCCACGATCTGGTCGGTGCTCAGGGCTGCCGTGGTGGCGGTGCTCAGCGCGGCAACTGCTGCCGTGCCCAGCACCCCTATGCCGGTGGTGCCCAAGGCTGCCACGCCCCCTGCACTGAGAGCGGACAACTGCGACGAGGTCAGAGCACCGATCTGGTCGGTGTTCAGTGCCGCGATCTGGTTGGTGCCCATGGCGGCCACATCACGGGTTTCGATGGCTGCTACCTGCTGTGTGCCCAGCGCACCGATCTGGTCGGTATTCAGCGCCTTGATGGCTGCGGTGCTCAGCGCGACGATGGCGGCTGTGCCCAGCGTAGCCAGATCGCCGGTCTCTATGGCGGCGGCCTGGTCACTGCCGAGTGCGCCGATTTGATTGGTTTTGAGCGCTGCGAACTGGTCCGAATTCAGCGCGACGATCTGGTCGGTGGACAGGGCTGCAATGCCAGCGGTGCTCAGTGCGCCGATGGCTGCCGTGTTGAGCACCACCATGCCGGCGGTGCCCAGCGCCTTGACGTCTGCCGTGTTCAGCGCGCTCACCTGGGTCGTGCCCAGGGCAGCCAGCTGAGAGGGGGACAGGGCGGTGATCTGGTCCGTGCTCAGCACGGCAACATCCCGTGACTCCATGGCCGCTACCTGGTCGGTCGTCAGCGCGACGATCTGGTCGGTGGTCAACGCCTTGACACCACCGGTGGTCAGGGCCACGACCTGGTTGGTGGTGAGCGCAGCAATCTGGTCGGTATTGAGCGACGCGATCTGAGCCGTCGTCATGGCGGCGATGGTGGTCGTGGACAGGCCGGCAATGGCCGACGTCGATAAATTGGCGTAGGACAGCGCGCCAAAATTGGTCAGCGCTGACATCTGCGTGGGCGTCAGCGCCGCAATCTGGTCCGAGGTCAGTGCGCCCACCTGGGTGGTGTTCCACACGATCAGGTCGCGCGTTTCGATGGCGCCGATCTGGCCGGTTGCCAGGGCGGCAATCTGGTCGGTACTGAGCACCACAAAGTCTGCCGTATTCAGCGCGACGATGGCGGCCGTGCTGAGGGCGCCGATATCGGCCGTCTCAATGGCCACCACTTGGTCAGTGGACAGCACCGCAATCTGCGCCGAGGTCAACGCACCAATCTGCGCCGCGGAAAGGCCCGCGATCTGGCTGGTGCTGAGCGCCGCAATGGTCGCGGTGCTAAGGCCGGCAATGCCGCTGGGGGGCAATTGTGTAACGGTCAGTGCGCCGCTAGCCGTCAGCGCGGCCATCTGTGCCGTGGTCAGGGCCGCCAACTGCGCGGTGGACAGCGCCGCTACCTGGGCGCTGCTGAGCGTGGCGATGTCGCGGGTTTCTATCGCTGGAATCTGCTTGGTGGTCAACGCCGCCAATTGGCTGGTGCTCAGCGATGCCACATCTTCGGTATTGAGTGCGACGATGGCCGAGGTGCTGAGCGCAGCGATGTCGGCCGTATTGATGGCGGCAATCTGGCCGGTCGTCAGTGCATCGATTTGGGCCGTGGTCAGCGCACCAGCCTGTCCGGTGGTCAGCGCGGCAATCTGCCCAGTGGACAGCGCTGCGATGGCTGCGGTGCCGAGGGACGCAATGGCCGCGGTGCTGAGCCCGCTGACGCCGGCCGTACCCAGGGCCGTGATGGCGCTGGACCCCAGTGCGCCGATTTGCCCGGTGCCCAGTGCGCCGACCTGGTTGCTGGTCAAGGCTGCGATTTGCGACGACGCCAGCACCGCGACATCGCGGGTCTCGATGGCCGCTATCTGGCGGCTGGTCAGGGCACGGATTTGCTGGCTGGTCAGCGCAGCGATATCGGCCGTGCTCAGGGCCACGATGCCAGCCGTGCTCAGCGCAGCTATGTCGGCCGTCTCCATGGCGGCTACCTGGGCCGTGCTCAAGGCGGCCACCTGCTTGGTGGTCAGTGCGGCTATCTGCTCGGAAACCAGCGCCACGATCTGGTCGGTGGACAGTGCGGCAATGGCATCGGTACTCAGGGCGGCGGTGGCCGCCGTGCTGAGTGCACCAATGCCTGCTGTGCCCAGTGCCGCGACGTCGTCAGTACCCAGCATGGCCACTTCGGCGGTCGTCAGGGCTCTGATCTGGGCGGTGCCCAAAGAGCCAATCTGGCCCGAACTCAGCGCGTTGATCTGTGCGGTGCCCAATGCGGCCACATCGCGGGTCTCCAATGCGGCCACTTGGCTGGTCTGCAGAGCGCCCAGGTCGGCGGTTTCTATGGCTTTGACCTGGCCCGTGGTCAGGGCCACGATCTGGTCGGTGGTCAGGGCCTGGATCTGGTCCGAGTTGAGCCCGGCAATGGCGCCGGTGCTCAGCACCGCGACGTCGACCAGCTCAAAGGCGGCGATCTGGCTGCTGCTCAGCACGGCGATCTGGTCACTGGTCAGGCCGCTGACCTGGGCGGTGGTCAGCGCCGCGATCTCTGCCGTGGTCATGGCCGCCAATTGCGCGGTCGTCAGGGACGAGGCGGCATTCGTTGGCGTAGTGGTCTGCGAGGTGGGGGTGGGTGTAGAACCATCCGTCTCCGGCTTTGGCGCAGACTCGCGGTTCCGCTCATTGACGGCGAGGCCAACGACAGCAAGAACGAAGAGAAGAGCGAACACGGTAGGTCAGTGGTTGGTTTGCCTGGCTGGGTTTGGCACACTGCCGGAAAGGGTGAAGTCCAGCACTGCGCCAGCCGTACTGAATTAATAGTAGCGACTTTATGGGGTAGCGTGCATCTTTCGGCGGCGCCAAAGGCCGCTAAACCGGAACTGTCCGAAAACCCGGCCTATTTCGGGCTTTTAGGCCCCCACGCTCACGCACTTCGTGTCGATCGCTGCCCCCCGAGGGGGCTAACTCGCCTTGGGGCGGCCCGGCGGCGAGTTGTCCATATTGCGCAGCGCCGCCTCAATGGCGGCCCCGGTTGCCAGGGGTTTTTCCATGGGGAACAGGTGGCTGCCGTCCAGCATCAGGATGCGGCCCTTGGTGATTTTCTCGGTCATGGCCATGCCGACCTGCTTCATCTCATGCGAAGCCAATCCGCCGAGAAAGGCTACCGGGCATTTGACCGGGTGGCGGGCCAGCAGGCGCTCCAGGTTGTCGGGTAGCGTGTTGTAGAACTGGGTTTCGATCTCCCGGTCGAAGCTCAGTACGCGCTTGCCGTCGTCGGCCTCCAGCGTTCCATGGGTCACGTAATCCATCAGCACTGCGTCATCCCATTTGGCAAACGCCTTCTTGCTGCGGAAATGTTCGTAGGCAGCCTGGACGGATGGCCAGGCGTTGCGCCGCTTGCGGCTCACGGCACCCGGCGAGAAGGAGCCGAACATCGGCGTGGTCTTCATGACACCCAGGGCCGTGGAACGCCAGCCACCCACGATGGGCGAGTCGATCAGCACGACGCCACGGGCTAGCTCGGGCTTGCGGGCGGCGGCCATCAGGCTCAGAAAGCCGCCCAGCGAGTGGCCTACGAGCCACGCGGGCTCACCGGTCTTGGCCGTGACCTCCTGCGCAAAGTCCACCAGTTGCTGCACGACATGGGGCCAGTTGTTGCTGACCGGGTAGCGCGGGTCGTGGCCGTATTTCTCGATCGCCTTGACGGCAAAGCCGCGCGAACGCAGTTCTTTGAACAGAATCTTGTAAGTGCTGGCCGGGAAGCTGTTGGCGTGCGAAAAGATGATGGTCGACATGGTGGCAGTGGGCGGCGCCGCAGGGCGGCGTTTAGATGAGCTTTTCCTGTGGTGTTGTGATCTTGCGCAGCGGCAGGCTGCGGGCCGAGCCCACCATCAAGGGCACAAAAGTCTGGCCGCCATCCCAGGTCGGGTCTTCAATGCTGTCAAACACTTCGCGCAGCTTCTGGCCCCAACTGTCGTGCAGCATCTTGAAGTACGGGTTGTTTTCGTCGATGCAGGCAATGCGGTCGGTCTGGAAGGTGTTGGCCTCATACACCACCAAGTCCATGGGTAGGCCCACCGACAGGTTGGACTTCAGTGTGGAGTCCATCGATACCATGGCGCATTTGGCGGCCTCGTCCAGTGGCGTGTTGGGGGTGATGACGCGGTCCAGCACCGGCTTGCCATACTTGGATTCACCGACCTGGAAGTAGGGCGTCTCGGAGGTGGCTTCTATGAAGTTGCCGGCCGAATACACCTGGAACAGACGCATGCCCTCGCCATTGATCTGGCCGCCGAAGATCAGCGACACGTTGAAATCCACACCGGCCTGTTGCAGAGCCACGGCGTCGCGGTCGTGCACGCGGCGGATGGCGGACCCCAGCACGCGGGCCGCATCGAACATGCTTTTGGCGTTCCAGATCGTGATGCCTTCGTCGCTATCGTTGTCCTTGAGCCGCTCGACTTGCAGGATTTCGCGCACCGATTGCGAAATGCTGAGATTCCCCGCCGACAGCAGCACCATGAAGCGGTCGCCGGGGCGCTCGTAGACGATCATCTTGCGGAAGGTGCTGATCTGGTCCAACCCGGCGTTGGTGCGCGAGTCGGAGAGGAACACCAAACCGGCGTTGAGTTTGATGGCTACACAATAGGTCATGGTCTGTGGCTGGGCTGGGGGAAATACCTAGAGTGTATCGGGCGGTACCGTGGGCATCGGTGCCCGCAGTCCTTGGCAACCGCCATTGCAGTCCTTTGGCTAGGGCTTGTCAATGGCCCCGGGCCGTGCAATTGCGTTCATAATTTTGTGGTCAGGCATTGCATCTGGCATGTCGGCAGCCCATGCACCCACACTCTTTTTCGCCATGAATGCCAGCTTTGCACGCTTGGGCTTGGCTGCGCTGGTGTGGTTGTCGCTGCAGGGCCTGGTGGTGTCGGCATCCGCCCACGCGGCCAACTGCGTGAAGACCGTGGCCTGGGTGCTGTCACCGCCGTACTCCGTGAAGGACGACCAGGGCGCCTACCGCGGCCTGCACATCGACCTGGTGCGCGAAGCCTTGGGCCGCATGCAGTGCGAGACCCGTATTGTCGACATACCCTGGGCCAGGGCCTGGCGGGAGTTGCAGACCGGCGAGCTGGACATGATCCCCGGCGCCGCCAATACGCCGGAGCGCCAGGTCTTCACGCTGTTCTCTCGGCCCACCAACAGCGCGCGCAATGTGGTGTTTGTGCGGCTGGACGGCCGCAAAAAATACAAGCTCACCAAGCTGACCGACATCATCGGAACCGATTTCAAGCTGGCTGTGCGGCGCGATGCCTCCTATGGCGCGGAGTACGACGCGCTGGTCAACAACCCCGCCTTTGCAAGCCACCTGAGCTTCGTGCCATCGGCTAACTCGGGCCTGCAGATGATGGCCGCGGGGCGCTTGGACGGTTGGGTTGCGGACGAGTTGACCGGCTTGTTGACGATCGCGCAGCTGGGCGTGAGCCACCTCGTTGGGCGCAGCCAACTCATCACCTCGGAAGAGGCAGACATGGTGGCCTTCAGCAAGGCGACCAATGACGCCGCATTCGTGCAAAGATTCAACGACGCCCTGGGCACCATGGTGACAGATGGCAGTTACAAGAAGCTGTTGGAACACTACCTGCCGTGCCCGGTCAGCCTGGAGCGGCTGGGGTGCCGCTGACGCTGGGCCTCCCTGAGTGGAAGATGCGCAACTGGCGAGAGTGAGATCACCCTCCGTTGGCCAGCGCCTTCAACTGGTACAGCGCCTCCAGCGCCTCGCGCGGGCTCAATGCATCGGGATTGATGGCTGCAAGCCTCATATCCAAAGCGGATGCAGCTATGGTTTCGATAGTGGGAGGGGCTGCAAACAAATCCACTTGAGCCTGCGATTCCGATGCTTGTAGCTCTAGCGCATCCAGCGTGTGGCGGGCTTGGTTCAGCACCGCGGCCGGCATGCCGGCCAGGCGGGCGACCTGGATGCCGTAGCTCTTGCTGGCCGGGCCGCTCTGGATTTCGTGCAGGAAGACGATGTCGCGACCCGACTCAGTGGCGCTCACATGCACGTTGAGCGCGCTGTGGTGGGTGGCCGGGAACTCGGTCAGCTCAAAGTAGTGGGTGGCGAACAGCGTGAAAGCCTGGGTCTTGTCGTGCAGCTGCGTGGCAATGGCGCTGGCCAGGGCCAAGCCGTCAAAGGTGGAAGTGCCCCGGCCAATCTCGTCCATCAGCACCAGGCTGTGCGGGGTAGCGGCGTGCAATATTTGCGCGGCCTCGGTCATTTCCAGCATGAAGGTGGACTGGGCGTTGGCCAGATCGTCGGCAGCGCCGATGCGGGTGTGGATGGCGTCGATAGGCCCCAGGCGGCAGGCGGCCGCTGGCACATAGCTGCCGATGGATGCCAGCAACACAATCAGCGCGACCTGGCGCATATAGGTGGACTTACCACCCATATTGGGGCCGGTGATGATCTGTAGCCGCTGCTTAGGCCCCAGGCGTGTGTCGTTGGCGATGAAGTTGCCGCTGGAGAGTTCGGCCAATCGTGCCTGCACCACCGGGTGGCGGCCTTGGGTGATGTCGATGCAGGGCTCCACGGCAAACTGCGGTGCGCACCAGTCCAAGGTCAGCGAGCGCTCGGCCAGCGCGCATAGTGCGTCCAGCGCTGCCAGTGCGCGCGCCGTGCGAGTCAGCATGGGTACAAAGGCCTGCAGGCGGTCCAGAACCTGCTCGAACAGCCATTTCTCGCGAGCCAGCGCGCGCTCCTGGGCACTCAAGGCCTTGTCTTCAAAGGCCTTCAGCTCGGGGGTGATGAAGCGCTCGGCATTCTTCAGCGTCTGGCGGCGGCGGTAGTCGTCGGGCACCTTGTCGGCCTGGCCCTGGGTGACCTCGATGTAGAAGCCGTGGACCTTGTTGAACTGCACCCGCAGGTTGGCAATGCCGGTGCGGGCGCGCTCGCGGCCCTCCAGGTCCAGCAGAAAATCGTCGCAGTTGGTCTGGATGGCGCGCAGCTCGTCCAGCTCGGCATCGAAACCGGTGGCGATGACGCCCCCGTCGCGCACCAGGGCGGCGGGCTCGGCCGCAATGGCCTGCAGCAGCAGGGCCGCACAGCCGGTTGGGGGCTCCAAGTCCAGAGCGATGTTGGCCAAATAGGCCTCCAGCCCTCGCAAAGTCTGCGCGAGTAGCTCCGTTTTTTGTAGCGTCACGACCAGGGCGACCAGTTCGCGGGGGCGCACCTGGCGCAGCGCGGTGCGCGCCGTGATGCGTTCCACATCCGCGCTACCCTTGAGTTGCAGGCGCAGACCCTGCCACAGCGCCAGGGAGGATGACTGCAGCGTGCCGCTGCGCAGCGTGGCAATGGCGTCCAGCCGCGCTTGTGCCTGCGCACGGTCGCGCCGGGGCGCCAGCAGCCAGCTCTTGAGCATACGGCTGCCCATGCCGGTCATGCAGGTGTCCAACAGCGAGAAGAGGGTGGGCGAATCTTCGCCGCGCAACGTCTGCACCAGCTCCAGGTTGCGCCGCGTGGTGGGCGGCAAATCGATGAGCTCGCCATCGCGCTGCACCTGCACCGCACTGATGTGGGTCAGCGCGCGGCCCTGGGTGTGCTCGGCGTAGCCCAGCAGGGCTGCGCAGGCAGCGTGGGCCAGCGGCAGGTCTTGGGCGTTCCAGCTTGCCAGACTGGCGGCTTGCAGCGCGTCCAGCAGTTTGCGTTGGCCCAAGGCGGGGTCAAACTGCCATTCGGGCCGGGCCGTGGTGTACAGCGCACTGGTGCCGCTGGTGTTCAGGCGCAGGCGCTTGAGCCGGTCTTCAAAGGCCTGGGTGGCACCAGCGCTGTAGGCCAGCTCGCTGGGGCCGACGCGGGCCACCCATTCGGCCACGGCGTCGGGCGCGCACTCGGCCAGATGCACCACGCCCTGGGTCACACTGAGCCAGGCCAGGCCGCAGCGGTTGCGCGGACCCTGGTGCACGGCCATCAGCACGGATTCGGATTTTTCGCTGAGTAGTTCGGCGTCCACCAGCGTGCCAGGGGTTACGACCCGCACCACCTTGCGCTCCACCGGGCCCTTGCCGGTGACCTCGCCCACTTGTTCGCAGATGGCCACCGACTCGCCGTGGCGTATCAGCTTGGCCAGGTAGCCTTCCATGGCATGGAAGGGCACACCGGCCATGACAACGGGTGCGCCAGCGGACTGGCCACGCTGGGTCAGCGTGATGTCCAGCAGGCGGGCGGCCTTCTCGGCATCGGCGTAAAACATCTCATAGAAGTCACCCATGCGGTAGAAGAGCAGGGTGTTGGGGTGGGCCGCCTTGAGTGCAAGGTACTGGGCCATCATCGGGGTGTGTTGCTTGTCGGCGTCGCTCATCGCAGGGAGTCTATCAACAAGCGGCCGGGCTACGCCCTGGGCGGCAGGTGTAAGAAACACGGACTCCGCGCGACCTATGTCTGTAGCCGAATGGTTTGGCTGCACCGTATACCCCAGCCAAGCCCATGCCGCATGCGCACGTGTTGGCTAGCACCCTACCAGGAGACAAGTACATGAACCCACGCCAGGCCACCATGGCCCCAGCATCCGCCGCATCCGCTACCGTTTTACTTGCTAGTTTGGTGGCGCGGGTCATTGGCCTGTGCAAGGCGATTCCCGATTCGGCAATTGCCTTGCTGGCCCGCTTCTCCATCGCGGCCGTATTCTGGAAGTCCGGCCAGACCAAGGTCCAGGGCTTTGTGGTGGACATCGTCAGTGGTGACTTCCATTTGGGCTGGCCGCGGTTGTCGGACGCGGTGGTCCCCTTGTTCCATGATGAGTACCGCCTGCCACTGCTGTCGCCCGAGGTGGCCGCGCCGCTGGCGGCCTTTGGCGAGCATTTCTTCCCGCTCTTGGTGCTGATCGGGTTTGCAACCCGCTTCTCGGCGCTGGCCTTGCTGGGCATGACGCTAGTCATCCAGTTGCTGGTCTATCCGGACGCCTATCCCACCCACGGCACCTGGGCGGCAGTGCTGCTGTTCCTGGTGGCCCATGGCCCTGGCAGGATTTCGGTGGACCACTGGTTGGCCAAGCGCGCGGCCATGTAGCAGTGGGAGCCCCCAGGGGCTCCGGGATTCTCACGGTGTCCTTTCCGTGCAATCGGTGCTACGCTAGTGCCAGCCCGCCGCCGCCCGCGGCGGTGGCGCCTTTCACAGCAGGAGCCCGCATTGAAACCCTCCACACTGCAACTGGACGATGTGCTCAAGGCCGTGCGATCTGGTAGCGAGCCATGGCGGCGCAGAGTTGGCCGGGTGACGTTGAGCTGGGACGTATTGCAGCCGCGCCGGCCCGACTGAAAGCCTGCGGTGGACGCCCTGTTCCAAGCCATCTTCCTGGAGAGCCCCGAGGCCATTGCACTGACGCGGGCGCGCGATAGCTCCATCATTGCCGTCAACGAAGAATGGCTGCGGCTGACCGGATACAGCCGGGAGGAGGTATTGGGGCGCACCGCCGTGGAGATCGGCCATTGGGCCGATGCAGAGGCCCGCGCCCAGGCCCTGGCGCCACTGCAGACCAAGGGCCGGGTGCACGATCTGGACATCACCATGGGCCTGGCCAACGGGGTGCACCGCCTGATCTGCATGAACGCGGTCTTGGTGACCGTGAAGCACGAGTCTTACATCCTGTTCTACCTGCGCGATGTCACGGCCGAGCGCATGGCCCAGGCCGCGGTGCTGGCCGGTGAGCAGGCGTTGGCGCGTACCAACGAGAGGCTCAACCGCCAGATTGCGCTCTACCAGATGACCGAGTCCATGGCCAAGGTTGGCTATGGCGTGGTCTACCCGGGAGAAGACACCGTGCATGTGTCGCATGGTTACCGCGAAATTTGCCATATGGCCGCCGACCATGTGTCCAAGGTGGGCGAACACTTGCACGGTGTGCTGCCGCAGGATCTGGCCGTGGTCAAGAACGCCTTGGCCAATATGGATGGCGGCATCGTGGAGTACCGCTGGCGCCGGCCCGATGGCAAGGTGATCTGGCTGCGCTCACGCCTGCAGCGCCAGACCGAGGGCGGGGTGGTGCGGGCCGAGATCGGCATCGTGCAAGATATCTCGGGTGAGCGCGAGGCGCTGGAGTCTGCCGCTGCGCAGTTGCAGGCGGCGCAGCAGAGCGAGGCTCGCTTTCGCAGCCTCACCGCCCTCAGTTCCGACTGGTATTGGGAGCAGGATGCCCAGTACCGCTTTGTCCGCGTAGATGGCGACCTGGCCGGCCTGAACGCCATGCCGGCGGAGGATTTCATTGGCAAGACCCGTTGGGAGTCGGGTGTGGAGGGCATCAGCGATGCCCAATGGGCCGCGCACCGTGCGGCGCTGGATGCGCGCCAGACCTTCCAGGATTTTGAAATGCTGCGCCGCCGACCCGACGGCAGCCCCATGTGGGTGTCGATCAGCGGCGCGCCCATCTTCGACAGCCAGGGCGTGTTCACTGGCTACCGTGGTACCGGGCGCGAGATCAGTGCCCGCAAGCAGGCCGAGGCCGATATCGAACGCCTGGCCTTCTACGATGCGCTGACCGGCCTGCCCAACCGGCGCCTGCTGATCGACCGCCTGTCCCAGGCCGTGGCTTCCAGCGCCCGGCGGGGCTGCTTTGGTGCCTTGTTGTTCATAGACCTGGACAATTTCAAGGTGCTCAACGACACCCGTGGTCACCATATGGGCGACGAGTTGCTCAAGCAGGTGGCCACACGGCTGACCGACTGCGTGCGCGCCATCGACACGGTGGCCCGCCTGGGTGGCGATGAGTTCGTGGTCATGCTCGAAGACTTGGGCACGGTCGAGATGGACGCCGCAGGCCAGGCCGAGAGCATTGGCAAGAAGATCCTGGTGGCCATCAACAAGCACTTCATGCTGGGCGACCAGCCCCACCACAGTTCGCCCAGCATTGGTGTCACGCTGTTTTTCAACCACCAGCAGAGCGTAGACGAGTTGCTGCAGCGGGCCGACCTGGCCATGTACCAGTCCAAGGCGGCGGGGCGCAATACCTTGCGCTTCTTTGACCCGGTGATGCAGGCGGCGGCCAGCGCCCGCGCCGTGCTGGAGATCGACCTGCGCCACGCCCTGCAGCACCACGAGTTCAGCTTGCATTACCAGCCCGTGGTCGATGAGAACAGCCACATCACCGGCGTGGAGGCCTTGCTGCGCTGGCACCACCCGCAGCGCGGCATGGTGTCGCCGGCTGAATTTATCCCTGTGGCCGAGCAGGCTGGGTTGATCATTCCGCTGGGCCAGTGGGTCTTGCAGGCGGCCTGCGCGCAACTGGTGGCTTGGAACGGCAGCGCCGCGACGCGCCAGCTGACGATGGCCGTGAACGTGAGCGCACGCCAGTTCCGCCACCCCGATTTCACGGCCCAGTTGTTGGACTTGCTGCGCGTCAGCGGCGCCAACCCTTACCGCCTGAAGCTGGAGCTGACCGAGAGCATGCTGCTGAGCGATTTTGATGATGTCATCGTCAAGATGGGGGAGTTGCGCTCCATTGGCGTCAACTTTGCGCTGGATGACTTTGGCACCGGCTACTCGTCGCTGTCCTACCTGAAGCGGCTGCCGTTGGACCAGCTCAAGATCGACCAGTCTTTTGTGCGCGACGTGCTGACCGATCCCAACGATGCAGCCATTGCCCGCACGATCTTGAGTCTGGCCAGCAGTCTGGACTTGAGTGTGGTGGCGGAGGGGGTGGAGACGGCCGGGCAGCGCGATTTCCTGTTGAAAATCGGCTGCAAGGCCTTCCAGGGCTATTTCTTTGGCCGCCCCGGGGCCGTGGAGGATTTGGCGCTACCCAGCAGTTGACGGTAGACCGTCAAGCGGCGGTTTACAGGGGGGCGCTGTCTGTCTCGGGTGCTTCGGGCGCAGCAGTTTCGCTGGCCGCGTCTTCGGCGGTGGACGCAGCGGGTGCGTGGCGTGCTTGGCGCAAGGCAGCTTTTTCACCGGCGCTGGCGAACTTGCTGTACTTGCCCAGGATGCCGATCAACTGGCCATAGATGCGGGGATTGCCGGCCAGGCATTCTTGCTGGTCCAGAAAATCGGCTTCGCCGGTGAAGTTGCCGACCAGGCCACCGGCCTCGGTCACCAGCAGTGAACCGGCGGCCACATCCCAGGGCTGCAGGCCGGTTTCAAAAAATCCTTCGGTGTAACCGGCCGCCACATAAGCCAAGTCCAGGGCCGCGGCACCCGGACGGCGCAGGCCGGCGGTGCGCTTCATGACATCGCCCATCATCGTCAGGTAGTTGGCGAAGTTGTCACCGGGACGGAAGGGGAAGCCGGTGGACAGCAGTGCGTCCTTCAGGTAGATGCGCTTGGAGACGCGGATGCGGCGGTCATTCAAGAAGGCGCCGCGGCCCTTGGTGGCGGTGAACAGGTCGTTGCGGGTGGGGTCGTAGACCACGGCATGCTCGACCTTGCCGTTGACCGCCAGCGCGATGCTGACGCAGTACACGGGCAGGCCGTGGATGAAATTGGTGGTGCCGTCCAGCGGATCGATGATCCAGACGTATTCGGAGTCTTTGGCGCCATGGCTGCGCCCGGATTCTTCGGCCCAGATGCCGTGACCGGGGTAGGCGCCCAGCAGGGTTTCTATGATCGCCTGCTCTGCAGCATGGTCCACTTCGGTGACGAAGTCGTTGGCCTTCTTTTGGGAAATGCGGACGGATTCAATATCCAGCGCGGCGCGGTTGATGATGGAACCAGCAGCGCGGGCGGCCTTGACGGCCACGTTGATCATGGGGTGCAGATTGGACGACATAGATTTTTGGAAAGAACGGGGGAGGGCCGTCGGGCGATGCCGGCGGCGACAATAGGCATATTTTAGCCGCAGGGCCCTGGTTGCGCACCCTATAGTGTTCATATTGATCTCGGTCTAAGCCCCTTTTGCCGCCCTCGTTCCCTTTTTCCCCACCATGCAGACCCGCTTCATCCTGATCAACACCAGCCATGCCGGCAATGTGGGCGCCGCCGCTCGCGCCATGAAAACCATGGGCTTTGACGACCTGGTGCTGGTGGCGCCGCGCTGGACCAACGTGCTGCGCCGTGAGGAAACCATACAGCGGGCCAGCGGCGCGCTCGATGTTCTGGACAAATGCCGCATCGTAGACACGCTGGACGAGGCGTTGGACGGCATGACCCACCTGTGTGCCACCGCCATGACGCCGCGCGACTTCGGACCACCCACAGCCACGCCCCGCTCCCATTTTGAATTGCTATCAAAAACGGAGCTACTTGCGCATAACGGACGAGGGCTAGAGGCAGATTTGCCAAATGCGGATCTGGCTGAGGCACCCCTGGCGGCGGCCCAGCAGGGCATCGCCTTCCTGTTCGGCTCCGAGCGCTTTGGCATGCGCAATGAAGACGTATACCGCTGCCACGTCTGCCTCAGTATCCCCAGCAATCCTCAATTCGGCTCACTGAACATCGGTGCGGCTTTGCAGGTGATTGCCTATGAGTGGCGCTTGGCGCTGGGGGGCTTTGGGGCGGATGCCTCCGAGGCAATTGTTGAAGCGCTCCCTGCGGCCACCATGGCCGATGCCGCCCAGGTGGCCGGCATGCTCGGCCATTTGGAACAGTCGCTGGTGGCGCTGGGTTTTCTGGACCCTGCGGCCCCGAAGAAGCTGATGCCCCGGCTGAACCAGTTGTTCAACCGGGGTGGTGTCACGCAGGAAGAGATCCACATCCTGCGGGGCATTGCCAAGGCCATCCTGCAGCAATCGGCCGACAAAAATGGTCGCTAGGTATTGCCGCTGGGCCGCCCCGAGGCAATACGCGCTCCCTCGGGGGCAGCGCAGCACACGCAGTGGCAAGCGTGGGGGCTTGGTTTAGCCTGGGTGACAACAGGCTTACAGCGCAACAGGTAGACTCCCACGCATGTTTTCACGCCTACGCTCCGACATCCAATGCATCCTGGACCGCGACCCTGCTGCGCGAACCACCTGGGAGGTACTGACGTGTTATCCGGGCCTGCATGCTCTGGTGCTGCACCGCCGTGCGCACTGGTGCTGGACACATGGCTTCAAGTGGCTGGGGCGTTTCATCTCGCACATGGGGCGCTGGTTCACGGGTATTGAGATCCACCCCGGTGCCGTCATCGGCGAGCGGGTGTTCTTCGACCACGCCATGGGCACGGTGGTGGGTGAGACTGCCGAAATCGGCGACGGCTGCACGATTTACCAGGGTGTGACGCTGGGCGGCACGTCGCTGTACAAGGGCGCTAAACGCCACCCCACCTTGGGTAAGGACGTGGTGGTGAGTGCTGGCGCCAAGGTGCTGGGCGGTTTTGTCGTGGGTGACGGTGCCAAGATCGGCAGCAATGCGGTCGTCATCAAGCCCGTGCCACCCGGCGCCACGGCGGTGGGCATTCCGGCCCGCATCATTCCCAGCAAAGAGGGTGTGAGCGCGGATGTGACCACGGCCGATCGCAAGTTCTCGGCCTATGGCATCACGCTGGAGGACGACCCTGTCAGCCAGGCGTTGCGGGGTCTGGTGGACAGCGCCTCGGGGCAGGATCATCAGATCGCCTTGCTTTGGAAGGCCATCGAGCAGTTGTCGGCCAAAGGGGGTGCGGTGGGGGATTGTGTGCCCAGCGATGCCTCGCGTAGCGAGTGTTTTGAGGCTGAGAAGCTGAATCAGCTGATTGGGAAGTAGGGTATTTTGCTATCCTTGTGATAGCGTTGTAGGTATATTCGACGAGGGCTAGTGGCGAATTTTCCACTTGCTCTCGCCCGCCCAAGGGCTGGGGTACGTGCCGCCGTTCGAGTCCCCCGGCCTTCGGCCTCCTCCGTTACCTCACTTTGGCACGCACCCCAGCCCTTGGGCTGGAGGTGCTTGTTTTATGCCGCCGCTGGCGCCGGCCGAATGGCGCTCTTGGGACGGAAAGCCTTGCAGACGCTGTCTACGGTTTCCAGGTACGGCCCGCCGATCAGGTCGATGCAATAGGGCACGGCAGCAAAGATGCCGTTGACCAATTGCTGGCCGTTGGCGTCTTTCAGGCCTTCCAGTGTTTCGGCAATGGCCTTGGGTTGGCCGGGCAGGTTGATGATCAGGCTCTTGTCGCGTATCACGGCCACCTGGCGCGAGAGGATGGCCGTTGGTACAAACTTCAGGCTGATCTGGCGCATCTGTTCGCCAAAGCCTGGCATCTCTTTGTGGGCTACGGCCAGTGTGGCCTCGGGCGTCACATCGCGCAGCGCGGGACCGGTGCCGCCGGTGGTCAGTACCAGGCTGCAGCCGGCATCTACCAGTTCGATCAACGTGGCGCTGATCGTGGCTTGTTCGTCCGGGATCAAGCGGGCTTCAAATTGCAGCGGGTTTTGCAGCGCGCGGCCCAGCCACTCCTTTAGAGCGGGCAGGCCTTTGTCCTCATAGACGCCGGTGGAGGCGCGATCACTGATCGAGACAATGCCGATCTTTACGGTGTCGGACGCACTCACGCGTCGGCTCCCGGGTTGTCGGGGAAGTCGTCTTCCGGGCCAATCGGGTCGGGCACGTCGCTACCATGCAAGAGGTGTTCGCGAACGAGTTGGAAGATGTCGCGGTAGGCACGGCCATGGCGCAGGGCTTCGCCTGGTTTTTCGGGTTTTGCGTCCTTGCGCGCCTGGCGGATCAGGGCCCGCAGTTGCTGGATGTCGGTGGCGGGGTTGATGTTGACCCACTGGCCCACGGCATCGTCGTCGGCAATCAGGCGGTCACGCCATTGCTCGGCGGCATGCAGGGCCAGCGTTTCCTTGGCAGAGGGCTCATGCTGCTCCACCAGGGCCGTGCGGATGGCGTCCAGTGTCGCGGGCTCCAGTTGTCGCATCCGCTTGCCAATGAACTGCATCAGGCGGCGCCGGCCTTCGAAGTTGGTGATGCGCTTGTATTCGGCAATGGCTTCGAGCAGTTTGTCCGGCAGTTCCAGGCGTTTTAATAGTTCCGCGCGCAGCGTCAATAGGTCTTCACCCAGCTTTTGCAGCTCGGTGCTTTCGCGTTTGAGGTCGGTGCGGCTTTTATCGTCGGTTCCCTTGAGCTCGCGCTTGAGTTCCAGGTCAAGTTCACTGCCTTCCGCCACAAATTTGCCTTTGACGAAATAGCCTTTTTTTAGTTTGCTCATATAGACAAGTATCATAGCCTCCGCTATGAAGACCCCCCTCCCAACCTCCCAATCCTCGCCCTTGAGCGCCCCATCTGCATCCAACCAAGCCGCTGGCAGCGGTTTTGCCTACAGCCGGTCCTTTTTTGAGTCCCTGGCCGATACGGCACTGGCCCATGCCAAAAAGCTGGGTGCCACCGACGCCGGTGCCGAGGTGTCGGAAGGTTGCGGCCTGAGCGTGTCCGTGCGCAATGGCGAGCTGGAGAACGTGGAGCGCAACCGTGACAAGTCCTTGGGCGTCACCGTGTATGTGGGCCAGCGCCGGGGCAATGCCAGCACTTCGGATTTTTCGGAAGACGCCATCGCGCAGACCGTGCGCGCCGCCTACGACATCGCACGCTTCACCGCCGAAGATTCCTTTGCCAGCCTGCCCGATGTGAAGGACATCGCACCTGTGGCCGATCGTGAGCGTAATCTGGACTTGTTCTTCCCCTGGGCCCTGACCAGTGAAGATGCCATGCGCCTGGCACTGGAATGCGAGGCCGCGGCCTTGGGCACCAGCAAAAAGATCACCAACAGCGAAGGCGCGGCCGTTTCGGCCCAGCAATCGCATTTCTTCAGCGCACATACCCATGGCTTTCGCGGTGGCTACGCCAGCTCGCGCCACTCCATGTCGGTGTCGCCCATTGCTGGTAAGGGCAAGGACATGCAGCGCGACAGCTGGTACAGCTCCATGCGCCACCCGGATGCGCTGGCATCCCCCCAGGCCATTGGCCGCTACGCCGCCGAGCGCGCGCTGAGCCGCCTGAAGGCCCGCAAGATCGCCACGCTGGAATGCCCGGTGCTGTTTGAATCGCCACTGGCTGCGGGCCTTGTGGGTGGCCTGGTACAGGCGCTCAGCGGTGGTGCCCTGTACCGCAAGAGCAGCTTTTTGCTGGATTCCTTGGACAAGGTGATTCTGCCCAAGCACATCGACATGCAGGAAGACCCCTTTGTGCTGCGCGGCAAGGGCAGCTCGCCGTTTGATGACGAGGGCGTCAGTGTGAAGGCCCGCAAGGTGATCGACGCTGGCCGGGTCAAAGGGTACTTCCTGAGCAGTTATTCGGCCCGCAAACTGGGCATGCAAACCACGGGCAATGCCGGTGGCTCACACAACCTGACTTTCACCTCGCGCCAGACGCGCCCCGGAGACGATCTGGATGCCATGCTGCAGAAGCTCGGTACGGGCTTGTTCGTGACCGAGCTGATGGGGCAGGGCGTCAACTATGTAACCGGTGACTATTCACGCGGGGCCAGTGGGTTCTGGGTGGAGAAGGGGCGCATTGCCTACCCCGTGCATGAGATCACGATCGCCGGGAACATGAAGGCCATGCTCAAGGGAATTGAGGCGGTGGGGGCGGATATCTACAACTACGGTGCCAAGACTGTGGGGTCTGTCCTGATCAACCGCATGAAGGTCGCAGGGTCCTAATTCTGTTTTTGGGGAGGTTTCTCCCTGCGGGGTTTTTGTAGGCCCAGCAGGGAAAGACCTAAAAATCAACCAGCCAAAGCAGCCTTAACCGCCGCAGAAACCGCTGCCATCTCCGCCTTGCCAGCCAGGCGTGTCTTCACAACCCCCATCACCTTGCCCATATCCCCAGGCCCAGCAGCTCCCAGCTCCGTCACTATGGCCTTCACCTCTGCCAGCACCTCATCCGCCGACATGCGTTGCGGCAGGTAGGCCTGCAGCACCTTCATCTCGGCCTCTTCCTTGTCTGCCAGATCGGCGCGCTCTGCCTTGCGGTAGGCCTCGATGCTGTCCTTGCGCTGCTTGATCAGCTTGTCCACCAAGGCCACAACCATGGTGTCGTCCAGCACCACACGCTCGTCCACTTCCTTTTGCTTGCAGGCGGCCAGCAGCAGGCGGATGGTGCCCAGGCGCTCGCTGTCTTTGGCGCGCATGGCGGTTTTCATGTCTTCGGTGATTTGGTCTTTGAGTGATGACATTGCAGGGTTCCTAAAGAGGGATTGGCAAAAAGTGACGCCAGAAAATAAAAAAAGCCCGCCGGAGCGTCCCCAAGCGAGCTTTTTTTTGGGCCTTGGAAGGCTGTACGTTTAGTACATCTTCTTGGGCAATTGCATGCTGCGGATGCGCTTGTAGTTACGCTTGACGGCAGCGGCCTTCTTGCGCTTGCGCTCGGCAGTGGGCTTCTCGTAGAACTCGCGGGCGCGCAAGTCAGTCAGCAAACCCAATTTTTCGATAGTGCGCTTGAAGCGACGCAGGGCGACGTCAAACGGCTCGTTTTCTTTTACACGGATGGTTGTCATTACGTAATGTTGTCCAAAATGTGCTGTCGCCAGTCACGGGGGGAAGATCGGGCCCCGCCATGCCACGTTCAGCGATTTCCCCGTCTGTAACTAGTATTTGGCCGACGGGGGTTCTGCCAGAAAAGCCTTGGATTATAGCGTTTTTGCGTGTTGTGTACTGACTTATTGCATTCCTTGCTGTCTGTGGCTATGTAATTACATTTTGCGCGCATAAAAATTCACTTGGCGAAGGTTCATCACAGGCGCACGGTAAACGTGGTGCCTTGTCCCGGTGTGCTGGCCACGCTGATCGTGCCGCCATGCAAATCCACCGCGTTCTTGACGATAGCCAGGCCAAGGCCCGTGCCTTGTATGTCCCCCACATTGCTGGCCCGGTGAAAGGACTCGAACAGGTGTGGGATTTCGTCTTGCGGAATGCCAATGCCAGTATCGGACACCGCGAACAGGGTCTGGCCTGGTTCGGAAACCACTTTGAAGTCGACGGTACCCCCTTGGGGTGAGTACTTCAGTGCGTTGGACAGCAGATTGCTGAAGATGTGGTGCAGCAGCTTTTCGTCGAACAGGCCTTCGGTTGCGGTTTGTGAGAAATCCGTTGTGATCTCGCTGCGGGTTAGTGGGTGCTGGGTGCGGGTGTCCTCGACCAGGGCTTGGCAGAACTCGCGCAGATTGACCATCTGGGGCCGAAACTCCAGCATATGGGCCTCGACCTTGCCCAAGAGCAGCACGCGGTCCAGCATGCGCTTCATGCGCTGCACGCCGTCTTCAATGGTTTTCAAAATCTCCAGTTTCTCGGACTTGGGCAGGCGCTCATCGTAGTACTTGAGTAGTTCTGCCGAGGAAAGAATGGTCGACAGCGGCGTGCGGAATTCATGGCTGGTCATCGCGACAAAGCGGGAGCGCAAGGTGTTGAGTTCCTTTTGCTGCTCCAGCGCAGCCTGTGTGTCCTGTTCAGCCTTGAGCCGCTCGGTGATGTCCAGAAAGGTCCAGATCACGCCAGCGTCGGGGTCATTCTTGTGTACGCACTGGCCTTCCATCTGCACCCAAAACAGTTCGCCATTGCGCCGCTTGAGTTGGCGCACGCTGGTGCTGGTACCTGTGGTCTTCAGTGCGGCACGCTGCTCCTGCCCCAGCTTGATCCACAACTCCCGGTCCGGGTGCAGCATGGCCGATCCAACGCCGATCAGTTCTTCGCGGCTATAGCCCACCATTTCGGCAAATTTGTCATTGACCCACTGGTTGTGCCGGTCCACCGACAGCACGATGCCCACCAATGCGTTGTGCAAAATTGCTTCTCGTTCTGACGAGGCGCGTTGCAACTCCTCATGCGCCAGCTTGCGTTCGGTGACGTCGGAGAAGTAGGTCAGCGTGGCGGGGGCGCCGCCCCAGGGCATCATGGTCACGCCGATGTCCAGCCAGCGGACCGTGCCGTTGGGTAGTTGGGTCCGCACCTCGTAGCGGTTGGGCACTTCCAGGCCCGCCAGGCGCTGTTTGCGCCGCTCCTCGATCCAGGGGCGGTCGTCAGGGTGCACGCGGTACAGATAGCCTTCGGCCATCATCTCTTCGCGGGTGGTCTGCAACAGTTCGATGGCGCGGTCGTTAGCAAAGACGAACTGGTCGTTCTGAATGACCAGCAAGCCTTCTCCGCAGCGCTCCACAATGGCGCGCAACCGGCCCAGTTCTACCTGCTCAGGATTCATGCTCGAATTGCGGTGTGTACAGACAAATGCCAGCCGCCCTCCCGACCTTCATCTTACCCATTTCCGGGTCTCGGAAGGTCGCAAACGCGAAGGTCTTCCGATCGATACACGCTCAGTACAATCCGCCCAAACACCCAGTGGAATCACCATGAATGACACCTTGCTGAGCCGACGTGCCTTTGCCACCGTTGCCACCCTGTCAACGGCGTCGTTGGCGGCCCCTTCTGTGTGGGCGCAGGCCAAGTTGGAGAAGACCAAGATTGGCATCGCGGTGGGTGGCAAGGCGGCCTTCTACTACCTGCCCTTGACCATTGCCGAGCAATTGGGCTACTTCAAGGCAGAGGGCCTGGAGGTCGAGATCAGCGACTTTTCCGGCGGTTCGCGCGCCTTGCAGGCCGTGGTCGGCGGTTCGGCTGATGTGGTGTCGGGCGCCTTTGAGCACACCATCAATCTGCAATCCAAAGGCCAAAAATTCCAGGCCTTTGTGCTGCAGGGCCGCGCGCCCCAGATTTCCATGGGTATCTCGCCCAAGACCATGGCGGACTACAAGACCGTGGCCGACCTCAAAGGCAAGAAGATCGGTGTGTCGGCACCCGGCTCGTCCACCAATATGGTGGCCAATCTGATCCTGTCGCGCGCCGGCCTCAAGCCAACCGACGTCAGCTTCATCGGTGTAGGCACAGCCGCGGGTGCACTGGCGGCCTTTCGCTCGGGACAGATTGATGCCATGAGCAATACCGACCCGGTGATGACCATGCTGGAGCAAAAGGGTGAGATTCGCATCATTGCCGACACCCGCACGCTCAAAGGCACGGCCGATGTGTTTGGTGGCTCCATGCCCGCTGGTTGCTTGTACGCACCGCTGGAATTTGTGCAAAAAAATCCCAACACCGTCCAGGCCCTGACCCATGCCATGGTGCGCAGCTTGAAGTGGCTGCAGACCGCCGGCCCCAGCGATATCGTCAAGACCGTGCCGGAGGCTTATTTGCTCGGCGACCGCGCGTTGTACCTGGAAGCTTTTGCCAAGGTGCGCGAGGCCATGTCACCCGACGGCATCATTTCTGACGAGGGCGCCCGCACGGCGTTGCGCACACTGGCCAGCTTTGATCCTGCCATCAAGGCCGACAAGATTGACCTGGCCCAGACCTATACCAACACCTTCGCCCGCAAGGCCAAAGAGCGCTTCAAGGCTTGACATGCTATTTGGCAGGACACGGACCGCATGACCGATTACGCGCTGGAGTTTCTCAATGTGTCTTGCGTATTCCGCTCGCACGATGCCGGCGCCCCGCGCTACACCGCGGTAGCCGACACCACGCTGCGCATCGCAGCCGGAGAGTTTGTCTCGGTGGTCGGCCCTACAGGCTGCGGCAAGTCCACACTGCTCAATATGGCCGCCGGGCTGCTTGCCCCTTCGGGTGGAGAGGTTCGCGTGTTCGGCCAGCCGCTGGTGGGCATCAACGCGCGCGCGGGCTATATGTTCCAGTCCGATGCGCTGATGCCTTGGAGTACTGCGCTGCAAAACGTGATGCTGGGCCTGCAATACCGCGGCCTGCCGGATGCGCAGGCGCGTGAGCAGGCACTGCAATGGTTGCAGCGCGTGGGCCTGGCTGCGTTTGCCGACAGCTACCCGCACCAGTTATCTGGCGGCATGCGCAAGCGCACGGCACTGGCCCAGGTGCTGGCGCTGGACCCGGACATCATCCTGATGGACGAGCCCTTCAGCGCTCTCGATATCCAGACTCGCCAGTTGATGGAAAACGAAGTGCTGGCACTGTGGGCTGCGCGCAAGAAGGCCGTGCTGTTCATCACCCACGACCTGGACGAGGCTATTGCGCTCAGCGACCGTGTGGTCGTGCTTTCGGCGGGGCCCGCCACCCACCCCATAGGCGAATTTGCGATCGACCTGCCGCGCCCGCGCGATGTGGCTGAGCAGCGCCTGCACCCGCGCGCCCTGGAACTGCATGCCCAGATATGGGATGTGTTGCGCGAGGAGGTCTTGAAGGCCTATGCCCAACAATTGAAGAAGGTCGCATGAATACCCTGAGGCGTCTGCTGAAATATTTGCGCCCTTCGCAGACCAATCTGCGCGCCTGGCAGATTGCGGTGTTGGCCCTGGTTTTGCTGGCATGGCAACTGGCTTCGCGTGACCAGCAGGCGGCCTTCTTCATTGGCGAGCCGGTGCAGGTGTTGGGGCGCTTGTGGTCCTGGTTTCTGCCCATCGCACAACCAGCCAATGTGCTGTTCCCCGAAGGCTTGGCGGGGCGGGCCGATATCTACATCCACCTGGGCGTGACGCTGCTGGAGACGGTGCTCGCCTTTGGCATCGGCACGGCCCTGGGCCTGGCCTGTGGCCTGTGGTTGGCGCTGGCGCCGCTGGCCAGTGCCGTGCTGGAGCCCTATATCAAGGCGGCCAATTCCATGCCGCGCGTCATCCTGGCGCCCATTTTTGCGCTGTGGTTTGGGCTGGGTATCTGGAGCAAGGTGGCGCTGGCCATCACGCTGGTGTTCTTTGTCGTGTTTTTCAATGTGTACCAAGGCGTCAAAGAGGTCAGCCCCGTCGTGCTGGCCAATGCGCGCATGCTGGGCGCCAACGCACGACAGTTGTTGCGCACGGTGTATTTGCCCAGTGCCATGGCCTGGGTGTTCTCCAGCCTGCATACCTCGGTGGGCCTGGCCTTTGTGGGCGCGGTGGTGGGGGAATACCTGGGCTCGGCTCGGGGCGTGGGCTACCTGATCCTGCAGGCAGAGGGTACTTTTGACGTCAACACCGTCTTTGCCGGCATCGTGGTGCTGACGGCTTGTGCCCTGCTGCTGGATGGCGCGGTTGGCCGTTTGGAGCGGCGCCTGATGAAGTGGCAGCCGCGCCAAGGCGAGTCGGAAAAGCTATAGGGTCTTGGCCCACTGGGCCAGTTGCTCGACGGTGGCAGTCGCACCACCGCAAACCATGATCAGCACGGTCTCAAACGGCTGCAGCACGGCAGCATTCTCATACGCCAAAGCCAGGCTAGCGCCGCAGGCAGGCTCCACCAACACGCGGTGGTCAGCCAGAAAGCGCTGGCAGGCCAAGACGGCACTTTTGTCTGACACCAGGACGCTGTGGATGGGATGCTTTTGGGACCACAGCACCGCTTGCTCGCACACCCGCTTGGCGCCTAGCGAGGTGGCGATGCTGCTGATCTGCTCCAACTGAACCGCATGCCCGGCCTGGGCCGCGGCGTTGAAGGACGCTGCACCTTCTGTCTCTACCGCAATGATGGGGATCTGGCCCCAGCCATTGCGGTGCAGTCCTTCTACTACGCCGGATAAAAGACCACCGCCGCCCACAGATAACACCACGGCGTCGGGTTTGAGCCCCGCACGGGCCACTTCGTCGACGACACTGGCATGGCCTTCCCACAGCAGCGGATCGTCAAACGGGTGCAAAAACGCATCACTGGCGCCAACCAAGGACAAAGCCTTTTCATTGGCCTCCTGCCAGCTAGCACCATGGACGATGACCTCAGCCTCTTCCAGTCGCAGCAGTTCCTTGGCCCGCTCTGACGTGGTTTGTGGCACCACCACCGTCACGGGAACGCCCAGCTTGCGGCCGGCATAGGCCACGGCCAGGCCCGCGTTACCACCGGACGAGGACACGAAGCGCCGCGCGCCGCGGCTCACATGAAGGGTGCAGGCATGGCCTATGCCACGTATCTTGAACGAGCCCGGTGCCTGCAGCGCGTCCATCTTCAACCAGACGGAACGGCCCGACAGCTGGCTCAGTTGGCGCGAGGGGATGAGTGGGGTTTCGATGTGCAGTGGCATAGGCGGCGTGTGTGCGTCAGGGCTTGGGTATGCGGATGCGGCTGATCATCAGCGAGCCCGACAGGCCGAACAGCAGGGCCAGTGGGTGCAGCGTGAAACCACCCATCTTGACGGCACCAAACCACATGTTCGCGCCAATGGCATCGCAGTTGGCGGCCACGGCCAGCAGGATGACGAGCAGGAAGGAGGTGGGTATGGGCGTGCCTTCAAAGTAGGTGACCTTGCCGGTCTCTTGCGACATCTCTTCGGCCGTGATGTTGTAGCGGGCCAGACGCGACACCCCACAGGCCACGAAATAGGCCAGCAGTATGCGGTCATACAGGCCGCGCATGCCGCAGCCATAGGCCAGTATCGCGGGGGCCACGCCAAATGAGATCACGTCGGCGAGCGAATCCAGTTCGCGCCCCATAGCCGAGGACTTGTTGCGCCAGCGGGCGATACGGCCGTCCAGAATGTCAAACACCAGTGCGGAAAACACCAAGGCCGCGGCGTAATAGATGTGCGTGATGTCACCGCTGAGCACATAGGTCATCGTGGAAAAAATGGAGCCTATGCCGCTGACCGCGTTGCCCAGGGTGAACCAGTCGGCCAAGTGGAACTCACGAATCATGGAGAAGGGTTTTGTCATAGCAATCCTTTCGGTCTACGGGTCTGCGCGGCATGGCGAGCCGCGTATGGGAATAACTGCTTATCTGCCACAGTTGTCAGCCCTTGTCTATCTGCTGGCGCGCATAGGTTGCCCCCGAGCCATTGGGGGCGAGCTCCAGGTAGGTGCTAAAGGCCTTCTTGGCGTGGTCTGTCTGGCCGGCCTTGGCGTAAGCGTCGCCCAGGTTCAGGTAGGCGATGGCACGCGAAGGGTCGATCTTGATGGTGTTCTCAAACCAGCGCGCTGCCTCGGCAAACTTGTCCTGCTTGTAGAACACAAAACCCAGGTTGTTGGCGGCCAGCGCAAAGTCGGGGCGCAGCTTCAGGGCTTCGGTGAATTGGGCCTCGGCCTGCGCGTACTGCTTTTCCTTGTAGAGCTGCAGGCCGCGGTCATTGGCGCGCTGGGCCAGTTGGCGCGCTGAGCTGGGTATGGCCACGGGTGTCACGATCTTCTGCTCCCCGCCCTGCAGGTCCTTGACGACCACGGTGGTTGTAGCGGCGGGCACGGCAGGCTTGTCCGCGCCGGCAGGGGCAGCGGCTGTAGGTCGGGTGGCGTCCAGCTTGGTATTCATGGCGATGGCATCGCCCGAGAGTTGGCTGGACGTACCACTCAAGAATTCTTCACTGGCCGCCAGTTCAAACACAAAGTCGCCGCCTTCGGAGCCCGGCAGGCTGCCAAATGCTGGTGTCTGGCGCGACACGGCGGACACGGCGGGCGCCACATACGCAGCCAGCTCGGTGGCGGTGATGATGCCGTCGCCATTGAGGTCACCTTTACCCGATAGGCCCTGCAACAGCGTCCAAGTGAACACCGAGTGGCCATTAGGCCCGCCATCGGCCACCAATTGGTCGGCGCCGCCAGCGGTCAGCATCTGGCGGCCGGTGCGCTTGGCGTTGTCGCGCAGAAAGTTGCCCGATCCGCCGCCGCGCGTCAGGCCCAGGCCGCTGTAGCAGGCATCCATCACAAACAGCACATGCTTGGCGGTCAGGCTCTCGGCGATGTTCTGTAGCTCGGTCATGGGTATGGCATCGGTGGCAATCTGATTGGGATCGGAGTCCACAGGGATGATGTAGCCCAGGTCACGGCCCGAGCTGAGTTGGCGCGTGGCGCCATGGCCGGCAAAGAACACAAACAGGCGGTCGTTCTTCTTCATGCCGCTATGGGCCAGCTTGTCGTGGAAGGCGGCCAGAATGCCTGTGCGCGTGGCCTCCTTGTTGCTGAGCGAGACCACGTGGTCGGCGGAAAAGCTGAACTTCTGGATCAAGGTCTCGCGGATCGCCTGGGCATCGCGCGCCGCGTATTGCAGCTTGGGCCATTTGGCATAGTCATCAATGCCGATGACGATGGCCCAGGAATCACTGTAGCCGGGGCTGGTAGCCACCGGTGCGGCCGTTGCCGCTGCGCCTGTCGTGCCCTTGGGCACAGTGAAGCCCGTGCCGTCCCACCCGGCAAACTGGTAGCCCTCGGCCACCAGGCGGTCCAGGATGGCGGGCAGGGCTTTGACGGTGCGTTCGTGGATGTCGTGGAACAGTACGATGCCGCGGCCTTCTTTTTCCACCGTGCGCAACACGCGGTCGGCAATGGAGCTGGGCACGGGGTCGGCCCAATCCAGCGAGTCGATATTCCACATCACCGAGCGTAGATGTGCCGCGTCCAGCACGGCCAAGCCTTCGTCATTGCGTGCACCGTAGGGGAAGCGGAAGAGCGGTGAACGGCGCGCGTCCACGGCCTTCAGCAATTCGTCCGTACCCAGGATTTCAGTTTTGAGCGCATTGCCGGTTTGCTTGGACAGTTGCGCATGCGTCATGCTGTGGTTGGCCAGTGTGTAGCCTGCATCCAGCAGCTTGCGGCTGACGTCCGCCTTGGGCAGCAGCTTGGTTTTGCCGTCTGCACCCACGGCGCCCAGGTTGGTACCCACCTGGAAGAAGATGGCCGGCGCGCTGTACTGCTTGAGGATGGCCGCGATCTCGTTGGTATATGTGCCGTGCGGGCCGTCGTCAAAGGTCAGCACAATGGTCTTGGCCGGCAGGCTGTTGCCAAAGATCTCGCCCTCGTCTTCAGACTTGGTTTTGCGCACCACTTCCTTGGGCGCAGGGTAGGGCAGCACCACGCCATAGTCCTTGAGGATCTGGTCGCGGGTATACAGTTTTTTCAGGCTGACCAGGTAGTCTTGCCAGCGTTCGCGCTTGAGGTCTATGGCCCGTGTCTCGAAGCGGCCGAACACCAGGCGGATTTCTTTCTCGTAGTTGCGCTCGATCTCGGCCAGCGCGTCCAGGTCTTCACCGATGCGCTTGTGCAGTTTGATGGCCGGCAGGGAGGAATCGCGCGCCACGGTGGCCTGCAGGCTGCGCAGCAGTTCGCGAAAGGCCAGGCGGTCGGCATCGAACAGGTCGGCGCTGCTCTCCACATAGTCCAGCAGACCGGCAATCGCTTCCAGCCGCTGGGGGCTGTTGGAGGCGATCAAGGCATCCAGACGGCCCTCCAGGTCCGCTACGCGTTGGCGGTTTTCATGGAACAGGCTTTGGCCCACCTGGTTGGCCTGCGCACGTTCGTTGGCGGCCAGCGTCTTTTCATCGGCAAACAGCACGATGATTTTGCGGTAGGCACCCAGTACATCTTTGAAACCCTGCAACAGGGCGCTGGTGTCGGTCGGCGCAGGTGTTGCGGCAGATGCGCTGACTGGGGCGGAGGGCCGTTCGGTCTTGTTGCGAAAGTAGGCGAAGCCGGCGGCGGCGCTGAGGGCGGTGGCTACGACGGCCACGGCGATGAGGGTGCGTTGCTGGGTCATGGATGGGGCTTGTTTAGGCCTTCAGTGGGACTTCCGTAGGCCTTGCATTATCTGCGGGCCAGGACGGCCTTATGTGACAGCACGGGTGATAGTCACGCCGCGCTAGAACTTGCTGCTTTCGCTTCCTTCTTTGCCGCGTTGCAGGTTTTTCTGCAGTTCCATGCAGGTGGCGGTTGGCGCCAGTTCTGGTCGCTGGCATGCGCGGAACATGCACATGGGGCGACTCAGGAAGTTGGCGTCTGCGCACAGCTTTTCCGGTGTCACCGCTGGTGCTGCTGGCTTGGGTTCCGGTGGGGGGGGCGCCACGGCGGCGGGTGCCGGTGTGCTCGCGGGCTCGGCGACAACGGGTGCACGGGGCGGCTCGGGCTTTGCGGGCTTGGACGCCGCGCTACGGGGCTTGGCGGCCGAGGCGGCTGACGCAGGCCGAGCCGGTGTGCTGCTTTCGATGACGGTCTCTACGGGCTCGCTCTTGCGGGCTGGTTCGCCCAGAGCCTGTGCGGCGCTAGCGGCTTCGCTGGCGGTCAGCGCGGGTTTGCTGGTTTCCAGTATGGTCTCTTCCGGTTGTGCCGGAGCACTTTGGGTGACGGGTGTGGCGGCTTTTCCCTTGGCCGACCAGGTGCGCCATCCCCAGGCGGCGGCGATGACAGTCAGCAAGACCAGGCCAGCCACCAGTGTCCAGATGACAGCAGGGCGCAATTGGCGTGTGCCTCCCTGTTTGGACGAGCTGCTGCGTGTGCTTTTCTTGCGCCGTGCAACGGAGTCGCGTTCCAGTGGTGCGGGGGCACTGATGGGTTCGCGCGACCGTGCGCGCCGCTCAACGGGTTTGTCGTCGGGCACACCCGGTGTGCTGTCCGGCCCCCAATTGGCCACCACGGTGGCGTCTGCATCGTCGTCGGCCCCAATGAACTGGGTGGGTGCGTACTCGGGGTTGGTGTTGCTGGGGCGCGTTCTCTCCTCGGCATTGCGGGCGCTGGACAACTGCAGCACCTCGCCCGAGGGCAGGCAACCCGGTCCCAGTTCGGCACGCCAGTCGAACGACGACATGCCGTGCGGTGTGACCAGGCCCAGGCTACGGGCGAATTCACGCACCGACTGGGGGCGGTCTTGCGGCTGGATTTGCAAGGCCCAGGCGATGGCGCTGACAAATTGCTCGGAGTACTCTTGCTTGAATTCGTTGGCGACCGTCTTGGCCACGCTGGCGAAGGCCGGCATGCGGTCGTTGACGACGCGAATCATGGCCGGCATCGGGGGCTCGTTGCACAGCATGCCGTGCACCACGGCGGCTAGCGCGTACAGGTCGGTCCACGGGCCCTGGGGTACGCCCTGGGCATCGGCGTACTGCTCAATGGGGGCGTAGTTGATCTTCAGGATGGCGGTGTGCTGCTTGGCGTTGTCGCCAATAGCCAGCCGTGCGGCGCCCAGGTCCAGCAGCACCGGTGGCCCGGTGTCCTGCAAAAAGATGTTGTCGGGTGACACGTCGCGGTGCAGGGCGCTGCCCTTGTGCAGCATCTTGAGCGCGCCCAGGATGCACCATAGCACCTTGCGCAACCAGGCCTCGTTGGGTGGCATGCGCATGCACTGGCGGGCCTGCTTGAGTGTCATGCCCCGGTACAGCGGCATGACCATATAGGCTGTGCCATTGGCCTCCCAGAAACGGAAGACGCGCACCAGTGACGGGTGCTCGAACTTGGCCAGCATGCGGGCCTCGCCCACAAAGGAGCGCAGCCCCTTTTGGAAGGTCTCTTCGTCGTTGGAGGCGCGGACCGCGATTTGCATGCCGCCGTCGGTGCGGCTGGCCAGTGCGGTGGGCATGTATTCCTTGATGGCTACGTCGCGCTGCAGGGAATGGTCGTAGGCCCGGTAGACCATGCCGAAACCGCCCACGCCGACCAGGCCCCGGATTTCGAATTCGCCCAGCCGGGTGCCGTTTGCCAATGCGTCCACATGGCTTACGTCTGGTGCAGCAACACGAATCGGCAATTCAATCATGTGTCCTAAATCTGGAAACCACCTACTGAAACCTGCCAAGCAACTCGGCCATGGAGTTTTGCATTCTAGGGCTAAGCCCTTGGACGTGGCAGATGCAAGAGGTAACAAGTTGCTGACATTTGGGCTTGCGCGACACGGGCCGGGGCCAAGCACGGGCATACATGCATGGAGAGCCTCTGCCAACTCTCCGTTCTTTTTACGCTTTGTTGAACGCTACTATATGCATAGCAGCATATTTATATTTGACAAGGGCTAGCGGCAATTTCTAAAAATCATGAACGCCCAAACAGAGCAGCGACTAGGTGAAAACCCCATATTGGGTACACGGCGGTAGGGCTGCACTTGAGGGGGGGGGGCGCTGGGGATGCGCTGTCTTGTGGAACTGCCTAACCGGGACAACTGCCGTGCATCGCAACCGCGAAAAGCGGTCTACCATGTTGTTGGATAAACCCCACTCATTCTGGCGAATGAGAGCACAGAGTGCTCTATGGTGGCGAAGAGATGGGGGGGGGGCTGACCAAATGTGTGAAAACGGTCATTTCCTTCATATTCAGTTAAGGTGCGGGCCGTGCTTTATAAAATCCCGGTATGGCGATTGATCAAGCAACCGAACCCAACCCCAAGGCGGAAGCCATCCTGGATGCCGCCGAGCGCTTGTTTGTGCGCTATGGCTTTCGCAAGTCGTCGATGGATGATGTGGCCCGAGAGGCTGGCACCGCCAAAGGCACGGTCTACCTGTACTACGCTGGCAAGGAGGCGCTGTTTCGCGCACTGCTGGAGCGCATAGGCCGCACCGTGCTGCTGGCGTCCGGCGTGGCGGCGGGGGCGCTAGACCAGCCCCTGACTGAACGCCTCTTTGGCGTGCTCAACGCCTTTTATGGCTATTTCTACGAACGCTTCGGCGAATCGGGCCATCTGCAAGAACTGGGCGAGATACGCGGTAGCCTGGGCCATGACCTCAATGAGCAGTTGCGCCACAACCACCTGCAGATACTGGTCGGTGTGCTGGAGCGGGCCGAGGCGGATGGCGAGATTCTCCTGACTGCCCTGGGGCTGACGGCGCAAGACGTAGCGGCCACGCTGATCGCCGTCGCGTTGGGGGTTAAATCCACGCTACCGGCGGGCGCTGGCAATAAGGCCTATAGCGACGCGGTGCGCAGCAGCTGCCGGGTGCTCAGCCTTGCCCTGGCGCACCCGTGATGGACTGAGCTGGTATTCAGCCAAAAAATTTCTGGAACGCACCTGAGGCCATCATGTCCACTTCCACGGCCGGCATGGACGGCTGGGCCAGATCCACAATGTGTTCGTAGGGTATGCCGTAAAAGTCACGCAGATAGAGCACGGTGCTGTCTCCCTTGGCTTGGTAAGACTGCTCGATGCGGTCCATGACCTCGCGCGCCAGTTTGAAGGCCGCTTCGGACTCCATCAGCGTCACAAACACCCGCCCGCTCTTGGAAAAGCCCGCGGCCAGCATGCTGGTTTCTATGATGGACCATAGCTGCCGGCACGGAGCGATGGGGTGGGCTTCATAGTTCAAATGCAAAATGATGGCCGTTTTCATGCTGGGGATGCCTTGCTTGAATACTGTGTTTTTGTGTATGACCCTGAGACCCAAAAAAACCAACGTTGTAGTTTAACGCCCACCGCCCACGCGTTGCAAACCCAGCACCAGGCTGACACCATCTTCGTCGTTGCGGGCGGCAATCGTGCCCCCCATCTTGGCCATATAGGTCTTGGCCACAAAAAGGCCCTGGCCGCGGCTGCCGTTGGTGCCGGATTCGGCTTGGCCCGACACGCCGTATTCAAAAATCTGGTTCAGCAGTTCTGGTGGGATGTGGGGGCCGGCGTTGTGGATGGTGACCGTGGCGTCAGTTTCCGTGGTCTGCAGCGCCAGCGTGATGGCGCTGCCCGGAATGCGGTGGCGTTCGGCATTGCGCAGCACATGGGTCACAACGTCCTCGAGTGCATACTCCTCGGCGCGCACCAGCACGGCGCCATCCTCGCTCTCATAGCGCACGTCGCCCAGGCCCACACTGGCCGCATTCGCCGCGATGTTGCGCAGGAAGCCATTGACCTCCACGGTCTGCACCGCCAGCGTCGTGGACTGGAATGCTTCGCTGGGACTGGCGTTGCCGTACAGCACGCGCACCGCCTGCTGCATGCGGTGGATGTAGCGCAGGCTGGGGTCATCCTGGGCGTTGTGCAACACCATCAGCGACTGCAGCGGTGACATGATTTCGTGGCCCACGGCGTGCCACATGTCCTTCTCCTGTTCGGCGCGGATCTGCTCGCGCTCGGCGTCTTCCTTCACGCGGCGCAGCAGGTCGTTCAAGCAATTGGCCAAAATGCCCAGCTCGTCGCTGCCGCGCAGGTCGGCCAGGTCAAACTGCTCCAGCCCGGCTGTGGTCTTGACAGTCTTCGACAACTGGGTTGAGCGCTTGGTGAGCCGTGCGATGCGGCGGATGATGCCCACTTCGATGACCAACCACGCCAGCGCAATAGCCAGCAGCATGGCGGCCACAAACCACGACAGGCGCGTGGCCACCACGCTGAGGCTCTTGTTGACGCTGCGGGCGTCACCGTGGAGTTGGATCGTGTAGTTGCCCAGCGGCGTGGCCACGTCTTCAGTGAGTTCAATCGGTGCGTCGTAGCTGTCCACCGGCAGGCGGCGGATCAGGCGGGTGAGCAGTGGCGATGACTCGTCGGCCGCAGCCTCGCTGCCGCTCAGGCGGACCAGATCGGCGCCATGGGGTTGGCCACTCTTGCGGATGCGCAGCGTTTCGCCGGGGAGTAGTTGCGCGCGCAAATCGCCTAGCGAGAAGGGCGCTACCGCGCCCTCGGCGTTGCTGTCAAACAAGGCTGCACCGTCGCCCACGGGCAGCACCTCCACCCGCACCTGCACATCGTTCAGGTCGGTTGGCGGCCAGACGGGTTTTTCCTTCTGGAACAGCGCATCGCGCAGCACGTCCACCGGCAGGCGTAAAGAGAAGAAGGATTTTTTCTCACAGTCTTCGGCAAATGGGGTTTCTTGGGGGGCAGCTGAATGGAGGCAATTGGCGTTTTGCCACACCCAACCGCGGAAGTCGCGCACGGTGCGGGCATTGGTGTAGTCGCGGCTGCCGATGTCCACATAACCGGTGAAGCGGCCCCGCACGCCTTCGCGCTGCGGGTTGCCAGGCTGCGCTGGCGTCTCAAATGGCGCAATCCAGCGGTAGGTCTGGCCGCGCATCTTCACCTCGACGCGCAGGCGGTGGGCCGTATCCAGGTATTTGTCGCCGATGGCGTGCGGCACCAGTGCCGTGCTGGCAAAGGTGCCGGCGGCGTAGATGAATCCTCCGGCCCATGGGTTGCTGCCAATGGCCACGCACAGGCTACCGTAGTGCGGGTATTGCACCAGGCAGCCGGTCATCTCTACTGCGTTGCGCACCTTGCTCTGGTCGTCGAAGTCAATCGCGGAGAAGGGCAGCAGCACGGGGTGCAGCGGCGTGGTGGGAGCGGCTGCATCGCTGGGGTTTAGCAGCGCCAACTGACCAGTGGGGTGACGCAACTGGGCCGCAATTTGCTCCTTGGTCTTGGCAAAGCTTTGCTGGTAGTTGTCGTAGCTGCGCTGCTTTTCCTCCTGCAGCACATAGACCGTCATCACCAGGGTCGCCAGCGCCAGCAGGAAAAACGCGGTGCGGAACAGCACCCGCAACCGGAACGAGGCCAGCCAGGCCAGAGCGGTGTCTACCGAAGCGCCAGCGGCATTACTCACTTGCGCACCTGCGATGCGAGGTCGTCTGACCAACGGAAGCCTCGCATGGGGATGTTTTCGATGCGCTCGAAGTGTTCGTCCAGCTCTCTAAAGGCCTCGCGGATGGTGCTGATGTGCTTACGGATGTTGTCGCGGTTGCGGCCGCTCTTGACCACTTCAAACAGTTCGTCGTAGCTCACCACTTGGCCCCGCTTCTGGTACAGCGCGGCCAGGATGCGCTGGGCCGTCAGCGGCAGGTTGACGCGCTTCCCACGCCACAGTGCACTGCGTTGGCGCAGTGGGTCGATCGAAAGCTCGTCACTCGCGGGAGCCGTCGTGGGGGCGGGGTCGCGCGCTTTGGCCGCACGCAGTATTTCCAGAAACGTATCGACGAAATCGCTTTCTTCAAACGTGGTCTTTTGCAGATAGTCCCAGGCATCCAGCGCCTTCATGATGCTGCGGTAGATGGCGGCCGGCATGGCCGACACCACCAGCACCGGCGTGCCTTTGCGGCTCTTGTTGATGGCGTTGATGATGGCAATGCCGGCATTGCGTTCGCGGCCCAGTTCGATGTCCAGCACGACCACGTCGTAGGTCTCGCGGGCGATGGCGGCTTCTGCGTCGTCACGGGTGAACCAGTTGTCCACCTGGATGCCGGGGCGGGCACCCTGGATCCACGCGGTGAGCTGCTGGCTGGTGGGCGTGTCGTCTTCGATGACGGCGACCTTGAACATAGGTGTTTCCTTGGGGCTTGTCGGGGTAGCGGTGGCCCCGAGTATCCCCTGTTCGCATGGCTATGGCGCACCCGCGGTGTGAGTGTTTCTTCACGGCCGGTGAATGCTCCTTCCCCACGGCGCCATTGTTTGCTCGTGGGGTGGGCGTGCACGATTGCACCCATCCCAACCACCAACTAGGAAGCTACCATGTCAGAACGCCTCAACACCATTGCCCGTGCCATTGCCACCCAGTTTCGCCGTATCACCCGGCGCTCGGCCAGCCAGGTGGGTGCGCTGTCCCGCAGCACCGCGGCCCGCATGCCCGGCCGCGCCAGCCTGATCGCGCTGGGCCTGCTGGCAGCTGGCGGCTACGCACTCTACACCCACCCCCCCATGCAAAGCATTGCCCGCGGCGAAGTTGGCATGCGCATGAACCAGTTGACCGGCTCTTCCACCGAAGTGCGTGATGGCGCGGTGCTCATCATCCCCGGCCTGCACGAGTTGCGCCGCTTGTCGCTGCGGGACCAGGTCTATCGCCCAACAGCCAATGCCAGCGCCAATGGCGCGGCACCTTTCCAATCGGTAGAGGGTCTGTCCATCGGTGTGGACATTTCGGTGCGCTATGCATTGGACGCCAGCAAGATTTCCACGATGGCCCGTGACCTGCCCGAAGACATTGGCCACGAAATTGTCGAACCCGTGGTGCAGGGCGTGCTGTACAAGACGCTGGCCCGCTACACCGTGCGTGAAATCTTCAGCAGCAAGCGCCCCGAAATCCAGCAAACCATAGAAGCCGAACTGAAGCCCCGCCTGGCCAAAGACGGTATCAAGCTCGAAGCCGTGACCATGGGTAAGGTCGATCTGCCCCCCGACTACAAGGCCGGCATGGAACACCTGCTGGCCGAAGAGCTGGCCACTGAGAAGATGCGCTACACGCTGGAACTGAAGGAGAAGCAGGTCAAACAAACCGAGCTGGAAGCCCAGGCCGACAAAGTGCGTCGCGAGACATCGGCCCAGGCCGCAGGCGAAGAGCAGATCATCGCCGCCAAGGCACAGGCTGAGGCCATGAAACACGTGCTGCCCTTCAAGCAAAAGCAGATCGAACAGCGCGCGCTGGAAGCCGAGGCCGAAAAGGTCTCACGCATCAAGACCGCCGAAGGTTCCGCCCAGGCCCGCCGTATTGAAGCCTCCGGCGAGGCCGATTCGCGCAAGAACCTGGCCGATGCCGAAGCCTATCGCCAAGACCGCATCGGGAAGATCACCAGCGAACAGTTGGCGCGTGACGGCGCCCTGATATCGAAGAATCCGCTGCTGATCCAGAAGACCATGGCCGACAAGTTGTCGGACAAGATCAGCGTCATCATCGCGCCGACACCGGCAGACGGTGGCTTCATAGGCGCCGCACTGCTGGGTGCGGGCAAGAACAACACCGCACAGACTGTGCAGACCGCCAAGACAGCCGAAGCGCAGGGCGAACAAGCCCAGACCGAGCAAGACAGCACCAACACTGAAGGAGGCAAATAACATGCTCGCCGCCTCCCTATTGATGATTGCCATCGTCACCCAAGACCAGTCGTCGCTGCGCTCGGCACCGCGCGATTCCGCACCCCAGCAGGCCGTGCTGGCCCAGGGCGACAGCTTGGAGATACGCGGCCAGAAGGGCGACTACTTGCAGGTCTATGACCACCGCCGCGAGCGGGCCGGCTTTATCCGCGCCACCCAGGTGCGCAGCCAATCGCTGAAGCCCGAGGCCGCGCCCGAGTTGCTATCGGTGGTGCGCTTCCTGCGCGACACGCCCGGGTCTGAATCGCTGGGCATTGGCTACGCTGCCGCCTACCTGCGGGCCGCGCCCGCTGAGGCCATCAATGGCGAAGCATTTGATGCCTTGGGTGCCATGGCCGAACGCCTGGCACGCCGCGCATCCGCCCGCCAGGGCAAACCGGGTGGCGATGCTTTGGCCGCACACCTGGAAGTGGCCGCGGCCTATGGCGTGGAGATGCTGAGCTTTGAGCGCGATGGACAGGTCCAACTCTGCTACAACGGCGACGCCCACCGGCGCGTGCTGGCTTTGCCGGCCACTGACAGCCAAAAGGCCTTGGCCGCACTGGCCCTGACCAAGCATGAATGCGTAGCCCCCAATCTGAACCCGGTCGAGCGTTTTGCCCAGGACAACTGGCGTGCGGATGTGCTGGACCGTGTGGAAATACGCGACCTGCCCGAGGTGCTGAAAAACCGCATGCACTTGCGCAAGGCCGGCGTCTGGGCCAGCATCGCCTTCCAGCGTGCACGCCGCTCTGAGTTTGCGCCCGCCACGGTGCAGGCTGCTGCAACGCGCGCTCTACAGGAGCTGGCTGCGGTGAACAAAACCGAGCTGGCCGATACCGACGCCGCCACCTACAGCGATGCCGCCATCCGCGTCGGCGCGTCGCGCTGGGGCGCAGAGCCAGCCGTAGCGGGTGGTGAATCGGCTACCCAACCCATCACCAAATTGTCTGTGCGCCTGAGCACCGGCCAGCCCGGCGAAACTTGTGTGCACGTGGTCGATGCCAAGCACGACGTCAAAAACCCGCTGTTCACCCGCTGTACCTTTGGCGTGGTGTGGGCTGCCTCTGCCACCCCCAACCGCCAAGGCACCGCAATTGCACTGGCCGTGCAACCCTTGGACACTTGGCGTGAAATGTGGGTTTTCCAGCAGGGCCCTAAGGGTTGGGGTGTTGATGTGCTGCCGCCTGCGTTGGACAATCCCAACCTGGGGTACGTGGAATTCGCCGGCTGGGTACCCGGTACTACCCAGATGCTGGCCGCCCGCGAAGCCAAGGTTGACGGCCGCTACAAGACCAGCTTTGAAGTGCTGCGCACCGGGAATCTGGAGGTGGAGAAGCAGGCGGACCAGCCCAAGAATTTGAGTGTGTTCTACCGCTGGCAAGACCCGGTCTGGAAAGGCCAGACGGTGAGCTTGCGGTAAGGGGCCAATGGCCAGCCCGGTGCGCCTTCACCCCGTCGTTTGAAAGGCGCTGCGGTATTTGACAAACCCACGTTTCGCCGAGCCCACAAAGCCGGCCCGTTCAAAGAAGCGATGGGCTTGCTCGCGTTGCAGAGAGCTCAGCAGCATGATCTTGGAGCAGTCCTCGGTCAAGCAGAATGCCTCGATGTGGCGCAGCAATGCGGCGCCCAGACCCAGATTGCGCAACTGGCTGTTGACCACTACATTTTCGACCACGGCAAAGGGCTGTGCGCCAAACATCACGTCCGCGCACAGCGAAACCAGTGCCGTGCCTTCAACCTGGCCTAGATGCTCGCAGACAAACAAACCAGTGTGTGGGTCTGCCGAGATCGTTGCAATGCGCTCGGGCAACACGGCGACGGCCGGATTGTTGACGAGCTGGTGGTATAGCGCGGCGATGCGTTCGGCGTCGCTCGGGCGTGCAGGCCTGACCGTTGGCATGGCGAGTGGCGGCCTCAGGCCATCCGTGCCTTGTCCCCTTTGGAGCGCCACTTCTGTAACGAGATGGCTTCACCCGAAACGGGGTCTTGGATCAGCAAGCGTTTGCCGTCGGCTTCCACATAAAAAATGTGCCACAGCTCCATGCGCTCAGGCCGGTTGGCGTAGACGGACACGGACCAGTAGCAGCGCCCATCCGCGCCGCGCTCCTGCTTGTCAAAGGATTCGCCAAAGGCGACCGGAAAGGCGTGGCTGCGAGACCAGGCGGCGAGTTCCGGCAGATGGCGCACCGTGTCGATGGCCTGGGCGTATCCGGCGGAATTCAGAGCCTGGGCATTGCAATTCGGATTCGCCGCGCTGGCAGCGGTTGCGGCGGCGCACAGCAGCAGGGCCATGGTGGCTTGGCGAACATCGCGGCGGGGCTTCATCAGCATGGTCATTGTCTCCTGCATGCCGAATTTTGACACGCATCCGCTGGCGATGTGTCAGCTCCGCAGCTGAACCAATTGAACATAGGCATGCGCCGCGGCGCCCAGCACCAGGCTCACAAGTGCAACCCAATCGGCCATGACCACGCGCGCCAGCTGCGGATTGGTGCCACCCGCAGACCAAGCCAGCCACAGAAACGACACAACGCTGGCGAAGCCCGCCACAAAAGCCAGGGTCTGCAGCGCGGGTTGAAAGGCGGCGTACACCAGAAACAGGCCCAGCAGGCCGAACAACACCGCGCGGTGGCGCATCAGGATGGCGAGGTTGGGCTCGTCAAATGGCATGCCATAGAGCGCGGCCAGGCGCTCAGCCCCTAGCATGCCAGACAGTGGCAGCAGGTGGATGATGCCTGCGACGATCAGTGTGGCCGTGATGAGGTAGTGCATGGTTTGTAGCCGTTGGGTAGAGTCGGTCATGTTTTATAGGAAACCTGCAGCAGGCTTGCCAAGCGGGGCCACGCAAACCGCAGTTCTGGCACGCGATTGCCATCCGGTGCGTCCCATACCGACTCTTCGACCTGGCTTGCCCCCAGACGCTGGTAGAAGCCCTGTGCCGCCGTGTTGCCTGCCAGCACCCACAGGTGCATGGCGGTAGCCGTGTGGGCGCGCGCTGACCACTGGGCTATGTGGTTCACCAGTTTTGCGCCTATGCCCAAACCCTTGTGGCCCGGTGCGACATGCAAGTTTTCCAGCAGCGTGCCCCAGTGCTCCTCGTGGTCACCAAATGCGCAGGCAAGACCCACGACATTTCCATCGATTTCCGCGACCACAATGGTCTGGTTGGCGGCGGGTGCGTTGAAGCGCTGCTGCCACAAGGCCTTGCGCTCTGCGATCAAGTCGCTATCGAGGTAGGCGTCGCTCAGAATACCCCGGTACGCAAGCCGCCAACTTTGTGCGTGCAGGTTGGCAATGGCTTCAAGGTCTAGTGGAGTGGCTTCGCGTATTTGCATCGTGGCTTGACTGTAATCAACAAAACCCCTCTTGCGATCTGCCATGTCTTACCTGGAAGGTAATGGTCCCACGCACAAAACCGTGCAGCGCGAGTACACACTTGGGGGGCGCTGTCAATCCTGGTTCGGCGTGGCTTTGGCCACAGGAAACAACTCGGGAACGCATTGCACCCACTTAGGCACCCGTTTGCGAGCCAGGGCGTTCTCGTCCTCTTCGTGCGGGTACTCGTATTCAGCCATCAAGCTATTGCTTGCGATGCGGTGCTTTTCAAAGTGCTGGAAGTTGCTGCCATGTACCGTCGTCTGGGTGAATGCCACCTGGGCAGAGTTGGGGAGAAAGCACCATTCAAATACGGCGAGCCTGACGCCGTTGAAGCGGTGCAAACGCTGGGACCCATCGAGCACAACGAGGCTTAGCGGAATGGGGTAGGACGTGCAGCAATTGGGGTACAGCGCGAGCCAGCCCACGTACTTGCCGTCAGGCGAAATCCGCGGTTTGCCAAAGCCTACCTGGTCTGCGTAGCGGGGGGCGGTGATGGTGCTACCGTCTGATGCCTGGATGGTCAGACTGGCGCGGTCAGGCGACAGCATGAGGGACTGGAATGGACCTGCAAACACCATGCTGTGAAGCAGTAGCAGGGCTAAGCACAGCAGATACTTTTTCATGAAGGGTTGTCTGCCGATTGGGTCGCAGCCTCGGGGATTGCCAGGTGATTCCATGTCCGGCCGTTCACGCCGATAGGCGCGCCGCCAGACCCTGCGCGCACGCAAACCCGCTGGCCCAGGCCCATTGGAAGTTGTAGCCGCCCAGCCAGCCGGTCACGTCTACGACTTCGCCAATGAAGTACAGGCCGGGTTGCTTGGACTCCATGGTCTGCGACGACAGGTTGCGCGTGTCGACGCCGCCGGCGGTGACTTCGGCCTTCTTGTAACCTTCGGTACCGGTGGGGGCGAGCTCCCATTGGCTCAGGCGCTCCGCCAATGCGGTCAGGGCCTTGTCCGATGCCTCGTTGATGGGCCGTGCCCAGTTGTGGCCCAGTGCAGCGCCTTGCGCGACCCAGGTGTCCGCCAGGCGCGAGGGCACGAGGGCAGCCAGCTCGTTGGCAATCAGTTTGCGGGAGCTTGTGGCTTTGGCACGGCCTAGCACTTCTGCCACATCCGTGTCCGGTGCCAGGTTCAGGCGGATGGGCGTACCCGGCTGCCAGTAGCTCGATATCTGCAGCACGCCGGGGCCGCTCAGGCCGCGGTGGGTGAACAGCAGGTCTTCCAGAAAGGCCACACGCTCTTTCTTGCTGCCGGTTTCAATCTTGACCGGCAGCGACAGGCCGGACAGCTGCGCAAACGGTGCCCAGGCGGCCTCATCAAAGGTCAGTGGCACCAGGGCTGGGCGGGGTGTGACCACCGGCAGGTCAAACTGCTTGGCCACGCGGTAGCCAAAATCCGTGGCACCCATCTTGGGAATGGACAGGCCGCCTGTGGCAATGACGACCGCTCCGCATTGGATGGTCCCACGGTCACTATCAATTTCATAGCTGCTTGGCCAATTTCCACGAGGGCTAGAGGCCAATTTGCGTATGGCCGATACGGCGCAGGGCTGCCAGCGGGTGACATTGCCCGACGCCGCGCATTCGGCCAGCAGCATCTGGATGATGTCGTCGGCGGAGTGGTCGCAGAAGAGCTGGCCCTTGTGCTTCTCGTGGAAGGGGATCTTGTGTTTTTCCACCAGCGCGATGAAGTCGCGCGCGGTGTAGCGCGACAGCGCCGAGCGGCAGAAGCGCGGGTTGTCGCTGAGGAAGTTGGCAGGGCCGGCGTCGCGGTTGGTGAAGTTGCAGCGACCACCGCCTGAGATGCGGATCTTGTCCGCAACTTTCTCGCTGTGGTCCACCACCAAGACCTTCAGGCCCAACTGGCCGGCGACCCCGGCGCAGAACAAGCCGGCGGCGCCAGCGCCTACGATGACTACATCAAAGTCTTGCAATCTGGTCAGCCTGCGTGGAAGAAGCAGAGCTTGTTGCCATCGAGGTCACGAAAGTAACCCACGTAAAACCCTTTGCCGCGCGGGCCAGCGGGGCCTTCGTCCTTGGCGCCCAAGGCGATGGCTTTTGCGTACAACTGGTCCACCTGCTCAGTGGACTTTGCGACCAGGCCGACCATGACGCCGTTGCCCACGGTTGCTGCATTGCCGTCAAACGGTTTCATCAGGGCCAGGCTGGGTTGCTCTGGTGATGTGCCCCAGCCAATGCCGCCTGCGTAATCCCACAGGCGCTTGGCGCCCAGGTCGGCCAGCAGGGCGTCATAGAAGGCCCCGGCGCGGGGTAGGTCGTTGGTTCCCAGGGTGACATAGCCGATCATGGGTGTGCTCCTTGTGTTGGGTGGTTTGAAAAACGGTTAGTGTATGGCGCAAGCCGGTCAATAATAGGCAGCAAACGACAGCCCTGGCCGCCGAGACTGTGAGTAATGGAAATACTTGAGCAAATCCCGTTCGTACAGAAGAACCGCATAGGCCGGCGTCTGATTCTGTTGATCATTGCCTTCAGCACCGCCATCACCCTGCTGATCACCGTTGCCGAACTGGTGGTGGAGTACCGCACGCTGCGCAGTGACTTGGACAAGCAGCTCGACAGCGTCAGCATCTATGTACCCAATATCGCCGGCAGTGTGTGGGACTTTGACGAACGACAGGTACGCCTGGCCCTGGAAGCCCTGACGCAGTTGCCCAATATCGACCAGGCCAGCATCACGGCCCAAAGCAGCCGCACGCGCTGGGTAGCGGGCAAACCCCATACCAGCAACACCGTGGTGCGCAGCTACACGCTGCACCACGTCGCCCGCGGCAAGGATGTAGAGATTGGCCAACTGGACGTGGTGGCCAGCCTGAACGGCATCTACCAACAGGTGATCACCCGTGCCGTGGCGATTCTGATCAGCAATGGTTTGAAGACTTTCTTCGTTGCGATGTTCATGGTGTGGCTGTTTCGCCAGTTGGTCACCAACCGGCTGGCCAAGCTCGCCACCAAGGTCAGCGGCCTGCTACCGGCGCACAAGCCCGCACGCCGTTCAGGCGACACACCGGTGCCGGCCCCACCCGGCCATCTAGACGAACTGGGCACCGTGGAATGGACGCTGGACCACACCGCCAGCAACCTGGCTACCGCCGAGGCCGGCATGGCCGCGCTGAACCAGGAGCTGCAGCAACGCGTAGCCGAGCAAGACGCGCTGCTGCAAAACGCACTGGTCGGTATTGCGATGGTGCGCAAGCGTGTGATCATCAGCTGCAACCGGCGTCTGGAAGAGATTTTCGGCTATGGCCCCGGGGAACTGGTGGGGCATGCCACCAATGACTTCTACCAGGACCAGGCTGAATTCGCCACGGTGGGCCAGGTCGCTTACGGCAAGTTCGCGCAAGGCGAGAGCTTTCGCAACACGATGAAGCTGCTCAAGCGCGATGGCAGCGCCCTGTGGGCTGAGGTGGCGGGGCGCGTGGTGGACGCCGACAAGCCGCAGGACGGCAGCATCTGGGTGTTCACCGATGTGACCGAGCGCAAGCAGGCCGAACAAAAAATCAACTTCATCGCCTATCACGATGCGCTGACGGGTTTGCCCAATTGGCAGCTGGCCCAGGACCGGTTTGCGCAGGCCGTGGCCTATGCGGAACGCGCGGGGTCCAAAGTGGCGGTGCTGTGCCTGGACCTGGACAAGTTCAAGACCGTCAACGACTCGCTGGGCCACACCATTGGCGATGCCTTGATCAAACAGGTTGCGGCCCGCTTGACGGCCTGTGTGCGCGATACTGACACCGTCAGCCGCCAGGGCGGCGATGAGTTCATCATCGTGCTGCCCAACCTTGCCACGCCCGAGGCCACGGCCCCCGTGCTGGTCAATATGATGGACCGCCTGCGGGCACCTTACGACATCGACGGCCACGAGCTCAGCACTTCGGTATCCGTGGGCGTCGCCATCTACCCCGACGATGGCACCGATGCCGACACCCTGCGCACCAAGGCCGACATGGCCATGTACCAAGCCAAGGCTGCCGGACGCAATACCTACCACTTCTTCGACGCGCAGATGAATGTGGACGCCGTGGAGCGCTTGGGCATACGCAATGGCCTGCGCCGCGCGTTGGAGCGCCAGGAGTTTGTGCTGCACTACCAGCCGCAGATCGACTTGCGCACCGGTGCGGTGGACGGGGTGGAGGCGCTGATACGCTGGCAACACCCAGAGCTGGGCATGATTTCGCCGGCCCGCTTCATACCCATTGCCGAAGAGAGCGGCCTCATTGTGCCCATAGGGCAATGGGTGCTGCGCGAAGCCTGCCGCCAGGCCGCGGTGTGGCACAAGGCCGTGGGCGCCGACATCTCGGTAGCGGTCAACTTGTCGGCGTTGCAGTTCCGCCGCGACGACCTGGAGCAGTCCGTCACCAGCGCGCTGGAGGTGTCTGGTTTGCCGGCGGAGTTGCTGGAGCTGGAGCTGACCGAATCCATTCTGATCAACGACACGCAAACCGTACTGGCTACCGTCAAGCGGCTCAAGGCATTGGGCGTGCAGTTGTCGATTGACGACTTTGGCACCGGCTATTCGAGCCTCTCTTACCTCAAGCGCTTTGAGGTGGACCGCCTCAAGATTGACCAGTCCTTTGTGCGCGACCTGGCCACCGACCGCGAGGATGCCGCCATCGTGCACGCCATCATCCAGATGGCCGGCAGCCTGGACCTGACCACGGTGGCCGAAGGGGTGGAGAACGAGGAGGCGCTGGCGCGCTTGCGCGGCTATGGCTGCAGCTTGGCCCAGGGCTATTTCTTTGCGCGGCCCATGCCGGCTGACGAACTGCTGCGCTTTCTGGTCCAGCCGGCCTACGTGTTCAAGGACTGATCAGGCGCGGCGCGGACCACAGCCCTGCTATTGGCTCCAGCCCAGTTCTCTTTCCACCTGCTGGCGGTAGGCATCGACCAGGCCCTCGGCCTTCATCTGCTTGAGCACCGCCGCCATGCGCGGCGCCAGGTCGGCATGCCGCTTGTGCAGGTACGGGTAGGTGGGAATGCTCTTGCCGATATCGATCAGCTTGCGGACGCTGGTGACACCTGCCAACTCCGGTGTGTGCAGCGCCAGCAGGATGCCCAGGCTGAAGTCGCAATACACATCGGTGCGCTGGGCCACCAGCTTCTTGACACCCTGGTCATTGGTGGCTACATCGGACAAGCGCTCGGGCGGCACGATGGGCTTGAGCGCGTTCTCGCATAGCAGGATGCCGCGCCGGTATTCCACCATCAGGCCGTTGGAGACCAGCTCATCCAGGCGCTGCAGTTGCAGCTTGGGGTTGGCCGTGTACAGGGCCAGGTTCAGCTCGATGATGGACTCTTCCACGCGTACCAGCGTGGGCTGCGTTGCGGCGTAGCCGTAGGCGCGTTTGGCCTCGCCATCGATGGCGCCGCTCTCCATCTGCATGCCCAGGCGCTTGAGCGCAAAGCTCTCCATCTGCACCGACAGACCCATGCGCTTGAACAGCTCCCGGTAAATCAGCGCGAACCACTTGAAGGAGTAGGAGTCTTCGGCTGCGTCCGAACCGATGACAAACAGCTTTTGTGCGGTCACCGCTGGCGCTGGTGCGGTCTGCGCATACGCGACGCCGCTGCAAAGGCAGATGCCGACGGCGAGCGCCAGCACACCAGCAGCGTGCCATGGCCGGCGGGCATGGGATTCATGGTGTGGCGGTGGTTTCTTGCAGGGTGATAGGGGCCATTATGTTGACATGCCCATGGCTCCACAATCCCCAGAAATCGGGCTTGCGTGTCAATCCAAATAAACTTGATGAAGTTCAAAAATGCTACTATAGTGATATCACTTTGATCTCATTTCATCCGTTTGTGAAGGCGGTCAAAGCGGCGTCCAACACTATGGTTGGAGCCAACCCCTAGGAGGATGGATATGGACAAGAAGGCTTCCAACGAATATGTGGCAACCACGGCCAATGGCTTTGTGGCGGTATTGCTGGGTCTGGGTTTGCTGTTGCTGGCCGGGTTTATGGTCACGCGTGCACCCAGTGTGACGAACCTGGTATTGGCGGGCATCGCCGTGGTGGCCGGGCTGTGGTTTCTGTCTGGCCTGTACACGCTGAACCCCAACCAGGCGGCCGTGCTGAAGCTGTTTGGCAGCTACCGCGGCACCGACCGCAACGAAGGCTTGCGCTGGGCCAACCCGTTCTTGAGCCGCAGCAAGGTGTCGACCCGAGCGCGCAACTTCAACAGCGAAAAGCTCAAGGTCAACGACCTGCGCGGCAACCCCATCGAGATTGCCGCAGCCATCGTCTGGCGGGTCAACGACACGGCACGGGCCAGCTTTGATGTCGAAGATTTCGAGTCCTACGTGTTCACACAGGCCGAGGCCGCCGTGCGCCACTTGGCCTCCAGCTATGCCTATGACAACCTGGACGACACGGCCGGAGCAGTGCACAAGGAGGTCACGCTGCGTTCCGGTGCCGAGCAGGTTGGTGAGGCTCTGTTGGATGAATTGCAGGAGCGCTTTGCGCTGGCCGGCGTGGTGGTGGTCGATGCCAAACTCACGCACTTGGCCTACGCCCCCGAGATCGCCGGCGCCATGCTGCGCCGTCAGCAGGCCCAGGCCATCATCGCCGCACGCAGCCTGATTGTGCAGGGCGCTGTGGGCATGGTGGAGCAGGCTTTGATCGGCTTGCAGGAGCGCGGCCTGGTAGATCTGGATGATGAGCGCAAAGCCGCCATGGTGACCAATCTGCTGGTGGTGCTGTGCTCCGACCACGACGCCCAACCGGTGGTGAATACGGGTACGCTGTACAACTGACAATCTCCCGCCATGGCCAGTCCCGATAAGAAGTCCTTTGCGCTGCGCATAGACCCCGTGCTGTGGGCGCAGATTGAGCGCCTGGCCGCGTCGGAATTGCGCAGTGTGAATGCCCAAGTGGAGTACCTGCTGCGAGAAGCGGTGCGGGCCCGAGTCGGTGGGCAAAACCCGCCGGCCAAGCCCGGCGAAGAGGACAAGCCCGACGGCCCCTAAGAGTCTGTGCGCCAAGGCGTTTTGCGCAGGTAAAGGAGGAGCCCGCGCAGCGGGCGGGGGACACGGAGCAAAACGCCTTGGCGCACAGACTCGCCCTCACGCGCAGGACTTTCCCCGCGTTTTATGCAGCCCGGTGTTGCAGTTGCAGACTGCTGGATTCCATGCCCGCTGCCAACAAGCCCTGCAGCACATCCCCGACAACGATGACGCTGGGGCTGGCCAGTTGTTCACGGGCAATCGTGCTTTCCAGCTCCGCCAACGTGCACACGGCCTGGCGCTGCGTGGGCAAGCTGGCGTTCTGGATGATGGCCACCGGTGTATCGCCCGGCAGGCCATGCAGCAATTCGTTCTGGATGGTGGCCGCGCCACTGACACCCATGTAGACCACCAAGGTCAACCGGGCCTGGCGTGCCGTATTGGCCAATGCGCGCCAGTCGGTGCCGGCGGAACCGGGCTTGGCATGGCCGGTGACAAACACGACACCGTGCGCGTATTCGCGGTGGGTCAGCGGTACGCCTAGCGATGTGACCGCAGCCATCCCGGCGGTGATGCCGTTGATGACGCTGACGCGCACACCCGCAGCTTGCAGAGCCTCCATCTCTTCGCCGCCACGGCCAAAGATGAAGGGGTCGCCACCCTTGAGGCGCACGACGATTTCACCTTCCAGTGCGGCGGTCACCATCAGCTTTTCGATAAAGGACTGGGGCGTTGATTTGCAACCGCCGCGTTTGCCCACGTAGACGATGCGGGCGGTGGGTGGTGCGAAGGCAACGATGGCCTCGTTCACCAGATCGTCGACCAGCACCACGCTAGCTTGCTGGATGGCTTTTAGTGCCTTGAGGGTCAGCAGCTCGGGGTCGCCCGGGCCTGCGCCCACCAGGGTGACATGGCCCCGTGCGCTGGAGTTGGAAAGATCGTGTTTCATAGTAAATCCACCAAATGCAAGATGTGGGCCACTTGCTGGGCAATCGGCGTGGGCACGGGCTGTGTGCCGTCCAGCACACTGCGGATATAGGCTGCGGTGCTGGCGGCATCCGTACTGGCGGGCAGGTCGGGCAGGCTGGTCAGCGTGCCGTCCTGGTGGTCCTGGCGGTCCACGATCTGGCCGTTGATGAAACCCTGCATCTTGGGCGTGCGCCGGGGGTCGGCCACGGCCTCGCCTTCGGTGCCGCGCAGCAGCAGCGCGTTGCCATTCATTACGGCCAAGGTCTCGGCCATCGACACGGCGTACTCGGGGTGGGTGTAGCTGCTGACCAGCAGGCTCTTGCCCTTCACCGGGCTCATCAGCTTGACCAGACTATGGGCCGGGTTGCGCAGTCCGACGACGCGGCGCACATCCAGCAGGCGCTGCAGGCCGCCGTGCATCAGCGCGGTGGGTACAAAGGCCACCGTGCCAGGTGCTATGGATTCAATAGCTGCCTGTGCAGGAATGGCGAGGGCTAGCAGCACTTCTGACGTATAGACCCGGCGCGACTCGGTGGCCGTGCCGTGCACCAGCACCGGCAGGCCTTCACGCGCCAGCAGCAGGGCCAACAAAGGTGTCAGCACCGGCAGCTTGCGCGCGCCGTTGTAGCTGGGGATGACGATGGTGGGGCGTGGGGAGCTGGCCGGCAGGCGGCACAGGCGCTGGTGGGTGGCGTCCAGAAAACCCGCCATCTCCTGTGCGGTTTCACCCTTGATGCGCATGGCCAGGCAGAAGGCGCCCACTTCCAGGTCGGTTACTGCTCCATCCAGCACCTGGCCGAACAGATCGGCCGCCTGCTCGCGGTTCAGCGGCCGGGCGCCCTGGCTGCCGCGGCCGATTTCCTTGATGTAGTGTGCGATGCCCATGCTGCCATTGTCCCGCAGGCTTGATAACTTAGGGTAATGTACTAATGCCCCCACGCTCCGCCGCTGCGCGGGTCGCTGCCCCCCAAAGGGGGCTAACTCGCCTTGGGGCGGCCCGGCGGCGAGTTGTCGCTGCATATCTGCTAGGCCTGCAAGGCTGGGACGCCAGAGTTGGTCGGCATGGCCAACCGCACGATGCGCTTCACCTCGGGCAGACACGATCCGCAATTGGTGCCGCATTTCAACGCCCCCTGCAGCTGGGCCAGGCGCTGGTCTTCGTTGCCCTTGCATTGGCCCAACTGTGTGGTGATGTCCGACTCCGTCACGTTGAAGCAGGTGCAGACCTGCTTGCCGCGCGACTGCACCGCCACCGGGGGCTTGGCGCCCGGCACCAGCAGCATGCGGCCATAGGCCTGGGCGGGCAGTTCGTCTTGCAGCAGGGTCTTGATCCAGCTTTGGGCGCTGGTGTCGCCGGCCAGCAAGAAGGCATTGAGTCGGGTCTCACCCTTGGCGGTGCCGTCTTCTCTGGCGGGCACCACTTGCACGGCGCGGCGCTGGCCGCGTTTCTTGTCGGCATAACGCAGCACGTCGGCGCCACCCATGCCCAGCAGCGTCTCGATGCGGGCCAGCACGGCATCGTCCGGCGTTTCGTACGCCGCGGCGCGGAACAGCAGGCCGCTGCGCTCACGGCCAAAGGGCGTGCAGCTGGCGAAGGCAAATTTGCCCATCAGTTCCTTCAGCTCTTCGCGCGCCGTCAGTGCCGCGTCGTCCGGCAGCCAGGCAATACCCAGCAGCGACCACGGCAGCTCGGCCTTCAGCACTTTGATGGCCGTGTGTTTGAACTCGGGCTGTTTGGATGTAGGGCAGTAGACCGGCGTGGTCAGCGCGTTGACGCCGGCCAGGCGTTCACCGCTGCTGCTGGCGCCACTCAGGAATTCTTCGCCCCAGTGCATGGCGATGAAGGTCTGCTGCGGCGCCAGCGTGGCACTGGCCAGCACCGGCACGACGATGGAGCCGCGTTTGCCCGTCACGTGGACCAGGTCGCCGTCTTTCAGCAGGCGGCGCTCCATGTCCTGCGCGTTCATCTCGATGCAGGGCTCTGCCACGTGGCCAAACAGGCGGCCCAGCGTGCCGGTGCGGCTCATGCCGTGCCACTGGTCGCGCAGGCGGCCGGTGGTCAGCGACAGCGGGTAGCGTGCCTCGCGCGGCTCGGCCACGGGTTTGTATTCGGTGTTGACAAACTTGGCCTTGCCGTCCGCGGTGGGGAAGATGCCGTCCTCGTACAGGCGCGCCTTGCCGGTGGTCTGGCCCGCGGCCAGCGGCCATTGCTGTGGGCCCCGCGCGTCCAGCATGGAGTAAGACATGCCGGTGATGTCCAGGTCGCGGCCGCGGGTGGATTCGCGGTGCTCGTTCCACACCGATTCGGGCGTTGGGTAGGGGAACAGCGTGGGCCGGGCCGGTGCCAGCAGGGCTTCGAGCCGCTGTGCAAAGTCGACGGCGATGGACCAGTCGTGGCGCGGCCCGTTGTCCAGCGGACCGGGCGCGGGCACGGCCGGGCGCACGCGGCTGATGCGGCGTTCGCTGTTGGTGACCGTTCCATCCTTCTCGCCCCAGGTGGTGGCGGGCAACAGCAGGTCGGCATAACGCGCGGTGGCGGTGGTGGAGAAAGCCTCCTGCACGATGACCAGCTCGGCCCGCTCCAGCGCGCGGCGCACGGTGGCCTGGTCGGGCATGCTCTGGGCCGGGTTGGTGCAGGCAATCCACAGGGCCTTGATCTCGCCATCGGCCGCGGCCTGGAACATGTCCACGGCCGTCTTGCCGGGTTTGTCGGGCACCGCGGGCAGGCCCCACAGCGCGGCCACTTCGGCACGGTGCTCGGGGTTGGTCATGTCGCGGTGGGCGCTGATCAGGTTGGCCAGGCCACCCACTTCTCGCCCGCCCATGGCATTGGGCTGGCCGGTCAGCGAGAAGGGGCCGGCGCCCGCCTTGCCGATCTGGCCGGTGGCCAGGTGCAGGTTGATCAGCGCGGCATTTTTGGCCGTGCCACTGCTGGATTGGTTCAGCCCCTGGCAATACAGGCTCAGTGTGGGGGTGCGGGGCGCGCCGCCACTTTGCACACCGGCAAACAGGCGCGTGGCCTGCAGCAGCGTGTCCTTGCGAATGCCGCAGGCCTGGGCCACGGTGTCGGGCGTGTAGTCGCGTACGGTGGCCTTCAGCGCATCAAAACCCGCAGTGTGCTGGTCGATGAAGGCCTGGTCCAGCCAGCCTTCCCAGGCCATGATGTGCAGCATGCCGTTGAACAGCATCACGTCGGTGCCAGGCTGTATGGCAAGGTGCAGGTCGGCAATGCTGGCCGTGTCGGTGGCACGCGGGTCGCAGACGATGATTTTCAGCCGCGGGTTGGCCTTTTTTGCGTCTTCGATGCGGCGGAACAGGATGGGGTGGGCGAACGCCGTGTTGGAGCCGGTGATGAAGATGCACTGCGCGTGGTTGACATCGTCGTAGCAAGCCGGTGGTGCGTCGGCGCCCAGCGTCTGCTTGTAGCCGGCCACGGCGCTGCTCATGCACAAGCGCGAGTTGGTATCGATGTTGTTGGTGCCGATCAAGCCCTTGGTCAGCTTGTTGAAGACGTAATAGTCCTCGGTCAGCAACTGGCCTGACACGTAAAAGCCAACCGCGTCCGGCCCATGGTCGCGGATGATGCGGGCAAAGCCCTTGGCGGCCGTGTCCAGCGCGGCATCCCAGGTGATGGCCTGTGGCGCGGCGTTGCGTGTGAGGCGCTGCATCGGCTGCAGCAGGCGAGTCTGGACAGTCACCGCGGCGCTGGCGGTCAGGTGCAGCGTGGAGCCCTTGGTGCACAGCCGCCCGAAGTTGGCCGGGTGGTCCGGGTCGCCGCGCACGCCGGTGATCTGTGTCCCGGTCGATTCAATGATGACGCCACAGCCCACACCGCAATAGGGGCAGGTCGATTTTGTTTCTTGTGTGGCCGTCATGGGTGCGGTGCGCTGCGCTGAGGGGAGAGAGGGTTTAGGCGGTTGTGCAGCTGCGGCGGGCGGGGCCAGCAATGGGCCGTGTTTCGTCAACGGCGTGGCCGGCCAGCTCAGCAGTCTTCAGCGAGACCTGGCCATCGACCACCTGCACCGCGAATTTGGGCGTGCAGCCTTCGTCGGGGGCGGATGCCTGGCCATCGCACAGGCCAATCGTCCAGTTGTGCAGCGGGCAGGCCACGCTGGTGCCAAACACGATGCCCTGGCTCAAGGGGCCGCCCTTGTGCGGGCAACGGTCCAGCAGCGCAAACACACCATCGGCGTCGTTGCGGAACACGGCCACGTCCAGGCCCTGGCTGCGGGCTACGCGGCGCGCGCCCAGTACCGGGATGTCTTCGACTTTGCAGATGGGGGTCCATTCACTCATTTTGCTATTCCTTTTGTAGCGGTATGCTCAGGTTTTACGAGGGCTACCGCCCAGTTTTCTATATGCGTTCAGGTTTTCAGGGCCGAGTACATGCCGGTCACCCTGTCCATCACGGCCAGCAGGTTCTCGCTGGCGATGAAGACCTCGCCCAACGCGCGGGCGGATCCCGCGTCGTTGGCAGAGCCCCGTTTCAGCGCCGCGTCAAAAAACACCCATTGCCCGTCGGCCAGTTGCAACTGCTCCTGGATCGCGGTTGTGGTTTGCGGTGCGTCGCGCAGAAAGGCCAGGGCGCTGACAAACTCGCCGCGCGCCTTGGTGATCTCGGCCGCCGCCACCGGGGCCTCAACCGGCAGGCGGGCCGCCAGGTAGTACATGGCCATGCGCTGGCTCAGCATGCGCTGGCGCCCGGCCACATTGACCAGCTTGCCGGTCGGCTTGCCCTGGACCGCTTCAAACTGCTGCGTACCTTGGTGGGCCAGCGCCAGCACGCCAGCGTTGAGCTGCAACATGCTGGCCGCCTGCTCACGTGACGGCGGGTTGCCGACCAGGGCCGTCTTGTATGTGCCCCACGACGCCTCCAACTTGTTGTAGGTGGCCGCAATGTCGGGCGATGTGGCAAAGGCCTTGAGCTCGACCAGCTGGCGGTCAAACAGCGCCAGCGACTTGTCCAGCACTTGCTGGGCCATGGGCTTTTCCACGCCATGGACCAGGGCCAGCCAGGCCTTGCCCATGCGCTGGCTCAGCATGCGCTGGCGACCGGCCTTGTTGATGGCGTCGCCCATGTCGCTGACCTGCGCATGCGCAGCCGTCAGCAGCGGCAGGCCGGTGGTGGCCAGCAGCAGCGTTCTACGGTTGAACAGGATTGGTTTCATCATGGCGATCTCCCCAATGTGGGCGCGTTCAGACAGGCAGGGCGGTGAACTGGCGCGTGTCCACAGCCGCTTCCTTGAAGTCGAACCACGGGTCGGGCTCACCATCCAGCGCAAACTGCAACTGTTCCCACAGCGCCTTGCGGCCTTCGTGGTCTTCCAGGATGCGTTTCTTCACATAGTCCAGGCCCACGCGGTTCACGTAGTGCACGGTGCGCTCCAGGTACCAGCCCTCTTGGCGGTACAGCTCGCAGAAGGCGCCGGTGTACTCCAGCACCTCGGCGGCCGTCTTCACTTTCACCAAAAAGTGCGCCACCTCGGTCTTGATGCCGCCATTGCCGGCGATGTACATCTCCCAACCGCTGTCCACACCAATCACACCCACGTCCTTGATGCCGGACTCAGCGCAGTTGCGCGGGCAGCCGCTTACGGCGAACTTGACCTTGTGCGGGGCATACATGCGCCACATGGCTTTTTCCAGGTCCTTGCCCATCTGGGTGCTGTCCTGCGTGCCCATGCGGCACCATTCACTGCCCACACAGGTCTTGACCGTACGCAGGGCCTTGGCATAGGCGTGGCCGGATGGCATGCCGATGTCCTTCCACACGTTTTGCAGGTCTTCCTTCTTCACGCCCAGCAGGTCCAGGCGCTGGCCGCCGGTGACCTTGACGGTGGGGATGTTGTACTTGTCCACCACGTCGGCAATGCGGCGCAGTTCGGCGGCCGTGGTCTCACCGCCCCACATGCGCGGGATCACGCTGTAGGTGCCGTCCTTCTGGATGTTGGCGTGGCTGCGTTCGTTGATGAAGCGGCTTTGCGGGTCGTCCTTGGCGGCCTTGGGCCAGGTGCTGATCAGGTAGTAGTTGACGGCCGGGCGGCACGATGCACAACCATTGGGCGTCTTCCATTCCAGGAACTTGAAGGTGTCGGCAATCGTCAGCAGCTTGTTGTTGCGAATCGCATCGCGCACGGCCTGGTGGCCATGGTCGGTACAGGCGCACATGGCCTTGGTCTTGGGCGTGGCGGAGTAGTCGCCACCGGCGGTGAACATGATGATCTGTTCCACCAGCCCGGTGCAGGAGCCGCAAGACGCGCTGGCCTTGGTGTGTTTCTTGACCTCGTCCAGCGTGAACAAACCCTTCTCGCGGATGGCCTTGCAGATCGTGCCCTTGTTGACGCCGTTGCAGCCGCAGACCTCGGCATCGTCGGGCATGGTGGCAGCCTTGCTGTGGCCTTCGTGGCCGGTGTCGCCGATATTGGATTCGCCAAACATCAGCTTGTCGCGGATGTCGGCAATGCTGCGGCCATCGCGCAAGAGCTTGAAGTACCAGCTGCCGTCCACGGTGTCACCATACAGGCAGGCGCCGACCAGCTTGTCGTCCTTGATAACCAGCTTCTTGTAGACGCCGCCATAGGGGTCGCTCATGACCAGCTCTTCGGTGCCATCACCACCGGTGAAGTCGCCCGCGCTGAACAGGTCAATGCCGGTGACCTTGAGCTTGGTCGATGTGAGCGAACCCTGGTAGCGGCCAATGCCGTACTGCGCCAGGTGGTTGGCGGCCACCTTGGCCTGTTCAAACAACGGCGCCACCAGACCGTAGGCAATGCCGCGGTGGGCCGCGCATTCACCCACGCTGTAGATGCGGGCATCGGTGGTGGTCTGCATGGTGTCGTTGACCACGATGCCCTTGTTGCAATGCAGGCGCATGCTCTCGGCCAGCTCGGTGTTGGGGCGAATGCCCACGGCCATGACGACCAGATCGGCAGCCACCTCGGTGCCGTCCTTGAACTGGATGGCCTTGACGCGACCTGCCTCATTGCCAACCAAACCTTGTGTCTGTGCACCGATCAGGAACTTCAGGCCCCGGTCTTCCAGCGACTTCTGCAGCATCTTGCCGGCCACGGTGTCCAGCTGGCGTTCCATCAGCGTGGGCATCACATGCACCACGGTCACATTCATGCCGCGCAGCATGAGGCCGTTGGCCGCTTCCAGGCCCAACAGACCGCCGCCGATGACCACGGCGTTCTTGTATTGCGTGGCCGCTTCGATCATCGCGTTGGTGTCGGCAATGTCGCGGTAGGCGATGACGCCTTGCAGGTCTTTGCCCGGCACAGGCAATATGAAGGGGTTGGAGCCAGTGCACAGCAGCAGGCGGTCGTATTCGGCCTCGGTGATGGCGCCATTGGCATCCTTGGCGCGCACGATGCGCTTGACGCGGTCCACCTCATAGACCTTCTTGCCGGCGTGCAGTGTGATGTGGTTCTCGGTGTACCACTCCCAGGAGTTCAGCACGATCTCGTCCAGCGTCTGTTCGCCGGCCAGCACGGGCGACAGCAAAATGCGGTTGTAGTTGGGGTGTGGCTCCGCGCCGAAGACGGTGATGTCGTACAGATCGGGTGCAATCTTCAGCAATTCTTCCAGCGTGCGCACGCCCGCCATGCCATTGCCTATCATTACCAACTTGGATTTTTTCATTGCCGCCACTCCTGGTATCGGAAACCTTGGCACGTGGATATGCCACCTGCCAAACAAAAGAGAAAAGGGATAGTTCAAACACGGCCATGCGGCCGGTACACCAAACTCACACACATGCATACGTCGTTGTATGCAGAACCCGCAGTGCAATCGCTAAGGTTGTGGGCGCTCCGTTACGCCCGCTTGCTCTTATGCAAGAGCTGTGCCATATCATGGTGTTTACCCTTGTTTTTATGGCTGCTGCCCGACAAGCTGGTGCGTGTCTTGCATGCCCGGCACCTGTTCTCTCTCTCAAAACCGTGTTTTTATGACGTCTGCCCTGGTCCATGTGAATGGTTTGAAAACTGCGCAAGTGCTGCACGACGACCTGGCCGCGGCCGGCATTGCTGTACTCGCCACGGTGCAAGACCGCGCCCGGCTATTGCAGGAAGTGGTGCGCCATGCACCAGATGTGCTCATTTGTGATGTGCCCGTGCCGGACGAGGCCTTGTTCAAGGCCACGGCTGCCATTGCAGAAACCGCGCCCTGCGCCGTGGTCGTGTTCACGGCCGATGCCGATGTGGGCCATATGGACCGTGCCCTGGCGTCGGGCATCCACGGCTACGAGGTGAATGGCTACGGCGCCCACCGTCTGCGCGCCCTGGTGCACCTGGCCCAGGCCCGCTTTCGCCAGCAGCAGGCCCAGGCCCAGGCGCTGGCCGATATCTCCACCCGCTTTGAAGAGCGCAAGATGGTGGAACGGGCCAAGGGCATATTGATGCAGGCCCAGCACCTGTCAGACGACGACGCCTTCCACATCCTGCGCACCGCCTCCATGCACACCAACCAAAGGCTGGGCCAGGTGTCGCAGCACATCGTGCAGTCCGCTCGCAACGCGGAAGATGTGAACCGCTGCGGCCAGCTGCGCATGCTGTCGCAGCGCCTGGTAACACTGCAGCTGCTGCAGCAGGCCTTGCCACAAGCCGGCGCGCCGTGGGCGCAGCAGTTGCAGGAGTCCGTGCAGCGCATTGATGCCAACCTGGCCTACCTGGGGAAAAGCCTGTCGCAGGCCACGTATGGCGACTTGTTGGGCCAGGTGCAGCAAACTTGGGCGGAGCTGCAGCCCGTGCTGCATGGAAGCCCCGGCGCTGGGGACGCAGCATCGGCGTATGCCCGGCTGGACGAACTGGCCGAGCACCTGCTGCAGGGTGCCGAGCGCCTGACCACCCAGCTGGAAAGCGCCAGCCCCGCGCCGCCGCTGCGCGTGCTCAACCTGGCCGGCCGCCAGCGCATGCTGTCGCAGCGCTTTGCCAAGGATGCCGTGCTGGCGCTGCTGGGCGGGGCAGCTTTGCAAGAGCGCAGCGCAACGGGCATGGCCGCATCGCGTGCTGCGTTTGAAGAGGCGTTGACTTACCTGAATGGCCTGCCGCTGAGCACGCCCGATATCCACACCGCGCTGGAGGCGGCGGGCATTGGCTGGCTGACGCTGGTGGCCGCTACCAAGGCGGCGCCAGGCGCAGGTGACGCGGCGCAGTTGCATGGCTTGGCGCAGGCCAGTGAAAGCCTGTTGACGGTGCTGGAGCAGCTTTCCGCCCACTACGAACACAGCATGCAGATGCTCACCGGTGCGTAGGAGGGGCGCAGGAGCCTGAGTCGCAAAGCGTTTTGCTCCGTGTCCCCCGGCCTGCGGCCTCCTCCTTTACCTGCGCAAAACGCTTTGCGACTCAGGCTCCTGCACCCAAAGCACTGCAATAGCGCATACCGTGCTGCAATGCACCAAATCAGGGAAAACCCACCCAAAAGCTCCCCATGCACGGGCATCGATATTGCTTACCCTTGGTGCATATGGCATTTGAACTCGACATCGGCTTCGCATCCAGCGCCGGCACCAAGGACAGCAACGAGGACTTCTGTGGCGCCCTGATGCCCGAGCCCGGGCTGGAGGGCATGGGCGTCATCGCGGCGGTGGCCGATGGCGTGAGCCGCGGCGGTATGGGCAAGGAGGCGGCGCAGACCACCGTCGTCAGCCTGCTGCGCGACTACTTTGGCACCCCCGAGACCTGGGACGCCACCGTGGCCCTGGACCGCATCATCTGCAGCCAGAACGCCTGGTTGTGCGGCATCAACCGTCGCCGCCAGCCCGCGGTGGGCATGACCACGCTGACCGCCGTGGTGTTGCGCGGCCAGTCCTATGCGCTGGCCCATGTGGGCGACTCGCGCGCCTACCTGCTGCGCGGCGGGCAGATCCAGCAGATCACCCACGACCACGTGGTCAACCACCCCGACTTCAAACACCAGCTGGTGCGCGCCGTGGGGCTGGAAGAGCGGGTGGTGGTGGACTATGTGCAAGGCGACCTGCAGGTGGGTGACGTGTTTGTGCTGCTGACGGACGGTGTGTATGGCTCCTTGTCCGACAAGCGCCTGCAGGCCATGGCCGAGGGCGACAACGCGCAAGCTGCTTGCGAAGCCCTGCTGGACGCCGCGCTCAAGGCCGGCAGCAAAGACAATGTGACCGCCCTGGTGGTGCGCGTGCTGGGCCTGCTGGACGCCACGCTGCAAGACGAAAACCGTGCCGCCCAAAGCTTGCCCGTGCCGCCACTGATGAAAGTGGGTGAGGTGATCGACGGACTGACCATCACCGCTCCCGTGGCCGACAACGGCATCAATGTTGTTTACCAAGCCAAGGTAGCGGCCCCCACAGCGGGCGCAGACCCCGACAAACGCTACATCATCAAGGCCCTGCACCCCGCCCGCGCCCATGACCGCGAAGAGCTGGCCATGCTGGCCCACGAGGCCTGGCTGGCCAAACGCATGCAGTCGTCCCGCGTGGCGGACAACCTGGTCCAGATCCACACCGAACTGCCAGGGCTGCCAGAGGGCCGGCCGCGCAGCGCCTTTTACCTGGTCTATGACTGGCATGGCGGCGAGACACTGCAGCACGCGCTGGCCCAGCAAAAGCGCTTCAAGCTGCCGCAGGCGCTGGCTGTGGGCGTGCAGGCATTGAAGGCGCTGGGCCGCCTGCACCGCCAGGGCGTCATCCACCGCGACATCAAGCCCGCCAACCTGCACCAGGGCGAAGACGGCGTGTTGCGCCTGCTGGACCTGGGCGTGGCGCTGAGCGGGCGCGAACCAGCCTCCATGCGCGAGCTGCACGCCGGCACACCCAGCTATGTGAACCCCGAGCAGTGGGGCTTCAACTGCAAGACCAGCGCCCGCAGCGGCGGCCAGCGCACCGACGTGCCGCAGGAGCTGCCCGACCCGCAGAGCGACCTGTTCGCGCTGGGCGTCACGCTGTACCAGTTGCTGACTGGCAAGCTGCCCTATGGCGAGGTGCTGCCCTACCAGGTGGGCCGCTACTACCGCGACCCGGTAGCCCCCAGCCGCCACAACCCGGAGATACCGATCTGGCTGGACCATGTGCTGCTCAAAGCCGTGGCCCGCGACAAGCGCCAGCGCTTCGAGACGGCCGAAGAGTTCCGCTTGGCGCTGGAGCGCGGCGCGTCCCGCCCGCTGTCCGCTCCCTCGGCTACGCCGCTGCTGCAGCGCGACCCCACGGCGCTGTGGAAGGTGGGGTTGGCGGTGTCGGTGTTGCTTAATCTGTTGTTGGTCTACTGGCTGCTGTTTTTGCCGAAATAGCCGATAGTCCTCGTCGAATATGAGAATGGTGCTATCGATTCAGAAGCAAGTGCATCACTGCGCAGCGGTCAGGCGCAATGGGCCGTACCAGGCGCGTGCCTGGCTTTGGGTGTTGTCGGTGTCGGTCATGATGGCGATACCGATCAAGGGGCCGGCCGGTTCGCCAAAAGCTTTTTCAAAGTCTGCACGGATGTTGCGCTCGTAGTTCAGCCAGCGGCTGAGCCCTTGCGGCCCGGACTCCACGACGATGGTGCGGATGCGGTCGGTGCGCGGGTTGACGATGACGGAGCCCGGCGCCCGCTTGTTGCACCACACGTACATCAGCGTGGCATAGGGCAGGGGCTCGCCCGTCATCGCGTGGGACAGCTCGGACAGCATGGCGTTCTTCATCGAAAACGTGGACCGGTCACCGTCAAAGGCCAGCACCACCCGCACCGGCGAGTCATCCGCCTGGCGCAGGGCCATGTCGGCCTGCTCGATCAATTGCGGCACCATCCATGAAAATTCGATCTTGCCCAAGTCGGCCGCCTCCACCCGCAGGGGCTGGCGCAACATGCTGGCCGATGCTTTGGAAACCGCCGCAGCCACCAAGCGCCCATCCTGCCGCACAAAAGAGAACTCGGTGGCCTGCTTGCCGGGCAGGGGGTAATGCTGCCAAGTGTCAAACGGTGCCGCAGAGGCGGTGGGTTTGCCGGTTGGTGCGTCCGCCGACGCGTACGGGCCCTGTGCCACCTCGGGGTCGGTAGGGGCCGGCACCGACGTGCAGGCTGTCATCAGCAACAGCACAGCGGCGCTCAGCAAGCCGTGCAAGCTGGGGCTGCGGTTGTTGAAGGGAACAAAAACGGATGAGTTCAGCATGGCTCTGTGGCGTCGCGGCGGGGGCTGGTGTGCGGATGGACAACTATGCCCGATGTATATGACAAATTCTGCTTGACGTGAACTGTTTTATTGCTCAACCTCCCGATTGCGCGCAGCTTTGCATGCGGTACCAGAAGGGACAATATGGCAAACATCAGTTGGAAAGATTCGCCGACCCTGTACGTTGCACTGTCGGACGGTGTACCCGTCTGCGAGTTGAAATCCATGGATATCGGTGGCGTTTCCGCCAACTGGCTGAACGGCCGCCTATGGCCACCTCCCGCCCATATGCCCAAGGCCGCGCCGCAACCGACCCGCTTCTTCTTCGGGCTTGCGGAGGCGAAGACGGCGGTGGAGGAGGCGATGATGCAGGGGTGAGGGGACTCTCGTGTCGTTCGTGCGCCAGTATTACGCAGTGCGTGCGCGGCCTCCTTTTTCTGCCCACGTCCGAGTCCAGCGGATCTGCATCACGCGCAGCATGACCAGCATGGCCACGGCCAGGGTGGCGAACACGAAGAAGCCGCCGGAGTAGCTACCCATGTATTGCTTGGACAAGCCCATGGCGTTAGGCACCAGGCCGCCGCCCAAGGCACCAATCTCGCCGATCATGGAGCCGGCCACCGCAGTGGCCAGCGGCCAGCGCAGCGGCACCAACTGGAATACCGCGCCGTTGCCGGCACCCAAGGCCGCGAAGCACACAATCACCAAGAGTGTGGTCACGGCCAGCGAGCCGGTGGACAGGCCGCACAGCACCAGCGTGCCCGCCACCGTGCACAGCACCAGGTTCAGTGTGTTGACACCGCCCCAGCGGTCCGATATCCAGCCGCCCAGCACGCGCACGGCCGCGCCCATGAAGGCGGCCAGCATCGTCAATTGGCCGGCCTGGACCTTGCTGACACCGAACTGGTCGTAGTAGTAGGTGGGTAAGAAGGTGGCCAAGCCGATGAAGCCACCAAAGGTGACCGCGTAGATCAGGCTGAAGGCCCAGCCGTCTTTCTCAAACAGGCAGGCAATGTGCTCCTTGAAGGAGGCATGGGAGTCGACGTCGTTGGGTTCCTTGGCAAAGATGACCATTACCACCATGGGGATGGTGATGGCCACGGCCGCAATGCCGTACACCGTGACCCAGCCAAAGGCCTGGGCCAGCGGCGGCGCAATCAGCACCGACACGGCCGTGCCCACATTGCCCGCACCCACCAGACCCATGGCCAGGCCCTTGTGCCGGGGTGGGAACGAGCCCGAGCCCAGCGACAGAGCGACGCCGAAGCTGGCGCCGGCAATGCCCAGCAGCACGCCCATGGCCAGCAGGTCGTTGAAACTCTTGACGCAGAAAAAGCCAAACAGCATCGCCACCATGATCATGCCCATCTCGACGAGCGTGGCTTTCTTGCGGCCGATGTACTGCGACAGGATACCCAGCGGAAAACGCATCAGCGCGCCGGCGATGATGGGGATGGACAGCATCAGGCCCTTTTGTGCGGGGCTGAGGTTGAACGTCTCAGAAATAAAGGGCGCCATCGCGCCATTGAGCACCCAAATGCAGCAGGAAAACGAAAAGTACAAGAAGGAGGCGAACAGCGTGGGCGCGTGGCCGCTCTTCAGAAAACTGCGAAATCCCGACATGGTGCACAAATTCCTAAAAATGGGTTGAACCCATGCACCAAAGCGAAACCCGTGCCAGACCTACTCAAAACGGTGCGTACCTAGGGACGGGACACTAAATAGTTTTTGAATTGCTCGATGGGAACCGGGCTGCCGAACAAGAAGCCTTGGTAGGCGTGGCAGCCGATGTCGGCCAGGAAGTCGCGCTGGGCCTCGGTTTCCACCCCTTCAGCAACCACGGACAGGCCCAAAGTGGTGCCCAGCGCCACAATGGTGCGCGCTATGGCCGCGTCATTGGGGTCGTTGAGTACGTCGCGCACAAAGGAGCGGTCGATCTTCAGCAGGTCTAGCGGCAACTGCTTGAGGTAGCTCAGCGACGAATAACCGGTGCCGAAATCGTCCAGCGAGAAGCCCACGCCATGGGCCTTGAGCTCGTTCATCTTGCCGATGATGTCGTCCACGCGGTGGGCCAGCACGCTCTCGGTCAGCTCGATGCGCAGCCGATTGGGCGGCACCTTCCAGATTTGCAGAAACTTCAGCACGCCGGGCACAAATCCGGGTTCCCGCAATTCGCGTGCACTGACGTTGACGGCCAGGCTCAGGTGGGCGGTCTCTGGTGATTGGGCCCAGGCAGACAACTGCTCGCAGGCCATGTTCATGACCCAGCGGCCTAGCGGCACGATCAGCCCGGTGGACTCGGCCAGTGCGATGAAGTGCTCGGGCATGACCAGGCCACGCGTGGGCTGCAGCCAGCGCACCAGGGCCTCGGCCCCGGTGATATGGCCTGTGGCGCCCACCGTGGGCTGGAAATACAGTACCAGCTCCTCGCCGCCCTGCAGGCCATCGCGCAGGTCGAACTCCATCGCCACCCAGTCTTCCAGCTCGGTCTGCATGCTGAGGTCAAAGAAGCGCAAGGTGTTGCGGCCCGCGGCCTTGGCCTGGTACATGGCCAGGTCGGCCTGCTTGAGCAGGTCGTCCACGCTGTGGCTGCGGGCATCGAACAGCGTGATGCCCATGCTGGGTGAGCTGTGGTGTTCGCGCCCCACCAGGTCATAGGGTTGGTTCAGGTTGGCCAGGATTTTCTTGCCCACGCTGTCGGCCTGCAGGGCCGCGGCATGGGGGTCGGTCTCCAGGTCTTCGAGTACCAGCACAAACTCATCGCCGCCCAGGCGGGCCACGGTATCGGCCTCGCGCACGCAGTCCGACAGGCGCTGGCCCACCTGCTGCAGCAGCAGGTCGCCCACATCGTGGCCCAGCGTGTCGTTCAGCGTCTTGAAGTTGTCCAGGTCGATGAAGAGCAGGGCGCCGTGGCGGTGGTGGCGGGCATTGGTGTGCAGCGCGCGTTTGAGCTGCTCCAGCAGCAGGCGGCGGTTGGGCAGGCCGGTCAGAGCGTCGTAGAAGGCCAGACGGTGGATTTCTTCGCCGGCCTGCTTTTGCTGCGAAATGTCGCGCCCGATGCCGTGGTAGCCGCGGAAGCGCCCATCCCCATCAAACATGGGTGAGCCGCTGACGCTGGCCCAGTGGGCGGTGTTGTCGGTGTCGGGGCTGCGGATCTCCAGGTCGCGAAAGGGCTCATGGGCGGCCAGTACCTTGCGGTGCGCGTCCCAATCGGCCTCGGTCATGTTGAGGCAAGGAATCTCCCAGCGCGTCTTGCCCCGGTGCTGGTCCATGGTCAGGCCGGTGCTGTTGTAGACCTTGCCGCCCAGTATCGTGAAGCGGAAGTTTTCGTCCTGCTCCCAGTACCAGTCGGACGACAGCTCGGTCAGTGCGCGGAAGCGGGCCTCGCTCTCGCGCAACGTGGCCTCGCTCTTCTCCCGCTCGGTCACGTCCACAAAATTGACCTGGATGGCGGGGCGCCCTTTGTGCGTGATGGGTGAGGCCTGAATTTCCACGTCGATGGAGCGGCCGTCGCGGCGTATGAATTTTTCCACCTGTACCGGCAGCGGCGCGCCGCTGGCCAGGCCCTGGGCCACGCGCGCCGCCACCAGGCTGCGGTAGCGCGGGTCCACCAGGTCCATCATGGGCAGGCCGATCAGCTCGGCCTCGGTTCGCGCCCCGAGGATGCGGATGGCCGCCGCATTGGCATAGGCAACCAGGCCGTCCTGGTGCACGCCAATGCCGATGGGGGACCACTCCACCAGGGCGCGGTAGCGGGCCTCGCTATCTTGCAGTTGGGCCTCTACCTGTTTGCGTTCGGTCAGGTCGGTGTTGGTGCCCGACAGTCGCAGCGCCTGGCCCTGGTCATTGCGCTGGATATGGGCGCGCAACAGCACGGGCACATAGTGGCCCTGCTTGTGGCGCATGCGGCATTCGGTCTGCCAGGTCTCGCCACGGCCTTGCAGCGCGGCGGTGAAGCTCTGGTCGATGGCAGTGGCGTCGTCGGGGTGGAAGAAGCTGGCCATCAGGGACGAGTTGGCGGGCAGCTCCGCATTCACATAACCCAGCATGTTCCACCATGTGGATGACAGGTAGACCTCGCCGGTGGCCAGGTCCCAATCCCATGGCGCGGCGTCCATGCCGCGCAGGATCAGCTCCCAACGCTCATGCGAAAGTTTCTGCTGCTGCAGTTGTTGTTGCCCCGCCAGGGTGTTCTCCATAGCGTGACATTATGGCGTCTCCCGTAATGGGGTTTTAGCGGCCCAGAAGGCCGCCGCATGCCTTCAGGCTGCCTTTTCGACATGGGCCTGGCGCGTGTAGAGGAAGTCAATGACGGCCTTGCGGTAGCCCAGGTACTGCGGGCTGTCGGCCAGCGCCACGCGGTTGCGCGGGCGGGGCAGGTCCACGGCCAGCACCTCGCCGATGGTGGCGGCCGGCCCATTGGTCATCATGACGATCTTGTCGGAGAGCAGCACCGCCTCGTCCACATCGTGCGTGACCATGACGACCGTGCTTTGGGTGCGGGCCACGATCTCCAGCAGCTCGTCCTGCAGCTTGGCGCGGGTCAGCGCGTCCAGGGCGCCAAAGGGCTCGTCCATCAGTAGCACCTTGGGTTCCATGGCCAGGGCGCGGGCAATGCCCACGCGCTGCTTCATGCCGCCGCTGATTTCGCCGGGGCGCTTTTGCGCGGCGGCGGTCAGGCCCACCAAGGCCAGCGCGGCGTTGGTGCGCTCCATCAATTGGGCTTTGTTCTCGCTGGGCGCTCCAGTGCTCTTGGATGCCGCGCCGAACACGCGCTCCACGCCCAGGTAGACGTTCTCAAAGCAGGTGAGCCATGGCAGCAGTGAATGGTTCTGGAACACCACCGCGCGCTCGGGGCCGGGTCCGGCGATCTCGCGGTTGGCGCACAAGAGCGTACCCTCGGTCGGTGTGGTCAGGCCGGCGATCAGGTTCAACAGCGTGGACTTGCCGCAGCCGCTGTGCCCGATCAGCGCCACGAACTCGCCCTTGGCCACGGTGAGGTTGATGTCGCGCAGGGCGGGGAACAAACCCTTCTTGGTCTTGAAGGTTTGGGCGACGTTCTGGATCTCGATGTATTTCAGGCTGCTCATGATTTGACCTCTTCAAACGTAAATGCGGTTGCGATCTTGATCAGGGCATATTCCAGAATCAGCCCGACGATGCCGATCACGAAGATGGCGATGATGATGTGCTTGACATTGAGGTTGTTCCATTCGTCCCACACCCAGAAACCAATGCCCACGCCACCGGTCAGCATCTCGGCGGCCACGATCACCAACCAGGCCGTGCCCACGGCCAGGCGCACACCGGTCAGCATGTAGGGCAACACGGCGGGGAACAAAATCTTGGTGACGATCTTCCACTCGCTGAGGTTGAGCACGCGGGCCACGTTCATGTAGTCCTGCGGTACGCGTTGCACGCCGACCGCGGTGTTGATGACCATGGGCCAGATGGAGCAGATGAAGATGGTCCAGATGGCGGCCGGGTTGGCACCCTTGAACACCAAGAGGCCAATCGGTAGCCAGGCCAGTGGCGACACCGGGCGCAGCAGGCTGATCAGCGGATTGAACATGCGCCCCAGGAAGGCGAAGCGCCCGATGGCAAAGCCAGCCGGTATGCCCACGGCCGCCGCCAGGCCAAAGCCCACGGCCACGCGCTGCAGCGACATCAGCACGTTCCAGCCCACGCCCTGGTCATTGGGCCCCTTGCGGTAGAACGGGTCGGAGAACAGCGTCAGCGCCTCCTTCCAGGTCTCCCACGGGCTGGGGATGCTGCTGGCCGTACTGATGCTGACCAGCGCCCAGATGCCGACGAGCAGCCCCAGGCCCATGACGGGTGGCAGCACGGCCAGCAGCGCGGCGCGCGCGTCGAAGCTGGCGCGGCTGGCGTCGGGTGTGGCAACCGCGGCCGGGGCGGCTGCTTGGGCCAAAGGCTCTGAAGCTTTCATGGTGGTAGCCCTCGTGGAATATGCGTGAGGCGCTTCTGTTTTGGTAGCAATCTGTTCGGCGGCTGCCGACAGGGGCGAGTGGAATACGGCACTGACCATGGTGGTGGGTTCCTTTCTAATCCGTTGAGGACAGCGCTAAAGGGCTGCCCCGCAAATCTCAGGCCTTGATCTTGAAGCTGTCGGCGTATTTCTTGGGGTCCTTGCCGTCCCAGACCACACCGTCCATGAACTTGCTGCTGCGCATGGCGTCCTTGGGGATGGGCGCCTTGGCGGCAGTAGCAGCCTGTTTGTAGATGTCGATCTGGTTGATCTGCTTGGCGACCGCCAGATAGTCGGGGTGCTCCTTCAGCAAACCCCAGCGCTTGTGCTGCGTCATGAACCACATGCCGTCGGACAGGTAGGGGAAAGTCACCGTGCCGTCGTTGAAGAACTTCATGTGGTTGGGGTCGTCCCAGGTCTTGCCCAGGCCGTTCTGGTAGCGGCCCAGGATGCGCTGGTTGATGGCGTCCACGCTGGTGTTCACGTAGCTCTTGTCGGCAATGGTCTCGGCCATCTTGTTCTTGTTGGACAGGCTGGCATCGATCCACTGGCCGGCTTCGATGATGGCGGCCGTCACGGCGCGCGCGGTGTTGGGGTATTTCTTCACAAACTCGGCCGTGGTGCCCAGCACCTTTTCCGGGTGGTCCTTCCAGATGTCCTGCGTGGTGGTGGCGGTCACGCCGATGCCATCGATGATGGCGCGGTGGTTCCAGGGCTCGCCCACGCAGTAGCCGTCCATATTGCCCACGCGCATATTGGCCACCATCTGGGGCGGCGGCACGGTGATGACCTTGGCGTCCTTCATGGGGTCTATGCCGTTGGCCGCCAGCCAGTAGTACAGCCACATGGCGTGGGTGCCGGTGGGGAAGGTCTGGGCAAAGGTGTATTCGCGCTTTTCGGCCGCCATCAGCTTGGCCAGGCCGGCGCCGTCAACGGCACCCTTGTCGGCCAGCTTTTTCGACAGCGTGATGGCCTGGCCGTTGTGGTTCAGCGTCATCAGCACGGCCATGTCTTTCTTGGGGCCGCCCAGCCCTAAGTGCACGCCGTAGATCAGGCCGTATAGCGAGTGGGCAAAGTCCAGCTCGCCATTGACCAGCTTGTCGCGCACACCGGCCCAGCTGGCTTCCTTGCTGGGCACGATCTTCACGCCGTATTTCTTGTCCAGGCCCAGCACCGAAGCCATGACCACGCTGGCGCAGTCGGTCAGCGGGATGAAGCCGATCTTGACCTCGGTCTTCTCGGGTGCATCGGAGCCCGCGGCGTAGACAGCGGCGCGTAGCGCTGGCGTGATGCCGATGGCACCTATGGCGGCGGACTGCAATACCGTGCGGCGGCTGAGTTTGTTCTGCAAAAGGTCGGTCATGGTGGCCTGGGTCCTTCAATCAAAGTGGCACAAATTGCGGGCAATAAAAAAGGCGTCCTCACCGTGCAAGAGGCTTCGCAAAAAGCCGCGTGCAGGTGGGGACGCCTTTGTCCGGGTTGACCGGCACCACCCGCCGTTGGGTGGTGCATGTCAGTCAGTGACCATCGTTGGTCTCCACACGCTATACGCAATGTGTGTGCCAACCCCCAGTGCGCGGCAATGGTGCGTGTTGCGTGTGGGTAGTTGCTTTGTTTTTGATAGCGCTACAGCTATATTCCTAGAGGGCTAGGTGCCAATTATCCGAATGCGCATGCTGTGAGCGTGTGATGTGGGTCGCACTGGCACCAAGCCTGTGCACTGCACCCAAAGGAGTGCAGGACTTAAGAAATGCACAGCGCTTGCCGATACATGCAGCATGGCTACCAAGATTGAAACCCCCTCCAAGGTGCACACCACCAACCGCAATGTTCCGGTGGAGCAATGGCCCGAGTCGCTGGAAATACTGCGGCATCTGGCCACGCAAAACCGGGCGATGTCCATCAAGGAACTGGCCCATGATGTCAGCGCCCCTGAGATATCCACCCGCAACCGACTGGCGCGGCTGGAGGTCTTGGGTGCCGTGGTCGCATCCCGCGCGGCGGCCATCCTCGGCCCTGGCCGGCAGGTCACCTGTGCGCACTATGTGATCACCCAATACGGGCGCGATTGTGCTGTGTCGCGCGGATCCGAACAGTCCAACGCCATGTCCCACCTTTGCGTCAACAGCGTGTTTGCGTTGGCGCGGGCGATGAACCTCAGCATCTGAAGATCGCCCCCACGTTCGCCCACTGCGTGTGGCTCTCTGCCCCCCGAGGGAGCTAAATCCGCTTGGGGCGGCCCGGCGCGGATTTGTGGCCCTACGCCCGCCCATCACATGGGGCTGGACCAATCAACCCAACAGGTCGATGGCGTCCAGCATGCGCTGCGACACCTCCACCACCTTCAACCCCTTGTCCATAGCGGACTTGCGCAACTTCTCATAAGCAGCTTGCTCGCTGAGACCCTGGCGCTGCATCAGCAGGCCCTTGGCACGCTCGATGGTGCGGCGGTTCTTGAGTTCGGTGCTCAGGTCTTGCAATTCGGTTTTTGCCTCCGCCAGCTCGGAGCGCAGGGCTTGGTCCTGCTCAAAGCGGGCGATGGCCACGTCCAGAATGGGGCGTATGCGTTCGGGCGACAGGCCTGCCACGATGTAGGCGGATACGCCCGCCGCCACGGCCGCCCGTGCATTGGAGCGGTCGCTGTCGTTGGTGAACATGACGATGGGGCGACGCGCATCGCGCGTGGCCATGACCACGTGCTCCAGCGCGTCGCGGGCCTCGCTCTCGGCATCCAGAATGATCAGGTCGGGCTGCAATTGCGCCAGGCGCTCATGCAAAAAGGTGTCGGCGGGCAACACGGCGATCAGGTTGAAGCCGCTTTCCAGCAAACCAATACGCAGGCTGCGCGAGCGCTCGGCCTGGTCCAGCGCCCGGGTGTCGTCCGGGTCGGCAATGTCCAGATCCGGGGCAATAACGACGATGCGCAGGGCTTCTTGCATGGCGTTTGCCACGCAAAAATCGCGCCAACTGAGTTAGTGCCCTGAGCTACGGCGCCAATAGTGGTAGCGGCTATGGGTGGCAAAGCCTGCGCGCCGGTACAGGGCCAGCGCCGCGTCGTTGTCCTCTTCCACCTGCAAAAACACGCGTTTCAGGCCGTGTGCCTGCGCGGTGTTGGCCAAGCCGGCCAGGATGCGGGCGGCCAGGCCGCGCCCGCGCTGCTGCACCACCGTGCGCATGCCATGGATGCTGGCCCAGCCCTGGCTCAGCGAGGCCGTGCCGGCGGCAACGGGCTGGCCGGCTTCTTGCACCACGGCATACACCACATGGCGGCTGCGGCTGAGCGCCTGCACCCGATTGGCGCCATCGACGGGGTCAAACCCCGGCGCGGTGTAGACCGCAGCCCAGGCGGGTAGGGGTGTTTCGCTGACCTCAGCCGGAGTCGCCTGGCAAATACTGCGCATCTGTTGCACCGTGCCCACCTGCACCAGCGTGGGTTGGTCTGGGTGGTAGCCCAGGCGCCGCAGTTCGTCGTGGATAGCGGCCAAGCCGGGCACATCAGCCACGCGAAAGGCGGCCTGCAGACCACGCTGGGCGTACAGAGTCTCAATCTGGGCGATGTCGGCTACTTGTAGGCTGTGGTGGCGTGTGGGCACGGCGCTCTTGGCGCGGCCTATCGTGGAGTTGTCAAAGGGCAGCAGCCAGCCTTCGATGGCCTGCATGGCCGGTGGGGCCACGGCGTCGAGCGTGGCGCGCTCCAGGCTTTCAATGTCGCTGTCTGACAGATGGGGGGCAGAGGAGAGGGTTGATGTTTCCATGGCGCCTATTGTGCCGAGCGCCTACAGGCGACGGCTAAACTCCGTCCCTCAGAGGGGTAAACATGCTGGTATTGGGGATAGAGTCGTCGTGCGATGAAACGGGAGTGGCCCTGGTGCAAAGCCAGGGTCAGGCTACACCCACGCTGTTGGCGCATGCCCTGTACAGCCAGATCGACATGCACCAAGCCTTTGGCGGTGTGGTGCCTGAGTTGGCTAGCCGCGACCACATCCGCCGGGTGCTGCCGTTGACCCAGGAGGTGCTGCGGGACAGCGGTCGAGCGCTGGCCGATGTGGATGTGGTGGCCTATACCCGTGGTCCTGGCCTGGCCGGTGCCTTGTTGGTGGGAGCTGGCGTGGCCTGTGCGTTGGGCGCGGCGCTGGACAAGCCTGTGCTGGGCGTGCACCATCTGGAGGGCCACCTGCTGTCGCCGTTTTTGAGCGCAGACCCGCCGCAATTTCCGTTCGTGGCTCTGCTGGTTTCCGGCGGGCACACGCAGTTGATGCGGGTGGACGGGGTGGGGCGTTACGCGCTCCTGGGCGAGACGATTGACGATGCGGCCGGAGAGGCTTTTGACAAATCCGCCAAGCTGATGGGACTGGGTTACCCCGGTGGGCCGGCGCTGGCCAAGATGGCGGAACAGGGCGACCCTGCCGCCTACAAGTTGCCGCGCCCGCTGCTGCACAGCGGTGATCTGGATTTCTCGTTCGCGGGCTTGAAGACAGCCGTGCTGGTACAGGCCCAGCGCATGGTGGCGACCGAGGCGGCACGGGCGGCCGGCTTGCCGCCTGTCATTGCGCAGTCCAATGCGGGGACGACCGAGGGCTTTGACGCGCTGCCGTTGCAGCAGCGCAGCGACCTGGCGGCCTCTACGCAGGCGGCGATTGTGGAAGTGCTATTGAAGAAGGCCATGGCGGCCTTGAAACAAACCGGCTTGCAGCGGCTGGTGGTGGCTGGTGGTGTGGGGGCCAACCGCGACCTGCGCGCACAACTCAATGCGGCCTGCGCCAAGCGCAAGGTTCGGGTGCACTACCCCGAACTGCATCTGTGCACCGACAACGGTGCCATGATTGCCATGGCGGCAGCGATGCGTTTGCAAAGCGGCCTGCAACAGGCTACGACCACGTACGCGTTTGACGTCAAGCCGCGCTGGCCGCTCGACAGCCTTTGAGACGCTCCGTGTGAGGGTTCTCCACCGGTGCGCCGCGCTCCTCTGGAGGGAGGAGCGGCGAGCTGCACGCAGTGAGGAGGTACCGCTTTACTGGATGGTCAGTTCCGCGGCGTTGCTGACCGGCACTTTCTTGACCAGCTTCAGCGTCAACACACCGTTTTCCAGCTTGGCTTCACTGGTCGTGGTGTCGATGTCCAGCGGCAGCTCGTAAGCCGCGTTGTAGCGGCGGGGTGCGCCTTCCTTGCTGCTGATGCGCACGATGGCGCCTTCGATGGAAATGCCCAGTTGGTCCTTGGCAATGCCGGGCATGTCCAGGGTCAGCGTGAAGCTGGTCTCATCCTGGGTGTAGGTTACGGCCTTGTTGGTACTGGTGCGCAGGGCTTCATCCATGAAGCGCTCCAGCGAGCGGCCATAGCTGTGGCGGTGCAGGTGGGGGTGTGTGGTAGTGGCAAAAAACATGGTGGATCTCCTAGTACACTGCGCGGCTCTCACAGCGATCGCCGCATGGATCTAAGCTGCGACTCCTCTTCGATATTTCAAGCAAAAAATCACATGTTTATTCTTCTCAGGCGGGTCTTGAAAACCCTTTCGACAGCGCTATGTGTGTTGCCCCTTGCCGGTGGCATGGCTGCTGCGCAGACTGCCGCCGCGCCGGCCATCAAGCTGGCGATGGTGGAGGCGCTGAGTGGCCCCAATGCGGCCCCCGGCGAAGCCGTGTTCCGCAACCTGGCCTGGGCGGTGGAGCGTGTCAATGCGCGCGGCGGCGTGAAACTGTCGGGTGGCGGTAGCCAGTCGCTGGTGCTGGAACGCTACGACAGCAAGGGCCAGAACGAGGAAGCCTTGTCGGCGCTGCGCTCGGCCATCGACGGCGGCGCGCGCATCGTCTTGCAAGGCAATTCGTCGGCCAATGCTGCGGCGCTGATCGATGCCATCAACAAGCACAACGAGCGCGATCCAGCGCGCCGTGTGCTGTTCCTCAATTATTCGGCGGTGGACCCAACGCTGACCAATGAGAAGTGCAGCTTCTGGCATTTCCGCTTCGACGCCCATGCCGACATGCGCATGGCGGCGCTGATGGATGTCATCAAGGACGACAAGGCGCTCAAAGGGGTTTACCTGATCGGCCAGGACTACAGTTTTGGCCAGGCGGTGCTGCGCGAGGCGCGGCGCCAGTTGGGCGTGCAACGGCCCGATGTGGCCATCGTGGCCGAAGAGCTGCACCCGATGGCGCGCATCAAGGACTTTTTGCCCTACGCCAACAAGATCAAGGCCAGCGGCGCCGGGGCTGTGATCACCGGCAACTGGGGCAATGACCTGACGCTGTTGATCAAAGCCGCGAAGGAGGTGGGTTTTGAAGGCAAGTTCTACACCTTTTACGGCAATGCGCTGGGCGCGCCGGCCGCCATTGGCGATTCCGGCATCGGCAAGGTGGTGGCGGTAGCCGATTGGCTGCCCAATGTACAGACAAGCGGAAGCGAGGCGTTTTACAAATCCTTCCGTGCCCGCTACCCACAGCCCGCGGATGACTACGTGCACATGCGCATGCAGTTGCTGATCGAAGCCCTCGCCCAGTCTCTGGAAGCGGCCAAACCGGCCGCGAGTGGTGGTGTGGATATCGCAGCCGTTGCAACCCAGATGGAAAAGGCCAAGGTCAGCCTGGCGGGGCAGGGCGGCAGTATGCGCGCCAGCGACCACCAGTTCCAGCAGCCTCTGGTGATCGGTGTTATGGACCGCCAGGGTGCGCCCGGCGTCAAGTTTGACGTGGAGGGTTCGGGCTACGGCTTCAAGGTGGTCAAGACGCTGGCTCCCGAGGCGGCCGAGTTGCCGACCAGTTGCAAGATGCAGCGTCCCTAGGGCGCAGCCCGTTCATCAAAGAAAAAGAACTGGTTGCACGTACAGCTTGTATCGGGCTATAATCGACAGGCTTTGCATCGGGCAAGGCGCACGCCAGGAGCAGTTCCAGCACCTGGCGCAAGTTCAGAAACCTGGGGCACCGTCGGTACAGAACCGGCATGCGCCCCTATCCGACAGGAAATAGACATGATCGCATCCAGCATCAAAGCAGCAGTTGTCAAAGACAACGCCCGCACCCCCAACGACACCGGTAGTCCAGAAGTGCAAGTCGCTCTGCTGACTGCCCGCATCAACGAACTGATGCCTCACTTCAAGACCCACGCCAAGGACCACCACGGCCGCCGCGGCCTGGTTCGCATGGTCAACACCCGCAAGAGCCTGCTGGCCTACCTGAACCGCGTAGACCACGACCGTTACGTTGCTCTGATCACCAAGCTGGGTCTGCGTAAGTAAGCACTGCACCAAATGACAGACGCCTGAGTTAGTTCACTAGCTCAGGCGTTTTTTACTTCGGAGACGGCAAAAACAGAGCGAAGCTGTGTCATTCCAAGGAAATTGGCGGTTTTTCTGAACCGCGTCCCCAGTTTCTCTGGAATGGCATCGTGTTCTGCGTTGTTGCCTCCGGGCTTGGCAGGTGGCCTTTACCTGCCAGCGGGTTCCCGCATCTTCAGGAGATAAAACAATGAGTATTTTCAACAAAGTCACCAAAACTTTCCAATGGGGTCAACACACCGTCACGATGGAAACCGGCGAAATCGCACGCCAATCCACCGGCGCCGTGCTGCTGGACATGGACGGCACCGTTGTGCTGGCCACCGTCGTTGGCAAGACCGAAGGCAAACCCGGCCAGGATTTCTTCCCCCTGACCGTGGACTATCTGGAAAAGTCCTACGCCGCAGGCAAGATCCCCGGCAGCTTCTTCAAGCGTGAAGGCCGCCCCAGTGAATTCGAAACACTGACGAGCCGCCTGATCGACCGCCCGATCCGCCCGCTGTTCCCCGAAGGCTTCTTCAACGAAGTGCACGTGGTCATCCACACCGTGTCCTTGAACCCTGAAGTCGACGCCGACATCGCCGCTATGATCGCGGTCAGCGCAGCACTGTCTATCTCTGGCATCCCATTCAACGGCCCCATCGGCGCAGCCCGCGTGGGTTACGTCAATGGCGAATACGTGTTGAACCCCGGCCAGACACAACGCAAGGATTCCATCATGGATCTGGTCGTTGCCGGTACCGAAGCGGCCGTGCTGATGGTCGAATCCGAAGCCCAACAACTGTCCGAAGAAATCATGCTGGGCGCGGTGGTCTATGGCCATGAGCAAGGCAATATCGCCATCAACGCCATCCACGAACTGGTGCGCGATGCGGGCAAGCCCGTCTGGGACTGGAAAGCCCCCGCCAAGGACGAAGCCTTGATCGCAAAGATCGACGGCCTGGCCAAAGCTAAGCTGGAAGCTGCTTACCAGATCCGCAACAAGCAAGCCCGTACACAAGCCTGCCGCACTGCGTATGCTGACGTCATGGCCGCCCTGAAGGCCGACGGTGCTGCATTCGACAGCGTGGCCATCGAAGGTCTGCTGTTCGAAATCGAAGCCAAGATCGTGCGCGGCCAGATTCTGGCAGGCGAGCCCCGTATCGACGGCCGCGACACACGCACTGTGCGCGCCATCGAAATCCGCAACAGCGTGCTGCCCCGTACCCACGGTTCCGCCCTGTTCACACGCGGTGAAACACAGGCTTTGGTCGTCACCACGCTGGGTACCGAGCGCGATGCACAACGTATCGACGCCTTGAGCGGCGACTACGAAGACCGTTTCATGCTGCACTACAACATGCCTCCGTTCGCCACTGGCGAAACCGGTCGCGTGGGCACGCCCAAGCGCCGCGAAATCGGCCACGGCCGTCTGGCCAAGCGCGCTCTGGTCGCAGTGCTGCCAAGCAAGGAAGACTTCCCCTACACGATGCGTGTCGTGTCCGAAATCACGGAATCCAACGGTTCTTCGTCGATGGCTTCCGTTTGCGGCGGCTGCCTGTCGCTGATGGACGCTGGCGTGCCGATGAAGGCCCACGTGGCCGGTATCGCCATGGGCCTGATCAAGGAAGACAACCGCTTCGCCGTGCTGACCGACATCCTGGGTGACGAAGACCACCTGGGTGACATGGACTTCAAGGTGGCCGGTACCACCAACGGCATTACCGCTTTGCAGATGGACATCAAGATCCAGGGCATTACCAAGGAAATCATGCAAGTCGCTCTGGCCCAGGCCAAGGAAGCACGCATGCACATCCTGGGCAAGATGCAGGAAGCGATGTCCGAAGCCAAGACCGAAGTCTCCAACTTCGCACCTCGCCTGTTCACGATGAAGATCAACCCCGAGAAGATCCGCGACGTGATCGGCAAGGGCGGCGCCGTGATCCGTGCGCTGACCGAAGAAACCGGCACCCAGATCAACATCGAGGAAGACGGCACCATCACCATTGCATCTGCTGATCCCGCCAAGGCGGAAGAGGCCAAGAAGCGCATCGAGCAGATCACGGCCGAAGTCGAAATCGGCAAGGTCTACGAAGGCCCCATCACCAAGCTGTTGGACTTCGGTGCCCTTGTCAACCTGCTGCCCGGCAAGGACGGTCTGCTGCACATCAGCCAGATCGCTCATGAGCGCGTCGAGAAGGTTACGGACTACCTGTCCGAAGGCCAGATTGTCAAGGTCAAGGTCTTGGAAACCGACGAAAAGGGCCGTATCAAGCTGTCCATGAAGGCACTGCTGGATCGTCCTGTCCAAGCCGCTGAGCAGAACTGATTTCACAACCGCTAGCAATTTGATAGCCCTCTACCCAGCGCGGACGAGGGCTATCGGTTGAATCGGCTATGAGAGCTATCGAAATCCCATCCTTTGGCGGTCCTGACGTCTTGCGTCTGGGCGACAGGCCTCTGCCTGTCGCCGGTGCTGGCGAGGTGCTGATACGCGTGCGCGCGAGCGGCATCAACCGGCCGGACGTCTTGCAGCGCGCGGGCAAGTATCCTGCGCCTGTGGGAGCGTCGGATATTCCAGGACTGGAAATCGCCGGCACCGTTGAAGGCGGTGACGCGCAGGCCATGGTGCAAGCCGGGCTGCGTGTGGGTGACCGGGTTTGCGCTTTGGTGGCCGGTGGCGGCTACGCGGAGTACTGCGTGGCACCCATAGGCCAATGTCTGCCGGTTCCGCAAGGGCTGAGCGATGTGGAGGCCGCCTCCTTGCCGGAGACGTTTTTCACCGTCTGGAGCAATGTGTTTGACCGTGGCGACCTCCAAGCTGGTGAAACCCTGCTGGTACAGGGCGGCACCAGTGGCATTGGCGTGACTGCCATCCAGATCGCCAAGGCCTTGGGCGCCCGTGTCATTGCCACGGCTGGCAGCGATGAAAAGTGCGCAGCCTGCTTGGCTCTGGGTGCGGACCATGCCATCAACTACAAGACCCAGGACTTTGAGGTCGAGGCCCTGCGTCTGACCGATGGCCGCGGCGTCGACGTGGTGCTGGACATGGTGGCTGGCAGCTACGTTGCCAAAGAGGTGCAGTGCCTGGCGGAAGACGGGCGCTTGGTCATCATCGCCGTGCAAGGCGGTGTACAGGCAGAGTTCAACGCGGCGGTGCTGATGCGCAAGCGTTTGACCGTCACCGGCTCGACGCTGCGTGCACGCTCCGTCGCGTTCAAGGCGGCCATTGCCAAGGCCTGCTTGCAGCAGGTGTGGCCCTTGCTGGCGACACGGCGCATCAAACCCGTGGTGCACAGCGTGTTCCCGGCCGTGGACGCGGATCACGCCAGCGGCAGCGGCGCATCGCGCGCCCATGCGCTGATGGAGTCCAACCAGCATGTGGGCAAGATTGTTTTGACTTGGGGAGTACAAGCATGAAGAAACAACTGATTGCGGGTAACTGGAAGATGAACGGCTCGGCGCAGTCCAACGCCGCTTTGGTGTCTGCCATTGCCGCTGGTGCTGCCAACGCCCAGTGCCAAGTAGCGGTTTGCGTGCCCGCACCGTATTTGGCGCAGGTGCAATTGTTGGTGGCCGGAACCTCAATCGGCCTGGGTGCGCAGGATGTCTCTCAGCATGAATCGGGAGCCTTCACCGGTGAGGTGTCGGCGGGCATGTTGCGTGAATTTGCAACCCGCTATTGCCTCGTGGGTCATTCGGAGCGTCGCCAATACCACGGTGAAACCGATGTTGTAGTGGCCAACAAGGCGCAGCGTGCGCTGGCGGCGGGCATCACGCCCATCGTCTGCGTGGGCGAGACCCTGGCGGAACGCGAGGCAGGGCGTACCGAAGAAGTGGTTAAACGCCAACTGGCGGCCGTGATCCACACCAATGGTCACTGCATCAGTGAAATCGTCGTGGCGTATGAACCCGTATGGGCCATCGGTACCGGCAAGACGGCTAGTCCCGAGCAAGCCCAGCAAGTGCATGCCGTGCTGCGTGCCCAATTGCAGGCCGCCACCGCCCATGCGGACCGTGTGCAGATTTTGTACGGTGGCAGCATGAATGCGGCCAACGCGGCCGAATTGCTGTCCCAGCCGGATATCGACGGTGGGCTGGTTGGGGGGGCTTCCCTGAAATCTGCAGACTTTTTATCCATCATTGCCGCGGCGCGCTGATTGCGCAGCCGCTGTAGCAAGTTTCCCTTTTTTTGGAGTATTGAGAATGAATATTGTGTTGACGATGATTTTGACGGTTCAGATGCTGTCGGCCTTGGCCATGATTGGTCTGATTCTGGTGCAGCACGGCAAGGGTGCTGACATGGGCGCGGCCTTTGGTAGTGGTAGTTCCGGCAGCTTGTTTGGCGCCAGCGGTAGTGCCAATTTCCTGTCCCGCACCACGGCCGTAGCGGCCACCGTGTTCTTTGTCTGCACCTTGGCATTGGCCTATTTTGGCAATCTGCGTACCGCCACATCCAACAGCGTTCTGGAAGGCGCCGCAGTCGTTGCGCCCGCCGTGGCCGAGGCCGCTTCGGCTCCTGCCGTCGCCGCTTCTGGCGCCGCGCAAATCCCCGCCAAGTAAACCCTGCTTTAATTGCCTTGCCCCTCGGGGGCGAGGGGTAAATTCAGGGTAAACTCTATGCTTGTCTGAAAAGCGAAATACCTTACATCTTGGATCTTAGGGTTCCTCATGCAAAGCAGACAACAAAAAGCCGCCGTCGTGGTGAAATTGGTAGACACGCTATCTTGAGGGGGTAGTGGCGAGAGCTGTGCGAGTTCGAGTCTCGCCGACGGCACCAAATTGGTATTGGACCTGCTAGGCAGTCTCAGCAGGCCTGAAATGGTGATAAGAAAAGCATAAGATGAACCTCGATCAATATCTTCCTGCACTCTTGTTCATCTTGGTTGGCGTCGGTTTTGGCGTTGCACCACAAGTCATCGGATACATCTTGGGGCCCAATCGCCCCGATCCAGCCAAAAACTCCCCTTACGAATGCGGCTTCGAGGCGTTTGAAGACGCCCGCATGAAGTTCGACGTTCGCTACTACCTGATCGCGATTCTGTTCATCCTGTTCGACCTCGAAACAGCATTCCTGTTTCCGTGGGCGGTGGCGCTCAAGGAGTTGGGCTTCTTTGGTTTCTTGATCGGTGTGGAGTTCGTGGGCGTGCTGACCATTGGTTTTGTGTACATGTGGAAAAAAGGTGCCCTGGACTGGGAGTAGCAAATGATTGAAGGTGTTCTACGAGAAGGCTTTGTCACCACCAGCTATGACTCGGTGATGAACTGGGCCAGAACCGGTTCGGTATGGCCCATGACATTTGGTCTGGCCTGCTGCGCGGTCGAGATGATGCATGCAGCCACCGCGCGCTACGACTTGGCGCGCTTTGGCGCCGAGGTGTTCCGTGCCAGCCCGCGTCAATCCGATTTGATGATCGTGGCTGGGACGTTGTGCAACAAGATGGCCCCTGCGCTGCGCAAGGTCTATGACCAGATGGCGGAGCCACGCCGCGTGATCAGCATGGGTTCGTGCGCCAATGGTGGCGGCTACTACCACTACAGCTATTCCGTCGTGCGCGGCTGCGACCGCATCGTGCCGGTGGACGTGTATGTGCCGGGCTGTCCGCCCACTGCCGAAGCACTGATCTACGGCATCATGCAATTGCAACTCAAGATTCGCCGCACCGAAACCATCGCGCGGGCCTGAAGGGGTTTATGACAACATTTTCCGTTACGCCTGAGACCATTCAGGCGGCCGTTGTTGCGGCCTTGGGCGACAAATTGAAGCGCAGCTCCATTTCGCTGGGTGAGGTTGAGGCGGTGGTGTCTGCTGAGGACTACCACGCCGCCGCGTGCATCTTGCGCGATGCATCCGGTTGCAAGTTCGAGCAAATGGTGGACCTCTGTGGCTTGGACTATTCCGACTACAAGGCCGGTGCCTACGACGGTCCGCGTTTCTGCGTAGTCCTCCAGTTGTTGTCCGTCAGCCTGAACCAACGCCTGCGTCTCAAGGTGTTCGCAACTGATGACGCCATGCCCGTATTGAAGTCGCTGACCGATGTCTGGGCAGCCGCAGACTGGTACGAGCGCGAGGCCTTTGATCTGTTCGGCATCATGTTCGACGGCCACAACGACCTGCGTCGCATCCTGACCGACTACGGTTTCATTGGCCACCCCTTCCGCAAAGACTTCCCCACCAGCGGCTATGTAGAGATGCGTTACGACGCAGCGCAAGCCCGCGTGGTGTACCAGCCCGTCACCATCGAGAGCCGCGAGATCACACCGCGCATCATCCGTGAAGACAACTACGGGGGGCTGCACTAGGTGCTTTGATCCATGGCTGAAATAAAGAACTACACCCTCAATTTTGGACCGCAACACCCGGCAGCACACGGCGTGTTGCGCCTGGTGTTGGAGCTGGATGGCGAGGTGATCCAGCGCGCCGATCCGCACATTGGCAATCTGCACCGCGCCACCGAAAAGCTGGCCGAGAGCAAGACCTACATCCAGAGTCTGCCTTACATGGACCGGCTGGACTATGTGTCCATGATGTGCAGCGAGCATGCCTATTGCCTGGCGTTGGAGCGCTTGCTGGGTATCGAAGTGCCCATCCGTGCGCAGTACATCCGTGTGATGTACGCCGAGATCACGCGTTTGCTGAACCATTTGATGTACCTGGGTTCGCATGGCAATGATTGCGGCAGTTCCACGATTCTGATCTACACCTTCCGCGAGCGCGAAGACCTGTTCGATATGTACGAGGCTGCCAGTGGCGCCCGCATGCACGCCGCGTATTTCCGACCTGGTGGCGTCTACCGCGACCTGCCGGAAACCATGAACCAGCACAAGGCCAGCAAGGTGCGCAACGCCAAGGCGGTGGAGGTGTTGAACCGCAACCGCCAGGGCTCGTTGCTGGACTTCATCGAAGACTTCACCCAGCGTTTCCCCAAGTGCCTGGAGGAATACCACACGCTGCTGACCGAAAACCGCATCTGGAAGCAGCGTTGCGTTGGTATCAGCCCCATTTCGACCGAGCGTGCGCTGAATCTGGGTTTTAGCGGCGCCATGCTGCGCGCCACCGGGCTGGCCTGGGACCTGCGCAAGCAACAGCCTTACGATGTCTACGACAAGCTGGACTTCGACATACCGGTCGGCAGCACCGGCGACGTGTACGACCGCTACCTTGTCCGCATGGAAGAGATGAAGCAGTCCAACCGCATCATCAAACAGTGCGTGGACTGGCTGCGGGTCAACCCTGGTCCGGTGATCACGGACAACCACAAGGTTGCGCCGCCATCGCGCGAGTCCATGAAGACCAGCATGGAAGAGCTGATCCACCATTTCAAGCTGTTCACCGAAGGCTTCCATGTGCCCGAGGGCCAGGCCTATTCGGCGGTTGAACACCCCAAGGGCGAATTTGGCGTCTACATCGTGAGCGACGGTGCCAACAAGCCCTATCGCCTGAAGATTCGGGCGCCCGGTTTCCCGCATCTGGCGGGTCTGAATGAACTGGCCAAGGGCCACATGATTGCCGATGTGGTGTCCATCATCGGTACCCTGGATATCGTTTTTGGAGAGATTGATCGATGATCTCTGAATCAACCAAGGCACGCTTTGCCAAAGAAGTGGCAAAGTACCCTGCCGACCAAGCGCAGTCTGCTGTGATGGCGTGCTTGGCCATCGTCCAACAAGAGTTGGGTTATGTCAGCACGGACAGCGAGAAGGTGGTCGCCGAGTATTTGGGCATGGCTCCCATGGCTGTGCACGAAGTCACAACCTTCTACAACATGTACAACCAACGCCCCGTTGGCAAGTACAAGCTCAACGTCTGCACCAATCTGCCTTGCCAATTGCGCGAAGGGCAGAGCACGCTGCATTACCTGGAAAAGAAGCTCGGCATTACCATGGGCCAAACCACGGCTGATGGCCTGTTCACCTTGCAACAAAGTGAGTGCCTGGGGGCTTGTGCAGACTCTCCTGTGATGCTGGTCAATGACCGCTCCATGTGTAGCTTCATGACACCAGAGAAGCTGGATCAACTGGTTGATGGCCTGCGTGCGGCGGGGGGCAAGTGATGACAGCCGAGCAGATCCTTTCTCAATTCCGCGCCTCTGGCGTGCAAACCTGTTTCCACGACCGCCACATCAATCCGCAAATCTTTGCTGGCTTGAATGGTTCGAATTGGCGCCTGAAAGACTACGAAGCCCGCGGCGGCTACCAGGCCCTGCGCAAGGTCCTGGGCATTGGTGGCGGCGAGCCCATGACGCAAGACCAGGTGATTGCCACGGTCAAGGAGTCGGCCCTGCGCGGACGCGGTGGCGCCGGTTTTCCGACCGGACTGAAGTGGAGCTTCATGCCCCGCCAGTTCCCGGGCCAAAAGTACTTGGTCTGCAATTCGGACGAAGGTGAACCCGGTACCTGCAAGGACCGGGACATCATGGAATACAACCCCCATATCGTCATCGAAGGCATGGCCATCGCTGCATTTGCCATGGGCATATCGGTGGGCTACAACTACATCCACGGCGAGATCTTCTCGACCTACGACCGCTTTGAAGAAGCCTTGGAAGAAGCCCGTGCGGCAGGCCTGCTGGGCAACAACATCCTGGGCAGCAATTTCAGCTTCCAGTTGCATGCTGCCCATGGTTTTGGCGCCTATATTTGCGGCGAAGAAACAGCCCTGCTGGAATCGCTGGAAGGCAAGAAGGGCCAGCCCCGCTTCAAGCCGCCGTTCCCGGCCAGTTTTGGCCTGTACGGCAAGCCCACGACCATCAACAATACGGAAACCTTTGCAGCGGTTCCATGGATCATCCGCAATGGTGGGCAAGCCTACCTGGAGTGCGGCAAACCCAACAACGGCGGTACCAAGATCTACTCGGTGAGCGGTGATGTGGAGCGCCCCGGCAACTATGAAATCCCGATGGGAACGCCCTTTGCCAAGCTGCTGGAACTGGCCGGTGGAGTGCGTGGCGGTAAAGCGCTGAAGGCAGTGATCCCTGGCGGATCTTCCTCGCCCGTGCTGCCGGCCTCCATCATGATGGAATGCACGATGGACTACGACTCCATCGCCAAGGCTGGCTCGATGCTGGGCTCTGGCGCCGTGATCGTCATGGACGAAACGCGCTGCATGGTCAAGGCACTGCAACGCCTGAGCTACTTCTACATGCACGAGTCCTGCGGCCAGTGCACCCCCTGCCGTGAAGGCACGGGATGGTTGTCGCGTGTGGTGGATCGTATCGAAACCGGCCATGGTCGGCCGGCTGACATGGATTTGCTGGACAGCGTTGCCAACGACATCATGGGCCGCACGATCTGCGCATTGGGCGACGCCGCGGCCATGCCCGTGCGCGCCATGATCAAACACTTCCGACATGAATTTGAGCACCACGTTGCGCACAAGACCTGCATGGTCCCTGCCTACGTCTAAACGAGTGACAAGATGATAGAAATCGAACTCGACGGCAAGAAGGTCGACATTGTCGAAGGCAGCATGATCATGCATGCGGCCGAAAAGGCTGGCACCTACATTCCCCACTTCTGCTACCACAAGAAGCTCAGCATTGCGGCCAATTGCCGTATGTGCCTGGTCGATGTGGAGAAGATGCCCAAACCCATGCCCGCCTGCGCAACGCCTGTTACGCAGGGCATGATTGTCCGCACCAAGAGCGACAAGGCGATCAAGGCGCAGAAGTCCGTGATGGAATTCCTGCTGATCAACCACCCGCTGGATTGCCCGATTTGCGACCAGGGTGGCGAGTGTCAATTGCAGGATTTGGCTGTGGGTTATGGTGGTTCTTCGTCGCGCTACGAGGAAGAGAAGCGTGTGGTCTTCCACAAGGACATCGGCCCGCTGATTTCCATGGAGGAAATGAGCCGCTGCATCCATTGCACACGTTGCGTGCGCTTTGGGCAGGAAATTGCTGGTGCCATGGAATTGGGCATGTCCCATCGGGGTGAGCACGCCGAGATCGAGGCCTTTGTAGGGTTGTCCGTTGATTCGGAATTGTCGGGCAACATGATCGATATCTGCCCGGTGGGTGCGCTGACCAGCAAACCGTTCCGCTACAGCGCCCGTACCTGGGAACTGTCGCGCCGCAAGTCGGTTAGCCCCCATGATTCCACGGGCTCTAACCTGGTGGTCCAGGTCAAGAACAACACCGTGATGCGGGTTGTGCCACTGGAAAATGAAGCCGTCAATGAATGCTGGATCGCCGACCGCGACCGCTTCTCGTACGAAGCTTTGAACGGTCCTGAACGCTTGACCGCGCCCATGCTCAAGCAGGGTGGCGAGTGGAAGACGGTGGACTGGCAGACGGCATTGGAATACGTGGCCCACGGTTTGCAGAGTATCAAGTCGTCACACGGTGGGGCTTCCATCGGCGCTCTGGTCAGCCCGCACAGCACGCTGGAAGAGCTTTATCTGGCTGGAGCCTTGGTGCGCGGCCTGGGTAGCGAAAACATCGACTACCGCCTGCGCAACGCCGAATTTACACGGGGCCACACAGGTGCCCGTTACCTGGGTATGCCCATTGCCGAGCTCTCCAACCTGGAGCGTGTGCTGGTGGTGGGTTCCAATCTGCGCAAAGACCATCCCCTGTTCGCCCAGCGCGTTCGCCAGGCGAACAAGCGTGGATGCGTTGTCAACACCATCAACGCCAAGTCCGCAGATTGGGGTATGCCTGTACGCAACAGCCTGCTGGCTCCTGCCGCGGAATGGGTGCAAGCCCTGGCCGATATTGCATCGGTCATTGCCACAGAGAAAGGCTCCGCTGCGCCTCTCGGCGGTCAAGCCACGGCGACAGCGAAAGAGATTGCCCAATCCCTGCTGGGTGGTGAGCGCAAAGCCATTTTGTTGGGGAATGCTGCCGCCCACCATGCACAGGCCAACCAAATTTTGGCTCTTGCGGACTGGATTGCTGCACAAACCGGTGCGAGCTTTGGCTACCTGACGGAAGCCGCCAATACCGTAGGCGCACAGTTGGCCGGAGCCCTGCCGGGTGAGAAGGGCTTGCACGCCGGTCAAATGCTGTCTGGTGGTCTGAAGGCCGCCATTCTGCTGAATACCGAACCCGAATTTGATTCGGCCGGTGCCGCGGCCTCTGTGGCGGCCTTGAAGCAGTCCGAGATGGTTGTGACGCTGAGCCCCTTCAAGGCCAATATGGAATGCAGCGATGTGCTGCTGCCCATCGCACCGTTCACAGAAACGCCGGGCACCTTTGTGAATGCTGAAGGCCGGGTGCAGAGCTTCTATGCCGTGGTGAAGCCTTTGGGCGAAGCCCGTCCAGCTTGGAAAGTGTTGCGCGCATTGGCGAATATTCTGTCTCTGCCAGGCTTTGGCTTCGAGTCCGCGCAAGAGGTCTTGCAGCACATGCATGCCGACGGCGTGCCGGCGCAGGTGCCAGCCCATCGCTTGAACAATAGCTGCGCCTTCCAGGCAGCGCCTGCGGCGAATGGAGCAGAGCCCTGTGTGGTCAGTATCTACCAGTTGGACAGCATTGTGCGACGGGCGCCATCCTTGCAAATGACAGCCGACGGCCGTGCGGGTGCCCAGTCTCAAGCGGCCCAGGAGGTGTTGGCATGATCGACGCACTGTTCAACGGGGGCCAGGGATTGATTGCTCAGGCTTGGTGGGCCGAGTTGGCTTGGCCCGTCATTTGGGCCCTGATCAAAATCATGGCGGTTGTATTGCCCTTGGTGATCGCGGTTGCCTTTACCACGCTGTGGGAGCGCAAGCTGCTGGGCTATGTGCAAGTGCGCCTTGGCCCCAACCGTGTTGGTCCCTGGGGCCTGCTACAGCCTATCGCAGACTCCTTGAAACTGATGACCAAGGAGATATTGGTTCCGACCAAGGCCAACAAGGGATTGTTCCTGTTGGGCCCTGTACTCACCATCATGCCGTCGTTGGCGGCGTGGGCCGTGATCCCGTTTGGTCCCGATGTTGCATTGGCCAACGTCAATGCCGGTCTGCTGTTTGTGATGGCGATTGCGGGTATGGAGGTCTACGGCATCATCATTTCGGGTTGGGCATCCAACTCCAAGTACGCATTCCTGGGTTCTCTGCGCGCATCCGCACAGATGGTCAGCTATGAAATCGCCATCGGCTTCTGCCTGGTGGTCGTGCTGATGATTTCCTCCAGCCTGAATTTGACGGATATCGTTGTCGGCCAAGGCAAGGGACAGTTCGCGTCCGCGGGCTTGAACTTCCTGTCGTGGAACTGGCTGCCGCTACTGCCTATTTTTGTGGTCTATGTCGTGTCCAGCTTGGCTGAAACCAATCGCCACCCTTTTGACGTCGTCGAAGGCGAGGCGGAAATTGTGGCCGGCCACATGGTGGAGTATTCGGGCATGTCCTGGGCCATGTTCCAGCTCGCCGAATACGCCAACATGTTCCTGGTGTCCTTGCTGGCAACCGTGATGTTCTTGGGCGGCTGGATGTCGCCTGTGGACTGGGCTCCCTTCAACCTGATCCCAGGTTGGATTTGGCTGGGCCTGAAGGCCTTCATGATCGTGAATTTCTTCATCTGGATCCGCGCAACCTTCCCGCGTTTCCGCTATGACCAGATCATGCGCCTGGGCTGGAAAGTATTTATCCCCGTTACCTTGGTCTGGTTGCTCGTTGTGGGTGCCTGGATGCAAACACCCCTCAACATCTGGAAGTAAGGGGCACATCTATGTCTTCAAATACCGTTGCCCACAAACCGCCAGCGTTTTCGCTGAAAGATTTTCTGCACAGTTTTCTGCTGGCGGAGTTGTTCAAGGGATTGGCCTTGACGGGGCGCTATGCCTTCCGCCGCAAAGTCACGCTGCAATACCCCGAGGAAAAAACGCCTCTGTCGCCACGCTTCCGTGGCCTGCATGCTTTGCGCCGCTATGAGAATGGTGAAGAGCGCTGCATTGCCTGCAAGCTGTGCGAGGCCGTGTGCCCGGCGATGGCCATCACCATCGAGTCCGAAATGCGCGACGACGGTTCACGCCGCACCACGCGCTATGACATCGATCTGAACAAATGCATCTTCTGCGGTTTCTGCGAAGAGAGCTGCCCGGTGGACTCGATCGTGGAAACCCACATCTTTGAATACCACGGGGAGTCCCGCGCGGATCTGTATTTCACCAAAGACATGCTGCTGGCGGTGGGTGACCGCTACGAAAGCCAGATTGCGGCCAATCGGCAGGTCGATGCCAAGTACCGCTGATCCGTCGCCAGAAAGAATTTGAACCATGAGTGTCACGACTGCACTGTTTTATGTGTTCTCCGCGATCATGCTGTTTGCGGCATTTCGCGTGATCACGGCCCGAAATCCCATCCATTCCGTACTGTTCCTGGTGCTGACGTTCTTCCAGGCCGCGATGGTCTGGATGCTGCTTAAGGCGGAATTCCTGTCCATCACCTTGGTCTTGGTCTATGTGGGCGCGGTGATGGTGCTCTTCCTCTTCGTGGTGATGATGATGGACATCAACATCGAGAACTTGCGCCGCGGCTTCTGGAAGCATTTCCCCATGGCCGCCTTCGTTGGCGTGGTGATCGCGCTGGAAATGTCTGCCGTGCTGATGGGCGGCTTTACCAAGGTCGAGGAATCCAATACAGCGGCAGTTGCCGCCCCCGTGGTGGCCAATGCGTCCAATACCAAGGACCTGGGCAAACTGCTGTACACCCAGTACCTGTACCCGCTGGAAGTCGCTGCTGCCATTTTGTTGGTCGCCATGATTGCCGCCATTGCGCTGACTTTGCGTGCCCGCAAGGATTCGAAATTCATCAGCGCGTCGGATCAGGTGCGCGTCAAGGCCAAGGATCGCCTGTCGGTGGTCAAATACGCCGCGACGACCCAGGCCCCTGTTGCAGCAGAGACTGCTGCACCCGTGGAGAAAAAAGCATGATATTGACTCTAGGCCACTTTTTGTCCCTGGGCGCAATTCTGTTTGCGCTGTCGGTAGTGGGCATATTTCTGAATCGTCGCAACCTGATCGTATTGCTGATGGCGATCGAATTGATGCTGTTAGCGGTGAACACGAACTTCGTCGCCTGCTCGCATTTCCTGCATGACATGCACGGCCAGATTTTTGTGTTTTTCATCTTGACAGTGGCTGCCGCCGAATCGGCCATTGGCTTGGCGATTCTGGTGCTGTTGTTCCGCAACAAGTCCAGCATCAGCGTGGACGAACTCAATACGCTCAAGGGTTAATAAGAATATGAGTCAAACCCTGTCTGCCTCTACTTTGCTATGGGTGCCCTTGGCACCGCTGGTGGGCTCCATCCTCGCCGGCGTACTGGGGACCCAATTCGGTGGTAATGTGATCGGTCGCCGTGCCAGCCATTCCGTCACCATCCTGGGCGTCTTGATTGCCTTCATCGTGTCGGCAATGACACTGAAGTCGGTTGCCGTGGATGGGGCACGACTGAACGAAACCCTCTACACCTGGATGGTCGTTGGCGGCCTGAAAATGGAGATTGGTTTCCTGGTCGATGGCCTGACCGCGATGATGATGTGCGTCGTCACCTTCGTGTCCTTGATGGTGCACTTGTACACCATCGGCTACATGGAAGAGGATGAGGGCTATAACCGCTTCTTCTCCTACATCTCGCTGTTCACCTTCTCCATGTTGATGCTGGTCATGAGCAACAACATGTTGCAACTGTTCTTCGGCTGGGAGGCTGTGGGCCTGGTGTCCTATCTGCTGATCGGCTTCTGGTTCAACAAGCCGACGGCGATCTTTGCCAACATGAAGGCCTTTCTGGTCAACCGCGTGGGCGACTTCGGCTTCATCCTTGGCATCGGCCTGATTGCGGCATTCGCCGGAACCCTGAACTACACCGAGGCTTTCGCCAAGTCATCTGAGTTGGCGGCCTTGCATCTGCCAGGTACGGATTGGATGCTGATCACCGTCATCTGCATTTGCCTGTTCATTGGTGCCATGGGCAAGTCGGCCCAATTCCCCTTGCACGTGTGGTTGCCGGATTCGATGGAAGGCCCAACACCGATCTCCGCGCTGATCCACGCGGCGACGATGGTGACGGCCGGCATCTTCATGGTGACCCGCATGTCGCCGTTGTTTGAACTCAGCGATACCGCCTTGAGCTTCATCATGGTCGTGGGAGCCATCACCGCTCTGTTCATGGGTTTCCTGGGCATCATCCAGAACGACATCAAGCGCGTGGTTGCGTACTCCACGCTGTCCCAGTTGGGCTATATGACCGTTGCCCTGGGCGCCTCGGCCTACTCCGTTGCGGTCTTCCACTTGATGACCCACGCGTTCTTCAAGGCCCTGTTGTTCCTCGGCGCCGGCTCAGTGATCATGGGTTGCCACCACAACCAGGACATCCGCTGGATGGGCGGCCTGCGAAAGTACATGCCCATCACTTGGATCACCTCTCTGCTCGGTTCCTTGGCACTGATCGGAACCCCCTTGTTTTCGGGTTTCTACTCCAAGGACAGCATCATCGAAGCGGTGATGGAAAGCCATCTGCCGGGCGCTGGCTTTGCAAAATTCGCCGTCTTGGCCGGTGTCTTCGTGACGGCGTTCTATTCTTTCCGCATGTACTTCCTGGTGTTCCACGGCAAGGAGCGCTTCGACCAGAACCCGGATGCGCACCACGACGATCACCATGGCGATGACCATGGACACCACGGTGATGACCACCACCATGGTCCGCATGAGTCTCCGTGGGTGGTGACCGTGCCCTTGGTGCTGCTGGCGATTCCATCGGTGCTGATTGGCTACTGGACGATTGAGCCCATGCTATTCGGTGAGTTCTTTAAGGACGCGATTGCCGTCAATGCTGAATTGCACCCGGCGATGGAAGAGTTGGGCCATGCGTTCCATACTCCTTGGCAAATGGCTGTCCACGCGCTGTTGAGCCTGCCGTTACTACTGGCCGCGTTGGGTGTCGGCTTGTCCTACGTCTTCTACATGGTCAAGCCCGAGTGGCCTGCAGCCATCAAGAAGACCTTCATGCCAATCTTCAATCTGCTGGAAAACAAGTACTACCTCGACTGGATCAACGAAAACATCCTCGCTCGTGGCGCACGCATGTTGGGTACCGGCCTGTGGAAGGGCGGCGATCAGGCCATCATCGATGGAGCCTTAGTCAATGGCTCTTGGAAGCTGGTGGGTTGGATCTCCAGCGTGGTGCGCAAGTTGCAAACCGGTTTCCTGTACCACTACGCCTTGGTCATGATCTTGGGCATGTTTGTCTTGATTTCGTATTTCGTGTCCGGCCCCTCAATCCGCGAATGGCTTAACAAATAAGGAGAAGAAGAAAATGGGATTGTTGAGCCTGGCGATTTGGACGCCTATCGCGTTCGGTCTTGTCTTGCTGGCGCTGGGGCGCGATGAGCAAGCAACGGCCGTGCGTTGGGTTGCCCTGATTGGCGCGGTGATCAGCTTCTTGATCACGATTCCGCTGTACACGCAATTCGATGCGTCGAGCGCTGCGATGCAGTTCGTGGAGAACACAGCTTGGATTGACCGCTTCAATGTGAAGTACCACCTGGGTGTCGATGGCATCTCGCTGTGGTTTGTGCTGTTGACCGCTTTCATCAACGTTATCGTGGTGATAGCCGGCTGGGAGGCCATCACGCGCCGCGTCAACCAATACATGGCTGCCTTCCTGATTCTGAGCGGTTTGATGATCGGCGTCTTTTCCACGTTGGACGGCCTGCTGTTCTATGTGTTCTTTGAAGCCACGTTGATCCCGATGTACCTGATCATCGGTATCTGGGGCGGTCCGAACAAAATCTACGCCGCTTTCAAGTTCTTCCTGTACACCTTGCTCGGCTCGCTGCTAATGTTGCTGGCCCTGATCTTCCTGTATACCAAATCCGGTGGCAGCTTTGACCTGGCTACTTGGCATGCTCTGCGCTTGGACAGCAGCAGCCAGACCCTTCTGTTCTTTGCTTTCTTTGCGGCATTTGCCGTCAAGGTGCCGATGTGGCCGGTTCACACTTGGTTGCCGGATGTTCACGTGGAGGCGCCTACCGGTGGCTCCGCCGTGCTGGCCGCCATCATGCTGAAGCTGGGGGCTTACGGTTTTCTGCGTTTCTCGTTGCCGATCGCGCCCGATGCGGCGCATGAGTGGGCATGGTTGATGATTGCCTTGTCGCTGACCGCCGTTGTCTACGTGGGCTTGGTGGCCATGGTCCAACAGGACATGAAGAAGCTGGTGGCCTACTCTTCGGTGGCACACATGGGCTTTGTGACGCTGGGCTTCTTTATCTTTATCGACCTGGGTATGTCCGGTGGTCTGGTGCAAATGATTGCCCACGGTTTTGTATCGGGTGCCATGTTCCTGTCCATTGGCGTGTTGTACGACCGCGTGCACTCGCGCGAAATTGCAAGCTACGGCGGTGTGGTCAACACCATGCCCAAATTCGCTGCATTTGCCCTGTTCTTTGCAATGGCCAATTGCGGTTTGCCAGGAACAGCCGGCTTTGTGGGGGAGTGGATGGTTATTCTGGCTGCCGTGAAGTTTAATTTCTGGGTCGGTTTTGCGGCTGCCTCTGCGCTGATTTTCGGCGCTGCTTACACGCTGTGGATGTTCAAACGGGTCTATTTGGGCCCCGTCGCTAATGACGATGTGAAGGCACTGAAAGACATCAACCCCCGCGAGTTTCTGACCATGGCGTTGCTGGCGGCGGCGGTGCTGTGGATGGGTGTGTACCCCAAAATCTTCACCGATGTCATGGACCCCTCGGTGGCGCAGTTGCTCAAGCATGTAGCAGTGTCCAAATTGAACTGATCAAACTGAATTGAGAGACGAAAGATGATTGACAAAATCAGTTGGATCACGACTTACCCTGATGCGGTTTTGCTGGCGATGGCATGTGTCATTGCCTTGCTGGACCTGGGCGTCAAGACGCCGCTGCGCGGCCTGACCTATGCCATCACGATGCTGACATTGGCCGTTGTGGCCTTGATGCAGGCCGATCTGGCAATGGGTGGTGCCACCTACTACGGCTTCGGCAATATGGTGGTCAGCGACCCCATGGGCAACTGGCTCAAGTGCTTTGCAACCGTTGCTGTCATGGTGACCCTGGTCTATGCCCGTCCCTATTCGGCACACCGGGGCATGTTGCGCGGTGGTGAACTGTTCACGCTGAGTATTTTTGCCTTGCTGGGAATGTCGGTGATGATTTCCGGCAACAACCTGCTTGTCATCTATCTGGGCCTGGAGTTGCTGACGCTGTCCAGCTATGCATTGGTTGCCTTGCGCCGTGACAATGCGACCGCCACCGAAGCAGCGATGAAATATTTCGTGCTGGGCGCCATGGCATCCGGCTTCTTGCTGTATGGCATGTCCATGCTGTATGGGGCGACCGGTTCCTTGGACATCACAGCCATCTTCAAGGCCATCGCCTCAGGGCAGGTTCGCCACCAGGTGTTGGTGTTTGGCGTGGTGTTCATCGTGGCGGGCTTGGCGTTCAAGCTGGGCGCCGTGCCTTTCCACATGTGGATTCCTGACGTCTACCAAGGCGCTCCAACAGCCATCACGCTGATGATTGGTGGCGCACCCAAGTTGGCAGCGTTTGCCATGACCATGCGTTTGCTGGTCGAAGGCATGCTCCCCTTGGCCTTAGACTGGCAACAGATGTTGCTGATGCTCTCGGTGGGGTCTTTGCTGGTCGGTAATCTGGCCGCCATTGCACAAACCAACGTCAAGCGCATGCTAGCGTTCTCCACGATTTCGCAGATGGGCTTTGTACTGCTGGGCGTGATGTCGGGCGTTGTCAGCGGAGACTCCCTGAGCTTCACGGCCAATGCCTACAGCTCGTCCATGTTCTACGTCATCACCTATGTGCTGACCACGTTGGCAAGCTTCGGCATCTTGCTGCTGCTGTCCCAAGAAGGTTTTGAAACCGAAGAGATTGCCGACTTGGCTGGCCTGAACCAACGCAGCCCTCTGTATGCCGGTGTCATGGCTGTGTGCCTGTTGTCGCTGGCCGGTATCCCCCCCTTGGTCGGTTTCTATGCCAAGCTGGCGGTGTTGCAGGCACTGGTGGCTTCCGGTCAAGCCTTCCACATGGGCATTGCGGTGTTTGCGGTGCTGATGTCGCTGATTGGCGCCTTCTACTATTTGCGTGTCATCAAGGTCATGTACTTCGATGAACCCATCACTGCTAGCAGTGTGGTGGCCCCGTTGGATGTGCGCTTGGTCCTGTGCGTCAACGGCGCTCTGGTCCTGGTGTTGGGCATGTTCCCTGGTGGCTTGTTGCTGCTCTGCGGCAATGCCATCCGCCAGATGCTGGGAACCTGATAGCGCGTTAGGGAGATTCGGTGGCCTTGCGGCAACTGTCCCCTGACTCCCTCACGATCTGAACCTATGAAAGTCCTGGACCTGCAATGCGCAACAGGCCACGTATTCGAGGGCTGGTTTGGGTCTGAGGCTGACTATGTGGATCAGAGTCAGCGCTCGCTGGTTCAGTGCCCTATTTGTGGGGATCCGTCCGTCACCAAGAAACTCAGCGCGCCGCGTCTATCTTTGTCGGGCCTGCGCGGCGCCCCAATAGCGGGTCGCGCAGAGGAGTCGTCCGCCCAGGGGCAGGGCGTGGCGGTTAACGCCCCAACTACGACGCCAGCCGAGGCATTTTTGACGATGGTGCGCAAGGTGTTGGCAGAGACCACTGATGTGGGCGGCCAGTTTGCCGAAGAGGCCCGCAAGATGCACTATGGCGAAAAAGAAGCGCAGAGTATTCGGGGAACGGCTACGCTGGAAGAAACCCATGCACTGGCTGATGAAGGTATCGACGTGCTAGCCTTCCCACTGCCTGCAGCCTTGAAGGGCCCTCTGCAATAGCCATTAACAGCTGCCCTCCGTGGTGGGTAGGGTAGCTAAGCGGTGACGTTCACAATGCGGCCCGTGCTCTGGCCTTGGATGTTGACGACGGGAGCGGCCTTGGCATCCACCTTGAGCGGGTTGCCGCTCTTGGCACGCTGCTCGCTGGTCGCAGCGTACATCTTTTCAATTAAATTCTGGACTTTCAGCGGCACCTCGGATGTACTGCTGGTTCGTGGTGCAGAGTAGGTCGCTTCGTCGCGCCGATTGCGGTCCGCCACCTTGCGCACATTCTCCTGGCTATCTTGCGCCTGGCGTTCCGCGTCATCCGCTTGCGCCCGCAAGTCTTTGGCTGCTGCCTCGGCCTGGTCCGCTTCCCGGCGCGCCTGCTCCAAGCGCGCACGTCCCAGGCTGAGCTGGAGAGATTGCGTTGTGCTGTTGGTGGCGGTGATGGCGACCATGCCCCTCGCTCCGGTCTGCGACGAATTCGGCTAAGCCGTGACGTTCAAATGGCGCCCAGTAGTATGCCCTTGGGTGTTAATTACCGGCTTGTTTTGCTGGGCCAGCGCCGCTTTGCGGGCGGATTCGTTTTCCTGAGGTTTGGCGCTGTTTTCACGCTCTGGCTTGTGCTGGGCTTCAGCCGTGCGCTTGGGCGCAGCTGCCGGCTGGACCGCTGGTTTGCTGACTGCATTGATGTCCATGGCGAACTCCCAGTGTGGATAAGTCCATTCTACGGGTGCGGTGCAGCATTTTCAAGCCCGTGGCCAAGAGGTGATCAGGCGTTGAACTGCAGGGCTGCCAGGCCCGCATAGACTCCGCCGTGGGTCACCAGTTCGGCGTGGGTGCCTTGCTCCACCAGCCGCCCATGGTCCAGCACCACGATGCGGTCGGCCTTCTGCACGGTGGCTAGCCGGTGCGCAATGACCAGCGTGGTGCGGCCCCGCATCGCGGATTCCAGTGCGGCTTGCACCATCCGTTCGCTCTCGGCATCCAAGGCGCTGGTGGCTTCGTCCAGCAGCAGCAGGGGCGGATTCTTCAGCATGGCGCGTGCGATCGCGATGCGCTGGCGCTGCCCGCCCGACAGACGCACGCCCCGTTCGCCCAGGAAGGTGTTGTAGCCCTCGGGCAGGGCGTTGATGAAATCGTCGGCAAACGCGGCCTTGGCGGCGGCTTTCACCTCGTCATCCGTTGCCAAAGGTTTGCCATAGCGAATGTTCTCCATCGCGCTGCTGGAAAAAATGACCGCGTCCTGCGGCACGATGCCGATGCGCTGGCGCAACGATTCCAGCGACATCTCCCGTGTGCTGACGCCGTCCAGCACGATGCGCCCCTGCGCTGGATCGTAGAAGCGCAGCAGCAACTGGAACACCGTGCTCTTGCCCGCACCGCTGGGGCCCACAATGGCCACGGTCTGGCCGGCCTGCACGTCCAGCGTGAAGTCAGTCAAGGCCTTTTGCAGCGGGCGCGATGGGTAGTTGAAATCGATTGCTTCGAATTTGATAGCGCTTCCAGTAGCGGGGACGAGGGCTAGCGCCGGATTCTTTGGAGAGCTTATGGGCGATTGGGTCTCCAGCAGCTCGACCAGCCGTTCGGTTGCACCAGCTGCGCGCAGCAGGTCGCCATAGACCTCGCCCAGGATCGCGAAGGCGCTGGCCAGGATGATGACGTAGACCACCGTTTGCCCCAAGTGCCCGGCCGTGATGCGCCCCGCCACAACGGCCTGCGTACCCTGAAACAAGCCCCACAGCAGCGCTGCCGAGGTGGCAATGATGATGAAGGCCACCAGCACCGAGCGTGCCCGTGCGCGACGCACGGCCGTGTCAAAGGCACTGTCAGTCGAGGCAGTAAAACGCTGCGTCTCCCGCCCTTCAGCGGTGTAACTCTGCACCACCGGAATGGCGTTGAGAATCTCGGCGGCGATGGAGCTGGAGTCGGCAATCCGGTCTTGGCTGGCTCGGGAGAGTTTGCGCACCCGCCGGCCGAACCACACGCTGGGCAGCACGATGAGCACCAACACCCCCAGCACCTGGAACATCACATAGGGGTTGGTCCAGACCAGCACGCCCAAGGCGCCGATGCCCATCACCAGGTTGCGCAAGCCCATGCTCAGGGAGGAGCCGACCACGGTCTGCACCAGCGTGGTATCGGCGCTCAGGCGCGACAACACTTCCCCGGTTTGCGTGGTTTCAAAGAATTCCGGACTTTGCTGCAGCACGTGGCTGTAGACCGCGTTGCGCAGGTCGGCTGTGACCCGCTCACCCAGCCAGCTCACCATGTAGAAGCGTGCCGCGGAAGTGATCCCCAGTGCGACCGCCACGCCGAAAAGCATGCCAAAGTGTTCGCGCATGGCCATGAGCTGATCGCCCCGGTCGCCCTGGACCAGGCCGCCATCAATGAGGCTTCGCAGGGCAATGGGAAAGGCCAGCGTTGCCATGGCGGCCAGCACCAGGAACACAAAGGCTAGTGCAATGCGGCCGCGGTAGGGGCGTAGAAAGGGGAGCAGGCCCGATAGTGATTTAGGGGTTTGCGATTTGGGGCGTTCGGTGGTCATGGCGGGGTAAGTGGGGGCTAAGGCGCAAGAGGCAAGCGAAAATGCAAGCCCGAATCATAGGCGGCGCGGGGCGTTTACCCGGCGCTTCTGCTATTCTTTACAGGTGTCGTGGTCAACCACGAAACCCCCAAGCCCGTTCAGAACTTGCGGCGCATCCGCAAGAGCACCCCACAAACCTCAAGGAAAAGACATGAAACATAGTATCTTGGCTGTTTTGACCGTCGCTGCCACGCTGGCGGCCGCCGGCCCAGCATTTGCGGATGAGGCACTGGCCAAGGCCAAGAATTGCATGGCCTGCCACGCAATCGATAAGAAAGTGGTAGGCCCCGCCTACAAAGACGTGGCCAAGAAGTATGCCGGCGATGCCAAGGCTGCCGATGCCTTGGCTGCCAAGGTTATCAAGGGCGGCTCTGGCGTATGGGGCCCCGTGCCGATGCCTGCCAATGCCCAGGTCAACGATGCCGAAGCCAAGAAGCTGGTCGCCTGGGTGCTGTCTCTGAAGTAACAGAAACCCGGTTGCTTCCCCCAAAAGCAAAAACCCGCCTCGTGCGGGTTTTTGCTTTTGGGCCTCCGGTTTACAGACGGATCGCCGCAGCGTAACCCGTCATCTCCAGGTAGCCGCGGCCCACCAGTTTCTGGTTGCTGTCCCACACCTCGCACAGCCCTTCCCAGTAGATGGCACCGGTCGAGGCGCGGCTGTCCAGCTCCTGGTTGTCCAGCATGGCGCGCACGGTGTAGAAATCCGCCGGTGTGCGCACCATCCACTCCACCGGGTAGCTGGCCCGGCTCAACGGACTTTTCCATACCCGCAGGGGTTGGAACACCACCTCGCCGCGTTTGAAGTTGAACAGCTTGTCCTTGGCTCGGAAGGAGCCTCCATCCCACAGCGCGCCACCGGTTTTGTCGCGCAGGCGAAAGGCGGTCAGCGCGCTGCCGTCGAACAGGTTGATGCCTATCCAGTCCCAACCCACCGCCTGCGGGTGCAGCATCTCCTGGCTCCATTCGTGGTCCAACCAGGCCGTGCTGCCGGCGCCCACGGCGTAGCGCTTGCCCTGTAGGGCCACGGTGCCTCCCACGTGCAAATGCGGCAGGCTGTAGTAGTAGCTGGTTTGCCGAGGGTCCGGCCCCTTGCGCGACAGGCCTTGTTCCCCTTGCAGCAGCACCGGCTGGCGGGCACCCAGCGTCAACGCCAGCGAAAAGTCCGCAGATGCCACCTCCGCGCGCAGATCGCTGCCTTGGCGTTGCAACAGCCAATCCTTCAACACCAAGCCGGTGTCTTCCAGACTGGCAGACGCCGTGTCCAATGCATTGGCACCCGGTGCCTCTCCCGATGCACGGGCCATGCGCTGGTCGTGCCAGAGTTTCTTGCCGCGCAGGTCGCTCAATGCCGCGTGGGCAAAAATCAGTTGGCGGGCTGCCAGCCGCGACTGCATGGCCTGGGTCTTGGCAATGCGGCTGCGAAAGAAGGTGACCTGGAAGCCAAACAATGGTGGCGCATCGGCACCGGCACCTTCCGCCTGGATATAGCCGGTGACATACCACCACTCGGTGGCGAATTGGGGATGTGCGCCGGCATCCCGTGGAAAGACCAGGCGGGTTGCCGCCGGTTCGGCACCCGCCAGTGGATGCAATGCCAGGCCAACGCCGCCCGCCATCGTGCTGAGAAAGCGGCGGCGTAGGAGCCGGGTAGGGGGCCAAGGCATCGCCATCTTGCTTCAGGGAACGGCTTGCGCCGGACCTTGGTTGTGCCCCTGCATGAAGGTTTCAAAAGCCTCCGCCGACATGGGTTTGGCAAACCAGTAGCCCTGGCCAAAATCACAACCGGCCGCCATCAGCAGGTCGCGCTGCTGTTCGGTTTCCACCCCTTCGGCCACCACCTGCATGCCCAGGTCGTGGGCCAGCAATATCACGGCCTTGCACAGGGCGAGATCGGTCGAGGCGGGCGTGAGGTTGCGGACAAAAGACTGGTCGATCTTGATGAAGTCGATGTCGAATTTCTGCAAATAGGTCAGCGACGCATAGCCCGTGCCAAAGTCATCCAGCGATATGGCCATGCCCGCGGCACGCAGCGCATGCAACTGCTGCCGCACGTCGTCATTGGTGTCCAGCAGCAGGCCCTCGGTGATTTCGATGGCGATGCTGGAGCCATCCAGGTCCATGGCCTGCAATTGCGCACCCCAGGCGTCCTGGCTTTTATCCAGTCTATGGAACTGCACCGGCGACTTGTTGACGCTGATCTGAAAGTCCGCCGCAAAGCGCTGGCGCCACTGCGCCACCTGCTGGGCCGCTTGCTGGAACACCCATTCACCAATCCCAATGATCAGCCCCGTGGATTCCGCAATAGGTATGAACTGCGCCGGGCTCACGGGGCCCCGGTGCGGGTGTTGCCAGCGCAGCAAGGCCTCGGCTTTGTGAACGCGGCCGCTGGCCAAGTGCACGATGGGTTGGTAGGCCAAGGCGAATTGCTGCTGGGGCAGGGCTAGCCGCAGGTCAGCCGCCAGCCGGGCCCGCAGTTGCGCCGCCTCTTGCAGGGATGGGGTGTAGCGGCTGAACCGATTGCGCCCCGCGCCCTTGGCCACATAAAGGGCCTGGTCGGCATGCTTGAGCAATTCCTCGGCAAGGGCCGCATGCTGCGGGTACAAGGCCACGCCTATGCTGGCCGATACAAAGACTTGCTCGCTCCCCAGCAGGAAGCCACTGGAGAGGCTATCCAGAATGCCGTGCAGCACTGCCTCTACCGCGTCGGATCCCTGCGCGCCGCACAGCACCACGGTGAACTCATCGCCGCCCATGCGGGCCACGGTGTCGTTAGCCCCCACGCAGGCCAGGATACGCTGGGCCGCCTGCACCAGCAGCAGGTCGCCGTTGTCGTGGCCCAGTGTGTCATTGACTTCCTTGAAATGGTCCAGGTCAATGAATAGCACCGCCAGTTCATGGCGGGTCTGCCGGCTGGCGGCGATGGCTTCGTCCAGGCGCTGGCGCAGCATGCGCCGGTTGGGCAGGCCGGTCAGCGTGTCAAAGTGGGCTTGCTTCCACACCTGAGCCTCAGCGTTCTTGCGGTCCGATATGTCAGTGTGTGTGCCTATCATGCGCAGCGGCCGGCCCTGCGTGTCGCGGCTGATGACCATGCCGCGGGTCAACACCCATTTCCAGCTACCGTCCTTGCACAGGATGCGGTGCTCGTTGGTATAGGTCTCGGTCTCGCCGTTGAAATGCGCCTCGCGGTCGCGCTGCATCTGGGCCAGGTCCTCAGGGTGGGTGCGCCCATCCAACGCGTCGGACCGGTCGGCAATCTCGTCCTCGGCAAAGCCATAGATTTCTTTGCAGCGGCGCGAGTAGAACTCCACGCCTGTCTGCACATACCAGTCCCACACGCCGTCGCCTGTGCTTTCCAGCGCCAGCTTCCATCGCTCCTCGCTGTGCGTCAGCGCCTGTTGGGCCAGGTGGTGGGCCGTGATGTCCTCTATCGTGCCCTCGTAATACAGCAAGACGCCATCCGCGTCGCGCACCGCGTGGGCGGCTTCGCGCACCCACATGCGGCCGTCGCGCCGGGCGCTGTGGACCTCGGAGACGAAATTGATGACCGCGTTGTCCCGGTCCAGCAAGTCGCGCAACTGCTGGCGTCGCGTAGGGTCCACATACCAGGCCTGGGCGTTGGCATTGATGACGGCCAGCCACTCGGCCTCGGTGGTGTAGCCATTCATGCGCACCAGGGCCGCATTGGCGCGCAGCACCACGCCCTGCGGGTTGGTACGGTAGGCGCCTATGGGCAAAAACTCAAACAGTGTGGACATGACCTTGCTTACCAATCCTCCTTGACAGCCAGCACGGCATCGCGCCCTGCGGCCGCGCGGCCTGCCAGCCAGGCCGTAAGTGTGCCAGCGACGATGACCGCCGCGCCCAGGGCCACCAGGCGCAGGCCGGGCAGTGTCAATTCCATGCTCCAGTGGAAGCTCTGCGGGTTCACCACATGCACCAACACCACGGCCACGGCCAGGCCCAGGCCTATGCCGGCCAGGGCACCCAGCGTCGTCCAGGCCATGCCCTCGGCGGCGACCACGCGCAGCACCTGGCGACGTGTCAGGCCCAGGTGGACCAGCAGGCCAAACTCCTTGCGCCGCGCCAGCACCTGGGCGCTGAAGGACGCCGCCACACCGAAGAGGCCAATGCCAATGGCCACGGCCTGCAGCCAATAGGTCACGGCAAAGCTGCGGTCAAAAATGCGCAGCGTGGTGGCGCGTATCTCGCCTGCCGAGCCAAAGTCCATCAACCGCCCGGCCTCGCCACCCGGCGTATGCGCCTGCTGGTTGGCCAGTTGGCGCAGCGCCTGCTCCAGCGCGGGCAGGTCCGTGCCGGGCTCCAGCCACAGCGACAAGTCGTTGACGCGCAGGTCCCCGGTCAGGCGCTCGAAGTCGGCCTGCTCCATGGCGATGCTGCCAAACTGCCGGGCATAGTCCCGCCATACGCCTGCTATGAAAAAAGTAGCTGTACTGTTATATTTTTCGAGGGCCAGCGCCTTGAAATGCTCAGACAGGGGTGCGTAGACCGTGCCCGGGCGGGCGCCATGCAGGTCGACCATGGCCTCGCTGACATAGATGCCGATCTGGCCGGGTGGCACGGGCAGCGGGTCGCCCACCAGCGGCAGGCCAAGCACGCCCTCCCGCTTGCCACTGCGTGTGCTGGGCTGCCCCCCAAGTGGGCCGTCCTCGCCTTGGGGTGGTCTGGCGGCGAGGGGGCGGGCGATCAGCGTGACGGCCGGTTGGGTGGGGTCGGGCAGAAACTGCTGGTTGCGCTGCGTGGCAATGCGCTGCACACCGGGCAGGCGCGCGGCGGCTTGCACAAAGGCGGGCTCGAAGTAGGCCGTGTCCTGCGTGCTGGCACTGCTGGCGCTGCGCACATACAAGGCAGCGGGCAGCACGGTGTCCAGCCACTGGGTGATCGAGGTTCGGAAGCTGGCCACCATCACCGTCAAGGCCACGGCCAGGCTCAGCGCGGCTACCACGCCGCTCACCGCCACGGCGGCGCTGCCGCGCACCCGCCGGGCCCGTTCAACCGCCAGCAAGGGCAGGGGCTGCCGGGCCACCCAGGGCGCCACGCGGTCGAGCACCACGCCCACCAGCCATGGCAGGCCCGCAATGCCGCCTACCAGGATCAGGCCCACGCTGGCATAGGCGGCCAGCGGCACACCCCACACGGGCGGCGCCATTGCCAACAGACCGCCACCAACCATCAGGACTGCTGCCAGCAGCCCATGGGTTTGCGTGGTCTGCGCGCTGCCCAGGCCTTTCAGTGTTTGCGCAGCCGGCAGGCCCTGCGCCCAACGGGCCGGCCACCAGGCGCCCACCAGCGCGGCCAGAACGCCCAAGGCCGCAAACACCACAGCCGCCCCGGGGCTCCATTGCAGGGCTGGCGTTGCGCCGGAGAAATAGCCACCCCCCAGGTCACCCCCCAGCAGGCGCAAGGCCAGGGCCGCCAGCCCGGTGCCCAGGGCAATGCCCAGCGCACTGCCAACCAATCCCAGCGCCAAGGCCTCCAGCAAGACCAGATGCAGGCGTTGGCGACCGGTCAGGCCCAGCACACCCAGCAAGGCCAACTGTGGTGCACGCCGGCTCACACTCAGTGCCAGCACCGAAAACACCAAAAAACTGCCGGTGAACAAGGCCACCAGTGCCAGCACCGTCAGGTTGACGCGGTAGGCCCGCGACAGTGTGGACATGCGTTCCAGTGTGTCGCCCGGCTCGACTAGTTGGGCATTGGCCGGCCAGTCTGAAGCCGCCTGCACTGAGCGCACAAAGGCCGCACGGTCCACGCCCGCGCGCAGGCGCAGGTCTACGCGGCTCAGGCGTCCCGCCTTTTCAAACAGATCTTGCGCGGCGGCAATGTCCATCACGGCTAGCGGCGGCCCCGCAGCCCGCACCGTACCGGCCACGCGCACGGTCTTGATCTGCAGGCCCCACTGCAATTGCACGGTGTCGCCCACGATGCGGCGGCGCGCGCTGGCATTCAGGAACACGGCGTCGGGCGCAAAGATGTCCAGGCGGTCGGCGTTGGCATCGGGCAGGGGTAACAAGTCCGGGCTGAGTTGGCCCACTTGCAGGGCATCCACGCCAACCAGGCGTAGCAGCAACCGCGGTGACGGGTTCATGCCACTGGTTGTGGCGGGCGGTGTGTTCGTGTTCAGCGCGTGGGAGCTGATTTCCAACACGGGGCTGGCCAGTGCCACATCGGGATGGTGCAGCATGCGGGCCAGCAGCGCCTGGTCCAGGCCGGCCATGGGGCCGGCGCGGGCGCGTAGCTCCAGGTCTGGCTGGCCACCGACCGAGCGCACCGCCTGCGCGAACTCGTCCAGGGCCGAGGCGTTGATGGCATGCACCGCAAATGCCAGCGCCACGCCCAGCATCACCGACACCACGGCCGCAGCGCTGCGCCACGGGTGTTGGCGCAGCTCCTGCCAGGAAAAAGTGAGCAGCAAAGGCCCTAGCGGTGAATACATGGCCTGATTGTGATGGGATTCGCCGCAGCGCCCGGCCTGTAGTGTTGGCAATTTGGAACAGGCTCTTAGAGGGACAATACAGCGATGAACGTCATGGTGTTGGGGGGCTACGGAAATTTTGGCGCGCGCATCTGCCGCGCGCTGGCCGGTGATGCACGCATCCAGTTGCTGGTGGCCGGGCGTGATGGGACGCAAGCCGCCGCCTTTGCCGCGGCGCTGCCGGGCGGCAGTGCGCGGGGTGTTGCGGTGGATATGCACGGCGTGGGCTTTGTGCGGTCGCTGCGCGACCAGGGTGTGGGCCTGCTGATCCATACGGCGGGGCCGTTCCAGGGCCAGGACTATGGTGTTGCAAAGGCCTGCGCAGAGGCTGGTGTGCACTACATCGACCTGGCCGATGGCCGGCGGTTTGTTTGTGACTTTTCTGCAGCTCTACACAGAGCCTTCACCGCAGCAGGCCGCGTCGCCATTACCGGCGCCAGCACGGTGCCAGCCCTGTCGTCGGCCGTAGTGGATGCGCTGTGCGCCGGCTGGCAGCGCATGGATACGCTAGACATCTGCATAGGCCCGGCCCAGACCGCCCCACGCGGCGTGGCCACCTTGCGCGCGGTGCTCAGCTACTGCGGTGGTCCCATCCAGGTTTGGCGGGGCGGGCAGTGGCAAACGCAGATTGGATGGGCCCGCCCGACGCGGGTGGCGTTCCAGCGCCTTCGGCCACGGCTGGCGGCGCTGTGCGATATCCCCGATCTAGAGCTGTTCCCCACGCACTACCGCGTGCGTGACCGCGTGGACTTCAGGGCCGCGCTGGAGGTTGGGCTGTCGCAGCGTGCGTTCGCCTTTTTGGCGTGGCTGCGCCGCATAGGCTTGCTGAAAAACCCTGCGGCGCTGGCGGGTGTGCTGAATGCTAGCGCCAAGCTGTTCGACCCCTTGGGCTCGGCGCTGGGCGGCATGGTGGTGCGTGTGTCGGGGTTGGATGCTGCCGGCAAAGCCGCCAAGCGCGCATGGCATATTGCGGCCGACAATGGCCACGGCCCCGAGATCCCCTGCATGGCCGCCACCCTGCTGGCACGGCGCTTGGCCGGTGGCGAGCCCATGACCAGCGGCGCCTACCCCTGCGTAAGCCTGCATGCACTGGCCGACTTTGCGCCCGAGTTTGCGAAATGGGGCATGGTGACGGACGTGGTGGAAGAAGCATGATGCCTTTGCGCCGACCCAACATGAAAAGTGGAACCCAATGAAAAAAGGAATGATTGTGTTGGTAGGCAAGGCCATCGTTGGCTTGCTGGTTGCGCTGAACGGGGCTGCAGTTCACGCTGCCGAGCTGCGCGTACTGGCCCACGCGTCCTTCGCGCTGCCCAAGCCCTTGCTGGCCCAGTTCGAGAAAGACGCCGGCGTCACACTGCGCATCACCAAGGCGGGCGATGCGGGGGAGATGCTGAACAAGCTGATACTGACCCGCGCCAACCCGATTGCCGATGTGGTGTTTGGCATCGACAACGTGCTGGCGGGCAAGGCCCTGGGCGCGCAGGTGCTGGATGCGTACGAAGGTCCGTCGGCAAAGCCTGCCCCAGGTGCCTCCAATGTCAGCCTGCCCACGGGCCTGGTGCCGGTGGACTATGGCTATGTCACGCTCAACTACGACAAGGCCTGGTTTGCGAAGAAGGGTCTGGCCCTGCCCAAATCGCTGGATGACTTGGTGCAACCTGCCTATGCCAAGTTGTTAGTCGTTCAGAACCCCGCTACTTCCAGCCCCGGCAACGCCTTTTTGCTGGCCACGGTGGGCGCCTTGGGCGAGGAAAAAGCCTTTGCCTGGTGGGCCCGCATGCGCTCCAATGGCGTCAAAGTCGCCAAGGGTTGGAGCGAGGCTTATTACACCGACTTCACCCACAGCGGCGGTGCCTATCCGCTGGTGGTCAGCTACGCCAGCAGCCCGGCCGCCGAGCTGTTCTTCAGCAAGACCAAGCTGGCCGAGCCACCCACGGCCAGCCTGTCGCTGCCTGGTGGCGTATTCCGCCAAGTGGAGGGCGTGGCTCTGGTCAAGGGTGGCAAGGAGCGCGCAGCGGCCGTCCGTTTCATTGAATTCTTGCGCTCACCCGCGGCGCAGCAGGGCCTGCAGACCGAGATGTGGATGTTTCCCGCTGACCCTGCGGTCTCGCGCGTGGATGCGCTGCGCCACGCAGTCGAGCCCAGCACCCACGACAGTCCGCCCGGGCAGGCGATGGCTGACAAGAACGTAGAGTGGGTGCAGCGCTGGACCAAAGTGGTGTTGAAGTAGCCATCGTGACCCACCGCGCACGCTGGGCTGTTGCCGCCGTTCCACTGGGCTTTTTGCTGGTGGTGCTGGTGGCGCCTGCGCTGCGCTTGCTGCTGGAGGGTGGGCAGGTCTCGCTGTTGGCGCCGCTGCAAGACGACTACCTGCGCTGGCGCCTGGGCTGGTCTTTGCTGCAGGCGGCCGTGTGCTGCGTGGCCGCATTGGCCTTGGGCCTGCCCGTGGCCTGGATCTTGGCGCGGTTTGAATTTGCCGGCCGCACCCTGGTGCTGCGCGCACTGATGCTGCCCTTTGTCGTCCCCACGCTGGTGGCTGCCATGGGTGTGCTGGCCCTGTTGGGGCCGCAAGGCCTGCTGCATACCTGGGGTGGCCCCGACCTGCAAGGCGGCCCCTGGCTACTGGTCTACGGCAACCTGTTCTTCAACCTGTGCCTGGTGGTGCGTGCGGCCACCGAAGCGCTGGGCCAGGTCAGCGCCTCCCGCATGGCTGCGGCGCGCACGCTGGGTGCTACGCCGTGGCGGGTGTTTGTGCGCATCGAGTGGCCGGCCATTGCGCCGTGGCTGGCGTCGGCTATGTGCCTGGTGTTCTTGTACTGCGCCTGCGGCTTTGGCCTGGCACTGGTGCTGGGCGGGCAGACCTATGCCACGGTGGAGGTGGAGATATACACACTGGTCGCGCACGAGTTGCAACTGGCGCAGGCCGCATCGCTGGCGCTGTGGATGGTTGGGCTGACCGGCCTGGTCGCCCTGGCCTATGCCGCCATTGAACGGCGTCTGGCCACACCGGCGCGTGCAGACACCATGGCTCGGCGCAGGCCCCAGGGTGTCTGGCAGTGGATCAGCCTGTGGGCGGCTTTGCTGGTGTTGGGATTGTTCTGCGCAGCGCCCCTGCTGGCCATCGTCTGGCGTGCTGTGGCAGCGGGTGCCATGGCCTGGAGCGTGCTGTGGGATGCGGACACGCTGGCCGCGCTGTGGAACAGCCTGCGCTTTACCACGCTGGCCGTAGCCCTGGCCACGGTGCTGGGTGTGGCCCATGCTATGGCCGCGCGACGGTCCCTGCTGCTGCGCACACTGGTGTTTTTGCCCTTCGTGGTGTCACCCGTCATGGTGGCCTTCGGCCTTTTGCTGCTGTACCCGCAGTGGACGGCCAGCCTGGGCTTGCTGGTGTGTGCCTATGCCTTGCTGGCCTATCCCTTCGTCGCCAAGTCCCTGGCCGCAGGTTTGGACAGCATGCCGGTGCATCTGGCACAGGCTGCGCGCGTGCTGGGTGCCTCGCCATGGCGTGTGTTCTGGCGCGTGACGCTGCCGCTGCTGCGCCCAGCGCTGCGTCGCGGCATGGCGTTTGCGGCGGCCACTGCCGTCGGCGAGTTTGCCGTCACGCTGTTTTTGTCGCGCCCTGAGTGGGCCACGCTGACCACGCTGGTCTATGAGCATCTGGGGCGCCCTGGCGCCACCAACCGCGATGCGGCGCTGGTGCTGTCTTGTCTGCTGATGGCGCTGGCGCTGCTGGCCTTTGTGGTGATTGAGTGGGCTGCGCCTGTGGCGGGCGACGCCAGCGATCCCGATGCCAAGGATTTTCTCCATGCTTGAGTTGCACACACTTTCCAAAAACTGGCATGCACGGGCTCTGCTGCGCGACGTCAGCCTCTGCGTTGCTCCGGGCGAGACCGTGGCCATCCTGGGGCCGTCGGGCAGCGGCAAGAGCACGCTGCTCAAGATTGTGGCGGGCTTGGAGCCCGCAGATGCGGGCCGCGTGTGCTTCGACGGGCAAGACATCACCACCCAGGCCCCTGAGCGCCGCCACTTTGCGCTGATGTTTCAGGACTTCGCGCTCTTCCCCCACTTGGACGTGCAAGACAACGTGGCCTTTGGCCTGGTGGAGCAGGGCCTTCGCAAGCCCGACGCGCGCGCGCAGGCCTGCGCCATGCTGGAACGCTTCGGCCTGCAGGCCTTTGCCCGCGCCCGTGTGACCCAGCTATCGGGCGGCGAGCAGCAGCGCGTAGCCCTGGCCCGTGCACTGATCACCCGCCCGCGCGTGCTGCTGCTGGACGAGCCCTTCTCGGCGCTAGACGCCGAGATGCGCCTGCAACTGCGTGAAGAGTTTCGCCAGCGCATTGCTGAGTTCAACATGGCCGCACTCTTGGTCACCCACGACGAGGCGGAAGCACGCGCCATGGGCACGCGGGGTTACCGGGTGGTGCAGGGCTCGCTGCAGGTGCTGTGGTGAGGGTGCACTTTAGGGAATTTGTCGCTAGCCCTCGTGAAATAAAGGGTTGGTGCTAGCTATTTGATAGTATCCAGGTAGTGCTGGCGCATCGGCCCCGTACTAGGGTGAACGCGCTCTGGGCGGCGTGAGCCATAGGTATTGGCGTAGATCCATGTGAACTCCGCGCCGATCAGAAATATCTGTGCCGAGTAGTACACCCACAACATCACGACCACCAGTGAACCCGCCGCGCCGAAGCCAGAGACCACCCAGCTATGGCCAATATAGAGTCCGATCAGGTATTTACCGATTGTGAAAAGCGTGGCCGTCACCACAGCGCCAACCCATACGTCGCCCCAGCGGATATGTACATTGGGCATGGCCTTGTAGATGAACGCAAACAACGCGGCAACCACGGCAAAGCTGCTCACCGCATTGACGGTCTGGGCCAAGACAACCCATTGGCCGAAGGCCGGCCCCCACCACCGCCCAGCCACCGCCAGAGCGGCGCTGGCCAATAGCGAGACGATCAACAGAAAGCTCAGCGCCAGCACCATGCCAAACGACAACAAGCGCGTGCGCACCAGCTTGATCCAGCCCCCCACCTTGCTGGGCACGGAAACTTTCCAGATGCGGTTGAGGCTGTCTTGCAGTTCGCCAAAGACCGTTGTCGCACCGACCAGCAACAGCCCCAGGCCCACCAGCGTCGCCGCCACACCGGGTGCCGGTCTGCGTACGCTTTTGAGCAGCTCTTGCACCGCCACGGCGCTGCCTTCGCCGACCAGGGAGCGCAGCTGCGCCTCTATCTCGCCCCGCGCGGCATCCTGGCCAAAGACGAATCCCGCTATTGCAACCACAATCAGCAGCAGCGGTGCCAGCGAAAACATGGTGTAGTAGGCTAGCGCTGCGCCCATGCTGGGCACGTAGTCATCTGACCAGGCGCGGAAGGTTTGCACGCACATCGCCGCAACCGAAGACAGCGCACCGCGCCCTGACAAGCTATTTACCATGGGGACCGATCATCTGCCAGGCGGGCACCCACCTCCGTGCTGCGGCGCACACACCGGCGATGCCGTCTTCAGCTAGCCAGAAAACAAACGGATCAGCTCCGACTGGTCTTGTCCATTGCGGCCTTGCCACCCATGGCGGCCGCAGCGCTGACCAAGGCGCCCCACACCATGTCGATCAGTGCCAGGTCCATCGGCCAGTCTTTCAGTGTGGCCAGGTTGGTCAGGTCGTAGGTTGCGTAGGTGAAGAAGCCAAATAGCGCAGCCTGTGCCATCGTCGGGCCCCAGCCCGCACCGCCCGTTTGCGGTTTGATGGCAAAGATGACCAGGCCCAACGGATACACCATGTAGAACGAGGCCGCTGCGGCAACTTTGGGCTGCCCGGCCATCAGGTGCCCAATGCCTTCTTGGTACCAGGGTTTGGCAATCAACCCCAGCCACAGCGCGTCCAGTGCCACCATCGCGACCAAGGCGCCGGCGTAAGCTGCTACATACTTAGTGCTGTTGTTCATTGCAGGTTCCTCGGTTCACCCCATTCTGGTACAACTGCGGCACCTTCGCACCACATGCCCCATGTATACCCAGCCTCTCATCATTCGCCAAGCCACACTGAACGACGTGGATGCGCTGGTGGAGTTGGCAAGCGACACCTTTCGCGATGCCTACCGCCTGCTCGACAACGCGGACGACATAGAGGCCTATGTGGCAGAGGCCTTCAGGCCGGAGACCGTCGCGCGCATGGTGCAAGACCCGGCGTCTGTATTGCTGGTGGCCTTGGCCGAGGGCGATGGGCAGTACGTGGGGTATGCACATGTCACGCGTTCCGAGCCTCCACCCTGCGTCAGCGGTCCTGCGCCCATTGAGCTAGCCCGGCTGTACCTGCGCCAAGCTGTTGTTGGTAAGGGCTATGGCGCAGCCCTGATGCGCGCCGCGCATGCGGTGGCGCGGCAGGCGGATTGCCAAACGATCTGGCTGGGTGTCTACGACCGCAACGAGGTTGCACGCAATTTTTATCAGCGCTGGGGTTTCGTGGACGTGGGCACCAAAGACTTCTGGTTTGGCGGTGTGGCGTATGCGGACCCGGTGATGGCGGCTGCGGTGCCTTTGGAGCGCTAGATATTGCCGCTTGCCGACAGCTCCATGCTGATCAACACCTGAGAACGATCAAGATGCCAACACTCACTTTGCCCACCTCTCCCATCCCAGACCTCAGCGTCATCGAGCTGTCGGCCGATCAGGCACCGCTTCTACAAACATTCTTCGACGACAACCCGGCCTACTTCCTAAGCACTTGCGGTGAGCCCGCGGGTCCGGGCGAGGCTCTGGAAGAAATCACGCGTGAGTTGCCAGCGGGGATGCAGTTCACGAAAAAATGGGTTGTCGGTTATGCGGATCGCCAAGGCGCACTGGTCGCCATGGCAAACGTCGTCACGGATCTGTTGGCCGTCTCTGTGTTTCATATCGGAACCTTAATCGTGGCGACCGCGCGCCATGGCTCCGGCGATGCGCAGACCCTTTACGCGGGGCTGGAGCAGTGGGCGGTAGAAGGCGGTGCGGCCTGGATGCGCCTGGGCGTTGTCGTGGGTAACACGCGGGCCGAGCGCTTTTGGGCGGCGCAGGGCTATGTGCCTTTGCGTGACCGGCCGGGCACGCAAATGGGCGCGCGGGTGGTCACCGTGCGGGTCATGGTGAAGCCACTTGGAGGCAACACCGTTGAAAGCTACTTGGCCCTGGTTGCCAGAGACCGGCCTGAGGGTGAGACTGTCCCTCAATCCACTGACCAAGGCAGGCCTACAACACCCACCGAGTTCCAGCGTTTCGGCGCACCGGATGCAAGCGCCCTAGAAGCCAGCATCCGAGAAATGCGCACCCAATTGGCCGCAGCTGTCGAGGCCGGTGCGTCGGTGGCTATCGTGGACCACGCGGGCGACTTGGGCGGCATGCTCACCACGGCCCGGCAAGAGGCCCAGGCGCTGCAGGTCATGCAGCAGCATTGCGCCTTGGCCGAGTCACTTCCTGCCGAGGAGCCCGCTGGCTGGTTTTGGAATGCCTACGCGACCGCTTTGCAGTACTTGGGCCGCCGGGACGAGGCCGACAATATCTTCGCCAAGGCTTTGGCGCTGAGCTGCGCGGGAGGCTGGCTGCGCCTGCAATCCTTTGTCTTGCAGCACTGGGGTCGTAGCTTGGTCGAACAAGGTCGCTGGGACCAAGCCCACGCCCACTTCTCCGAGGCGCTCAGCATCCGGCAACAGTTGAATGACCCGCGCCAAGCGTCCAGCCAGCGGGCATTGGATGGGCTTGCGCAGTTGCGCCGGCAGTCCGGTGCGTCTGAGGCCGCCAGCACGGGTGTTGGCGACGCCTGACCCGACGCGCCTACTGCACCAGCTCAGACACCTGGTACGCCCCCAGTTGGCTATCCAACAGTGCCCTCAGCTTCTGGATCGTCAGCTCAGTCTTTTCCCGGTAGTCGTCGATCTCGTACTGGTCTATGCCTCTTTGTGGGTTGACCAAGCCAGCTTGACCGGTGCGCAGGACGAGGCGGGTGCGGTGGTTGTTCAGTGTGTGGCGCACATGGTCCACCAGCTCCAGGCCGGCCCGGTCGCGTTCCATCACCACGTCTACGAGGGCCACGGCAATGTCATCGCGGTCTTCGAAAACCTGTCGGCCTTCTTCGCCAGAGAAGGCGCTGATGAATTCGAGTGATCGGCCCCGGAATTCGTAGCCGCGCAGGGCCAGTCGGGTTACGGTGTGCACGACGGCATCGTCGTCGACCATCAGCACGCACCAAGTGTCCTTGGGCCGCCAATCGGGAGAGACCAGCAGCGTGGAATCGTCTTCGTCGGCAAATAGCATCATGTTATTGCCCCCCGAGCCGTAAGCCGCACACCATCTGCCGCCGTGGCATGGTCTGCACGAGCCTACTGGATCACATTCTGCGACAGTTTTTGCCAGACTGCTACTACTTATTCTGATAGGGGAGCGCCTGCCGAAAGCAGGCGTCTATTCAGGGGTTCAGCAGGATGGCCGCTACCCCAAAAGGCACGACGGAGCCGTCGGTGATGGTCAGGTAGCCCACCTGCAGGTCCAGGCTGCCGGTGGGCGCCAGGAAGTGGTAGTCGTCGATATAGCCCTCGGCCCGGTCGTCCAGCTTGGTGCCGTCCGGCCACAGAAAGTGGATGTCGCGCGAGGCAGTCTGGGCTTCCCAATCCTCAAACTCCACCGTAGCATCGGCCCCCGTGCCACTACCGTCGGCGTACATCAGCTTTTTGGGCCCCAGGAAGGGTAGGCTGGAGCCAGTGACCTTGCCCGCCATGATGGACGGGTCGCCGCAATACATCTTGTAGCGCGCGCCGCCCAGGTGCATCGGCAGGCAGGCCTGGGCGCTGGTGAACAGCTTGGGGCAACCGTCGGCGCGGTAGCGCACGTTCCAGCGCGTGCCGTCCCAAACCGCGTAGCCATGGTTTTGCTGCACTGCACTACAGTTGCTCACACTGTCGGTCGTGAACACCATGAAGGCGCCGGGCGCGCCATCCCAGCGCCAGTCGGCCTGCGTGGGGAAGGCGACCTTGTTCTGGCGCGCATTCTTGATGCGCAAGTTGCTCACGCCGTTGGCATCACCTTCCACGCCGATCACCAGCGTGGGCGCGCAGCCGCCAGTGCTGGCGTAATCGGCGTCGGTGGCGCAGGTCAGCGCCGCGCCGCTGTTGAAGTCCTGACCCACAAAGCCGTCTTTGCTATCGATGGAAAAGATGCGTGTCTTGTTGTCACTGCCAGTCGCTTCAAAAAACAGGCGGATTTTGTTGCCCAGGTTGGCTGCCAGTGGCACGCCCTGGCCGGTGGCGATGCTGGCAATGTCGCGCGGCGCGGAAGATGCAGCCGGCGTGACCAGGCCGGAGCTACCTACTTTGCTGGTAAAGCTGAGGTAGCTGCTGGGCGTGGCGGCGGTGGCCACCGCACTGCCCACCGCGACCGACAACGAGGGGCTGGCCATGGGTCCGTAGTAGAACTGCACCCGCCCTGCATTGGCCGTGCCGGCGTCGCCGCCAATGCGCGTGGCGCTGAGGCGGGCGTTGCTGTCGGCTACCACTTTGGTCAGGCCGCCGACGCTGGCGCCGCTGCCTTGCAGTTGCCAGTATTCGGTGGCCGTGGTGGCGCTCACCGGTGCCGCGGCGCCATAGAGGCTGCAGGCGGCGTTCTGGCAGGCCCGGACCATGACGCGGTAGGCGGTGGCGGCCTTGAGCCCGGTCAGCGTGGCAGACGTGTCGCCCGCGTTGGCGCTGACACTGGTGCGTGTGCCGCCCACGGACTCCGTGCCTATGACCTCGAAGTGGTGCACGGTAAAGCCGGTAGGCGCGGTCCAGGTGGCGCTGAGCTTGCTGGACGATCCAAAGCTGAAAGCGCCCACGGTTTGCACATTGGGGTTGCTGGCGGCCACACCGGTGGGCGGGGCCAGTGTGTTGGACGTGGCCACCACGGCCACCGAGCTGGGCACCACACTCCACTGCGTCAGGTTGGTGCTGCTGAGGCTTGCGCTGTAGGCCGGGGCCAAGCCATCCACCTCTACGTAGGGAAAGGCCAGCACATAGGTGCTGCCGCTTTGCTGCAGCGTGGTGGAGTTGCTGATGCCGGCTTGCACGGCGACGGACGCGACCGAGCCCGCATCGGCGCTAAAGCTGGACAAATCGGTGGTCGTGGCCTTGGCCGTGTAGGCCTGCTTGGTGCCGCCGGGGCTGAATTCCAGGTAGGGAATCCTGAGGGTGTAGCCCGTGCTGTTCTGGATGAGGGTGGGCATTGTCTGCGCCATACCGTCTGCGCACGGAAGCAGCAGCCCAATCAGCAGCGAACGTGCGACGGTCGTATGCATGGTGAGTACCTCCGTGGCGAGGCGCGTTACGTGCCGCGCGGGTGTCTGCAGCCGAAGGCCAGTGTACGCCTGGGGCGCCACCAGGGCAACTGCGTTTTGCGCCCAGTCACATTTGGAAAACTGGCCGCTAGCCCTCGTGGAACATGCCTATTGCGCTACCTAATTGATAGCGCCTCTAAAGCCTTTGGTTATCAGGCTGCCAAGGGCAGTCGCCGCACCCTCTTGCCCGTCAGTACAAACAGCGCGTTCGCCACAGCCGGCGCCAGCGGCGGCACGCCGGGCTCGCCCACACCGGCGGGCGCGCGGGTGCTGGGGACGATCCAGGTCTCCACCACCGGGGCTTGGTCCAGCATCACCATGGGGTAGCTGGGAAAGCTGGTCTGCTGCACTGCACCGTCCTTGATGTCGATCTTGCTGTACAGCGCGGCGGTGAGGCCAAAGATGACCGCGCTTTCCATCTGCTGCGCCACGGTGTTGGGGTTGACCACGGTGCCGCAGTCCACGGCCACCACGACGCGGTGCACGCGCGGCTTGCCGTCTTGCAGCGACACCTCGGCCACCTCGGCGACGATGCTGCCGAAGGATTCGTGCAAGGCCACGCCGCGGGCGCGGCCTGCGGGCAGGGGCGTGCCCCATTGCGCTTTCTCCGCCGCCAGCTTCAGCACGGCCAGGTAGCGGGGCGCGTCCTTGAGCAGCGCGCTGCGGAAGGCCACCGGGTCCTGCTTGGTCTCGGCGGCCAGCTCGTCCATAAAGCTTTCCGAGAAGAAGGCGTTGTGCGAATGGCCGACCGAGCGCCAAAAACCCACTGGCACGCCCATGCGCGTAGCCACGTGCGACATGTGCTGGTTGGCAAAGCCATAGGGCAGGTCGAACAGGCCTTCGGACGCCGTCTTGTCCGGCATGTCGATGGGGCCGGACAGGGCGGGCAGGCCGCGCTCCATCCAGCGCGGGCTGATGGCGTCGCCGGCAGATTGGATGCGCAGGCTGCTGACGGCGCCTTGGGCATCCACCGCCGCCAGCAGCTTGGCCACATGCATGGGGCGGTAGAAGTCGTGCGTGGTGTCCTCTTCGCGCGACCAGGCCAGTTGCACCGGCTTGCCGCCGCATTCCATGGCGACGCGCACTGCCTGGGCGACAAAGTCGACATCCAGGCGGCGGCCAAAGCCGCCACCCAGCAGCGTGGTGTGCAGCGTGACCTTGTCAATGTCCACGCCTGCAACCTTGGCGGCCATGGCGCGGGCCATATTGGGGACCTGGGTCGGGGCCCATATCTCCACCTTGCCATCCTTGACCTGGGCCGTGCAGTTCATGGGCTCCATCGTGGCATGGGCCAGATAGGGCGCGTAGTAGGTGGCCTCCACCTTGCGCGCGGCCGAGGCTTCTGCATCGGCTGCCTTGCCTTTCTCAAAGAAGGTGTTGCCTGCGCCGGGTTGCAGGACGGCCAGCAGTTGGGCCTCAATCTGCGCAGTGTCGAGTGCACCTTGGGCGCGCTGCTGCCATTTGGCGTCCACCGCCTGCACGGCCTGGCGGGCATGCCAAGTGGTCTTGCCCACGATGGCAAAGCCGGCGGTGGAGCCGCCCGCCGCGTCCAACTGCACCAGGCGTTCCACACCGGGCATGGCCAGCGCGGCCTTGGAGTCGATGCTGGCCACCGTGCCACCCAGCATGGGTGCCATACGCACCTGGGCATACAGCATGCCGGGCAGGCGCACGTCCAGCCCAAATTGGGCGGTGCCGTTGGTCTTGGCGGGTATGTCGGTGCGCGGCGCGGGCTTGCCGATCAGCTTCCAATCCTTGCGGTCCTTGGGTGTAACGGTGCCGGGCGCCGTGCCGGCAGCAGCGCTCGCCAGTGCACCGTAGTGCGCAGTCTTGCCGGATGCGTGCGACACCACGCCATCCTTGATACTCAATTCCTGGGCCGGAAGCTTCCACTCTGCAGCGGCGGCGCCCACCAGGCTGGCGCGAGCGGTGGCTGCTGCGTTGCGCAGGGGCTCCCAGGCATCGGCTATCGTGGACGAGCCGCCGGTGGCGTCAATGCCCAACTCGCGGGCGATCTTGCCAACCACCCAATGGCCGACCTTGACGGTAGTGGTCTGATGACCTTCTTCGGAGTCGAGTGGATGGAAGGGCAGGCTGCCCAGCAGCATGGCCACATTGCCATAAATCTTGTCGGCACCGGCCTGCTCCAACCGCACGCGGGCCAGGGGCACATCCAGCTCCTCGGCCACCAGCATGGCCAGCGCGGTGTGCACGCCCTGGCCCATTTCGCTGCGCGGCATGGCCAGCACCACGCTGCCGTCTGCCGCAATCTTGATCCAGCCATTCAGGGCTACGTCGCCCTGCGTGGGCAGCATCATGTCGGGCGTGCCCAGGCGCGAGCGGGCGGGCAGCACGCCCCAGCCTACGACCAAGGCACTGATGCCACCAACGGCACCCAGCGCGCTCAAGAGCAGTGTGCGGCGCTTCATGCTGCGGCTCCTGTTGTTGCGCCGGCGGCGCGGTGGATGGCGGCGCGCACACGTTGGTAGGTGCCACAGCGGCAGATGTTGCGCATGGCCTCGTCGATGTCGGCATCGGTGGGTTTGGGTTTGGCCTCCAACAGCGCGGCGGCGGCCATCAGCATGCCGCTCTGGCAGTAGCCGCATTGCGGCACTTGCTCGGCGATCCATGCGGCCTGCAGTGCATGGGGTTTGTCGGGCGTGCCCAGGGATTCAATGGTCTGGATGCGTTTGCCCTCCACCGCAGACACCGGCATCACGCAGGATCGGGTGGCTTCGCCGTCTATGCGCACCGTGCAGGCGCCGCAGGCGGCCACGCCGCAGCCGAACTTGGTGCCGGTCATGTTGAGCACATCGCGCAGCACCCACAGCAAGGGCATATTGGGGTCGGCGTCCACCGGGGTGGGTTTGCCGTTGATGTTGAGTTCCATGGCGGGTCTCCGTTTTTATGGGTTTTGGGGTTTGAGTTGTTTGGGGTCGTAGAAGAATTGTTCTTCGGCAATCTGGTCACCATCCCAGCGCTGGTAGGCCAGCTCTTCCAGGCGGGTGCGGCTGCCGTCCAGGTATTCGAACTGGAAAATCCAGCGTATGACCACATGGTCGCCGTTCACGAAAACGGGGTGCACGCAGGTGGAATGCACGGAGCGGGCCTTGGCCAGGGTGGCGGCCTCGCCTGCCATCAGCGTGTCGCGGCCTACGCGCGGCGGGTTGTTGTTCTCGCGCATGGATGCATTGGGTGTGTAGAAGGCGGCAATGGCCTCGACATGGGCGTTGGATTCGACCTGGGCAATGAATCGGTTCAATGCATCCGCAGATGGCATGGTGTCTCCTGGAAACGGGCTTGGTGTTCGGCGCACGCGATGGTGCATTAAAAACCATTTCCTTGCCAGTCAGGTCTTTTGCGCGACTTGTTGTTGGATCAGGTATTTGGTGATCAGGCTCTGCAGGTAGTCTTGCATGCGGGGCAGGGTGTTGGGGCGGCTCAGGGCCTGGTTGCTGCCCACAATCGCGAGATAAAACAACAGCGCCAATTCGGTGGCCGCGTTGGTGTCGCCGGTGATGCGCTGAAACTTTTGCTGGAACAAGGACATGCGGGCCTGGTCCACCGCGCTGAGCATGGCGGCCAGGTCTGCGTCATGCCGGCCCTGCGCACGCAGCGCCATCTCAAAACGTATGTTCTCGCGGTTGGGCCCCGCGTGCGCCAGGGCCGCTTCCAGCAAACGGTCCAGATCGGCCACGGGGTCGTCGGTGGACTGGGCGCGCACGTCCTTGTCGATCTCGGTCTCACGCAGCCGCCAGCGCTCCAGCAGGGCGCGCATCAGCTCGGCATGGTCGGCGAAGTGCCAGTAGAAGCTGCCGCGTGACACGCCCAAGGTCTGGGCGAGCAGCAGCACGCGCACGCTGTCCAGGCCGCCGTCGACGACGGCGTCAAAGGCGGCGTCCAGCCAATCGTCGCGACCCAGGCGGGGCGCGGTGGCCCGCTTGCGAGTCTTCTTGGCGACAGTCATAGGCCCTCCCTTGGTTTTAAATTGCAAATCAATACACAAGTGTACTGATGCTTGAGGGCTTATGAAAAATACTTTGAAACTGGCGTGTCTGGTGATTTACGGGTTGGGCGTTGTGGCGTGGGTGGGCTTGTTGCCTCCGGGTGTTGGTACAGCGATGCAATGGCTGGCGCTAGCGTTACTGGTCGCGCACGCGGTGGAAGCGGTGCTGATGTTCCGCTACGTGCGCCGCTATGCCGGGCCGCTATGGGTCAGCGTCGTGCTGACCCTGCTATTCGGCTTGTTGCACTGGAAGCCCTTGGCACGCAAAGCAGCCCGGTAGCCTTAGGGCCTGTTCACACTATTTTTGCGAGATGCGTTGCGGATCAAAAAGGCTGTGCGCAAGGCGCGAAACGCAGCCGGGGTTTCCCCCGGCAAGGCTTCGCAACGCCGCGCACAGCCTTTTTGGCCGCAACCCGAAGGGAATGGGGGTTAAAACAGCGCCACCCGTCGTTGCGCTTCTAGCCCAGACGGCCAGTCTGGGCGTCGTCGCACGCCTAGATTGGTGCCGTTTTAACCCCATTCGCACTCGCAAAAATAGTGTGAACAGGCCCTAGCTACCAGGGCTCTCAGGCCAGCGTTCCCAGGGGCTGGAAAGCGGCCCAGTCAAATTGCGACAGCGCCTTGCGGAAGCGGAACGTGAAGTCCGGCCACAGGGCCCGGTTCTTGCCATCGGCACCCAGGTACCAGCTTTTGCAGCCGCCGGTGTTCCATACGCTGCCTTGCAAGCGTGCTTGCAGGCTGTGGTTGAAGCGCTGCTGTTTGTCGACCTTCACATCAAAGGCCGCTACGCCTTGGGTCCGCAGCGCTTGGATGGCGGCCATCACAAAGCGGGTCTGGGATTCGATGATGTAGACCATGGAGTTGTGGCCCAGGCCCGTGTTGGGGCCTGTCATCAAAAACAGATTGGGAAAGCCGTGGACCACGGTGCCCAGATAGGCCTGCGGGCCCTTGGCCCACACGGCGTTCAGGTCTGTGCCGTTGCTGCCTACGATGTCAAACGGCGTGCCCGCATCGGCCACTTGAAAGCCGGTGGCGGCAATCAGCACATCCAGTTCGTGGTGGCTGCCGTCGGCCGTTACCACGCCGGTGGGGGTGGCGCGCACCACGCCGTGGTTGACCAGGCTGACATTGGGGCGTTGCAGTGCGGGGTAGAAGTTGTCGGACAGCAGGATGCGCTTGCAGCCCAAGCGGTAACTGGGAGTCAGGTGCTGGCGCAGCGCAGGGTCTTTCACCTGGTGGGCGATGTAGCGATGTACTTTTTTCTCGGAGTGGCGCAGCAAAACCTGCGCGCGGGTGAATGCAAACATGCGCGACTCCAGCCGGATGTAGGTCAGCGCCCGGTTCAGGCGCTGGCGCCAAGGGCTGCGCCGGTACAAGGCCTGGGTCTCGGGGCTCACCGCCTCATCGTTGCGGGGGATGACCCAGGCCGCCGTGCGCTGGAACAGGCTCAGGTGCCCACAGTTGGGCGCAATGGCCGGCACGATTTGTATGCTGCTGGCACCCGTGCCGATGACGCCCACGCGCTTGCCCGTCAGTGGCACGTCGTGTCGCCAGCGCGCGGAGTGGAACACCGTGCCCTGGTATTGGTCCAGCCCCTCTATGACCGGCATTTGCGGGCGGCTCAGCCCACCCGTGCCGACGGCCAGGGTGCGGGTATGGAGCACGCTGCCGTCCTCCAGATGCACGGCCCACAGATGCTCGCGGGCCAGCCACTCGGCCCGCACCACGCGGGCATTGAACTGCATGCCGTGGCGGATATTGCCCTGGTCCGCACAGCGGTTCATATAGGCCGCTATCTCGGCTTGTGGTGGGTATAGGCGGCTCCAGTCTGGGTTGGGCATGAAGGAGAAGGAATACAGGTTGGACGGGATGTCGCAAGCGGCCCCCGGGTAGTGGTTGTCGCGCCAGGTTCCGCCCAGCGCGGGCGCTTGTTCCAGCAGCCGCCAGCGCAGGCTTTTTTGCTGCGCGTGCAAGGCCAGACACAAGCCCGAGAAGCCGCTGCCCACCACCAGAAGATCCAGCGCGGAGTGACCAGGCGCCATAGTGAAACCCCCTTAAAAATCGATTGAAACCAACAAACAATACACTAGTGTATGTTATTGCGTTATGCTCTGTCCAGTGCATTTGTTCTGCCGCGCTTTGAAACGGAGTGGATATGGAAAAAAATTTGGGTTCAGAGTTACTCGCCCGGCGTGCCGGCTGAGATTGATGTGCATGCCCTGGGCTCTATCGCCGACTACTTTGACGATGCCGTGGGCCAGCACGCATCACGTGCGGCCTTCATCAGCGGGGCCACGGGTGTGGCGATCAGTTACCAGCGCCTGGATGAACTGTCGGGCCACTTGGCGGCCTATTTCCAATCGGTACTGGGCCTGCCACAGGGCGCGCGGGTTGCATTGATGATGCCCAATGTGCTGCAGTACCCGGTGTGCCTGTTTGGCCTGTTGCGGGCCGGTTATGTGGTGGTCAACGTGAACCCCATGTACACCGCGCGTGAGTTGGAGCACCAGCTCATCGACTCGGGTGCAGAGGCCATGGTGGTCATCGAGCTGTTTGCGCATACGCTGGCCAAGGTCATCGCCAAAACGCCGGTGCGGCATGTGGTGGTTACCGGTGTGGCCGACATGATGCCCTGGGCCAAGCGCTTGCTTGGCAACTTCCTGGTACGCACCGTCAAGAAGGCCGTGCCGCCCTACCACTTGCCCGGCAGCGTGGGTCTGCTGGAGGCGCTGGAGCAGGGCGCACGGGCGCCGTTTCTGCCTGTGGACATTGCGCCTGAGGATCTGGCCTTTTTGCAGTACACGGGTGGCACCACCGGCGTGTCCAAGGGGGCCATGCTGACCCACCGCAACATCATGGCCAATGTCAAACAGGTGCAGGTCTGGAGCGAGCCGTTTCTGGACCGCAGCGTGGACCTGATCAGCATCACGGCCATTCCGCTGTACCACATCTTCGCGCTGGGCAACTGCCTGGGATTCATCGGGCTGGGTGGCACCAATGTGCTGGTGTCCGACCCGCGTGACATCCCGGGCTTTGTGCGGGTGCTGGCCAAGTACCGTTTTGTGTCGCTGCCGGCGGTCAACACGCTGTTCAATGGCCTGCTCAACGATCCGAATTTTGCGAAGGTGGATTTCAGCCAACTCAAACTGGCGGTTGGCGGCGGGGCGGCTGTGCAGCGGGCGATTGCCGAGCGCTGGCAGGCCACCACCAAGGCCCCGCTGGTGGAAGGCTATGGCTTGACCGAATGCTCGCCTACGGTCACCGTCAACCCCTTCCACCTGACGGACTACAGCGGCAGCATAGGTCTGCCTGTGCCTTCGACTGACGTATCGATACGGGATGGCCAAGGTCGGCCGCTACCGGTGGGCGAATCGGGCGAATTGTGCGTGCGCGGCCCGCAGGTGATGAAGGGCTACTGGAACCGCCCGCAAGAGACCGCCAAGGTGATGACGGCCGACGGCTTCTTGCGCACCGGTGACGTGGCCGTCATGGACGCGCGCGGTTTTCTGAAAATCGTGGACCGCTTGAAGGACATGATCCTGGTGTCCGGCTTCAACGTCTACCCCAACGAGATTGAAGACGTCGTGATGATGCACCCCGAGGTGCTGGAAGTGGCTGCAGTGGGCAAGCCCAGCGTCAGCACGGGTGAGGCGGTCAAACTCTTTGTCGTCAAGAAATCACCCACGCTGACACGGGACGCGTTGATTGCCCACTGCCGCCAGAACCTGACGGCCTACAAGGTCCCACGTGAGGTGGAGTTCATGGCCGAACTGCCCAAGAGCAATGTCGGCAAGATACTGCGCCGCGAACTGCGAGACCGCGCCTGATCAGCCGGCAAGCTGCTTGCTCTGACGCCTGCGAAGGGCCCAAGCCAGCAGTAGCAAGCCAAGGCCGACCGCATAGGGCAGGGCGGCTCTCAATTTAGGCAGGGCGTAAGCATGCAGCGCATAGCGCAAGCCGGCGGCTTGCAGGTCAAAGCCCTCGGGTATCGGCAACACGCGGTTGGCTTTGGCATAGGCGGCGTAGTCGGCCTTCAGGTCAGTCACGACATCCGGCAACTGCGCTGCCAAGTCATTGGCCTCGCCGGGGTCTTTGTCCAGGTCGTACAAGTGCCACTGGCCATCGCCCAGCGGCGCGATGTTCTTCACCAGCTTGTAGCTGCCTTTGAACACCACCTGGCAGCCCGATAGTTCATAGCCCACCGCATCCTGCGATCCGTACACGGCAGCGGTCTTGCCCTGCAGCAGCGACAGCATGCTGCGCCCATCCATGGGCTCCACTGGGCGGCCTTGGTACACACCCTGGTGGGCTGCAACACCCGCGGCTTCCAGCAGCGTGGGTACGATGTCCTTGACCTGAGTCAGCGCGCCACTCTGCTGGTCGGGCACACCGCCTGGTACGCCCGAGATGATCAGCGGCACCCGCAACCCGCCTTCGCTGCCAAAGTATTTGTAGCCGCTCAAAGGGGCGACGGTGGCGCTGGCCCAGCTGGGGCCATTGGCCGAGAACGTGCCTTTCTCACCCAGGGGGTTGGTGTCGGTGGCGTAGTTCATGCGCAGCCAGGCTTTGGCGATGGGTATGTTCAGCGGATCGGCGGGGTCGGAGCCGTTGTCGGACAAGAACACGAAAATGGTGTTGTCGAACTGCCCGTTCTTTTTCAGCTGCGCGACCAGTCGCCCGATGTGGAAGTCCATGGCTTCGGCCATGGCGGCATAGACCTCCATGTGGTGGGCCTGCTGCTGTTTCTCGGTGGGGCTTAGCGCGTTCCAGTCGGTGGTGCTGGCCAGCGTAGCCATGCCGGTTGTGGGTGGCACCAAGCCCAGCTCCACCGCCCGGTTGCGCCGTGCCGCGCGCAGGGCGTGCCAGCCCATGTCGTACTTCCCCTTGTACTTGGAGACGAATTGCGCAGGTGCTTGCAGCGGAATATGGTTGGCCTGGAAGCCGATGTAGGCGAAGAAGGGTTTGCCGTCTTGCTGGTTGGCGGCAATGTATTCCTGGGCCTTGTCGATGACGAACTTGGAAGAGTAGAAATCGTCGGGCAGCGTAGTCACCTCGCGGTCTTGATCAAACCAATAGGCCTTGTCGTACAGCATCATGTAGGTGCGGTGCTCCCAGTTGTCGGAGCCGCTGTCGGCCTGGATGAAGGAGCGCTCGAACCCGCGATTGCCCGGCAACTGGTTGGGCGCCTTGCCCAGGTGCCATTTGCCGGTGATGTAGGTGTGGTAGCCGCTGTCTTTCAGCATCGTGGCCAGCGTGACGGCGTTGTCGTTGAGCACACCTTCATAGCCGGGCTTGCCTTCCTGCTCGGCGGGCATGGTCTCGGGCATATTGCCCACGCCATTGCGGTGGTTGTCCACACCGGTCATCAGCATGGAGCGGGTGGGTGCGCAGGTGGCCGCAACATGGAAGTTGGAGAAGCGCGTGCCGCGGCGGGCCAGAGCGTCGATGGACGGTGTGGCAATCTCGCTGCCGTAGACGCCCACATCACTGAAGCCCCAGTCATCGGCTACCAGCACGACGATATTGGGGCGCGGTGCAGCCCAGGCGCAGGGCGCGGCGATCAGTAATAGTGCCGCCAGCGCGGTGGGCAGCAGGCGGTCAAACCGTTTCATCAGTGCATCTCCGCGCGGTCGGTTGGTGGGGTGCGTTGCGCGGGCCGGCGCTGCGCAGGAATTGTGCGATCTTTTCAAACGCTTCTTCAGCCTGTGGCAGTTCGGGATTGAAGATCTGCCACACATGCATCATGCCCGGCCAGGTCTGCAGCGTGACGGACGATCCTGCCGCCACCGCCTTGCTGGCGAAGCGGCGCGCGTCGTCCAGCAAGACCTCGCTCTCGCTGGCTTGTATCAGCACCGGCGGCAGTCCGTGCAGATCGGCGTAGAGCGGCGAGAGCAGCGGGTTGCTGGGCAGCATGCCATGGCGGTATAGGTTGATCAGGGGCCACGCGGCGCGCGGAAGCCACAGCAGCCGTTTGAAGATAGGCCCCAGAATAGCGTCGGTCTTCAGGTTGCTGCGCAGGCTGGGGCTGCGCAGGCACAAATCAGTCACGGGGGATAGCGCGATGGCCGCATCCGGCAGGCGCAGGCCCTGGTCGCGCAGCCAGAGCAGCAGGCCCAGAGTGAGGTTGCCGCCGGCCGAGTCACCCGCCACATAGACGGCCTGCGCAGCGGTCTTGCGGTGCTTGTCGCCAGGGCCGTTGTGCAGCATCCATTGGTAGCCCGTGCGCGTATCGGCAATGCCGTCTTGCCGGTGGTGCTCGGGCAGCAGCCGGTAGTCAATGGCCAACACCGCGCAGCCGGTCACGGCAGATAGCTTGGCGGTGATGGTGCGATGGCTTTTGGCGCTGCCGACATAAAAGCCACCGCCGTGGATGTAGAGCAGGCGACGGTTTTCGTCCGAACCGGGCGCTTGCACCCATTGCGCCGGCACGCCACCGGCATCCACCGGGCGAAACCAGGCGTCCAGTTGTCGGTCGGCAAACATGGCATCCATTTGCTGGCGTATGGCTTGCAGCCGCTGGCGGCGGGGCACATTGCGCAGTGCCTCGCGGGCGCCACGCAGCAAGGCCATGGCTTGTGCCATGCCGTGGTCTGTTGCGGTGCTGCTCAATGTAATTCTCCGGTGGCACGGCGCGGCTCGGCATCTGGCGAGGGGTGGGGAAGGGCATGGGCGACCAAGCGGTTCTCGTAGTCGGCACGGGCCTGCTTGTCCAGACCGGTCATCATGCGGTCGGCCTTGATCCAGGTGCGGAAGGCGCGCATCCAGGCCCGTGGCACGATGGCCATCCACAGGTCGTACCAAGCCAGATAGCCAGGCACTGGGATCTCGGCCTTGCGCGACTCGCAGCTGGCCAGCACGGCCCGTGCGATGGTGCGGGGCGACACCACGGGCAGGCCGCGGCCCAGCGGAATGCCGTGTATCAACTCGGTGCGCACGGCAGTCGGCAGCACCGAGGACACGCTGACACCGGTGTGGGCCACTTCGTCACGCACCACCACGCTCAGGCCCACCGCGCCAAACTTGCTGGCGGCATAGACGGCCGCGCCGGGGATGGGGAATTTGCCCGCCATGGAGGTGATGTTGACGATGTGGCCGCGCCCGCGCGCCACCATGGCCGGCAGCGCCAGGCGCATGCCGTGGATGGGGCCCCACAGGTTGACGTCAATCATGGCGCGGCTCTTGGCGTCGGTCTCTTCCATGAACGGTCCCGCGGCCATGACGCCCGCGTTGTTGACCAGGATGTCGATGGGGCCAATCTGGCGTTCTACTGCACGCAGGAATGCTGCAAACGAGGCCTTCTCGGTTACATCCACCTGGAAGGGAAATGCGGTTGCACCGATCTCCGCCGCCACCTGCGTGACCTGGTCCAAATCCAGATCGCCCATGCAGACCTTGGCCCCTTTGGCGACAAAGGCCTCGGCCGTTGCGCGCCCTATGCCACGCCCCGCACCGGTGATGACGACCACCGCGCCGTCGAGGCGGATCGCCGGAAATTTCTCTGACCCTGAAAACAAGCCCATGTCTCTCTTCGTCCTCTAACGTGTTGTTGACACCCGCGCGGCCTGGCCTGCGAACGATGTTGTGGTGGTGTGGTAGTTATGCATATCAAAACCACGCATGTGCCGCTGCAGTGCGCGCATGGACCAGGGCCAGGCAAAGGTGTTGCGGCCATGGGCGTCCATGTAGTAGCTGGCGCAGCCGCCGGCGTTGTAGACCGTGGTGGTCAAGGCCTTTTGCAGGCGCGTGTTGAAGGCGGTCTGCACGTCGGCGCGTATGTCTATGGTGGCCAGTTGTCCGTGGCGCATTTGCTGCACAGCATCGACCATGTAGCGCAACTGCGCTTCCACAACGGTGAAGGCCGAGGAGTGGCCAGTGCCCAGGTTGGGGCCGAGCATCAGGAAGAGGTTGGGATAGCCCGCGATGGTGGTTCCCAGGTAGGCGCTGGCGCCTTGCTTCCACGCATCCGACAGCTTGCGCCCTGCGCCATCGTGCAGATGCTGGGCAATGGGCAGGTCTGAGACATGGAAGCCCGTGGCGAAGATGATGGCGTCGACCTCGGCCACCGATCCATCGGCCCCCACTACGGCGTTGGGCAATATCTTGCTGACGGCAGTCGCGTGGACTTGCACATTGTCTTGTGTCAGTGCCCGCAGGTAGGTGTTGGACATCAGCATGCGCTTGCAACCCAAAGCAAACTTGGGCGTCAGCGCCGCGCGCAGTGCTGGGTCTGGCACCTGCTTGTGCAGGTAGCGCAGAGCCGAGCGCTCCAGCCGCTTGAGGATGGCCGGGTGGCGAAAGCCTATGCCTATCAGCTCAAACCAGGCTGCCTCCAAACGGCGCAAGACCTTCTGCGCCAGCGGAAAGCGCGCAAACAGACTGCGCATGCCGGGCGAGATGGCCGGGTCGGGCTTGGGCAATACCCACGACGGCGTGCGCTGGAACAAATGCAGTTGGCTCACCTCGGGCTGTATCTTGGGAATGAACTGCACGGCCGATGCACCGGTGCCCACCACGGCCACGCGTTTGCCCAGCAATGGGTAGTTGTGGTTCCAGTGGCTGGAGTGGAAGACCGTGCCCTGGAATTGCGCCAGGCCCGGCAGGTCTGGAATATTGGGCACGTGGATAGGGCCGGTGGCGCAGACCAACACCTTGGCATGGAACTGGCCCACATTGGTTTCAATGTCCCAATGCAGGGCCTTGGTATTCCATTGCGCGGCCAACAGCTCCACGCCGTAGTGGATGTGGCGACCCACGGCGTGTTGGGACGCCACTTGGCCCAGGTAGGCCAGGATCTCGGGCTGACGCGCAAAGGTGCGCGACCACTGGGGGTTGGGCGCGAACGAGTAGGAGTACAACCTTGAGGGGATGTCGCAGGCGCAGCCGGGGTAGGTGTTCTCGCGCCAGGCGCCACCCAACTGGTCGGCTTTTTCCAGAACCAGGAAGTCGGCGATGCCCGCATCTTGCAGGCGTATGGCGGCGCCAATGCCGGCCATGCCGGCGCCCACGATGATGACCTCCCAAAGCTTGGGCCCGCTGGCGGGCAGGTGGCCGTCCAGGTGGGGCATGTCGTTCATTTTCATGCAAATACGCCTTTCAAATACCATTGGTATCTGAATACTAATGGTTAAACTAAAACCCTGTCAAACGTTTTTTGTGCCTTTGCCATGCCACGCCTCAGCCGCCCCGAAAGCCAAGCCCTCACCCGCGAACGCCTCTTGGACACCGCCAAGACCCTGTTCCTGCGCGATGGCTACCACCCCACCTCCATCGAGAAAGTGGCCGATGCCGCAGGCTTCTCCAAGGGCGCCGTCTATTCCAACTTCCGCAACAAGGACGAGCTGTGCATGGCCGTGCTAGACGCCATTCGCCTGGAAGAGTCCAAGGCCTTGATGCTGGCCTTTTCCCAGGCCAAGTCGGTGGAGGGCCGCATTGAGGCCTTGCAGCGCTGGGCCGAGCAGCGCATCGGCGATGGGCAATGGACGCCACTGGAAATGGAGTTCTCGGCCCATGCCCGGCGCGACCCGGCCCTGCGCGCCGTGCTGGCCGACCACAACGCCAAGCTGATGCGCGCCGCCACGGCTTTGGTAGAGGTGCAGCTTGCCGAGCTGGATGCCAAACCCGCCATGGCCGCAGCCCAGATTGCATCCGCCATCGTCACCATGGGCATAGGCCTGGGCTTTCAGCGCAGCATCGATCCCACGGTTTCTATTGCCGGCTTCATCGCGGCCTACCGGGCTTTGCTGACTGGCACGCGTTCCGTCGAAGCGGCCCCTGGCTAAACGGGCTTGCAAGCCTGCGATAATCCAACCCCATGCAAACCCTGCGCAACGCCCACCTCCTTGCCCGCTTCGTGCTGGTGTGGTTTGCGTTGTCGATTGGCGTGGCCATCGCCTCGCCGCTGGTCAAACCGCAGAGCGTGCAACTGGTGTGCTCGGCATCGGGCGCGGTCAAGATCGTTGCCGATGGTGGTGACGATGACACCGGTGCACTGCGCAACACGCTGGATTGCCCGCTGTGCGCGGCCGTCGGAGCACCACCTCCACAGGCGCTGGTGCCGCCCATCGGCCCCATGGGCCTGGGCTATGCACTGCCCCAGCAGGTGGACGCGCCCCAGGCACAGCGCGCCGCCGCTGCGCTACCGCCGCGCGGCCCCCCTGCATCTGTTTGAAACGACCGGCCCTGGCGGCCGGTGATTTTGCGGCGAAGTCTGCGCGTGGCGCAGGCAGTGCCACACCGTTTTCTCAGAGACAGGTTTTATTCCATGAAGCATTCAAATGCTATCCATTTCATAGCGGCTTGCGCAATGTTCGCGGGAGCTAGCAGCGCTTTTTCTCACATCGTCTTGCAGGATGGCGCGGCTGCGGCCGGCGCCAGCTACCGTGCCACCTTCCGTGTCGGCCATGGCTGCGACGGCGCGGCCACCACCGGCATCGCGGTCAGCATCCCAGCCGGCTTCAACGGGGCGCAACCCATGCCCAAGGCTGGTTGGACCGTGCGCACGGTGAGCGGCAAGCTGGCCCAACCCTATACCTCCCACGGCAAGACCTTCGACGAAGGCGTAGTCGAGATCAGTTGGTCCGCCAACACCGCCGCCGATGCACTGCCCAGCGACTTTTATGACGAATTCGTGCTGCGCGGCACTACGCCGGCCAAGCCCGGCCCGCTGTGGTTCAAAGTCGTGCAGACCTGCACCCAGGGCAGCATGGCCTGGACCGAAGTGCCCACCAGCGGCATATCCACCAAGGGCCTGAAGAGCCCCGCCGCACTCTTGGAAGTGCTAGACATCCAGGCCGCAACTGGCGGCCACAACCATTGAATTCCGGAGTCACCGTATGACCACGACAAAGACACTGCACCGTTTCGCCCCTGCAACCCTGGTATCTGCCCTGATCCTTTCTCTGCTGTCCACCGCTGCCTTTGCGCAGACGGTTGTTGACGTCAAGGGTGCATGGGCCCGCGCCACCGTACAGGGCCAAAAGGCCACCGGCGCCTTCATGACCCTCACCGCCAAGGACAAGACCCAACTGGTAAGCGTCAGCTCGTCCGTGGCCGGTGTGGCCGAAGTCCATGAGATGAAGATGGACGGCGACGTCATGAAGATGCGCGCCCTGTCCAGCGGTCTGGACCTGCCCGCTGGCAAGGCCGTGGCACTCAAACCCGGCGGCTACCACGTGATGCTGATGGACCTGAAGCTGCCCTTGCAGAAAGACACCACCATCCCCCTGACGCTGGTGTTCAAAGACGCCAAGGGTGCGGTGAGCAACCTTGCCATCATGGTGCCCGTGTCCACGACAGCGCCGGCAGATGCTGGCGCGGCCGGCCACGCCGACCACAAGCACTAAGCCAGGAATCGGTTCATGAACAAGCACCCCCTGACGGTGCTGGCCGCTGCATTGGCCTGCACATCCCTACTGACCCACACCAGCGCCCACGCAACACACGAAGACGAGACCAACAAACCCGCCAAGAGCCTGGGCGTGGTCACCATCAGCACCAGCGGTGGGCAGCCCACGTCCCTACCCACGCAGATCCCCACCACCATCGAGGGCATCAGCAAGGAGCAGATCGAGCAATCTATCAACGCCACCGACAGCGAAGACGCCATCCGCTACCTGCCCAGCCTGCTGGTGCGCAAGCGCTACATCGCCGACTACAACCATGCCGTGTTGTCCAGCCGCGCATCCGGCACGGGTAACAGCGCGCGCTCGGCCGTCTATGCCGATGGCATTTTGCTCAGCAACTACCTGGGCAATGGTGCCACCTATGCGCCGCGCTGGGGGTTGGTCACGCCGGAAGAAATTGCCCGGGTTGATGTGATGTATGGTCCGTTCTCCGCCGCATACCCCGGTAACTCGGTCGGTGCGGTGGTGGACTATGTGACGCGCATGCCCAAGGAATTTGAAGCCCATGTGAAGGCGGGTTACGTCTCACAGCCCTTTGACCTCTACAACACGCACGAGACCTACAAGGCCTGGCAGACCAGTGCGTCCATGGGGAGCAGGGAAGGGGACTGGTCCTGGTTCGTCAACCTGAACCACACCAACAGCCACGGCCAGCCGCTGACCTTTCCCACTCGGCTCAAGAGCGCGGGCGTGGCCGGTAATGCTGGCACGGCCGTGACCGGCGCTGTGCTGGACGCCAACAATGCCAACCAGCCCTGGTACAACCTGGGCACGGGCACCGAATACACCACGGTGCAGGACCATGCGAAAGTCAAGGTCGCCTACGACATCACACCCAGCCTGCGCGCCAGCTACACCTATGGGTTGTGGAAGAACACCTCTGAAGGCCGGCCCACCACCTACCTGCGCGACGCCAATGGCCAGCCGGTTTATAGCGGTGCCATCAACATCGGTGGCCTGGCCTTTACCGGTGCGAACGCGCTGACGGGCGCTGACTTTCCGCTGACCAACGAAGACATCACGCACAGCATGCACGGCCTGTCGGTCAAGAGCCACAGCCAGGGCGTCTTTGACTGGGAAGTGGCCGCCAGCCAGTACGGCTATGGCAGCGACACCAACCGCCGCAACGCTGCCAACAACTTCCTGCCCGCTGCGCAGTTCGGTGGTGCCGGCACCATCGCCGATGCGGGCGGCACGGGCTGGAGCGCGTTGGCGCTCAAGGGCATCTGGCGTCCTGAAGGTGTGAAGGGGCCCCACGTGGTGGACTTCGGCCTGCAACAAGACCGCTACACCTTCCGCACGGTCACGTCCAACATCACCGGCAATTGGCTCACCGATGCACCAGGTTCGCTGGTCAACGACGTGGGCGGCAATGCGACCACGCGCGCACTGTATGTGCAAGACAGCTGGGCCTTTGCCCCACAGTGGAAGACCGTGCTGGGCGTGCGGCTGGAGAACTGGACCACCGCCGACGGTTTCACGACCTTTGGTGTGGGCAACACGGCGAACACACGTTACGCGGGTCGTGACGAAAGCTTTGCATCGCCCAAGGCGGCCCTGTCCTACCAGGCGGCGCCCGGTTTGGTACTGAAGGGCTCGCTGGGCCGCGCGGTGCGCTTCCCCACCGTGACCGAGTTGTATGGCGCCACCAGCACCACCAACTCGCAGTACATCAACGACCCGAATCTGAAGCCCGAGAAGTCGTGGACATCCGAGCTGAGCGCCGAGAAAGACTACGGCCACGCCAGCCTGCGCCTGACCTACTTTGCCGAAGACACGCAGGAGGCGCTGTATTCGCAGACCACGTTTGACGCGGTGGCGAATAAAAACATCAGCCGTGTGCAAAACGTCAACCGGATCCAGACCCAGGGGCTGGAGCTGTCCTTCAATGGCGAGGACGTGGCGGTGCATGGGCTGGATATCAACGCCAGCATCACCTACACCGACTCCACCATCAAGGCCAACGACGGCTTTGTGGTAGCTCCCGGTGACACAGTGGGCAAGCGCCAGCCCAATATCCCCGCATGGCGCGCGTCGACCCTGTTGAGCTACAAGCTGGACGACCACTGGAGCACCAGCCTGGGCCTGCGCTACAGCGGCCCCCAGTTCCGCACGCTGAACAATGCGGATGTGAATGGCTATACCTACCAGGGCGTCAGCGAGTTCTTCACCGCCGATGTGCGTGTGCGCTACAAGCAGGGCAAGAACTGGAGCGCGTCGTTTGGCATCGACAACCTCAACAACTACCAGTACTGGAATTTCCACCCCTACACGCAGCGCAGCTATGTGGCGGAGGTGAAGTTCGATCTGTAGGGAAGAGCGAAACGGGATACCATTCGCGCCACCATTCACGTTGTTGAAAGAGGTGGCAATGCGAACTCTGCTTCCGGTACTGGCCTCGGCGTTGGTGGCAGTGTCCGCTCATGCTGCGGACATCGTGACGCCCATCTATGCTTCGCCACCGAAGTTCTTTGTCTCGGGCGGTGAAGCCAAAGGCCTCTGCATCGATGTGCTCAAGGCAATTGAGAAAATCGCGCCCGATGTCCGGTTTGTGGTGCAAGGCGGCGTTCCTTTGAAGCGGGTTGAGTTGGGTGTCCGTGATGGCACCTATGACCTGCTTCTCTGCGCCACGCCCACCAAGGAGCGGGCAGCGCAACTGATGGTAGTGGACGTGCCCATCTATTCCTCGCGTGACGTGTTGATCGTGCGCGCCGACGATCCTATCAAGGACGCAACGCTGGACGACATCCGCAAGATGAAGACGGGCAATGTCATGCTGACCTATGCAGGGTCCGGTCAACACGCTTGGCTGTCCGAGCAAGACGGTCTCATGCTGGATGTGCCGGCACCCAATCCCGAGGCCAATCTCATGAAGCTGGAATCCAACAGGGGACGATTTGTTTTTTCCAGCGAGGCGGTAGGCGCCAGCACGATGGCGCAAACCAAATTTGCCGGAAAGTTTCGCATGCTGCCGACCCCCGTTCGCACCATGGGCCGGTACTTCTACTTCTCTAAGAAAACACCGCCCGACGTCGTCCTCAGTGTCGAGGCTGCGCTGCGCAAGTTGGCAGCCAGTGGCGAGCTGAAGAAAATCGCCGACCGCTATCTGGCCGATCTCGCCGCTAAGTAGTCTTTAGAGAACTGCAACTGCGCAGTGGCCTCAGCCTCGGCCGCAACGAATCACTGCTCCCGTTTTTTGTCCCGCAAATACAGCAACTGCGCCTTGGCCTCGGGCCACTCGCCACTGCGCATGCTGTACATCACGGTGTCGCGTATCGTGCCGTCGCGGCGGATAGCGTGACCGCGGATGACGCCGTCCTTCTTGGCACCCAGCCGCTCAATCGCAGCCTGGGACGCGAAGTTGAAGTTGTCCGTGCGCCAGCCGACCACATGGCAGCCCAAGGTCTCGAATGCGTGGGTCAGTAGTAGCAGCTTGCACGTGGTGTTCACATGCGTGCGCTGGCTGCTCTTGCCGTACCAGGTCCAGCCAATTTCCACGCGTTTGATGGCCGGCACGATGTCGTGGTAGCTGGTGCAACCCAGCACCTTGCCCGTGGCATCGTCTACCACGGCGAAGGCAAAGCGGTGGCCGGCCTCGCGCCCGGTTAGTGCGGTTTCGATGTAGGCGCGCATATTGTGTGGCTCGGGCACCGACGTGATGCGGATATTCCACAGTTCACCATCGGCTGCCGCGGCTTGCAGGCCGGCCTCGTGCTGCAGGCCTAAGGGTTCCAGGTGGATGCCGCGGTCGGCCAGGGTGATGGGTTCTACGAATGCCATAGGTGAAAAATCCCTTGCTTTAGTTGATTGGAGTCAAAGCCACGGTGGCATCCAGCTCCACCGCGGCGTTTTTGGGTAACTGGAAGACGCCCACCGAGGTGCGGGCATGTGGGCCGCTCTCGTTGCCCAGCACGGCCGCCAATAGGTTGGACGCGGCATCGGCCACTTCGCTCTGTTGCGTGAAGTCGGCCGCGCTTTGTGTGAACACATTGATCTTCAAGACCTTGGCAATGCGGTCCAAGCCAAATTGCTGCTCCAGTATGGCCAGTACGCGCAGCGCGCACACCTCGGCTGCGGCCTGGGCCTGCTGCAGGCTGACGGACTCTCCCACGCGCCCCGTGGCGGTCACCGTAGTGACCACACGGGGCACCTGGCCGCTGACATAGACCACACCGTTGTGCTCGGTGGCCGATACGTAGTTGCCACCAATCACCAGTGGTGCAAGCAGGTCCATGCCGTGTTTTTCGGCGAGCTGGCGGGCAATGTCGAGGCGGGAAGGTGCCATGGTATGTGTGCGTTTTGCAAGTGGAACGGAAGCGGTTTGGCTGTGACAGGTCTCCAGTCTAAAGTTAAGATTGGTTTGTTGAAAGTACCAATTAGCTTAATTTCAGGCATACCAATATAAAACGTCCCCACCATGAAGCCAGCTGCCTCCTTGCCGGAATTACGCTTGGACAAGGCGTCGAACGTGCCGCTGTTCCGCCAACTCTATGCGGCGATCAAAGATGCCATTCTGGGCGGGCAGATTCGGCCCGGCGCGCAGTTGCCACCCTCGCGCAACCTGGCCAACACGCTGGCTGTGTCTCGGCAAACCGTGGTGAATGCCTATGCCCAACTGCTGGCCGAGGGTTACTTCACCTGCACCGTGGGCAAGGGCAGTTTTGTCAGCGAAAGTCTGCCAGTGCGGGTGGAGCGCGCCCGCAAGCGCGAGCCGCAGCCAGCCGCACCGCCGGAGCCACCGCGCCTGTCGGAGCGTGCCAAGGCCTTTGTCGAACCCCGCATGGCCCTGGCTGCACAAGAGGGTGCGCCGCGCGCGTTTCGCACCGGCATGCCGGCGCTGGACGCGTTTCCGTTTGATGTGTGGACGCGGCTGAACGCACGCCGCTGGCGCCGCCCCGGTTTGCCCCTGGGCTATGGCGACCCTTCGGGCTTTGCACCGCTGCGCGAGCTGCTGGCCACGCACTTGCAGGTGTCACGCGGCATGCGCTGTGCACCCGAACAAATCATTGTGACCACGGGTGCGCAGCAGGCCCTGAGCCTGGCGGCCCTGATGCTGGGCAATGTGGGTGACAAGGTGTGGGTGGAGAGCCCGGGTTACCGGGGTGCCGCTGCCGCCTTCCATTCAGCAGGCCTGGTGACCTGCCCGGTGGTGGTGGACAGCGAAGGGCTGAGCGTGGAGCAGGGCGTGGCCCAGTACCCGGGCGCCCGGCTGGCCTATGTGACGCCCTCCCACCAGTACCCGCTGGGCGTGACCATGGGTCTGGAGCGGCGCATGGCGCTGATCGCCTGGGCGGCGCAGCACAAGGCCTGGATCGTGGAGGACGATTACGACAGCGAATACCGCTACGCCGGCCCGGTGTTGGCCTCGCTGCAAAGCCTGGACCGGTCGGGCTCGGTGCTCTACATCGGCACGCTGTCCAAGATCTTGTTCCCCGGCCTGCGCCTGGGCTATCTGGTGGTGCCGCCGGCCTTGGTGGACGCCTTTCGCCGCGGCAAGGCCGCGATGGACCGCAGCACCGCGATGATGCCCCAGGTGGTGCTGGCGGACTTCATCGCGGGCGGGCACTTCCACCGCCACATCAAGCGTACCCACGCGCTGTACGACGAACGCCGCGGCGTGCTGGTGGATGCCTTGCAGCACGAGCTGGGCCAGCAAGTCGCCATTGGCCCATCGAACGCGGGGCTGCAAATGGCGGTGGCTTTTCAGCGCACGGTGGACGACCAGGCCTTTGCCGAGCGGGCTGCGGCAAAGGGCATTGAGGTGCGTGCGCTGTCTTCGTTCTACTTGGACCATGCCCTGCAGACCAGGGCGTCGGGCTTGCTACTGGGCTACTCTTGCGTGGCCCCTGCGGATATTCGGCGCGGGGTTGCGGCGCTACGGGACCTGTTGTAGGCACCCTAGCCATACATAGATGCTATGTTTTGTATAGCGCTATGTGTATACCCGACGAGGGCTATGTGCCAATTTGATTGGCAATGACTTCCAAGATACCTGTATTGGGTATTTTTTTGGAACATTGACAGCATATTTGGTATCAGCGCCGGCTCGCCAGGTAGTCGTCCAGACGGGCCAGCGTCTGCTTGCCACCCTCCAATGCGCCGAACTCGGCCACCACATAGTTGCGATCTGCATCGGTAGGGAAAAGGCCGTGTATGGTCACCAGCGTGCCGCCTTCGACCTCGTCAAAGGTCCAGGTGGCGACAAAGCTGGCGCCCTTGGTGCCCACGCGGCTGCCGCCGTGGTTGAACACCAGGCGCTCGAAGGGCACGACGTCGCGGAAGGTGCTTTTGTTGGGGTATTGGGCGCCGTCTGGCCCGACCATGGTGTGCTTCCACACGCCGCCGGGGCGCACGTCCATGACTTCAATCGTGGTGCTGAAGCCGGTAGGCCCCCACCATTTGACGACTTGTTGGGGGTCGGTCATGGCATGCCAGACCATCTCGCGCGGGGCCTTGACGGTGCGCCGAATCAGCATGCGCCGGGATGCAAAGCCGGCTTGCGTGGCAGTCAGGGTATCCAGCTTCTCCAGGCTCTCGGACCAGCCCACCTCCATGCCCAGCTGGACCATGGCATTGCGGATGGCCATCTGCTCGAAGCGGGTGCAGACGCTGACGCGGGTGGAGTCGCCCAGGTCTTCCAGCGTGACGGTCTGCACCATGATGCCGGGCGCGTTGTGGTCGCCCGGCGCGCGGTGGGGGCGAACCATGTCGTGCCAGGCGGCGGGGTGCTCGGTGCAGTCCACAGTCATGACCAGGCGCTCTTGGGGTTGCACCTCCAGGTAGCTGCCGCGCAGGGGATAGGCCGTGCCGTCGGGCATGACCATGGTCTCGCGGTGCGTGCCGCCCACGCGCACATCCAGCGTGCATTCGCAACGCGTCAGTGCATGCGGGCCCCACCACTGGGCCAGCAACTGCGGCTCGGTCCAGGCCTGCCACACCAGCGCACGCGGCGCGTGGATGGTGCGGACGATCAGAAACTCGTTGCTGGCTGCAGCGCTCATGCCATCACTCCTTGCTGGCGCAGTTGACCATCCAGTGGATGCCGAATTTGTCGGTCAGGCTGCCAAAGTAGGCACCCCAGAACATGTCTTGCAGCGGCATGTCAACCTTGCCGCCGGCGGATAGCGCGCGGAACAGGCGGTCGGCCTCAGTGCGGGTGTCGGGCTCCAGGTTGATGTGCACGTTGTTGCCGGCGTTGACGGCGAAGCCCATGGACTCGGGCGCATCGGTGCCCATCAGTACGTGGCCGCCCAGCAGCGCCAATTCCACATGCACGACCATGTTGGCCGTGTCTGCGGGCAGTGGCGGCTGGTCGGGGCTGGCGGGCATGCTGCTGAAGCGCTGTATGCCGCCTATGAATTCACCACCAAAGACCGAGCGGTAGAACATGAATGCCTGTTCGGTGTTGCCGTTGAAATTGAGGTAGGTGCTGACGCGTGCCATGGAAGACTCCTTGTGGGGGTGAACGGGGCTATAGAAACCGCGCGGGTATGGCGCTTTGGAAGGGGTACATGTGGAAATAGGGTCTGGCCTCGGCCAGCACGCGCTGTACCGAGGGGCGGTCCATCAGCTTGTCGAAGTAGGCACGCAGGTGCACATGCTGCTCGGGGAAGGCTTCCACGATGTGGGCGTAGAACAGGGCGGGTGCGGCGGCGCAGTCGGCCATGCTGAAGGCCTGGCCCGCGGCCCAGGGCGATGTGGCCAGGTGCTGGTCCAGCAGACCGTAGGCGGTCTGTATGGTGGCCCGGGTACGGCCCATGTCGCCCTTGGCGCCGAAGATGTGGTCCAGCACGATGTCTTGCATGGGCCGGTGCACGTAATTGTCAAAGACGCGGTCCCACAGGCGGACCTCCAGCGCGGCGTTGAAGTCTTTGGGGATCAGGGGGTGTTGGACGCCCGCGACCTGGTCCAGGTACTCGATGATGATGGACGATTCCGGCACATTGCGCTGGTTGGTGTGGTCGTGCAGCACGGGGAACTTGCAAAACGGCCACAGCGCACCCAGCTCGGCCCGGTCCTTCTCGGCACCCAGGTCGATCAGGCGCGTCTCGAAGGCAACGCCGTGCTCGTAGAGGGCAACCAGCACCTTGTGGCAGAAGGATGACAGGGGGTGGTAATACAGGGTCAATGGCATAGAGAGGCCTCGCAGTGGTTTACGGTGTTTGCAGCAAAGACAGGTAGTCGTCCAGCACGTCGAAGTTGCCACTCCAGCCCTGGTTCATGCTGGCGTGGGCGGCATCGAAGGCGGCCTGCTCGTCGGCGTTGGCTTCGTAGGCGGACCACTCCAGGTGGAGCAGGGTCTGGTTGCTGCCTTGCTCGGTGAGCGTGGTCGTGGACAGGGTTTGCAGCGGCCACACGGGTGACCAGGGGTTGCGCGTGAGGCCGCCTTGGGCGTCCGAAAAGTGCTGGATTAACACGATGCGTTCGGGCGGTGTGATCTCGCGCAGCAGCCACTTGCCCCACAGCGCCATGCCGCCTTCGACCGTCATCGCGTAGTGGTAGGTACCGCCCACGCGGAAGTCCATCTGGCTGTGCGTCACCCGGCTGCCCTTGGGGCCCAGCCAGTGGGCCAAGTGCTCGGGTTGGGAATAGACATCCCACACCAGTTGGCGGGGGGCTTTGAGCAGGCGGCTGATGGTGAAGGGGGCGCTCATGGTTGGTTCTCCTTGGGTGGTTCTGAGGTATTGGCTTGCAGGGTTTCCAAATAGTCTTCCAGCCGGTCCAGGCGCTCTTCCCAGTGCTGGCGGTACTGGGCCACCCAGTCGGCGGCCTCCATCAGCGGTTGGGCCTGCAGCTTGCAGGGCCGCCACTGCGCCTGGCGGCCCTGGCTGATCAGGCCGGCGCGCTGCAAGACCTTGAGGTGCTTGGTGACGGCGGGCGCGCTCATCGCAAAGGGTTGGGACAGGTCCCCTACCGAGGCCTCACCCAGCGCCAAGCGGGCCAGTATGGCGCGGCGGGTGGGGTCCGCCAAGGCGGCAAAGGTGGTGCTCAAGGTGTCGGGCATGGGGACAACGGGTTGGGGATATTATTTATTTAACCAAATGGTGAATTAAAGCGTAAATGCGGAGGGCCGTCAAATGCTTGTGACAAAAATCGTGGGGATTGGCCCGCGTATCGGCGTAAAAAAAGGGAGCCTAAGCTCCCTTTGAGACCATCTAGGAAACAGGTCGTCGCAGCGATCAGGCCTTGTTGGCAGCCTTGCGGCGGCGGGCCACGGCGCCCATCAGGCCCAGACCGGCCAGCATCAGCGCATAGGACTCGGGTTCTGGTACGGCGGACACGTTGTGGAACACCAGGTGGTCCACATCGTGGGTTTCAGCGGAGCCGCTGAAGCTACCGGCGTGCACCGACACCTGGGTGAAGGCGGTGGTGGAGACCAAACCGAAGAAGCCACCGGTGTAGGTGTTGGCGATCTGGGGGGTGATCAATGCACCGTCTGCGAACAATTGCAGGCCTTGGCCAGCGCCGCCGGGGGTCAAATCCCAATTGGCGCCGAAAGCGTTGATCAGCGAGCCGAAGTGGTAGTTGGTGTAGCTGTCATCCAGGACGACGCGGTCGTGGAATACGCCACCAGCGATACCTGCGGTGGTGTGGCCGCTACCGACTTGCTCAATGGTGAAGCCCGTGGTACTGGTGGAATTGAAGTTTTCTTCCGAGAACGAACCACTGACAGCAGCTTCCCAGGCAGCGCGGTCGGTGTAGGTGACGAAGGATGCGTGGGCATTGGATGCCAGCACAACAGCAGTCACTGCGGCGGCTACGAGCGATTTGATTTTCATAGGATGACAGTCGTGGTTGAGGTTGCAGGATTGATTTCATTGTGAATTGGCAGTTGCTGCACCGCAATAGTCCAAATGGACTAATCCCCGGCACGAGACGGCGCCATTCCGTTCTATTACCTGCTGTTAATAAATCAACACGGCCTTGCCGCAACACGGTGCGTCGGATCAGGGCTAAGCGTCGTCCACCGACGCACTCCAACGGTCACCCCATGTCTTCTCCAGATCTCTGCGGTCCCGTTTGGTGGGGCGGCCATGCGCCATGGCCAAGGCAGGCTCGGGGCTTAGTCGGTGTTGTTCGGCCGCCTTGGCCCTTTGCTCCACGCTTTCCGGTGTCTCGGCATACAACTGCTGTGCCACCGGTGCGGGGCCGCGTTGGTCGCTGATGCCCATGACCACGACTGTGCGTGGCACCTTGGCCTGCCAGATGGTCAGCACATCGCCCACGCGCACATCGCGGGCGGGTTTGACATTCTGCTGGTCGATCTGCACATGGCCGCGGTTGACGGCCTCCGTGGCCAAGGAGCGTGTCTTGAAAAAGCGTGCGGCCCATAGCCACTTGTCGATTCGGGTCTTGTCCATTAGGGAGATGGTTTACTGATCGGGAGCGTGATACAGGCGTCCAAGCCTACAACGCCTTCGCCCTGCACTCGGTTGTTCAACTGGATGGCCCCGCCCAGGGCCTGGACAATCTCCCGCGCGATGGTCAGCCCCAACCCGGTGCCGGACTTGGCGTCGCCAGTAGCAAAGGGTTGGAACAGACGCTGGCGCATGTCTTCGCTGATACCCGTGCCGGTGTCGGCCACGACCAACTGCGCGTTGTCGCCCACAGGCGCTATGCGCACCGACAGTTGCCCACCCGCAGGGGTGTGGCGCGCGGCATTGTGCAGCAGGTTGCGGGTCAGCTCGCGCAGCATCCAGTCGTGGGCGTGTACGGTACAGGGCAGGGTGGTGAGTTCGAAATCGATGTCCTTCTCGGCGATCAGCGGCGACACATCCAGTGCCACGGCCCGCACGACCTCGGCCCAGTCGATGTGCGCAAAATCCTGCATCTGCCGCACCTGCTCCACCTTGGCCAGCGACAGCATTTGGTTGGCCAGCGCCGTGGCGCGGTCCACGGTGACCTGAATCTCTTGGAGCGCCAAGGGTGCCGCCACGTCGCCGCGCAGGGCCGATTGCACTTGTACCTTGAGTACGGCCAGCGGCGTGCGCAATTGGTGGGCTGCGTCGCGCACAAAGCGCTTCTGGTGGTCCAGCACGTGCTGCAGGCGCTGCATCACCTGGTTGGTGGCATCGGTCAGCGGCTGGATCTCGCGGGGTATGTCGGAGGCCTCGATGGGCGTCAGATCGTCCTCCGCCCGCTGGCGCAGGTTTTCGCTCAGGCGGCGCACCGGGCGGGTCACGCGGTGCACGACGACAAATACCACTGAGGTAATGACGGTGATCAGCAGTAGCTGGCGCAAGAGCGTGTCCAGCAGAATCTGCCGTGCCAGCGTGTGGCGCAGCTCCAGGGTCTCGGCCACCTGCACCGTGGCCATGGCGTGGCCGCGGGTGCTGGCCACGGGTTGCAGCAGCACGGCCACCCGTACCGCATCGCCGCGGAAGCTGTCGTCGTAAAAATCGACCAGGGCCGCATACGGCCCCTGGTTGGGCAACGTGCCGGTCCACAGCGGCAGGTCTTTGGCACCGTCTATCCATTGGCCCCGGCTGTCGGAGACGCGGTAGTTCATGCGGCTGCGGTTGTCGGCCTCAAAAGCCTCCAAGGCCAGGTAGGGGATTTGCGCCCGTATCGTGGCCTGGTCGCCCACGCCATCCACTTCGAGCTGCTCGCCAATGGCCTTGGCCGATGCCAGCAGCGTGCGGTCATAGGCCACATTCACGGCGCTCAGCGCCTGGCGGTACAGGCTGAAGGTGTCAACGACGACGAACAGCACGATGGGCAGCAGAATGCCCACCAGCAGATGGCGGCGCAACGACAGCGGGACGCGGTGCTCTGCTGGCTGGTTGACCATGTCAGGCGCTGGCCTTGAGCAGATAACCCAGGCCCCGCAGCGTCATCAGCGTGGCGCCGGTGCCCACCAGCTTCTTGCGCAGCCGGTAGACGACAACTTCAATGGCCTCGTACTGAACCTGGGCCTCACCGGGGAAGACGATTTCAAACAAGCGCTCCTTGGCCACGGCATGGCCGGGCCTGGCAAGCAATGCACCCAGCAACGCCAGTTCGCGCGGGGTCAGGTCCAGCACCTGGCTGTGGTGGTAGACGGCGCCACTGTCGCGGTCGTAGCGCAGGGCGCCGACGGCGCTGAGGTTCTCAGGCTCATCGCGCACGGCGGGCCCGGCGCGGCGGCGGTGCAGGGCGCGCACACGGGCCTCCAGCTCGTCCAGGTCAAAGGGCTTGGGCAGGTAGTCGTCGGCGCCGGCGTTAAGCCCCAGAATGCGGTCGCCTACCGTGCCCCGCGCCGTCAGTATCAGCACCGGTGTATGCAGGCCGGCCTTGCGCGCCTGCTGCAGGATGTCCAGCCCGTCCTTGCCGGGCAGGCTCAGGTCCAGCAGCACCACATCGGGCTGTAGTGCGGTCCAGGCTTGCAGCGCCTGGGCTCCATCACCACACACATCCACGCGCATGGATGCGCGCACCAAGCTGCGCTGCAGGGCCGTGCGCAGGGCCAGGTCGTCTTCAATCAGCAGCAGGTGCATGGGCTATAGGGTGGGGGTGATGCTCGGGTTTTCCCTAGGAAATTGGACAGCCGTTTGACAGCCTGTCCGCGCATCATAGGGTGGATTTCAATACCAATAGGAGACGTCCATGCGCCGCGATACCTTCCTCAAATCCATGCTGGCCCTGACCGCTACGGCCGGTCTGCCGTTGACGGCCCATGCCGGTGCCAATATCAAGATGATGATCCCCGCCAACCCCGGCGGCGGCTGGGACGGCACGGGCCGCGCCTTCGGCAAGGCCATGCTGGATGCCAAGGTGGTGGACACCGTGCAGTACGACAACAAGGGCGGTGCGGCCGGCGTCATCGGCCTGGCGCAGTTCGTCAACTCCAGCAAGGGCGACCCCAATGCGCTGATCGTCATGGGTGCCGTCATGCTGGGCGGCATCATCACCGGCAAACCCCAGGTCTCGCTGGACAAGGCCACACCGATCGCACGCCTGACCAGCGAGTACAACGTCTTCGTCGTACCCGCCAGTTCCCCGATCAAGACCATGAAGGAAGTGGTGGACATGCTGCAAAAAGACCCCGGCAGCGTGAAGTGGGGCGGCGGCTCGCGCGGCACTACCGAGCACATCTGCGCGTCTATGCTGGCCACCAAGGTTGGTGTGGACCCCAAGAAAGTCAACTACGTGGCCTTCCGCGGCGGCGGCGAGGCCACGGCGGCCATCCTGGGCGGTAACGTGACCGTGGGCGGTGGCGGCTACAGCGAGATGGCCGAATACATCACCGCCGGCAAGATGCGTCCCATCGGCGTGACATCCGAGAAGCGCCTGCCCGGCGTCAACGTGCCCACGCTGAAGGAGATGGGTTACGACGTGGTGCTGGGCAACTGGCGCGGCCTGTACGGCGGCCCAGGCCTGACGCCCGAGCAGCGCGCGGGCCTGACCGACATCGTCACCAAGGCCAGCAAGAGCAAGTCCTGGACCGAGTCCATGGAAAAAAATGGCTGGACGCCGGCCCTGCTGACCGGCAAGGCGTTTGACGATTTCGTCGATGCAGAGTTCTCCAACCTGCGCGGCATCATGCACCTGGCGGGCATGGTATGAGTGCCCAAAACAGCATGAGCCGTCTGTACCAGACTCTGGTAGGCCTGGGGGTATGCGCCGTGGCCATAGCCATGGGCGTGGGCGCAGTGGACATTCCATCGGACGCAGGCTACTCGGGCGTTGGCCCCAACTTTTTGCCCTGGCTGGTGACCACCGCCTTGATGGTGTGTGGCGCCTTCCTGGTCTATGAGGCCCGTACCGGAGGCTTTAGAGATATGGAAGAGGGCGGTGGTGACGAGACGCCCTTTTGGCCCGGCTTTGTGTGGATGTCGGCCGGCCTGTTGCTGAACGCGGCGCTGATCACCACGATTGGCTTCATCTTCAGCTGCGCCCTGTGCTTCGTGTTCGCGTCGCGCGGGCTGCGCAGCGCGCAAGGTGCCTCGGGCGTTGACCCGCGCTCTTGGGGGCTGGACGCGGTGGTGGGCTTGCTGATTGCCGCGCCGGTGTACTGGATGTTTACCAAGTTCCTGGCCATCGGCTTGCCGGGCCTGACACAAACGGGATGGCTGTGATGGAAATCTGGAACCAATTACTGCAAGGCTTTGCCACTGCTGGCACGCCGGTCAATCTGATGTGGGCCTTTGTGGGCTGCGCACTGGGCACAGCCGTGGGCGTGCTGCCCGGCATCGGCCCGGCCACTGCGGTAGCCATGCTGCTGCCCATCACCGCCAAGGTGGATGCCACCGCGTCGATGATCTTTTTTGCCGGCATCTACTACGGCGCCATGTACGGTGGTTCCACCACCTCCATTCTGCTGAACACGCCGGGCGAAACCGCCAGCATGGTGACGGCCATGGAAGGCAACAAGATGGCCAAGAGCGGGCGCGCGGGCGCGGCGTTGGCCACGTCGGCCATTGGCTCTTTCTTTGCCGGTACGGTGGCCACGGTCATGGTGACGCTGTTTGCACCCTTGGTGGCCGAGTTTGCCGTCAAGCTGGGGCCACCCGAATACTTTTGCCTGATGCTGCTGGCCTTCACCACCGTCAGCGCGGTGCTGGGCCAAAGCACGGTGCGCGGCCTGACCGCCTTGTTTGTGGGGCTGGCGGTGGGCCTGATCGGTATGGATCAGATCACCGGCCAGGCCCGCTATGCCGGCAATGTGCCGGAGCTACTGGATGGCGTGGAGATCGTGCTGGTGGCCGTGGGCTTGTTCGCTGTGTCCGAGGCACTGCATGCCGTGCTGTTCGAGGGCAAGGTGGTCGAGTCCGAGAACAAGATGAGCCGTGTGACGATGACCCGCTCCGACTGGCGCCGTTCCATCCCGGCCTGGATACGCGGCACGTTGATCGGCACGCCCTTTGGCTGCATCCCAGCCGGCGGCACCGAGATACCTACTTTCTTGAGCTACGCCACCGAGAAGAAGCTGGCCAAGGGTGAAAACCTGGCCGAGTTCGGCACCAAGGGCGCGATCGAAGGCGTGGCCGGCCCCGAGGCCGCCAACAATGCCACGGTGACCGCGGCGCTGATTCCGCTGCTGACGCTGGGCATTCCGGTGTCCAACACCACCGCCATCCTGCTGGGCGCGTTCCAGAACTACGGCATCCAGCCGGGGCCGCAGTTGTTCAGCAGCTCGGCCGCCCTGGTCTGGGCGCTGATTGCCTCGTTGTACATCGGCAATGTGATGCTGCTGGTGCTGAACCTGCCGCTGGTAGGCCTGTGGGTCAAGCTGTTGAAGGTGCCCAAGCCTCAGTTGTATGCCGGCATTTTGATCTTCGCCACGGTGGGTGCCTATGGCATGCGCCAGAGTGCGTTTGATCTGTTCCTGCTGTACGGCATTGGCGTGCTGGGGCTGGTGATGCGGCGCTTCAGCTTCCCCACGGCACCCGTCGTCGTGGGCATGATCCTGGGGCCTCTGGCCGAAGCGCAGCTGCGCAACGCCATTGCCATCGGCGAGGGCAGCCCGCTGATCTTCCTGCAGCGGCCGATGTCGGCCACGCTGCTGGTCATCGTGGTGCTGGTGCTGGTGATGCCACGCGTGGTCAAGCATTTCTCCAAGCGTTCGGAACCGGCGATGGGTTGATAAACGGTACTCACTGATAGCAATTCATCGGTGGTATATCAGGCGTACACTGTTTTCCATTGCTTGCGGGTCCAGTCGCCTGACCTGCCCTTGTCGTTGAGCAACGGGAGTTCCTGTGAACATTCGCGCTTGGCTGATGGCATGTGCTTGTGTCGCGTCCGCCGGACCCGCCCAGTCCGACACTTATGACCCTACCACAGGGCAACTGAGCATCTCGTCCATCACCGTTGCGGGAGTGACTTACCGCGCGGTGGTGACGGTGGGCACAGTGTTGGGCTTTAACACCGGTGTGCCAGGCACGGTGGATACCTACGATGTGGCGAGCAATGTATTGACGATTCCCCGCATCGTCGTGGGTGGGGTGACCTACACCAACGCCAAGGGTACGGTGGCCAATGTGGTGAGCGCCAGTGTCATCAGCCCCGGCCCAACGGGGGCGATGAAGCTCTTTTTCAACGCCGAAATACTCGGTCCCAAGGCGGCGGGCGATGCGCAGATCAATCTGCGCAGTGCCAGCTCTACCGACGGCTTCAACTTCACGTTGGACCCTGACATCTGGGCCACTTCGGACACCCTGTCAGACCCTGTCGTTTACCGTACCCGCAGCGGGCGCTGGTTTGTCGCCGGATTCAGCGAGAAGGAGGGTATTCGCGTTGCATCCCATGCCGATTCCCCTAACTTTGCGACTTCCAGTTTCACCATCGCTGTTAGCAAGGGCCAGGTGCCCGCACTGCTGGAATTTGATGATGGGCTGCGCCTGTACTACTTCGGGGACGGCGGCATCTTGAGCGCCTTTTCCAAAGACGGTTCTGTTTGGACCGCAGAAGCCGGTGTACGGGTAGGCACGCCGGCTGGCAGCAACCTGGTGTTGATCGCCGACCCCGCACCGGCACGTCGCAAAGACGGCAGCATCGTGATGTATTTCAAGGCCGCAGGCCCACCGGGGGCCAATCCCTCACCCTATGACCACATGATCTACCGCGCCACCAGCACGGACGGTCTCAACTTCACCCATGAAAACAAGCTGCTGGTGAACCATGCCAGTGTGCCGCAGGCGTTCAACGATGCGTCTGGCAGGGTGGGCGTGTATTTTTTAGACTTCCGCAAGTACCCGGCCTCCAAAGAAGTGATCGCAGCGGTCTACGAGCAGGACGATTTCAGCTTGACAGATCCGCGGGTGGTGAGCTTTGACAAATTGCCCGCCAATACCTGGGCGAATGACCCGACGCCAGTGCTGATGCCCTAGTGGCGCGAACCAAGTTTTTTTGTTGGGGTTGGCTGAAGTCGTCAGAGATTAGTCAGCCTCTAGCTCCCGTGAAATGGGCTTGTGAAGCTATCAAATAAATAGCGTATCAATAGAAGGAAATTGTTCGCTGTGGTTTGGAAATCGCGGGGTTAATATGCGTCCATGGAAAATTTGGACTCCCTGCCGCGTGATGCCCAAAGCATTCTGGAGCTGGCCGCACGCTCCATGTTTGACCTGTTTGCCAACGCCAGCGAGGGCATGATGCTGGTGGACCGCGCGGCGCGGGTGGTCTGGATCAACGACCAATACAAGCGCTTTTTGCCGGCCCTGGGTTTCGAGCGCGAAGAAGATTTTGTCGGCCATCCGGTCTCTGCAGTGGTGCACAACACGCAGATGCACCAGGTGCTGGAGACCGGCAAGCCCATCCTCATCGACCTGCTGTCCAACCGGGCGGGTACCTTTGTCGTCAGCCGCATTCCGCTGCGCGATGCGGCGGGCAATGTCATAGGCGCGTTGGGTATTGTGCTGTTCGACCATGCCGAGACCACGTTGCAGCCCTTGATCGAAAAATTCTCACTCTTGCAACGCGACCTGGACGACGCGCGGCGCGAGCTAGCCACACAGCGTCTGCGCCAGACGGCGGGGCAGCGCCAGTCCAAATACACCTTCGCCAGTTTCATCGGGCTCAGTCCCGCCGCGGTCGAGGTCAAGCGCCAGGCCCGGCGCGCGGCGCAATCCTCCAGCCCGGTGCTGCTGTTGGGCGAGACGGGCACGGGCAAGGAACTGCTGGCCCATGCCATCCATGCCGCTTCGGCGCGGGCTAGCGGCCCTTTCATTAGCGTCAACATCGCCGCTGTGCCCGATACGTTGCTGGAGGCCGAGTTCTTTGGCTTTGCGCCCGGCGCTTTCACCGGGGCCGACCGCAAGGGGCGCGACGGCAAGTTCCGCCTGGCTCACGGGGGCACGCTGTTCCTGGACGAAATTGGCGACATGCCACTGGCCCTGCAATCCAAGCTACTGCGCGCCTTGCAAGAGGGCGAGATCGAGCCCCTGGGCTCCAACAAACTCATCCCCTTTGACGTGCGGGTCATCGCCGCCACGTCGCGTGACCTGTCGCGCCTGGTGCGCGAGGGGGGCTTTCGCGAAGACTTGTTTTACCGGCTCAATGTGCTGCCCATCCGCGTGCCACCGCTACGCGAGCGCCGGGGCGACATTGCAGCCCTGCTGGAGGCCCTGGGTGAGGATGTGGCCCTGCGCAACGGCCTGCCGCCGCCCGAGCTGTCGCCCCAGGCCATGGCCCTGCTAGAGGCCCAGCCCTGGCGCGGCAATATCCGCGAACTGCGCAATGTGCTGGAGCAGGCTGCCATGCGCAGCGACTCCCCCCGTATTGAGGTGGAGCAACTGGAGGCCGTACTGCGCGAATCGGGTGTGCAGCCCGTGGCCATGGCCGAGGCGCTGGCCCGGCCAGGTTTGGCGGCTGACGCGACGGCGGCCGGTGGCGGCACCACGGATGCCCTGTTGCGACCCCTGTCGGTGCAAGTGGCGGAATTGGAGCGGCAGGCCATTGCCGCTGCGCTGCAGGCCAACCGGGGCAACAAGGCCGCCGCGGCCAAGATGCTGGGCATGGCCAGGGCTACGCTGTACGATAGGCTCGAGAGTGCCTGAAATTTATGCGATTCGTCTAAATTTTAGGCATTGTGATTTGTATTAATTTCAGGCATTTTCACCGCAATCCTCAAACGGGTGCATAAAAAGCCCAATGAAATCAATGCCATGGCGGTTGGCACGCTTTGTGCGCACCAATCTGGATTCGAATACCAATTAGGAGACAAGACAGATGTACCAACGTCGCTGGATTTTCAAGGCCACGCTGATCACCACCGGGCTGGCTGCCGCATTGGCGGGCTCTGCCGCCTTTGCCGACTCCAAGGAAGTCAAGATCGCCCACATCTACAGCAAGACCGGCCCGCTGGAAGCCTATGGCAAGCAGACGGCGGTGGGCTTCATGATGGGCCTGGACTACGCCACTGGCGGCACCATGATGGTGGCAGGCAAGAAGATCGTGGTCATTGAAAAAGACGACCAGGGCAAGCCAGACATCGGCAAGAGCCTGTTGGCCGCAGCCTATGGCGACGACAAGGTTGATCTGGCGGTAGGCCCCACGGCATCACCCGTGGCGCTGGCCATGCTGCCCGTGGCCGAAGAGTACAAAAAGATCCTGCTGGTGGAGCCCGCCGTGGCCGACTCCATCACCGGTGACAAGTGGAACAAGTACATCTTCCGCACCGGCCGCAATTCCAGCCAGGACGCCGCAGCCAATGCCGTTGCGCTGGACAAGCCGGGCAATGTGGTCGCCACGCTGGCCAATGACAATGCCTTCGGCCGCGATGGCGTCAGGGCCACCCGCGATGCGCTGAAAAACGCCAAGATCGTCCACGAGGAATACCTGCCCGTGGGTACGACCGATTTCACCGCCGGCCTGCAGCGCATCGTCGACAAACTCAAGGACCAGCCCGGCAACAAATACATCTCCGTGGGCTGGTCTGGCGCACCCACACCGTTCAGCAAGATCGCCGATCTGGATCTGAAGAAGCGCTACGGCATTGAGCTGGCCACGGGTGGCAACATCCTGCCGGCCATGGTGGCCTATAAGCAGTTTCCCGGCATGGAAGGCGCGCTGTACTACTACTTCGGCATTCCCAAGAACGCGGTCAACGAAGCCATGGTGGCGCGCCATTACAAAGAGTTCAAGGCACCACCAGACTTCTTCACCGCCGGTGGTTTCTCGGCCGCCATGGCCGTGGTGACCGCGCTGAACGCCAGCAAGGGTGACACCTCTGCCAATACGCTGATCAAGACCATGGAGGGCATGAGCTTTGACACCCCCAAGGGCAAGATGACCTTCCGCAAGGAAGACCACCAGGCCATGCAGAGCATGTACCACTTCAAGATCAAGGCCGACCCCGCATTCGCCTGGGGCGTGCCTGAGCTGGTGCGCGAGATCAAGCCGGAAGAGATGAACATCCCTATCCGGAACAAGCGCTAGACACAGCGCGGCTATTGCAGGGCTGTCATACAGCCAGTCCTGCCCCCTCCGAATTCAGTTTTTTAACCCCCGGGTACACGGGGGCCAGGGATGTTTTTCGCCCAAAAAAACCAGGAGACAAATCGTATGAACCGTTTTTCCGTTCGTGTGTGTGTATCGGCCGTGGCGCTCGCCATGGCCGGTGTGGGTGCCAGTGCCGCGGTGAACTTGCCGCAACTCAATATCGACAAGACCCAGACGACAGTCTCGGGCCTGTCATCGGGCGGCTTCATGGCCGTGCAATTGCATGTGGGCTATTCGGCCACGTTTGCCAAGGGCGCAGGCGTAGTGGCCGGTGGACCGTTTTACTGTGCCGAGGGCTCCATCACCAATGCCACGGGGCGGTGCATGGCCAGCCCGTCGGGCATACCGACCAGCAGCCTGGTCAGCACCACCAATAGCTGGGCCAACGCGGGCAGCATAGACCCGGTGGCCAATCTGCAGAATTCCAAGGTCTACCTGTTCTCGGGCTCCATTGACAGCACCGTCAAGCAGGGTGTCATGGACGCGCTCAAGACCTACTACAACAGCTTTGTGCCGGCTGCCAATGTGGTCTACAAAAACAACATCGCCGCCGAGCACGCGATGATCACCGATGACTACGGCAGCAGTTGCTCCACCAAGGGCTCGCCCTACATCAACAACTGCAATTTCGACCTGGCCGGCGCCATGCTGGCCCACCTCTACGGCACACTGAACGCCCGTAACAACGCAACACTGCCCGAGGGCAATTTTGTGGAGTTCAACCAAAGCCAGTTCATCACCAACCACGGCATGGCGCCCACCGGCTGGGCCTACATCCCACAGGCCTGCACATCCGGCACGCAATGCCGCCTGCACGTGGTGCTGCACGGCTGCCAGCAAAACGTGACGCTGGTGCAGCAGCAGTATGTGCGCAACACCGGCTACAACCGCTGGGCCGATACCAACAACATCGTCGTGCTGTACCCGCAGACCAGCACGGCCGCCACCAACAGCTGCTGGGACTGGTGGGGCTATGACAACGCCAACTACGCCAAGAAGTCCGGCCCGCAAATGGCGGCCATCAAGGCCATGGTGGACCAGGTCTCTTCCGGTAGCACCACGCCACCACCGGCATCGCTGCCCGCGCCAACCAATGTGGTGACTTCCAACGCCACGGCCAGCGCCATGACCATCAGCTGGAACGCGGTCACCGGTGCCGCCAGCTACAACGTCTACCGCAATGGCAACAAGACCAATGCACTGCCCGTCACGACCCTGAACTTTACCGACACGGGGCTTACCGCAGCCACCACCTATAGCTGGACGGTCAAAGCCGCAGACGCCAATGGTGCCGAAGGCACAGCGTCCGCTGCGGTGAATGGCACGACCACCGGCACACCGCCGCCGACTGCCACCTGCTACACCGCGTCCAACTACGCCCACACCATGGCAGGACGTGCGTACGCCCTGTATGGCTACACCTATGCCAACGGCTCCAACCAAAGCATGGGTTTGTGGAACATCTACGCTACGACTACGCTGAAAATGACTGGAACCAACTACTACGTCATCGGCACCTGCCCCTGACCGTAGCAGCCCATTGATGGATTGACTGAACCGGAGAGAACGAGATTGCTAGTAACAAAAGACCTGACCGTGCGCTTTGGCGGCCATGTGGCGGTGAACGGGGTGAGCTGCACCTTCCGGCCCGGCACGCTGACCGCGATCGTCGGCCCCAATGGGGCGGGCAAAACCACGTTTTTCAATCTCATCTCCGGCCAGATCAAGGCCACCAGTGGCGAGGTGCATCTCAATGGCAATAGTCTGGCCGGCCTGAGCCCGTCGGCCCGCACCCGTGCGGGCCTGGGCCGGGCCTTCCAGCTCACCAATTTGTTCCCCAACCTCACGGTGCTGGAGAACGTGCGCCTGGCCGTGCAGGCCGCACGCTCGGGTGCGCACCTGCGCGGGCTCAATCTGTGGAGTGTGTGGAGCGATCACAAGGCGCTGACGCAATTGGCCACCGAGGTGCTGGACGCCGTAGCCATGAACGGCCAGCACGAGACGCCCGTGGCCAGCCTGCCGCATGGCGACCAGCGCAAGCTGGAGGTAGCACTGTTGATGGCGCTGGAGCCCGATGTATTCATGTTCGACGAACCCACAGCCGGCATGTCGGCGGACGAGGCGCCCGTCATCCTCAACCTGATCCGCAAGCTCAAAGACGATAAGCGCAAGACCATCCTACTGGTGGAGCACAAGATGGACGTCGTGCGCGAGCTGGCCGACCGCATCATCGTGCTGCACAACGGAACGCTGGTGGCCGACGGCGATCCGGCCACGGTGATTGCATCGCCTGTTGTTCAGGAAGCGTATCTGGGTGTTACCCCCAAAGCTGCAGCGGTGGAGGAGGGCGCATGAACCAAAGCAGCCACACAAACGCATTGCTGACGCTGTCGGGTGTCCACACCCATATCGGCGCGTACCACATCCTCCATGGTGTCGACCTCTCCGTGCCCCGCGGGCAGCTCACCATGCTGCTGGGACGCAATGGCGCCGGCAAGACGACGACGCTGCGCACCATCATGGGTCTGTGGCGCGCGTCACAAGGCACCGTGGTGTTTGACGGCCAGGACATCACAGCCGCCGAGACCCCCAGCATTGCCGGCCTGGACATCGCCTATGTGCCCGAGAACATGGGCATCTTTGCCGACCTCACAGTGAAAGAGAACATGCTCTTGGCCGCGCGCAGCGCCAAGCGCGCGCAGCAGATGGACAGCAAGCGCCTGGAGTGGATCTTTCTGCTGTTCCCCGCAGTGGAGAAATTCTGGAACCACCCCGCAGGCAAGCTCTCGGGCGGCCAAAAGCAGATGCTGGCCGTGGCCCGCGCCATCGTGGAGCCGCGCAAGCTGCTGATCGTCGATGAGCCCAGCAAGGGCCTGGCGCCCGCCATCATCAACAACATGATCGATGCGTTCGCGCAGCTCAAGCAGACCGGAACAACCATTGTGCTGGTGGAGCAGAACATCAGCTTCGCCAAACGCCTGGGTGACCACGTGGCGGTGATGGACAACGGCAAGATCGTCCACGCTGGCACCATGCAGGCGCTAGCCGACAACGAAGACCTGCAACACGCACTGTTGGGGTTGGCGATATGAGCGCCGCCGGACCGCTCCAAGGCGCGAAGGCCCCCTTGGGGGCAGCGCAGTACGCGCAGCGACAAGCGTGGGGGGCACAAACACTATGAAAACTTTAAATTTCGACTGGAAGCCGCTGGTCTTGGTGCCCGCGCTGGCCCTGTTGGTGCTGCCCTTCATCGGCTCCACCTCCACCTGGGTGACATTGACGGTGGCCGGGCTGGCCATGGGCATGATCGTCTTCATCATCGCCTCGGGCCTGACCCTGGTGTTTGGCCTGATGGACGTGCTGAACTTTGGCCATGGCGTCTTCATTGCGTTGGGGGCCTTTGTGGCCACCACGGTCATGGGCGTGATGGGCGACTGGACCGGCTCCGACCAACTGTGGCGCAATCTGGTGGCGGTATTCCCGGCCATGCTGGTGGCTATGGCCGTGGCCGGCGCGCTGGGCCTGGTGTTTGAGCGCTTCATCGTGCGGCCGGTCTATGGCCAGCACCTCAAGCAGATCCTCATCACCATGGGCGGCATGATCATTGGCGAAGAGCTGATCAAGGTGATCTGGGGCCCGGCGCAGATTGCACTACCCCTACCTGAGGCCATGCGGGGCTCGCTCTACATGGGCGATGCAGCCGTCGAGAAATACCGCCTGATGGCGGTGGTGGTGGGGCTGGCGGTGTTTGCCGCCTTGGCCTGGGTGCTGGGGCGCACCAAGGTCGGCCTGCTGATACGCGCTGGCGTGCAAGACCGCGAGATGGTGGAGAGCCTGGGCTACCGCATCAAGCGCCTGTTCATCGGCGTGTTTGTCGTGGGCAGCGCCTTGGCAGGCCTGGGCGGCGTGATGTGGGGCCTGTACCAGCAGACGGTCACGCCGCAGATGGGCGCGCAGGTCAATGTGCTGATCTTCATCGTCATCATCATCGGAGGCCTGGGGTCCACGGGTGGCGCCTTGATCGGCGCGCTGCTGGTGGGCCTGATGGCCAACTACACCGGCTTTCTGGCACCCAAGGTGGCGCTGTTTTCCAACATCGCGCTGATGGTGGCGATATTGCTGTGGCGCCCCCAGGGCGTTTACCCCGTCACCAGCCGCTAGAGGACACGCTAAATGCTCAACAGAATCCTCTCCCACGATCTGCCGCGCAGCCGCTGGCTGGCCGGCCTGCTGGTGGTGCTGGTGCTGGCACTGGCTTTCACACCCTTCATCTTCCCCGGCGTCAAGGCACTCAATGTGGCGGCCAAGGTGCTGGTCTTCATCGTGCTGGTGGCCAGCTTCGACTTGCTGTTGGGCTACACCGGCATCGTCAGCTTTGCCCACACCATGTTCTTCGGCATCGGCGCCTACGGCATAGCCGTGGCGACGACGCGCATGGGCCCAACCTGGGAGGCCTTGGCGGTGGGCCTGGGCGGGTCCTTGCTGCTGTCCTTTGTGCTGGCCCTGGTGGTGGGGCTGTTCTCACTGCGGGTGCGGGCTATCTTCTTCGCGATGATCACGTTGGCTGTGGCCTCGGCGTTTTTGACGTTGGCCTCGCAGTTGCACGATGTCACCGGCGGTGAAGACGGCTTGTCGTTCAAGGTACCCGAGATCTTGACGCCCAGCTACGAGTTCAGCGAGCAGCCCTTCCTGGGTGTCTCGCTGGATGGCCGTTTGCTGTGCTACTACCTGCTGTTTGTAGCCGCGGTGCTGCTGTTCCTGGCGCTGCTGCGCATCGTCAACTCGCCGTTCGGCCGCGTGCTGCAGGCCATACGCGAAAACGAATTCCGTGCCGAAGCCATTGGCTACCGGGTCGTGGTGTACCGCACCGTGTCGGCCATCTTGTCGGCACTGTTTGCCAGCCTGGCCGGAGCCATGCTGGCGCTCTGGCTGCGCTACAACGGGCCGGATACATCGTTGTCCTTCGAGATCATGATGGACGTGCTGCTCATTGTCGTCATCGGTGGCATGGGCACCATGTATGGCGCCATCGTGGGTGCCGCGCTCTTCCTGTTTGCCCAGAGCTATCTGCAAGACCTGCTGCGCCTGGCCAGCGAGGCCGCCAGTGGCCTGCCCTGGCTGGCTGCACTGCTGTCACCCGACCGCTGGCTGCTGTGGCTGGGTGTGCTCTTCGTTCTGTCCGTCTATTACTTCCCCACTGGCGTGGTGGGGAGACTGCGGGCGCCCAAGGCCCCGTCATGACCCTGCCCAACTGATAGGGCTAGTACCGGCTAGCACCCACGCCCCCTCATTCGCCCATCCGAATTCCACAACAGGAGACAAGCATGCAAAAGAAGACATTCGCGCTACGACGCGGCAAACCCAACACGCTGGCAGCATCGCTGGCGTTGGCCGGCGCCACCTTGCTGGCGGGCTGTGGCGGCGCATCCATTTCATACGATGACGTGAACGTGTTGCCCAGCGGCGTGACCGACCTGGGCGCCAAGGCCTACCGGGCCACGGCCACCGGTGCGGCCAGCACCGCAGCCGGCCAAGACCTGCTGACAGCAGGCCTGGGCAAGAGCGGCATCGCCAGCACGGCTGCCGCCACACTGACCGCCTTTGCCGACCCCGCCAACCCCACGGCCGACGAGATGCGGCGCAACACCATACAGTCCAACTACCGCGGCCTGGTGGACAACACGGCCAATGGCGGCTATGGCGTGCTGTATGGTCCCAACATCGACCTGTCGGGCAAGGCCACATTGGGCGAGGGCCTGGTACCTGGCCTGGAGTACGTGGGCGTGCTCGACGATGGCACGGGCCGCAAGCGCGTGACGATGGCGGTGCAAGTGCCCGACAGCTTTGACACCAGCGCACCCTGCATCGTCGTGGGCCCATCCTCGGGTTCGCGCGGTGTGTATGGCGCCATCGCCACGGCGGGTGACTGGGGCCTCAAGCGCGGCTGCGCTGTGGCACTGACCGACGCCGGCAAGGGCATGGGCCTGTACGACCTGGGTGACGACACCGTGCACCGCATCGATGGCACCCGGGCCACGCGCACCGCGGCAGGCACGCTGTCCAACTTCGCTGCCAACATCACCGACGCGGTGCGCACGGCCTACAACACCGCCTTCCCCAACCGCGTGGCCCTCAAGCATGCCCACTCGCAGGTCAACCCCGAGAAGGACTGGGGCAATGACACGCTGAGCGCGGTGTCGTATGCGCTGTATGTGCTCAACCAGCAGTACGCCCCCAATGCCGCGGGTAGCACAGCCAAGACGCGCCGCTTCACCGCGGCCAACACCCTGGTCATAGCGGCATCGGTCTCCAACGGTGGCGCGGCTGTGCTGCGCGCCGCCGAGCAAGACACTAGCGGCCTGATCGACGGCGTGGTGGCCGGTGAGCCCAGCGCCCAGCCCAGCAGCACCGCCGGTTATGGCGTGCAACTGGGCGGTGTGCCTGTAGCAGGTTTTGGCAAATCGGTAATGGACTACTTCACGGTGGCCAACCTCTACCAACCCTGTGCTGCGCTGGCGCCGGCAGCTGCGCTGACCGAAGCCTCCATCTACAACTACATCGGCCTCACGCTGCAGACCACTACGGCCGCCAACCGCTGCACGCAGTTGGCGGCCAAGGGCCTGGTCACTGGTAGCACCACGGCCGACCAGGCCACCGACGCCCTGGCCAAGCTGCGCGCCGCGGGCTGGAGCGCCGACAACGACACCATGCACAACGCCCACTACGCGCTGGGCAATGCGGTGATCATCTCCATGATGTACACCAATGCCTATGGCCGCTTCTCGGTGGTGGACAACGTCTGCGGCATGAGTGCTGCGGCCGTGGTAGCCGGCGCACCGACTGCCATGGCGGCCAACACCAAGGCAGCCAGCTTTGCCACCGGTAATGGCACCGTCAATGGCACACCCGCTACCGTCATTTACAACGATTCGGTCGGTGGCGCCAAGGCCTGGAACCTGGGCGTGTCCCCCAGCACCGGCGTGGCCGATTTCTCGCTGGACGCGGCGCTGTGCCAGCGCGCGCTGTTAACCGGTGCGGACGCCGTGACAGGTGCCGCATTGACGGCTACCACCACGCCGACCAAGGCGCAAAGCGATGCGGTGCGCGCCGGTGTGGCCGAGGTTCTGCTCAACGGCAACCTGCGCGGCAAGCCCACGCTGATGCTGGCCGGCCGTAGCGATGCCTTGCTGCCGGTCAACAACTCGGAGCGCGCCTATGCCGCCTACAACCGCCTGGTGGAGGGCGCCAGCACCAAGCTGCGCTATATCGAGGTCGCCAATGGCCAGCACTTTGACACGTTCAACTCGCTGTCGGGCTTCGACACCCGCTTCGTGCCGCTGCACACCTATTTCGTGCAGGCCATGAATGCCATGTATGCCAACCTCAAGAGCGGCACGGCCCTGCCGCCCAGCCAGGTGGTGCGCACCACGGCGC
>NZ_JBWKQD010000004.1:0-403405 GCF_059418585.1 Rhodoferax sp. GW821-FHT07G04
GGCCTTCGGCCTCCTCCTTTACCTGCGCAAAACGCCCACCGCGCCCGCTCCGGCCCTTGCCAGGCCTACGTGTAATGGCAAACGCGGTAATCGAGTCAGGTTGCAGGATGCGCTAGCGACCCGCAGAGGAGACCGGGGCGGATGTCCTGCGCAGGTAAAGGAGGAGCCCGCACAGCGGGCGGGGGACACGGAGCAGGGCGTCCGCCCCGGTCTCCTCGGAGCGCACACAAGCAACGACCAAACAAGAGAAAACATATGCAACTAGAAACCCCACCCTCCGAAAAGCCATACGAAAAACCCGAAGGCGAACGCCGCGGCATCATCATCGTCAACACCGGCGACGGCAAGGGCAAGAGCACAGCCGCATTTGGACTTGCGCTCAGAGCCCACGGCCGCGGTAAGGCCGTCAAAATTTTCCAGTTCATGAAGGTACCCTCAGCCCGCTTTGGTGAGCACCGCATGTTCGAACAGTTGGGCATTCCTATCGAAGGCCTAGGCGACGGTTTCAGTTGGAAGAGCCAGGATCTGGAACACTCCGCCCAGCTCGCCCGCGACGGCTGGCAAAAGGCCAAGGCCGCCATTCTGAGCGGCGACTACTTCATGGTCACGCTGGATGAAATCACCTACCCGCTGATCTATGGCTGGATGCCGCTGGACGACGTTCTGGAGACGCTCAAAACCCGTCCCAGCCACGTCCATGTGGTGCTGACCGGCCGGCGTTGCCCGCCTGAGATAATCGAGTTGGCCGACACCGTGACCGAGATGCAGATGGTCAAGCACGCCTTCAAGGCGGGCATTCCTGCACAGCGCGGTATCGAAGACTGACCCAGAGACAAAAAATATCCCATCCTGCCCATGAATACCTCCGTCGCCGCCCCCGAAGCTCCTGCTACCCAATCTGTACAGCCCCTGCATTTCCACGCCCCCCATAAATCCCCCGCTGCCCGCCACCCCGTGGCCCAGCGTGTGTGGACCGTGGCCGAAATCCAGGCCCTGCTGGAGCTGCCGTTCAACGACCTGATGTTCCAGGCCCAGACTGTGCACCGCGAAAATTTTGACCCCAATATGGTCGAACTGGCGACGCTGTTGTCGGTCAAGACCGGCGGCTGCCCCGAGGATTGCGGCTACTGTCCGCAGTCCGTGCACTTTGACACTGGTGTCGAGGCTGGCAAGCTGATGGGTGTGGAGGCCGTGCGCGAAGCTGCGCTGGCTGCCAAGGCCGCTGGCGCCACCCGCTTCTGCATGGGGGCAGCATGGCGCGCGCCCAAGGATCGCGATATCGAGGCCGTGGCCGAGCTGGTCAAGACCGTCAAGGCCACCGGGCTGGAATCGTGCGCCACGCTGGGCATGCTCAACGACGGCCACGCAGAAACGCTGCGCGACGCCGGGCTGGACTACTACAACCACAACCTGGACAGCGCGCCCGACTTTTATGGCGACATCATCACCACCCGCGACTACCAAGACCGCCTGGACACGCTGACCCGCGTGCGCAATGCGGGCGTCAGCGTCTGCTGCGGCGGCATCGTGGGCATGGGTGAATCGCGCCTGCAACGCGCCGGCCTGATCGCCGAGCTGGCCAACCTGTCGCCATATCCCGAGTCCGTGCCCATCAACCACCTGGTGAAGGTGGAGGGCACACCGCTGGCCGACCAGCCGGACCTGGACCCGCTGGAATTCGTGCGCACCATCGCCGTGGCCCGCATCACCATGCCCAAGGCGCGCGTGCGCCTGTCGGCCGGCCGCCAAGGCATGGGCGAGGCCGTGCAGGCCCTGTGCTTTGTGGCCGGTGCCAATTCCATCTTCTACGGCGACAAGCTGCTGACCACACCCAACCCCGCCGGTAATTCCGATCTGGATTTGTTGGCGCGCCTGGGCCTGAAGACGGGCCAGCCCCAGCCCCGCGACTGATGGACATGGTGGTTCCGGCCCTGGCTGTGCTGGTGGCCTTGGCCGTGGACCGCTGGTTGGGCGAACCGCCGGTGCGCTGGCACCCGGTGGTGTGGATGGGCAATTTCCTGGGTTGGGCCGGACGGCAGGTGCAGGCCCATACCCTGCAAGACTCGCCTTCAGTCCGAGACCGTAAGGCATTTTGGCTGGGAGCCCTCGCGTGGACTGGTGGTGCCGCTCTTGTTTTGATAGTAACCCTGGGTTTACAAGCCGGTGTGGTGTGGATAGGTGAAATAGGGGGCTGGGTGCTGGCGGCGCTGCTGCTGGGCCTGCTGCTCAAGCCCCTGCTGGCCTGGGCGCTGCTGAAAAGCGAAGTGCTGGCCGTCGAAGCTGCACTCAGCCATTCGGTCGACGGGTCCCTTGAATCTGGCCGCGAGCGTCTGCGCTGGCTGGTCAGCCGCGATGTGAGCGCCTTGAGCGAAACCCAGGTGCGCGAAAGCGCTATTGAGACCCTGGCCGAAAACCTCAACGACTCCGTCGTCGCGCCGCTGTTTTGGTTTGCACTCTTGGGTCTGCCGGGCGCGGCGCTGTTCCGCTTTGCGAATACGGCCGATGCCATGTGGGGCTACCCCGGGATCTACCAGGGCCGCAACTGGGCCTGGGCCGGCAAGTGGGCGGCGCGGGCGGACGATGTGCTGGCATGGGTGCCCGCGCGTTTGACGGCACTGCTATTGATGGTGGTGACCGGCACCATGGCTCTGGCCAAGCTGCGCACCGAGGCGGCACGCACGCCATCGCCCAACAGTGGCTGGCCCATGGCGGCCATGGCGCTGGCGCTGGGTGTGCGACTGGGCAAACCGGGTGGCTACGTACTCAATGGCGATGCCTCCGCGCCGCAGACCCCTGACACGGTGCAGGCTATACGCCATGCGTCAAATGCGCTGCTAGCCCTCGTGGGTGTTTATTTGTTTGCTATCGTTTTGGTAGTGATGTGGACGGCATGGTGAGCGGCTTGCCACGCATCCACGGCGGGCCGGACGCGCTGGGCGCGCCGCAGTACGACTTCTCCACCAACAGCAACGCCTGCGGCCCGTGCCCACATGCGTTGATGGCGGTACGGCAGGCGGATGCAACGCGCTACCCAGACCCCACCTACACCGAATTGCGTAGACACCTGGCCGATTTTCACGGCGTGGACACCGGGCGCATCCTGCTGGCAGGCAGCGCCAGCGAATGCATCTTCCGCATCACCGCCTGGGTGCGGCAGCAGGGTGGCAGCAGGGTGAGCCTGCCAGTTAATGCGTACGGCGACTATGCCCATGCGGCGCAGACCTGGGGCTTGCAAGCCGTGGCCGATGCAGAGGCTGCCGATCTGGTCTGGGCCTGCGAGCCGTCGAGCCCGCTGGGTCAAGCCCATGCGACCTGGCCGTTGGGGTTGCACAGTGGCGAGGCCCTGCGGCAAACCGTAGTCGTCGACTGCGCCTATGCACCGCTGCGCCTGCAAGGCACCCCTAGCCTGCATGACGCACCGCGTCGGCAAGTGTGGCAGCTGTTTTCGCCCAACAAGGCTCTGGGCCTGACCGGTGTGCGTGCGGCCTATGCCATCGCTCCGCAGGGTGCGCAGGCCTGCGTCGCACAGTTGGATGCGCTGGCACCCTCGTGGGTGCTGGGCGCCCATGGCGCGGCGATGCTGCAGGCCTGGACACATGCCGATACACAAGCCTGGTTGCAGGCCAGTCTGGATACGCTGCGCGGTTGGAAGGCCGGCCAGCAGGCCTTGCTGCAAAGCATGGGCTGGACGGTATTGCCCAGCGACACGCCGTTTTTCTGCGCCCGTCCGCCCGAAGGCATAGCTGTTCCCGCGCTGTGCGCTGCCCTGCGCCGCCGTGGCATCAAACTGCGCGACGCGGCATCCTTTGGTCTGCCCGGCCACGTGCGTCTGGGCGTCCTGCCGCCCGCGGCGCAGCAGGCCCTGGGCGAGGCGTTGGGAGAACCATGGGCCTGATACTTTTTCTGGTTGTGCCCTTGTTGCTGGCGACGCTGGTTCCGCGCGCGTGGGCCGGTGCTCTGCTGGGCACGCTGGCCCTGGTGTGGGTGGTTGCGTGCATGGACTTCACCCGCATCCACGCCAATGCAGCCGATGCGATGGGCATAGCCCTGTTGTCCATGGCGATGATGCCCATGCTGGGCATCCTGGGGCTGCGCTACCTGTTCGCGTGGCGCAAACAGCCGCAGCAGGACACGGCAGGCCTGGGCTACCGCAGCGCGCAGGTTTATGGTTCTGGTCTGGCGGCCATGGCGGCTGCGGCGGTGCTGACCGTCGTGCTGGTGCGGGTCTGCAATGCCTGGCTGCCCGCGGCGTGGTTGACGCACGTGGTGGTGGCCATGGGCGCGGTGGCCTGGTGGTTACTGCTGCCCCGTTTGTGGCAGGGTGCGCCCACTGTGGCGCGCTGGGTGGGCGCGGTCACCATGGTTGTGGCACTGGCCTGGTCGCTGCAGTCGGCCCAGCGGGTCGTGCAGGGCGCCCAGGCTGTGGCGGGTGGGCAAGCCCATTGTCTGCTGGTCGCCACCCGTGATGACTTGCAGCCCGCCACCAGCCTGTGGGACACGACCGGATTTGCCATGCAGGCCGGCCGCGGCAACTCCACGCGCCATGCGCAGTTGGCGATCGGCACGGTGCAGGCGCCGGTATGGCGCTACTGGTCCTATGGCAAGAGCGCATTTGACGCGGAAAGCATGGGCGGTGTGCTGACCTGTGTGCCGCAGACCGACTCTGCCGCCAGGCTGCGCTGGTGGCCCGACCCGGCCGCGTTGGCCTCAGTGGATACCGTGTTCTGGTTGGCGGGTGGGCAGTGGCGCATACCCCAGGCCTACGGCGGCGGTGGACACGACCAGCCGGCCAGTCTGCGCTTCTACGCAAAGGGCAAAGATTTTGGCCCACCAACCGGGCCGCTGGTGCGCAGTGGCGCCCAGCCATGGACGCAGATTGCACAGGGCGTGGAGGTCAACCTGTGCGTGCCCGAAAAAATCCATCCCTGGTACCAGGGCGACGACGCCAAGCACCAGGTGCGCACGCTGGACACGGACCAGAACGGCCTGGCCCGGCAAGAAGTGGTCACCGGGGCGAACGAGGTTCCACGCATCCAATACGTGGAGACCGGAGTCAGCGGTACACCCGTGACCTGGATCGCTTGTGATGGACCCGATGCCAGCTGCCGCCATGCCTTTGTGCGCGACGGCATGCGGGTTGAATTCATGCACGCCGCCAAGGACCTACCCGCGTGGAAAACAATGCAGGATGCCCTGTGGCAGCGGATACGGTCCTTTGCCCTGACCTGGCCCGACGCCGCCGTGCGCCAATGCGCGCTTAAGCCTTGAGACGACGATGACGATGAGGACACTATTCTGATGACTGCCAAATGCGTCATGGTGCTGGGCACCACCAGCGGTGCCGGCAAGAGCTGGCTTACTACGGCCCTGTGCCGCTACTACGCGCGCCAGGGCCTGAAAGTTGCCCCGTTCAAGGCGCAGAACATGAGCAACAACGCCCGTGTCGTAGCCTCCGACAACGGCCAAGGCGAAATTGGTTCAGCACAATACTTCCAATCCCTTGCGGCGAATGCAGTGCCCGATGTGCGCATGAACCCCTTGCTGCTCAAGCCCGAGCGCGACACGCACAGCCAGGTCGTGCTGATGGGCCAGGTCAGCGCCGAGTTGACGGCCTTGCCCTGGCGTGGCCGCAGTCTGCAGGTCTGGCCACAGATTGCGGCGGCACTGGACCAGTTACGCGAAGAGAACGATGTGGTGGTGATTGAGGGCGCGGGCTCGCCGGCCGAGATCAATCTGTCCAGCAGCGACATCGTCAACATGCGCGTGGCCAAGCATTGCGATGCGGCCTGTTTGCTGGTGACGGATATTGACCGCGGCGGTGCCTTTGCGCACCTGTATGGCACCTGGGCCTTGTTGCCCGAGGATGAACGCAGCCTGATCAAGGGCTTTGTGCTGAATAAGTTTCGGGGTGATGCCACGCTGTTGGCGCCTGCGCCGCAGATGCTGCAGGACCTGACCGGCATTCCCACCGTGGCCACGCTGCCCATGTGGTGGCACCACGGTCTGCCCGAAGAAGATGGCGTATTCGATGACCGCAGCATCGCCAAGGGCGCGGTGAACCTGACCGTGGCCGTCATCGCTTATCCGCGTATCAGCAATCTGGATGAGTTCCAGCCGTTGAAGAACATTCCCGGCCTGCGTCTGCAGTGGGTACGTAGCCCATCCGAATTGGCCGGGCTCCAGCCAACGGACTGGATCATCCTGCCGGGCTCCAAGCACACCAGTGGCGACCTGGCCTGGCTGCGCGCGCAGGGGTTGGACGCTGCCATCGCGCGGCATGCAGGACAGGGCGGGGCGGTGCTGGGTGTATGCGGGGGCCTGCAGATGCTGGGTGAGGCATTGATCGACAGGCATGGCATCGATGGCAACGCACCCGGCTTGGGGTTGTTGCCCTTGGTGACGGTGTTTGCAGAGGACAAGACGGTCAGGCACACCACCACGCGGTTTGCAGATGACCTCTCCTCGCACGCGCGGGACGGCGAAGCCGGGGGGCTCATGGTGCCAAACGCGCACAAATCGCCCCCCGGCCCCGCCGCCCCGCGCGTGGGTGCAGGCGCTCCACTGCCCGATGGACACCCATCGCCTTGGGCCGCCCTCGCTGGCGTGACAGTCAGCGGCTACGAAATTCACCACGGCCAAACCCAGCAGCATACGGCCATGGCGGCCGCCGGTGACATCGCACACGCGGTGCTACCCGACGGCCTGGGTTGGCAAAACGCAACGGGCAATGTGCTGGGTGTGTATTTGCACGGTCTGTTTGAAGACGCACAGGTATTGCAGTCACTTTTTGGTACTAAGCTCAGTGGACCCGTACCAACGTTGGAGACTGTTTTTGACGGTTTGGCCGATTACATCGAACAGCACTTTGCACCCCAGGTGCTGGAACGCCTCATTGCCCCGGTATGAGTAGAAAAACCCATTGGCGCCACCCCAACACCTACTTGCACGCCGTGCGCGCACTGGGTCGCAAGGCGGCAGTGGCGGCGGGGTTCAGGGACAAGCATGCGCGGGTTCCACGGGCGGCACCTGTACCGGCCTTGCCACCCCAGGTGGCGGGCCCTGGGGCGGGGCCGAATCTGGCCAAGGCGCCGTTCACGGTGCGGCGGGTACTGGTTTGGTTTGTGCTGCTGGTGTTGCTGGCACTGCTGCTGGTGGCGGGGCAATTGGCCTGGTATGAAATGCGCACCTCGCAGTGGCAGGCCAAGTATTTTTCCGAGTGGGCAGGGCGCATGGGCTTCGCGCTGGAGCCTGGCCCCAGCCCAGCGGGGGCAGTGCGCTATCCGGTGGACAGTCCGTATGACCAGCGCATGGGCTATTCCAATCTGCCGGACTATCTAACGAAGTTGCAGGCCAAGGACTTTCAAGTCAGCAGCCAGGCGCGCATGACGCCGGCCATGGTGGAAGGCATCGACCAGGGGCTCTTCGCCCCCTATCGCGAGAAGACGCAGCAGGGCCTGTCGGTGTACGACTGCCGCAAGCAGCCGCTGTTTGCGGTCCGCTACCCCGAGCGCAGCTACCCCAGTTTTGAGCAGACGCCGGCGCTGTTGGTCAAGAGTCTCTTGTTCATCGAGAACCGCGAATTGCTGGACCCGCGCTACCCGCTGCGCAACCCTGCGGTGGAGTGGAGCCGGCTGGGCAAGGCCGTGTTGGAGCATGTGGGCCAGATACTGGGCGCCGAAGGCCGCACGCCCGGCGGCAGCACGCTGGCCACGCAGATCGAAAAATACCGGCATTCGCCTGATGGACGCACGGCCTCGCTGCACGACAAGCTGCGCCAGATGGCGTCGGCCACGGTGCGGGCCTACCAGCCGGGTCAGGACACGACTGCGGTGCGCCACCAACTGGTGTTGGACTACCTGAACACGGTGCCGCTGGCGGCACGTCCCGGCTTTGGCGAAGTCAATGGCATGGGCGACGGCCTGTGGGTCTGGTATGGGCGTGACTTTGCGCAGGTCAACGCGTTGCTGCATGCGGCGGCCACGTCGGCCCAGCCCAGCGCCGAGCAGGCTCTGGCCTTCAAGCAGGCGCTGAGCCTGGTCATTGCGCAGCGGCGACCGTCCTACTACCTGACGGATAGCCAGAGCGATCTGGAGGCCTTGACCGACAGCCACTTGCGTGTGCTGTCTAGCCAAGACGTGATCTCCGATGCGTTGCGCGATGCGGCACTGGCCGTGAAACTGGGCAATGGTGGTCCTGCCCCAGCGGCTACAGCGGCCCAATCCTTTGTGACGCGCAAGGCGTCCACCGCCATCCGCGGGCAGTTGTTAGGCCTGATGGGTGTTCCCAGCTTCTACAGCCTGGACCGGCTGGACCTGGGCGTGGCCAGCACACTGGACGGCCAAACACAAGAGGCCGTGACCACCGTGCTGCGCCAGTTGCGGGACGCCGACGTGGCGCAGTCGGCCGGGCTGCAGGGCAAGGGCATGCTGGGCAATGGCGATCCGGCCCAGGTGGTGTATAGCTTTACGCTGCTGGAGCGCGGCGAGCAGACCAACTACCTGCGCCTGCAGACCGACAACTTCGACCAGCCGCTGGACGTCAATGCCGGCGCCAAGCTGGACCTGGGCTCCACGGCCAAGCTGCGCACGCTGGTGACCTACCTGGACATCATGGCCGGGTTGCACCAGCGCTACAGCGGCATGGCCGCTGCCGAGCGCAGCAAGGTGGTGCTGGACCCCAAGGACAAGCTCTCGCGTTGGGTGCTGGACTATCTGGCCCACAGCCCGTCCGCCGATCTGCCCGCGCTGTTGCAGGCCGCGCTGGACCGCAAATATTCCGCCAACCCGGATGAAAGCTTCTACACCGGCGGTGGCATGCACACCTTCAGCAATTTCAAGCGTGAGGACAACCACAAAGTCCTGACCGTGCGCGAGGGCTTGCGCCACTCGGTGAACCTGGTGTTTGTGCGCCTATTGCGTGACGTGGTGCACCACTACATGTTCCAGGTGCCGGGCTCGTCCGCCACGCTGTTGCAAGACGCCAGCGACCCGCGCCGCGCGGAGTACCTGAGCCGTTTTGCCGACCGCGAGGGCCGCGAATTCATCAACCGCTTCGTCAGCAAATACCAGGGAAAGACGGCCGAGCAGGCGCAGGAGTTGCTGTTGCATAACGTGCGGCCCACGCCCGTGCGCCTGACCAGCATCTTTCGCACCATTGCGCCCACGGCTACCAAGGCGCAACTGGCGGCTTTTCTGAAAGAGAACCTGCCCGAGGGACGCGATACCGTGGCGCCGGAGCGGTTAGCCGCTTTGTACACCCAGTACGGGCCCGAGAAGATGTCGCTGGCCGACCGGGGTTATCTGGGCGGTGTGCACCCGCTGGAACTGTGGGTGGTGGGCTATCTGCGTGCCCACCCTAGTGCCACGCTGTCACAGGTGGTGGCCGATAGTGCGGCCGAGCGTCAGGTGGTCTACCAGTGGCTGTTTGCCGGCAGGCTCAAGCCCGCGCAGGACAAGCGTATCTTGAGCCTCTTGGAGGTGGAAGGTTTTCTGGAAATCCATCGCCAGTGGAAGCGCGTGGGCTATCCGTTTGGTTCGCTCGTGCCCTCTTATGCCACGGCCTTGGGCGCGTCGGCGGACCGCCCCGCGGCGCTGGCGGAGCTGATGGGGGTGCTCGTCAACCGAGGCCAACGCAAGCCCACGGAGCGCGTTGCCGCGCTGCACTTTGCGTCTGGCACGCCGTATGAAACCGTGCTGCAGCACCACAGCGGCGCCAGTGAACAGGTATTGGCCCCGGAAGTGGCAGAGGCCGTGTTGGGTGCGGTGCGCGACGTGGTGGACGAGGGCACGGCCCGGCGCGTGAAGAACGCGTTCAAGCTGGCCGATGGCACGGTGATGGCGGTGGGCGGCAAGACCGGCACCGGGGACCACCGCTTTGAAGTCTATGGTGCCAAGGGCCAACTCGTGGACTCGCGCGTGGTCAGCCGCTCGGCCACCTTTGTCTTCAATATCGGCGAACGCTTTTTTGGCAGCATGACCGCCTATGTCTACGGCCAACAAGCTGAGGACTACGATTTCACCAGCGCATTGCCGGTGCAACTGCTGAAGGTCTTGTCACCTTCGCTGATGCCCTTGCTGGACCCCGCGGGCAACCCGGCGGCTGCGGCGCAGCCCTGTAGCAATTGGGCTGGCGCTGCGGTACCTGCTTCTTGATTCTTTCTTTCTCCATCATCTCAACCATTCCAAACCATGAACACCTTTATTCCCCAACTGACCGACATCCATGACGCGGCCCTGACCGAGGCACTGCAGCACACGTTGAACAACAAGACCAAGCCCCTGGGATCGCTGGGTCGGTTGGAAGATGTGGCCTTGAAGATCGGCCAGATTCTGGGCAGCATTGCGCCGGTGCTGGAGCAGCCGCAAATGGTGGTGTTTGCCGGTGACCACGGGTTGACGGCGCGCGGCGTGTCAGCCTTCCCAAGCGATGTGACCTGGCAGATGGTGGAGAACTTCCTGGCCGGTGGCGCGGCGGTCAGCGTGCTGGCCAAGCAGAACGGCGTTGCGCTGACGGTGGTGGACTGCGGCGTGAAGCGCGACTTTCTGGCGGGCCTGCCTGCGGGCAGCACGCGGCCGGGCTTGCAGGTGCGCAAGGCCCAGGGGGCGGAGCAGGGTACGGCGGATTCTTCAGTGCAGCCGGCCATGACGGATGCACAACGCGACGAAGCTCTGCAGCATGGCGTCGAACTGGTCAAGGGCCTGCCGGGCAACGCGCTGCTGCTAGGCGAGATGGGCATCGGCAATACCTCGGCGGCGTCCCTGCTGCTGTCGCGCCTAGCCGGGTTGGACATTGCGCAGTGCACGGGTGCCGGTACGGGGCTGGATGCGCCAGCCGTGCTGCGCAAGACCGAGGTGCTGCGCGAAGTGCTGGCCCGCCATGCGGACGCCAAGGCGCCGATGGACGCGTTGGCTGCCTTGGGTGGCTTCGAGATCGCGACCATGGTGGGCGCTGTGCTGCAGGCCGCGCATGAACGCCGCGTCATCGTCGTCGACGGATTCATTGCGACCAGCGCCGTGTTGGTGGCCCATGCGCTGCAACCGCTGGTGTTGCAGCGTTGCGTGTTTGCCCACCGCTCGGGTGAGCGGGGGCACGAGTTCATGCTGCAGCACCTGGGCGTGCAGGCGCTCTTGGACCTGGGTCTGCGCCTGGGGGAAGGCTCGGGTGCCGTGCTGGCCTGGCCGCTGTTGCAATCGGCGTGCACCATTCTGCGTGACATGGCCAGCTTTGCGTCGGCCGGAGTGTCGGAGAAGTCCGCAGCGCCTTCGACGCCCGCGCAGCCCGCCTGACATGCTCCAGTTCTTGCGCCACTACTTGCTGGCCCTGCAGTTCTTCACCCGCATTCCAGTGACCGGGCGCGTGGCGGATTGGGTGGGCTTTAGCCCAGCCATGTTGAGGGCCAGCGCCGGGCATTTTCCCGGTGTGGGTGTGGTGGTGGGAGCGTTGGTAGCGGGCGCTACGCTGATGCTGCTGGCCGCATTGCCCGTCAGCCCGTTTGCGTCTTTGGTGGCAGCGGTGCTGGGCACGGTGCTCAGTGTGTTGGTGACCGGCGGCTTCCACGAAGACGGGTTGGCCGATGTGGCCGATGGCTTGGGCGGCAGCAGCGACCGCGAGCGGGCCTTGGTCATCATGAAGGACTCACGCGTGGGCGCGTTCGGCGTGCTGGCGGTGGTGTTGGCGCTGCTGGCCAAGGTATCGCTGTTGGCGCTGATCGGTGCAGTGAGCCCCCAGTGGATGGTGCTGGGTATTTTTGCGGCGCATGTGGTGTCGCGCACCTGGCCGCTGTTGTTGATTCGGCTCATGCCCCATGTGGGAGATGCGGCGGGCTCCAAGTCCAAGCCGCTAGCGGACCAGATCAGCGCAGGCAGCCTTCTGGCGGCAGGTCTTTGGTGTTTTGGGGCGCTAGCCCTCGTCGTATCTGCACATATTGCTATCGATTTAGGAATTCACGGGGTTGTGGATGCGGTTGGAACCAAACCCCTGTTGCCTGCGCTGCTGGCGTCTGGTCTGGCCTGGGCCTATATGGGGCGCCTGCTGTGGCGCCGCCTGCAGGGCTTTACCGGTGATGGGCTGGGCGCCACGCAGCAGGTTTGCGAACTGGCCTTTTACCTGGGCCTGGCGGTTGCACTGTGAAACTCTGGTTGGCGCGCCACGCCCAACCGCTGGTGGCACCTGGCATCTGCTATGGCGCCAGCGATATCCCCGTCGACCCGGCCGCGACGCTGCAGGCCGCTGAAGCGCTGGCCGGTGCCCTGCCCAGTGGGGTAGTGGTTAGTACATCGATGCTACAAAGATGTGAGCAGTTTACGAAGATTCTACGGGGGCTACGGCCCGATTTGATATACAAGGCCGACGCCAGGCTGCAGGAAATGGACTTTGGCCACTGGGAGGGCCAGGCCTGGGATGCCATACCCCGCGCCGAGTTGGATGGCTGGGCAGCAGCCTTTGCCACTTGGCGCTGCGGTGGTGCTGAATGTGTGGGCGATTTCATGGCCCGGGTGGCAGCAGCCTGGGACGAAACCCTGGCTTTGCAACAACCCGCGGTGTGGATTACCCATGCCGGCGTTATCCGTGCGGCCACGCTGCTGGCCCAGGGGGTGCGCCATGTGGACGACGCCAGGCTCTGGCCGGCAAAGGCCCCAGACTGGGGCCAGTGGCAGGTTCTCGAACTGGGGCCGTGATAGGATTTGCCCCTTTTTCAGGGACGGGTGGCGCAATGCGCAGAACAATAATTTCCTTGGCGCTGCTGCTTGGCGCCGTGTCCAGCTATGCCGGCAGCAGCGACCATGTGGTGCGGCAATTGCCAGCCTCAGGGGAGCGAGAGCGGCCTGAGTTTGTGGTGGGTCTGTCCCGGCAGCATTGGCTGAACAGCCGCTACTACTATTACTACAACCCCACCAACCAGCCCGCCAATCTGAGCACCGATGCGGTGGTGGAGGCATTGAAGGTGGCTGCGTCGCGTTGGTCCGCCATGTGCCGAGTCAGCTTTGTGTATCTGGGAATCACGACCACGATGAACCCCTATCGCGGGGAAGATCCAACGGGCGTGGATGGCAAAAACGTAGTGGGGTGGGGCGCTTTGTCCGCTGTGCCAGCCAATGACGCAGGCCTTACCAGTGGTTGGACTGTCAAGGACTCCTACGTGGATGCCGATGTCACCTTCAATGTCAACCTGATTGGTGGATGGACCATCAGTGGCTTTGAAGGGGTGGCAACGCACGAATTCGGTCACGCTATCGGCGTGAACCATTCCAATGTGCAAGAGTCCGTGATGCAAGCGGACCCGTACCACGACTTCAACTACATGCGCACGTTGCGTGGCGACGATGCTGCGGCATGCGCCCAGTTGTACAGTGCCACCAGCATGGCGCAGTCGGAGCGTACCTTCAACTGGGCTGAAGCGGCCTATCCAGAATTCTTGTCGCCGGGACCAGCAGTGTCAGGTACCTATAGCGGCTATTACTACCGCTACTACCCCGGTACTAAGACCTACCTGGGTAGCCTAGACGGCAGGGTGTACTACTTGAACGCCAAGGGCGATATGTATGACTTAGGCACTCTGGATTACTACATGCCCTGGGTCAATAGCTGGGGCTACTAAGCTCCGTGGGGTGCGGGGTTCGGACAGCTGTCTTAACCCTTTTTTCGCCGTGCGTACTGCGAATATTTGACCAATAATGGGCTTCCCCTTTATTGCGCAGAGGCCCCATGCACAAGCTGATCTTCGCATCCCTGTTGGTGGCAACAAGCACAGCCAGCCAGTCGCAAGATTTCAAGAGTTCCTCCTTGTATGGTGGCGAACGCGAACGCCCCGAGTACGTACTGGGCACATCGCAGCAGTACTGGACCGGCGGACAGATCAACTGGTATTACAACCCGCTGAACCAGCCCAGCAACCTCAGCACGGCCGCAGTGCTCAATGCCATCAATGTGGCCGCGGCCCGCTGGACCGGCATGTGCAATATCCGTTTCAACTACCTGGGGCTGACGTCCACGCTGCCCAATCTGGATGGCCCGGCGTCCACCGTAGACCAGGTCAATGTGTTTGGCTGGGATGTGTTGCGCAATGAGAATGCGGCCTTCTCGGCCGTGACCAAGAGCTGGTGGATTGCCTCGGGCCTGATCGATGCGGACATCGTAATGAACATCTCCCAATCGTGGACGATTTCCCAGGTGGAAGGCATCATGACCCATGAGATCGGACATGCGCTGGGACTGAGCCACTCCAATGTGTCGGCCTCGGTGATGTTCGCCAACCCCTATAACTCGGTGACCTACATGGCCACGCTGCGTGGCGACGATGCCAATGGCTGCGCGGCGCTCTATGGCGCGGCGGACACGGCGGAATCCAACCGGGCGTTCAATTGGGCTGAAGCGGTCTACCCGCAATACCTGGCGCCAGGGCCCCAGGCGTCTGGCACGCTGCAGGGCTATTACTACCGCTACTATCCCAGTACCCAGAGCTATGTCGGCACCAAGGATGGTGCGGTCTACTACTTGGGACCAGGCGGCGTGATCCAGGCCATGGGCAGCCTGGGCTCCTACAGCAGCCAAGTGCGCAGCGCGGGCTACTAAAGCCCCGTTGCAATCGCCTGGCAGCGGTCGGCCATTTACCTACTGCTGTTGCTTCTTATTGGCCTTTTCCTGCTCGGCTGCGATGGCTTCCATGCGCTTGGCAAAGTCCTGCATGCCCTGGGTATCGATCTTGACTTCGCCATCGGGTGTCTTGATGGTCATGGTCGCATTCGAGGAGTCTCCACTGGCGCCCGTCGTGGTGGATATCTGCACATTGCCCTTGGGTGTGCTGATTTGCAGGGCGCCATTGCCATTGTCCATGCTGCCCATGCCACCCATGCGCGTCACCGGCGAGGGCATGAACAGATTGGTGATGACGCTGATAGCCACCGCCCCCACGATGCCCACGATGATGGTCACGACCAGGTAGGCCACCGACTTTTCGGGCGGATTCTTCATCAACACCGGCAGGCCCAGGTACAGCAGGTAGATGGTGTAGCCCACGCCGATCAGGGCCAGCATGGACAGGCCCGGCACCGCCGCGAACACGCCTGCCAGCATGGCCGGCGTCGAGCCATATACGACCAGCTTCACGCCGTTCATCAGATTGGGCTGTCCGCCAAAGGTGTTGGCCAATATGCTGATCACCCAGCCCCACACAAAGACCATGACCAGCGACATCACATAGTGGCTGACCATCATGCCAAGACCGGTCAGAAACGGCACGCGGATCGTGAAGCCAAAACCGCCCACGCCCAGGATGCTCCAGTGGATGAAATTGGCGACTGCAGGAATGGCCGCCAGGATCACCATGTAGGGCACATACAGCTTCTGCCAATCGGTGCTCTCTTGCTCGACGGTGACCCACGTGGGCCCCGGGTTGACGACCATTGCACGCGCGCGTTCGACAATATCCATGGGGAGACTCCCTGCTGCTGGTTGAAAAAGTGCACCAGTCTACTGGCTGGGGGCCGAATGGCCTAGTGATCTGTCAGCGGGAGGCGCTGCGCTGAAACAATTTCTTACGAACTAGTTGGATGTTGTTGCGCAACGCGTAGAGCTCATCTGTGTAGGACAGCGGCACGACGATCTTCTCGGCGTGGCGGTCCATCTGATTGAGTTCGTCCAGTAGCGGGGCTGTGTCCTCGCAACCCTCTGCCCGTGCTTCGAGTTCGCGTAGCCTTGCATACCAGCGGAAGATGCGCGAACGCACGCGAAACGCATACAGCGGCGGTATCACGCGGGACAGCGGTAACAGCACGGCCAGGATGATGCCCATGGCGAGCCACATGCGCTCTACCAAGTTGGCCACCCAGAAGGGCAGGTAGCGCTGCAGCAGCGGTGCGCCGCCTTGTATGGCGCGCTCGGCCTCCTGGGCCACCGGCAACTCATTGTTCTTGACGTTGGGGAACTCACGCGCATGCTTGAACCAACCCGCGCTGCCATGGATGCTGGTGCCCGCCAGCGCAAACAGTTGCAGCAGGGCGGGATGGGTGTTGGCGTGTGTCAACAGCGTGGTGGTAGGTGCTACCAGGCGCACGTTCTTGGGCGGAATATCGCTGGCCAGATCGACGACACCGCGCGGCAACAAGGCCGGGCTCAGGAAGGCAAAGCGGCGGGAGTAGGCCTCGGCCTGGGCAAAGTCCATCAACTTCACGCCCGGCGTTTGCAGCAGCATCTGCACCATTTGCGATTCTGGCGCGGATGCAAACACGATGGCGTCCAAGTCACCGGCCAGAAAGGCCACCGTTGCGGGTGTCTGCTCCAGTTCCGAGAGGGTCAGCGAGGTCAAGTCCACGCGGTTGCTGTCCAGCAGTTTGCGCATCAGATTGGGCACGCCGCTGCCGGCGGTACCCACATTGATTCGCAAGCCGCGCAGTTGCGTCAGTGCATCCAGCGTGTGGGGTGGCGTGGTGTCGGCCGAGGCCGCGGCCTCGCGGTAGAACAGCCACACCGGTTCCAAGAACAGGCTGCCCAGGGATTCCAGGTCTGCATCGTCCGGGCCATCGGCCTCACGCGTGCCGCCTTGCACAAAAGCGAAATCGGCCTTGCCCTCGCGCAACAGGCGAAGGTTGTCGGCAGAGCCTTCAGATGGCAATAACTGCACGGTGATGCCATCCTTGGCCAGCAGCTTTGCATAGCGCTTGCCAAACTCTGCATACGCGCTTTGCTCGGGGCCAGTCGCCAGCGTCACGTGCTTGGGCGGGTTGGGGTCCAGCCACCAGTAGGCCACGGCCAACAGGACTACTGCCAGAGCCACGAATGGACCGGCCGATACCAGCAGGTCGCGGATGGATAGCAGCGTGAAGCGGAGGGATTGGGGCATGGGCTTGTTGGACACGGCAAGAATACACCGGCTACGCTGGATCGGGCGTCAGGTCCCCGGAGTAGGACAACACCGTGCCCAGCAACGGAAGTGCAATTGCGACGTGGAAATGGTAGCGGCCGTCCCGGATCTCCTTGAAGGCAAGGGTGCGCGGGCCAAACCAGCTTGGGAGCGGGATGTGCCACAAGCGCGTGCTGCGGTGCTGCCAATGCCAGCCACGGTTGATGATTGACACGCCCAGGTGCAAGCGCAAGAGACCGGAAGACTCCACCCAGTGCCCCGATGGATAGTGCCCTATGGGTGCGAAGACCGACTTGAACTGCGAGTCCCCGTTGAATTGCCGGTCCCAGTGCAGAACGCCACCTTCACTTCGGATGGATACTTTCAGAAGATTTGTCGTATTTCCACCAGCAATCCCCAGGCGCCGAGCAAGGCGCCTGCCTATCACCCCAGCCAGTCCCTGCCCGACCTTCAACTGAACCCGCCCGGACAGGGCGCCGCCGTTGTGGTGCAGCGCTTGCAGGAGTGGATGCAACTCGGAGAAGGCATTGCCAAACCACGCCTCAACCGCCGCCGGCTTTGTCGCCACAGAGCTTGGCGTATTCACTACGTACACGAGGCTATTGCGCAGACGCGGTCCCAGGGGCCGGCGTCTTGTCTTCAAAGTCACATTGGGCGATGACGCCGCACTGCCAGCACAGCGGCTTGCGCGCCTGGCACACATAGCGGCCGTGCAGTATCAGCCAGTGGTGGGCATCGACCATGTATTGCGTAGGGATGCGCTGGAGGAGTTGCTGCTCCACCTGCTCGGGCGTTTTGCCTAGTGCGAGGCCGGTGCGGTTGCCGACGCGGAAGATGTGCGTGTCCACCGCCATCGTGGGTTCGCCAAAGGCCACGTTCAAGACGACATTGGCCGTCTTGCGGCCCACGCCGGGCAGGGCCTGCAGTTCTTCGCGCGTGCCAGGCACCTTGCCACCGTGCTGGTCCACCAGCATGCGGCAGGTCTGCATCAGGTGTTTGGCTTTGCTGTGGTACAGGCCAATGGTCTTGATGTAGGACTCCAGCCCGTTCAGGCCTAGGTCCAGAATCGCCTGGGGTGTATTGGCTACCGGAAACAGCTTGCGTGTGGCCTTGTTGACGCCCACATCGGTGGCCTGCGCGCTCAGCAGCACGGCGGTGAGCAGCTCGAACACACTGGTGTATTCCAGCTCGGTCACCGGCATGGGGTTGGCGGCTTTGAGCGTGGCGAAGAAGGCGTCGATCTGGGGCGCTTGCATAGGGGCTACTGGAGTCAGTGTCCGGCAAAAAAGACGCCATTGTCGGGCATGGTGGCGTTGCGCACCATGCCCGAGACTTGCCTAGCTTGGAATCAAGCCAGGTGCCGCAACTCGCGTAACGCCACCGACACTGGCGCCAGATCCGGCCCCTGGGTGCTGATGGTGGTCAGCAGGCGTTGCAGACGGCCGATGGCCTGGCCGTGCTGGGTGCGCCATGCGTCTGCGCCTTCCGCACCGCGCGACAGCTGGCCCAGCGTGATCTGGCGTGCGATGGAGTACACATCGTCGCGGGCGCTGCCGCGGGCCTGGGTCTGCCACAGCGTGTCGGTAGGTAGGCGGTTGATCTGGGTGCGCCAGTCGGTCAGGGCCAGTTCGGTTTCGATGCCGAAATAGGCACGCGCCGCTTGCTCCAGGCCAGTGTTGACGCTTTGGGCCAGATCGACCAGGTCCAGTGCCGGGAAGATGAAGTCCAGCGCCGTCAGGTCTTGCGCCAGGGCCGCATCCACGCCGGCCGTGACCAGCACGTCGGTGGCCTGCTGCCAGCTCTGTTGCGCACTCTGTGGCAACCAGGTGGCCAGGTTCCTGCGCAATTCGCGCGCTGCAGGCTGGTAGCGCTGTATCAGCGTAGGCAGGTCGGTGCCCTGGGCGCGGATGCGCAGCATCCAGCGCGAGGCGCGTTGGGCGATTGCGATCAGCTTGGACAGGAGGTCCAGCTGCAGCTTGGCGTCGATCTTGTAGTCCAGCGCATCCAGTTGGTCCCAGATGGGTTCCAGGTCAAAGATCTCGCGGGCCAGCGTGAAGGCACGGATCACGTCCGCCGCCGTCGCACCCGATTCGGCCGCGATGAAGTTGACAAAGGTCGCCCCGGTGCGGTTCACCACGGTATTGGTGATGAAGGTGGCGATGATTTCGCGCTTCAGCGGGTGGGCTGCAATGGCGGGGCCAAACTTCTCCGTCAGGACCTGCGGGAAGTAGGCCTTGAGCGCGCGGCTGAAGAAGGGATCGTCCGGCAGGTTGCTGGCCACCAGTTCATCAAACACGGCCATCTTGGCGTAGGCCAATACAACGGCGTTCTCGGGCGAGGTCAGGCCGGCCTTGCGGGCACGGCGCCGGGCGATTTCGTCGTCGGTGGGCAGGAACTCGATGGCACGGTTCAGGCGGTTGCTGCCTTCGAGCCAATGCATCAGGCGCTGCTGGCCGTCCAGCACATACAGCGGACGGTGCGTGGCAATGTCCAGCGCCTGGGTCTGGTAGTAGTTGTCCTGCAGCACCAGCTGGCCCACTTCGTCGGTCATGGATGCCAGCAGGTCGTTGCGCTGCTTCAGCGTCAGGTCACCGGCTTCCACCACGCCGCCCAGCAGAATCTTGATGTTGACTTCGTGGTCGGAGCAGTCCACACCCGCCGAGTTGTCAATCGCGTCGGTGTAGATCAGGCCACCCTTTTGCGCGTATTCGATACGGCCGTTTTGCGTGCAACCCAGGTTGCCGCCTTCGGCGACGACCTTGCAGCGCAACTCGCTGCCATTGACGCGGAAGGCGTCGCTGGCCTTGTCGCCCACTTGCGCATGGGTCTCGAAGCTGGCCTTCACGTAGGTGCCGATGCCGCCGTTGTACAGCAGGTCCACAGGGGCCTGCAGAATGGCTTTCAGCAGTTCCAGCGGTGGCAGCTCTTCGGCTTCGATGCCGATGACGGCGCGGGCCTCGGGGCTCAGCGCGATCGACTTGGCGCTGCGCGGGTAGACGCCACCACCTTGCGAGATCAGGCTCTTGTCGTAGTCGTCCCAGCTGGAGCGGGGCAGGTTGAACAGGCGCTGGCGCTCGGCAAACGACTTGGCCACATCCGGCGATGGGTCGATGAAGATATGGCGGTGGTCAAAGGCCACGACCAGCTTGATGTGTTCAGACAGCAGCATGCCGTTGCCAAACACGTCGCCCGACATATCACCAATACCGGCCACGGTGAAGGCGGTGGTCTGCGTGTTCACACCCAGGCTGCGGAAGTGGCGTTTAACGGCTTCCCAGGCACCGCGGGCGGTGATACCCATCTTCTTGTGGTCGTAACCGACCGAGCCGCCGGACGCAAACGCGTCGCCCAGCCAGAAGCCGTAGTCGGCCGACACGCCATTGGCGATGTCGGAGAAGGTTGCTGTGCCCTTGTCGGCGGCGACCACCAGGTAGGGGTCGTCCACGTCGTGGCGCACTACGTTGGTGGGGGGCACCACAGCGCCCTTGACCACGTTGTCGGTGATGTCCAGCAGGCCGGACAGGAACAGCTTGTAGCAGGCAATGCCTTCGGCTTGATACGCCTCGCGGTCGCTGGCCGGGGGGGCATTCTTCAATACAAAACCACCCTTGGAGCCCACCGGCACGATGACGGTGTTCTTGACCTGCTGGGCCTTGACCAGACCCAGAATCTCGGTGCGGAAGTCTTCGCGGCGGTCGGACCAACGCAGTCCACCACGGGCCACCTTGCCACCGCGCAAGTGCACGCCTTCGACGCGGGGCGAATACACCCAGATTTCGAACAAGGGCTTGGGCTCGGGCATGCCGGGCACATCGCGCGGGTTGAGCTTGAAGCTGATGTAAGGCTTGTCACCACCTGCGGCGGCGGTCTGCCACAGATTGGTCCGCAGTGTGGCCATCACAGTGGCCACGAACTGGCGCAGGATGCGGTCTTCGTCCAGGCTGGCCACGCTGCCCAGCGCGGTGTCGATCTGCTGTTTGAGCTGCTGCTGCGTGGCCGCACGGTCGCCGGCAAAGGCCGGGTCAAAGCGTGCCATGAACAGTTCCACAATGGCCTGCGCGATATCGGCGTTCTTGTTCAACGCGGCTTCGACATAGCTTTGGCTGAAAGCAAAGCCCAACTGCTTGAAGTAGCGGGTATAGGCGCGCAGCACCGAAATGGCGCGTGCGTCCAGGTTGGTGACCAGCACCAGGCGGTTCAGGTCATCGCTCTCCACGCCACCACGCCAGGCGGTGGCAAACAAAGCCTCGAAGCGGGCCTTGACCTTGGCGATGTCGGTGTCGGGCGGCAGTTGCAGGCCCAGGTCGTGGATCCACAGCGTGTCGCCATCGCTGTCGATACGGTAGGGGTGCTCGTCCAGCACGCGGGCGCCCATGCGCTCCAGCACGGGCAAGGAGTCGGACAAGGCTACCTTGGAGGTGTTGTAGATCTTCAGACGCAAGATGCCGGCGGCGGCGTCCAGCGGACGGTACAGCTTGACGGCCAAGGGCGATGTGGCCGACAGAGCCACCAGCATGTCCGCGTCTTCGGCGCCTACCTGGGGCGAGAAATCTTCGCGGTAGGCGGTGGGGAATGCGTCGGCAAAACGGTGGGCCAAGGCCAGGCCCGGACCTTCACCGTGGGCGCGCAGCAACTCGGTGGTGCAATCGTCTTCCCAGCGCTGGGTCAGGCGGGCGATGCGCGCTTCCAGTGCTGCAAAGCTGACGACGTGCGGGGCATTCTCTTTGGCGCGCACCAGGTAGTGGATGCGGGCCTGCGGGCTGTCGGTCAGCATGGGGGTGAACTCGATGGACTGCCCATCCAGCGCGGCCATCAGCTCATTGCCGATCTTGATGCGCAGCTCGGTGTTGAAACGTTCGCGCGGCACAAACACCAGGGCCGACGTGAAGCGGCCAAACGGGTCGCGGCGCAGGAACAAGCGGGTGCGCTGGCGCTCTTGCAGGCGCAGGATGCCGATGGCGTGCTCGGTCAACGTGGGAGTGTCGATCTGGAACAGCTCGTCACGCGGGTACACGTCGAGGATCGATTGCAGCGACTTGGCGGCATGGCTGTCGGGTACCACGCCGGCGGCAGCCATCACGGCAGCCACGCGGCTACGCACCTGCGGGATCTCGCTCACCGGTGCCATATAGGCCGTAGCGGTGTACAGGCCCAGGAAGCGGGCCTCGCCGATGACCTGGCCGGCTTCGTCGAAACGCTTGACAGCCACATAGTCCAGCCAGGCGGGGCGGTGCACGGTGGCACGGGTCATGGCCTTGGTGACCAGCACCAGTTCATTGGATTCCAGCAGTGTCACAGCCTCCGGGGGCAGCACGGTCTCTTGGGTATGGACGGGACCACGCAGAATGCCCAGGCCGGTTTCGGGCTTGGCCACCATGCTGACCACATCGCCATCGCGCTTCAGGTCGTAATCACGGGCACCCAGGAAGGTGAAGTGGCGGTCTTCCAGCCAGCTTAGGAAATCAACGCCTTCCTGGCGACCGGTAGGTGACAGCGTAGAGCGGGATGCATCTGCGGCTGTGGCCTGGGCGCGTGCCAGCATGGCGTGCCAGTCTTGCACGGCGCTGCGCACGTCGTTCAACACGCTGGCCAGTTCATCGGCCAAGGCTTGTTGGTCAGCGGCGCTGACGATGCGGTCGCATTCGACCTGGATCAGGGATTCGACGGGGTCACGTTTGCCTGCGGCCTTTGCAGCAGCGGCGCCGACCACGCTCAATACCTTGCCCTGTGGGTCACGCGCCACGCTCAGTAAGGGGTGAACAATCCAGTGGGCCGTGCGGTTGCTGCGGTTGATGGCCATCGTGACCGAATCGACCAGGAAGGGCATGTTGTCATTGACGATCTGCACGACGGTGTGGTCGCTGACAAAGCCGTCTTCGGCCAGAGTGGGATTGAAGACACGGATCTTGGCCGTGTTGGCGGGCCGGGGAGAATCCAGCAGGCGCCAGTGCGCGTTGGCGATGGCAAACAGCGTGGACGGGCCACGGGCCACCAACTCATCGGGGTCGGTGCTGTCGAAATAGGCCGCTACAAAATCATTGATGCGACCGGAAGCCGGGCCTGCATGTTCTTGGGTATAGGACAGCAGCTCGGTGAGCGCGGAAGAGGTCATTATGTGCTCCGGGTTATCTTTTGGATGACGCGGATTCTAGGCTTGCAAAGGGCCTTTGGGGCGCTCCAAAGGGGGCGATTCATGGCCTTATGCAAGAGTCGCATTAAGCTGCAAATGCCAGGGTTTCTAGGGGCTTGTGGCGCCCAGGCGCTACCATTGCAGATTAGGCCCATTTCACCCCCCAACTTCTGTCCCCCTCCATGCCAATCCAATTTGCAAGTCGTCTAGACAACGTCGAAACCTCCGCCATCCGTGAACTCTTCAAGCTGCTGGGTAAGCCCGGCATCATCAGTTTCGCCGGGGGCTTCCCCGACCCGGCCATGTTCGACGTGGAAGGCATACGTGAAGCCGTCAATGCGGCCCTGACTGAAGAGGCGGGCGCCACACTGCAATACGGCGCCACCGAAGGCCATAACCCCTTGCGCGAGCAATTGGCCGCCTTCATGCAAGCCAAGGGCGTCAAAGACCTGGCACCCGAGCAGCTCATCGTCACCACCGGCAGCCAGCAGGGCCTGGACCTCTTGGGCAAGACCCTGATCAGCCCCGGCGACAAGGTCATTGTGGAAGGCCCCACCTTCCTGGCCACCATCCAGTGCTTCCGCTTGTACGGTGCCGAACTGATCAGCGCTCCTATCGACGGCAACGGCGTGCAGACCGATAAGCTGGAAGCCCTGATCGCCGAGCACAAGCCCAAGTTCGTCTACCTGATCCCCACCTTTGGCAACCCCAGCGGCGCCATGCTGAACCTGGAGCGCCGCAAGCAGGTGTTGGAGATGGCGGTCAAGCACCAGACGCTGATCGTCGAGGATGATCCTTATGGCGACCTGTACTTTAACGATGCACCTCCGCCATCGCTGCTGGCGCTGAGCGCTGGCGTACCCGGCAGCCGCGAGCTGCTGGTGCACTGCGGCTCCTTGAGCAAAGTGCTCAGCCCCGGCCTGCGCGTGGGCTGGACCATTGCGCCGGCCGAGCTGCTGGCCAAGGCCACGATGTGCAAGCAGTTCAGCGACGCCCACACCAGCACCTTTGCCCAGGCCACGGCTGCCCAGTACCTGAAGGCCGGCCGCATGCCCGCCACGCTGGCCCGCGTGCGCAAGGTCTACGCCGAGCGCGCATTGGCCATGGGCAACGCCTTGCGCAAGGAGTTGGGCGATGCCATTGAGTTTGTGCAACCCCAGGGCGGTCTGTTCGTCTGGGCCCGCCTGACCGGTGCCGGCGGCAAGGTCAAGGACGGTGCCGAGCTGGCTAAACGCGCCATCGAAAAGGGCGTGGCCTTCGTGCCGGGCCAGCCCTTCTATGCCAAGAACCCGGATCTCTCCACGCTGCGCCTGAGTTTTGCCACGGCACCTGTGGACAAGATCCAGGAGGGTGTGGCACGTCTGGGCCAAGCCATCTAGGTCACCATGCCTCTGGACCCTGCTGACGAACCACCCATAGACCTCTCGCTCAACCATTACATGGAGGAGCGGGCTTTGGCTGTTGCCTTGGACAAGGCGGACACGCCGGACCTGCGGGCCAAGGTCGAACACTTGCTGACCCTGCAGGCCGCGCTGATGGTGCAGCGAGACGCTTATATGCAATTCGCGATCGCCAAGCGCCATGCGCGGGGCGAGGTCTACTCCAAGGCCCGCGTGGCGGCCCTCAATGCCATGGCGCGCAGCCGCGCAGAGATGGATGCCAGCGTCAAGACCCTGTACCAAAGCCAGCCCGATACCGTAGGGGTCCTGGAGGTCCATGCCAGAACCCACTTCGCGACCGTCATGGTGTCCCAATACCTGGGTCTGGCGCTGGCGCCGGCGGATATTGCGCAAGAGGCCCGCGCCATGCATGCCGAAGAAGAGGCATTTGCCAGTGCCTGGTTAGCAGCCATCGGAGACCCCGAATTCCTGCGCGACCTCCAGAACCGCCGGCGCGAGGCGGTGGCGCTGTTCCGCACGGCGTCACGCCCCACGTACCTGGTCACGCGGCCGGAGCTGGACGAGGATCAAGACGACGAGAGTGCGGCAGCTCTGGGCAAGATCTGGAGCAAGCTGGACACGCTGGCGCAATCGCGGGGCGTGCCGACTTTGTCAGACTTCATCGCCTTGGGCGACGAAGGGGATGAGGCGGGCAGTGCGGCGGCCGACATCCTGCCCACGGTAGTGGCCCTGCTGGGCGCGGTCGATGACCCGGCGGAGAAGTTCCCGTCCAAGAAGAAGGCCTTGGCTATCCTGGGCCAGCTCAAAGACCAGCTGCAGCAACTGGATGGGCTGGGAGGACGGGCCTATTTCGAGGTGGACATCTAGTCTCTCTGCAGGTGCTACGTATTTTGTAGCTATATACGTAGATTTGACGAGGGCTAGAGGTCATTTTCAATCCGAATGCCCGATTTTCCAGTCGAACAAACCCAAAATGGGTTTTTTAGCCCAACATTTGCAGCCACGGATACACAATCGCCAGCAGCCCGGCAAAGTAGATGACGCCAAAGATCAGCCCAAACTTCCAGAAGTCGCTCTTGCCGATGTAACCGCTACCGTAGTACATGGGTGCCGGCCCGGTGGCGTAGGGGGAGATGACGCCCATCAGGCCCAGCGAGTAGCAGCACAGCAGCGTCAGGATGGGTAGCGACACACCAGGGATGCCAGCCCCCACCGCCAGCACCACCGGCAGCACGGCCGCGGCGTGGGACGTGATGCTGGAGAAGAAGTAGTGGATCCAGAAGAACAGGCTTACCAGCAGCACCAGCGCCAGCGTGGGCGACATGCCAGCCAAGGGCTTGGAGATGCCTTCGGCAATCCATTTGATGAAACCGATCTCGTTCAAGCCCGAAGCCAGGGTCAGCAGTGAAGTGAAATAGAAAAACACCTCCCAGGCATTCTTCTCGGCCACGATGTCGGCAAAGTCAATCACCTTGGTCACCAGCAGCAGCGATATCACGACCAGCACCACCATCGTGGCGTTGATGTAGTTGGCGCCCAGAAGGGGCAGCTTGATATTGGGGTTGGAGCCGGTGATCCAGAAAAACATCGCCAGCAGCACCAGGCCCGCCATGATCCATTCGTTGCGCGACAAGGGCCCCATGGTTTTCAGTTCCGAAGCGGCCCAGTTGACGACCTCAGGGCTCTCCTTGACGGTGGGCTTGCAGACCAGGTAGCTGAGCAAGGGCACCAGGAGCACCAGCAGCAGGCCCAGCGGCGCAAAACCGGTGACCCACTGCGACCAGCTGACATCGGCGCCCACCGTCTTCTTTGCGATGGACAGCGCCGCCGCATTGGGGGCCAACGCGGTCAGGAACAGGGAGCTGGTCACAGCAGTGGCGGCAAACGCCGTCCACATCACAAAGGTCCCTATCTTGCCGGCGGTAGGGCCGGGTTCGGAGCCATAGAGCTTAGGGATGTTGCTGATGATGGGGTAGACCGTGCCGCCACTGCGCGCGGTGTTGGATGGTGTAGCCGGCGCCAGCACCAGGTCGGCCAGCATGACCGCATAGCCTAGGCCCAGGGTCTTGCGCCCCATGCCGCGCACCAGCAGCAACGCCAGGCGCTTGCCCAGCCCGCTCTTGCGGTAGCCGATGGCAAACACAAAGGCGCCCACGATCAGCCATACCGTGCTCTCGGCGAAACCGCTCAGCGCCCAGCGCAGGGATTTGTTGGGGTCGGGCTCTACATAGCCCATGACGGCCGCAAAAGTCAGGCCCACCAGGCCCACGGCCCCCACGGGCATGGATTCGAGCACCAGGCCGGTGATCACCGCGGCGAAGACGGCAAAGTAGTGCCACTGGTTGGCGTTGAGGCCTGTGGGCGTGGGCCACAGGTAAATCACCAGCCACACAATGAGCGGCGCAATGGCCTTCCAGTTGATTTTCATGCTGTTGTCTTCCTCGGTTTGTTTTTGGGTGCAGCGCGGTGGGTTGGGCGCTCCAGCCGCACGATAGCCAGCCCACCTGCCAATTGGCTGTCAGCCGAGCCGCCGCGGGCCAAACCTAGGGAAAACACCGAGGCGGTTGGACGGTCAACCCGCCGGGGCGGCCGTCTTCTGCTGCTGTGGCGCCAGTTCGCGTAGCGCATCGGCCGCAATCCAGCGTGCCGGCTTGGAGCCCTGCTGCTGGATACGCAGCGCCGCCGCAATGGCCTCAGCGCGCAACGCGGCGTTGCGTTTGCCGATGCCGCGCAGCGCCCAGTTCACCGCCTTCTTCACAAAATTGCGCTCGTCGTGGGCGGCCGCCTCTACCAGCGCCAGGGCGGCGACGAAGCTGGTATCGCTGGCCTTCTTGTCGTGCACGGCCAGTGTGGCCAGCAGCGCAAAGGCGGCGCGGCGCACAAACTCGTCTTGCCGCGTAGCCCAGACCTCGACCTTGCGCCAAGCCAGCGGTGATTTGCAAAATGCGTTCAGGCAGGTCTGGTCGCAGACGTCCCAGGCCGCAAAGCCCTTGACCCAGGCGTCCATCTGGCGCGCCGTCAGCAGCGCCGGCTCAGCCACCATGCTGGCCACGATGCGGGCGTCTGGAATGCCGGTGTCCCACAAGGCCTGTGCCAGCGCATGGTCACGCCCCAGCGTACGGGCAATGCCCCGCATGGCCGGCACCGACAGGCCCAAGCGCCCGTCGCCGGTGATGCCAAAGCGGGCCATGCCTTCCAGCTCTTGTGGACGGGCATGGTCGTGGATCAGAGCAAGGGCGGCTTCCAGGCGGGTTGGGGTATTGGGCATCACTTTCACACTGGCATAATTTCGGCCACTACAGCGCACAGAATACCGTGGATTCTGCACGGCACACGGGCCGCCTCCAACCTCAGCGCGGACGATCGCATGGCCGACAAAATCATTCAGCACTTTTCTCGTTTCTTGCTCTACGTGGTGGTGACCACCATGCTGTTGAGCACCTTCTTGATGAACTGGAGCTTCCTGGACGGCACGAATTGGAACAGCCTGCGGGTTGCGCTGGACGGCACGGCCCACAAGCCGGTCGTCTTCAGGCGTTTGATGCCGGAAACGGTCAATGCCGTCCGCTCCGCGCTGCCGGCGACGGCCAAGCAGTTTCTCAGCGAAGCCATTGCGCCACAGTTTCATCGGTTTTACGTACAGCCACTGATCGCGCAGTACGAAAAGCTGGTGCCAGCCATGACCCAGCAGGCCCGCGTGGACTGGGAGGACCCGGAGTATCGCGTCGGTTACGTCTTGATGTACTACCTGTGCTGGGTCAGCTTGTTGCTCTCCCTGTACGTGCTACGCATGGTGGCATCGCATTTGGCGCAGGGTGCGAATGGTGCCGTCAGCGTGGTGCGGGAAAGCGCACCGGTGTTTGCGGTCATGTGCCTGCCGTTGAGCTTTCTGAATGGTGGCTATTTCTATGACTTCTCGGAGTTGCTGCTGCTGAGTCTGGCGCTCTATGCCTGCCTGTCCCAGCGCTTTGTGGTGTTGGTGGTTGTCTTGGTCTTGGCAGTCATCAACAAGGAGACTGCCTGGGTATATGCCGTCTTCTTGCTACCTATCTGGCACCAACAGTGGGGGACGAAGAAAACCGCAATCTGGTGTATTCCGCTGGTGTGTTCGCTGGCGCTGTTGTCGCAGGCCATCCAATTCCGGTATGCCGGCAACCAGGGCAGCGCCATTGGCCTGGCCCTGTTCGATAATTTGCAATTCTGGTCTACAACGGGCAACTGGTGGGCGGTGGGCGACCATATTGGCAGGGGCTTCTTCTTCCCCCGTCTGGCCTTGTTGCCCCTGCTGGCCCTGGGTTATGTCTATGGCTGGAAATACGCGCCCAGGCACATCGCTTTTGCAGCCTGCTTCGCCTTGCTGGGATCGTCCTTTCTGCTGCTGTTCATCGGCTTCCGGGACGAGTTGCGCAACCTGTCGTTGGCCTTTCCGCTTTTTTATGCGCTGGTTGTCAGTGCCTACCTTGAGAAGTCCCGGCGTGGCGTGGCAGTAGCCGCCACGCCAGCGCTTGCTCAATAGCCTTTGGCCAAGCCCGTATTGCGCCGCGGATCGTTGGCACCATAGAAGCGGTTGTTACCGACCGGCTTGCCCTCCAGTGATGGCGCACCCACCAGGATGGCAGCCAGGTGGTTGGCGGGTTGGGGGTTGCCCAGCTTGTGGCCCATGCCCTCCAGGAGCTTGCGGGTATCAGGGCTGATGCCGAAGGTGTCCACATTGGTCAGGTCGGGCAGCCATTGTTGGTGGAAGCGGGGAGCGTCCACAGCTTCTTGCACGTTCATGCCGTAGTCGATGATGTTGAGCAGCGTATGCGTGACGGCCGTGATGATGCGGCTGCCGCCGGGCGTACCCACCACGATGACGGGCTTGCCATCGCGGCTGACGATGGTGGGGCTCATGGAACTCAAAGGGCGTTTGCCGGGGGCAATGGCATTGGCCTCGCCCTGCACCAAGCCATACATATTGGGCACACCGACCTTGACCGTGAAGTCGTCCATCTCGTTGTTGAGCAGCACGCCGGTGCCCGCCGCCGTGACCTTGGCGCCAAACCAGTCGTTCAGCGTGTAGGTGACAGCCACCGCATTGCCGTCCTTGTCCACGATGGAGTAGTGTGTGGTGTTGCTGCCTTCATGGGGGGCCACGCCGGGCTTGATCTCTTGCGACACGCCGGCCTTGGCTGGGTCGATGGCGGAACGTACGCTGGCGGCATAGGCCTTGCTGAGCAGTCGGTCCAGCGGGTTCTTCACAAAGTCCGGGTCACCCAGGTAGCTGTTACGGTCCACATAGGCGTGGCGCATGGCTTCGATCTGGTAGTGCACGGCCTGGGCCGAGCGAAAGCCCAGTTCCTTCAACGGGTAGCCTTCGACGATGTTCAGTATTTCGCAGATGACGGCACCGCCGGAGCTGGGGGGCGGGGCGGATACGACGTGGTAACCCCGGTAATCGCATTCCACCGGTGCCATTTCACGCACGGTGTACTGGTCCAGGTCGGCCTGGGCCAAGATGCCCTTGCCAGCCGTGCTGGCGGTCACCAGCGCTTTGCCGACAGCGCCTTTGTAGAAGCCGTCTGTCCCGCGCTGGCTGATCTGGCGCAGGGTTTTGGCCAAGTCTTTCTGCACCAGTTTCTGGCCGGGGGCGAAGGGCTCACCTTTGTTCAGGAAGATGGCGGCTGAAGGCGCGTCTTTGCGGAAATCGTTGGTGGCGGTGCGCAGCATGTCTACATCGCCTTGTTCCAGCGCAAAGCCCTTGTCGGCCAGGGCAATGGCGGGCGCGATCAATGCGGCACGGCCCATGCTGCCGTACTTGGTGCGGGCCATCTCAAAGCCGGCCACCGAGCCGGGCACCCCCACGGCCAGGTAGCCATGGGTGCTCAGGCCCTTGACCACATTGCCATTGGCGTCCAGGTACATATTGGGTGTGGCGGCCAGCGGGGCTTTTTCGCGGAAATCCAGGAATGTCTTGCGGCCGTCGGCCAGTTGCAGTGTCATGAAGCCGCCGCCGCCCAGGTTGCCGGCCGCCGGGTAGACCACGGCCAGCGCATAACCCACGGCCACGGCTGCATCTACGGCATTGCCGCCTTTCTTGAGCACGTCGACACCGACCTGGGTGGCCAGGTGCTGGGCGCTGACCACCATGCCATGCTCGGCTGCCACGGGCGCGACCGAGGCTGCGTGCAGGCTGGTAGAGCAGCACAGGGCCACAGCGGCGCTGGCCCAGGCCAGTTTCAGTGAGGGGGCTTTCATCAACATCATTCTCATGGGTGTCTCCGGTTGAGGGTATGAAGGGGGCTATTGCAGGTCTTTGACCAGACGCTTGAATTCCGGTGCGTTTTCCAGCAGTGTTCGCCCCGCTTGTTCCAACGACTGTACTTGCTCGGGGGCCAGCTTGAAGGTGGTGGGGATGGCCATCATGGTCTTGCGCTCGGCGGGGTCGGCAATATCGCGCAGACTGGTTTCTATCAGGTAGAAGTCTGGCATGCCGTCATAAGGGCTATCGGCCGTACCCACCAGAGTACGGGCCTCTTCGCGCCAGTAGTGGAAGCTGGAGCGCAGCCAGGTCTGGGTTTCGAACGAGATGTTGTTCATCAACGCGTCCAGCACGCGCGATGCCATTTGGCGAATGCTGGGGGCCTCGCCGGATTGGTCTATACCCGATTCGGGCAACACCTCTGCGCTGACCACCAGGAACACCACCTTGCGCACGCCGCCCACGCCCATGCGCTTGAGCAGGGGCGCAAAGCCGCCGCGTGCCAGGCTGGACTCCAACGGTCCACGCAGGCCCAGGTTGTCAGAGATGCCACCGTCGATCAGGTGGACCCAAGGGCGGCCGGTCTCGGGGCTCGAGTCCAGGTAGGAGTCCACATCGGCAGCATGGCGCTGCGCCCGCAGCGACCAGCTCTGGTCTTGCGGCCCAGTCAATGCGGGCTGCACCCAGCTCGGGCGCTTATAGCCGCAGCGGCCGCCGTAGTTCTTCAGCACCACCGGTCCGAATACGATGGGCACTGCACTGGAAGCCGCCACGGCCCGTGCCAGCGGCAGCGTGGACAGATCGGTGCACAGCGGGTCGAACTGGTCCTGCGTGAATTGGAAATCGGCGCCCCTGTTCAGATCGGTGGCATGGATCACGACCAGGGGGCGGGTCTTGCGCGCTAGCAGGTCGGCAAAGGTTTTGTGGGCGAACAGGCGCCGCTCCAGAATGGCGCTGAGCAGATCCACGCGGTCATTGGTGGACCAGCCCATGACCTGGGTCATGCCGGTGACCGAGATATAGCGGTCCCATAGCTCGGTCTGGAAGTCGGCGTTCAAGAACTGCTCGGGGAAATCCTTGAAAAAAGCATCGCCATACAGGCCGTAATAGGCTGCCGCATAGCTACCGCCAGAGACGGAGTTGATGACGTCGATCTCGTCCAGCAAGCGGCGCGGCTTGCCGTTCCAGCGTATGGGTGTATCACGTAGCTTCGCCAGTACGCCATAGGCCAGCGCGGCCGAGCGTGTGCCACCGCCCGAGAATGCCACGACCATGAAGAGGCCGTCGCTATTGTCAGGCCCGGGTGCGAGGTTGGAGAAGCGATAACCGTATTTGGGATTGACGGAGTCCAGGGGTTTGGCCGGCTCGGGTGGCGGCACCAGCGAGGCGCAGCCACCCATCAACAACACCAGCCCAGCGGCAAGCAGCCGTTTCAGCACGTGCCAAAGCCCCTTTCAGTGCACTGCGCTTATGGCTTGCGTGCGGCCAAGGTCCAGTAGCGCACCAGTTCGGTCAGGCCTTCGGGGCCGGACACTGTGGCCAGGGTTTGCTGGGCCTTGTCGTTCTGGCCAGCCTGGATGTAGGCCACGCCCAGGCGCAGGCGTGCGTCTTCGGGACGCCGCGCGATGCCCTTGGCAATGCCCTTTTCCATCAGTTCCAGACCTTTGTCGAACTGCTGCATGCCAACCATGTTCAGGCCGATGTTGAACAAAGCCACGCCATCGGGCTTCTTCAGCGCAGCGGCCGTGTCGGCAGCCATGGTCTTCTTGTCCTGCTCGTTCTCCTGGACCAGCTTGGCGCGCAGCTTCTTGTGCGCATCGGCGCTGCCCAGTTGTCCAGCGGCTGCGCCCTGGTCGTAGGCGCGCAGGGCCTCGCCAGAGAATCCGGCCTTGGACGCAAAGTCGATGTACTCGGTGTAGTCCGTGGCTTCTTCGGGGGTGCCGGTATAGAACGCCAGGCGGAACACATCGAGCTGCAGGCGCGAGGCCAAATCCGAGCGCCCCCACAGGCGGTTGATCAACGAGCGCCAGTGGTCCTTGTTGGGGTAGTACTGCACCAGCAATTCCAGAGCGCGGGTGTAGCCGGCCGTGTCTTTGAGGTTGTTGCGGGCCTGCGCCAGGTTTTCCAGGTAGGCCTGGGGCGGCGCCTTCTTGGCCTGCTCGCTGGCAGCGATCTCTTCGTTGATCAACTCGCTGCCGCGCGCCAAGTTGCCGGCCAGCAGGTAGGCCTGCACGCGGGTGTCCTTGACAGCCTGGTCGGTGCCACCGGCTTTGATGTTGCGGTCCATCCAGGCGGCGGACTGGGCGTAATCCTTGACACGGTAGTAGGTGATGCCCACGGCCTGCATCAGTGGCAGGGTTTCTTCGGGTTTGAGCCAGGCGCCGGTGGCGTTGAGCTGCAGCACCTGCTCCAGCATCTTGCTGGCATTCGGGGCGTCGTCTTCGGCAATGGCCAGTGACAGGGCCACCCGGGAGGTGACGTATGTTTCATAAGGCGTCTTGTCGGCCAGCGCGTTGGCGAGCTGGAGCTTTTCCTTGACCTGCGGGAATTTCTTTTCGCCCATCAGGTTTTGCGCGTCCAGCAGCAGCGTACGCAGATCGGCTCGGATGCCGGGCACGGCCGGTGCAGACGACCCGGCAGCCGGTGCCGCCGCAGTCTGGGACCAAGCCATGGGCGCGGCGGCCAGCAGGCATGCCAACAGGGCGGAGAGGCGGATGGCCCGCACAGTGGATTGCTTCGTCATTGCAGCATCACTTTCCACCGGCGCACAGGGGGTGCTGGCTCATTGCCACCACCAGGTCGCGGGCCTTGTTGACCTCAGCGGCCGTTGCCACGGCGGCGATATTGGGTGCCACGCTGGTTACGTATTTGCCGGTGGCGTCGGCCAGTGATTTGAGCGCGGTGCAGCGGGTTGCCAAATGCTTCTTGGCCACAGCCATGTCGTTGCCATCGCGCATTTCGGCGGCTACCACGCCCAGGGCAACCACGCCATCGGCGGTCGCATCAACCAGACCGAGCTGGTGGGTCACCAGTTTGAGCATCTCCTTGTCATTGGGGGATGCGGTGCCTGTGCGCTTGGTCAGGTCGGTCAGGGCGGCTGCCAGGTCTTGCGACACCTTCAGAAATTCGGCGACGGATTTGCCGATAGCGGCCTTGTCTTTGTTTTGGGCCATGGCGGGCTGCACCAACAGGGAGGCGGCCAGCAGGGAGGCGGACAGAATACGGATCGTAGACATAAAAAGAGAGCCTTATGGGTTGAACGTGGGCGGAACTTTACACCGGTTCTGGCAGCCGTTCGCTGCACTGCGGCAAGTGCAATGTGTCGGTGTGTAAATCGAGCTGCGCGTAGCACAATGCAGGCAGAGACAATGATACGGATTCACCCCATGGCTTGGGCCTATGAACTTTGACATTCGGACCCTGTCGATCATCACAGCCGTCAGTTCGCTGGTGTTCGCGTTTTCGTCGATCGTGGTTGCGCGTTTGGTGCCCAAGGAGCGGCATCTGAGGGATTGGGCGTTGGGCTCCGGCCTGGCCGCGCTGAGCACGCTGCTGGTGGGCCTGCGGGGGACCATTCCTGATGTAGTGTCCGCAGCCGTGGCCAATACCCTGCTGACGGTGGGAATGACATTCATGTATATGGGTTCCCGCGGTATGGTGCGCCTGCCAAAGCCCCGGCGCGGCATCTGGCTGCTCAGTGTGTTTGCCTTCGCCGCGCTGACCTGGTTTACCGTGGTGCAAGCCAATTTGTTGGCACGCATTCTGATCGTGTCGGCCGTGCTGACACCACTGTTGGCCCTGACGGGGTTTGAATTCTGGCGCCATGACCGCCATACCGGGCCATCACCTTTGCGTATCGCCAACCGCATCACGAGCCTGATTTACTTTGCCGGCGTGGGCCTGTTTGTGGGGCGCGTTTTTCCCGCCATAGAAAACGCTGGCGCTACCTCATACTTGCAGTCGCCCAGTGCGCTCTTTGTGGCGCCGTATTTTTGGGCGATTCTGTTCAATGTGTGGCTGTCCATCATGGTGACGCTGACGGTCAGTGCGCGCCTGCAAAATGACTTGGCCCAGGCCCGCGACATGGCCGAGGCCAATAGCCTGGCCAAGAGCCAGTTTTTGGCCAATATGAGCCATGAAATCCGTACACCGATGAATGCCATCTTGGGCATGCTGTCCCTGCTGCAGAACACAGATCTGACGAACCGCCAGCAGGACTACACCAGCAAAACCGAGGGGGCGGCCCGGTCGCTGCTGGGCCTGCTCAATGACATCCTGGATTTCTCCAAGGTCGATGCCGGCAAGATGTCCATGGATCCGCAGCCGTTTAGCCTCGAGCGCTTGCTGCGGGATTTGTCTGTGGTGCTGTCCGCCAACGTCGGCACCAAGAACATGGCCGTGTTGTTTGATGTGGAGGCGCAGGTACCACCCATGCTGGTGGGCGACGCTCTGCGCCTGCACCAAGTCTTGGTCAACCTGGGCGGCAATGCCGTCAAATTCACGACCCAGGGGCAGGTCGTGCTGTCCATCCGCTTGCGCAAGCTGCAGGAGCGCATCGCCACGTTGGAGTTCGCGGTGCAGGACTCCGGCATCGGTATTGCCCCCGAAAACCAGGGCCATATCTTCTCCGGCTTTTCGCAGGCTGAGGCCTCGACGACGCGGCGCTATGGCGGTAGTGGTCTGGGCTTGGCCATCAGCCAGCGACTGGTCGAAGCCATGGGCGGCAAGTTACAACTGCACAGCGTGCTGGGGCAAGGCAGCCGTTTTAGCTTTGTGCTGGACTTGCCGGTGGCGCTGGGTGCTGCGGAAGGGGCGGGTTGCCAATTGGTCCCGCCAGTCGGATCGCCCCGCACGGTGCTGGTGGTGGATAGCCACGCGCTGGCGGCCGAAAACCTGGCCGGTATGACGCGCGCCTGGGCCTGGCCGACGCAGATCGCCACCAGTGGCGAGCAGGCATTGGAGCTGATACGCAGCCAAGGGCAGGCTGGTGGCTTTCCATTTCAGGTGGTCTTGCTGGACTGGCGCTTGCCCGGCATGGATGGATGGGAGACGCTGGCCCAGATTCGTCTGCTCAGCGAAAGTCTGGGTGGCAACCCACCCTTGGTGGTGATGGTTGCGTCGTACAACCGTACGGCCCTGTCCCAACGCCCCTCGCAAGAGCAGGACATGCTCGACGGTTTTTTGGCCAGGCCCGTTACGGCCTCCATGCTGCATGGGGCGGCCTTGCACACGAATACGGCCGGCACCGGTCTGCGCAAGCCGGGCCGTTCAGGCAGGCCCCGCCGTTTGCAGGGGCTACGCCTGCTGGTGGTGGAGGACAACCTGATCAACCAGCAGGTCGCGCAGGAGTTGTTGCGGACCGAGGGCGCCCAGGTGTCGTTGGCCGCAAACGGGCAATTGGGTGTGGATGCCGTGGCTGCGGCGAACCCGCCGTTTGATGCCGTGTTGATGGACATTCAGATGCCGGTACTGGACGGCTATGGCGCGACCCAACTGATACGCCAGCAACTGGGCTTGACCGAGCTGCCCATCATCGCAATGACCGCCAATGCCATGCCATCGGACCGCGAGGCCTGTCTGGCTGCGGGCATGAACGATCATATTGGGAAGCCTTTTGATTTGACACAGTTGGTGGCGCTATTGACCCGCTACATCCCCACCGCGCAGGCAAACCACGGCTGAGCCCAACGCCGCCTAGCGTGGGCTTTTTCGGTGCATTTTGTCGCCGGGGCGACATGGATTCCCAAACCGGGGCGAATCGGTCTATATTGACCGAGATTGAGCAGATAGTCGCCCCATAATTGGGCTGGTCTGCCCGACTTCAGGGCGTTTTATTGGGGAAATTTGCACCATGAATTTGTCAAATACCAAGATCAGCGTCAAGTTGAGTGGCGCGTTTTTGCTCATGGTGTTGCTGACGGGTGTCATAGGCCTGTTTGCCCTGGTTCAACTGGCCCGTATCAACGCCAGTACCGAAGAGATGGCTAGCAACTGGCTGCCAAGCATCCGCTATGCAGGCGAGATTCAAGGTTTGCTCAACGACCTGCGTCAGGCTGAAACCCAGCATGCCATGGCAGTCACCGCCGAAGAGAAAAAGGTCGAGGCCGATCGCATCAATGCCGACAAAGCCAAGCTCAGCGAGGTCGGCAAGAAATTTGAAGTCCTGATGGACACCGCAGAAGAAAAGCAGATCTGGGAAAAGTACGGCAAGGAGCTGACCGCCTACTACGCTGTCAGCACCAAGCTGCTGACCATGTCCGACATCGGACCGGCCGAAGCCCTGGCCACCACCGAATTGCTGAACGGCGAGTCGCGCACGGCATTTCGCAGCCTGTTCAAGAACATCGAGTTCATGAACACGCACAATGCGCAGGGTGCCGACGTGGCCCATGACGGTGCCAAGGCGACCTATGCCAGTTCCAAGTGGAGTGTGGTGGTGATGCTCTTCGTCACAGTCGCCCTGGCTGCCGTCATGGCGGTGTGGATCATCCGGCTCATTACCAAGCCCATTGAGTTTGCCGTGGGTGCCGCCAAGGAGTTTGCCAGTGGCAACCTGACCCATGCACTGCACCCCCGCGGCAGTGACGAGCCCGCCCAGTTGCTGCACGCGCTGGAGTCCATGCGCTTGGCGCTGGCCAAGGTGGTGACCAATGTGCGCCAGGGCTCTGAAGGGGTGGCTACCGCCAGTTCGGAGATCGCCCAGGGCAACCACGACCTGTCATCCCGCACCGAGCAACAGGCCAGCGCACTGGAGCAAACCGCATCTTCAATGGAAGAATTGGGTTCTACCGTGCGCCAAAACGCAGACAACGCCCGCCAAGCCAACCAGTTGGCCATGAATGCGTCCAACGTAGCCATCAAGGGGGGCGACGTCGTGGCCGAGGTGGTTGAGACCATGAAGGGTATCAACGAGTCCAGCCGCAAGATATCGGACATCATCAGCGTCATTGATGGCATTGCCTTCCAGACCAATATCCTGGCCTTGAATGCTGCGGTGGAAGCCGCGCGGGCCGGCGAGCAGGGCCGCGGCTTTGCCGTGGTGGCCAGCGAAGTGCGGTCCTTGGCGGGCCGTTCGGCCGAGGCCGCCAAAGAGATCAAGAGCCTGATCGGTGCCAGCGTGGAGCGCGTAGAGCGTGGCACGACGCTGGTAGACCAGGCCGGCGTCACGATGACCGAGGTGGTCAGCAGCATCCAGCGGGTGACTGACATTGTCGGTGAGATCAGTGCGGCCAGCAACGAGCAGGCGCTGGGTGTGTCGCAAGTGGGCGAAGCCGTTACACACATGGATCAGGCCACGCAACAAAACGCGGCCTTGGTGGAGCAAATGGCCGCAGCCGCCAGCGGGCTGAAGTCCCAAGCCCAGGACTTGGTGCATGTGGTGGCCGCCTTCCGGCTCAGCGAAGCAGACATGGGCCACACGCAGCCCGCCTTTGCTTCGGTCCGCTCTGCTGCGGCCAGCCCCGCACTCCAGGGCGCCGAGCGCCGTGCGATTGGCGCAGCAGGCACTGGCGCAGCGCGCAAGCCCTTCAAGGCAACGGCATCCAAGGCCCCCGCCACCGGGCCATCCACCGTGGCATCCGCATTGCCCAAGCCTGCTGCTACAGTGCGGGCCAAGACAACGCCCGCGGGTGGCGACGACGATTGGGAATCCTTCTGAAAAACAGCAAAGCTTCTGGACTCGCCGCCTTGGGCGGCCTTGTCTATTCAACCGAGAGTGGGCGCATGTGCCCCGATTGCCGCCAGCCGGTGGCGCAATGCATTTGCAAGCAGCCGGTGGCGCCCACGGGTGACGGCATTGTGCGGGTTTCGCGTGAGACCAAGGGCCGTGGCGGCAAGGCGGTCATGCTGGTCAAGGGCGTACTCTTGGATGCGGTGGCTTTGGCGGACTTGGGTAAACAGCTCAAGGCGGCCTGCGGCACCGGAGGCACCGTCAAGGACGGGGTCATTGAGATTCAGGGCGATCACATCGAGCGTGTGATGCAGATACTGAAGACGCAGGGCTATACGGTCAAACGCGCCGGCGGTTAAGGTCCGCTCTGGTAGCGGGTACGATTCGTGCTCCGTAGCCCGACATTTTGTTTTTTCTGATGGACAGCACCGCTTCTGCATCCGTAGCCCTGTACTGGGATTTTGAAAACCTGCACGCAGCTTTGTGCGAGGCCCGTTTGGAGGGCTCGTATGGCAAGCAGGACAACCGCTTCAAGGTGCAAGAGCCGCTGGTAAGTGTTCAGGCCATCGTTGCATTGGCGGCCTCGCTAGGCCCCCTTGCCATCAACCGTGCCTACTGCAACTGGCAATATTTTGGCCGCTACCGCGATGCGCTGTTGCAGCACGCTATCGAGCTGATCCAACTGTTTCCGCCAGGGGGCGGGGCCAAGAATGGCTCCGACATTCGGTTGAGCCTGGATGCCATGGAAGACCTCGGACGCTTCGGCCACATTGGCACGGTCGTCGTGGTGAGTGGCGACAGCGACTTCATGCCATTGGCGCAGAAAATCAAGGCCAGCGGTCGCCGTATCGTCGGCCTGGGCGCACGCAGCACCACCAATACCCACTGGGCCAGCAGTTGCCATGGGTTTCACTACTATGAAGATTTGCTGGGAGCAACACCCCTATGCTGACATTCAATGCAGACGAAGTGACCCATGGCATCCAATTGGCCGTGGCCCCGGTGTTTTTGTTGACCGCGGTATCAGGCATGATCGGCGCCATTGCCGGCCGACTGGCCCGCATCATTGACCGTGCTCGCTTGGTGGAGGACCGTGCCCGCGAGTCCGATGACGCCGAATACCTGCAACGCGCCTTCAAGGAACTCGCCGAGCTGCGCTTGCGCGGCCGTCTGGCCAATGGTGGCATTGCCTTGCTAACCTTTTGCTCGTTCTTGATTGGCCTCACCATCATTGTGCTGTTTGTCGGCGAGACAACCGGCTTTCAGATCAGCCGCTGGGCCGTGGGCGGCTTCCTGTCCGGCGTAGTGAGCTTTTTGCTGGCCTTGCTGTGCTTCCTGGCCGAGACCTTGATCGCCACCCGGCTGCTGAATTTCCACCTGCCGGGCAAGGGTTAGTCAGTCCCGCATTGCAGCCGCCGTCAGCGCGTAAGAGTGCTTGCGCGCGGTGTGGTCAAACATCTGCGATGTGATCATCAGTTCATCGGCACCGGTGCGGGCAATGAAATCCTGTAGGCCTTTGCGTATGGTTGCGGCCGAGCCAATCGTGGTGCACGACAGCACACTGCGCAGCAAAGCCTGTTCAGCAGGTCCTAGCTGGTCTGCGTAGCCGGGTTTGGGCGGTGGCAGGCGGGCGGGGCGGCCGCTGCGCAGGTTGACGAAGGCCTGCTGCATGGAGGTAGCCAGTATCTGGGCCTCTTCGTCGGTATCGGCCGCAAACACATTGAAGCCCAGCATGACATGGGGCCTGGCCAACTGGGCCGAGGGCTGGAACCGGGCGCGGTACACGGCGATGGCGTCCATCATCTGCGCCGGTGCAAAGTGCGAGGCAAAGGCATAGGGCAGGCCCATGTGGGCCGCCAGTTGGGCGCCAAACAGACTGGAGCCCAGTATCCACACTGGCACCTTCAAGCCGGCGCCGGGTACCGCGCGGACTTTTTGTTGGGGCTGGTCCGACATGAAGTCCATCAACTCAGCCACATCCTGCGGAAACTCGTCGGCGTCCGAACTGAGGTTGCGCCGCAAGGCGCGGGCCGTCATCTGGTCGGAGCCCGGCGCACGGCCCAGGCCCAGGTCGATACGACCGGGGTACAGCGACTCCAGCGTGCCAAACTGCTCCGCAATGACCAGCGGCGAGTGGTTGGGCAGCATGATGCCGCCGGCGCCTACACGGATGCTGGAGGTGCCACCGGCAACATGGCCTATCAGTACCGCAGTCGCCGCGCTGGCAATGCCTGGCATGCCATGGTGTTCGGCCAGCCAGTAGCGATTGAAGCCCAGGCGCTCCGCATGCTGGGCTAAATCCAGCGTATTGCGAAACGATTGCGCGGCATTGCTGCCTTCGGTGATGGGAGAGAGGTCGAGTACGGAAAACGGGATCATCGGGGTATTGTGCTGCGGCACCGGTTTGGCCAAGAGCCGCTGCGCGTATGTCCCCAGCACGGTCGGAGAATAGGGCCACACGGCCCACCCGACTTGCGAGTTGAGGTAGGGGTTAGCTCAGCTTCAGCGCCTGGAACACCCGAAACGCCGCATAGGCATCGTTGGCGGCATAGACCAGTTGGGCCTCGGTGAGCCGTGGGTTGGCCCAATTGGAGGTGGCGGCCTTCTTGGATTTGAGAAAACGTCGATTGAACAATACCGCCACCGCACCTTTGACACCCATGTCTTTGCGATAGCCGCGCTCACGGAAGATGGTATTGAGCTCCACCACCCCACCGGGCTCAACGCCCAGTTTGGCAATGATGCGTTTACGGTCATCACCCAAGCCGAAGCCGGCTTTGACAATACCTGCGTCCGCCAGCAACTGCGCCACCATGGCACTGCACTGCGGGTCATGCAACTGGAAGACCCAGGCCTTGTCGGCGGTGGACAGTTGCACGATGTGCGGACCGTCGGACACCTGGTCCTTGAAGAAGGTGGGCTTGGATTCCGTGTCGAAGCCCAGCACCTCGGCAGATGCCAGTTCGTCGCAGGCGCGGCCGGCCTGCTCGGCTGTGGCCACCAGCACAATGCGGTTCAGGCCGAGGCGCTCAAAGGGCTCCAGGAGTGCAATTTCTTCCTTACTGGGGGTTGGGTGGGTGGTGTGCATAGGGGAGCAGCATAATCCCTGGATGAAAAAAACATTCAAACTGAATATCGAAGGCAAGAACCGTGACCGCGTGTTGGATGCGGTCAAACACGAGATCCGCAAATACGTCAAGCGTGAACGTCGCCGTGAACTGCCCGAGGGCGTGGACTACTGGGACTTTGATTGTCGCTTTGGTGCCACCGAAGCGCAGGCTGTCGTGGTCCACTTTGCTACGCTCACAGGTCTCATCGACGGTATCGCCAAAGAGGGCGGTGACCAGTTTTATGTAGAAATTCTGGCATCGCATGGACGGCGCCAGGCCCGGCCCGCGGGAGCTGCTCCACTGGAGTAATTTTGCTTTGAAGCTTGATCAGGAGAATGTTTCATGTTGACGCTGTGTGGTTTCCCCGCTTCCAACTACTACAACAAAGTCAAACTGGCGTTGTTGGAAAAGAACGTGCCCTTTGTCGAAGAGCATGTGATGACCGGCCGCACCGATGAGGAAACACTGTCGGCATCGCCGCTGGCCAAAATCCCGTTTATCCGCACGCCCCAAGGCGCGTTGTGCGAGAGCGAGGCCATCGTGGAGTACATAGAAGCGGCGTATCCCAACCCGCCGCTATTGCCCGCCGATCCGTTTGCCGCGGCCAAGGTGCGCGAACTTTGCGTTTACATTGATCTGCACATCGAACTGGTGGCTCGCGAGTTGTACTACCAAGCCTTCTTCGGCGGCACGGTCAGCGAGAGCAACCAGGCCCGTATCCGCAAGCAGCTCGAAAAGAACATCGCGGCGGCCAAGCGGCTGCTGAAGTTTGCCCCCTATGCCGCGGGCGATACCTTCACGATCGCCGATTGCGCGGCCTTTGCCAGCCTGCCGCTGGTGGGCATGGCCACCAAGGCCATTTATGGTGAAGACCTGCTGCTGGCCGGTGGTGTGGATTACAAGACCTATGCCAAATTCCTGGGCGAGCGGCCTTCGGTTCAAAAAGTGCTGGCTGACCGCAAGGCAGCGACCGCTAAGTAATCAACGGTTACGCACCCACCCGCTCAGGAGGCCGGGGGCGGTTTGCCTTGCGCGGCCAGTGCGCGCAGTTTGTCTTTCTTGCTGGGGCGTTTGCCTTTGATGCCGCCGTGGTCGTCCGCGACCCGGGGCGTAACCGGTGTGGCAATTTCGGTGGGCAGAAAGCCTGCTATCTCTTCCAACGGTAACTTCAGGCCTTGGCGTTTTTCTATCAAATGGAAATGGGCTTCGGTATCGGCGCTGACAAAGCTCACCGCCAAGCCAGGCTCTCCGGCGCGCCCCGTGCGCCCAATGCGGTGCACATAGTCCACCGCGGAGCGAGGCAGGTCGTAATTCACAACCACCGGCAACTTGGCAATGTCAATGCCGCGCGCGGCCAGGTCGGTGGTGATGACCACCTCCCATTGCTCGTCCTTGAACTCGGCCAGCACCTGTTTGCGCGCGCCCTGGCTCAGGTCGCCGTGGAAGGCCGTGGCATAGATCTTGGCCTTGTACAGTTTTTCGGCCACCAGTTCGGCAGCGTATTTGGTGGCCACAAAGACCAATACCCGGCTCCAGCCCTGCTCCCTGATCAGGTGGCGCAGCAGTGGTGTGCGCTTGTCGGTGTCCACGCGGATGGCGCGTTGGGTGATGTCGGCGGGCGGCAGCTCGGTGGAGGCAATTGCAATCTGCACCGGATCGTGCAGCATGCGCTGGGCTAGTGCATGCACATCGGGTGGAAAGGTTGCCGAAAAAAACAGGCTTTGGCGGCGCGGTGGCAGCAGTGTCAGCAGCTCGGAGAGTTCTTCTGCAAAGCCCAGATCCAGCAGGCGGTCGGCCTCGTCGAGCACCAGCAGGCGCACGGTGGCCAACTGCACCGCGTTCTGCCGGGCCAGATCCAGCAGGCGGCCGGGTGTGGCCACCAGTATGTCGGCCCCACCGCGCAAGGCCATCATCTGCGGATTGATGGACACGCCACCGGTGGCCACGACCACTTTAGGGCGCTGGGGCAAGGCCTCAACCAGGCTGCGTACCACGTCGCCCACCTGGGCGGCCAGTTCGCGCGTGGGTACGATGACCAGCGCGCGAATGGCGCGGCCATACTGGTGGCGGTTCTCAGCGGGCAGTTCCTGCAGGCGTTGCAGCAGGGGGAGGGTGAAGGCGGCGGTCTTGCCGGATCCGGTTTGGGCCGAAGCCAGGACATCGGCCCCGGTCAGCACCGCTGGAATGGCTTCGCTTTGTATCGGTGTGGGGGCTGTGAACCCCAGCGCATGGGCGGCTTGCGCGAGCGTGGGCTGCAATCCTAGAGAGAGAAAGGGCATGGCGGTATTGTCGCCCCTGCCGGCGGTATCAGGCTTGCAGCATTGAAATATCGCTGAAAGACTCCGGATCTGGCATTTGCGGCGCCAGTTTCTGCGCATTGAGCCCCAGGGATTGCAGTACCGGGAAGGGCAGGTCCGCGAGTTGGGGCGTGGTAGCAGGGGTGGCCTGGTCGGTGAGCAGTGCGGCCAGATGCACGATACCGCTGAGGCGTGGTGCTTGCGGCGCCAGGGGTTGGGTCGCACATTCCAGTGCCAAGGCCACGGCTTCGGGGAAATCCCAGCGGCGAGCGATCTCCGCGGCGATCTGGCCTTCGTCAAACCCAGCCGCGTCCCGCTCACGCTTCCAGCGTTCACCGGGCGCGCGGGGCTGGGCCTCGATTTGGGGCAGCGTATCGGGCATGCGCTGGGCAATGACGATCTCGCCCAGGCGCAGCATCATGCCCGTCAGCCAGGCTTGCTGCTCGTCCATGGCGATCTGGCCGGATAACCAGCGGGCATAGCCCGCGCAGACCATGCTTTGGCGCCAAAAATCCAGCCGGTCTAACCCAGCGGGGAACACAAAACTGTTGGCCATGCAGATAGACAGTGCCCGCGCTCGGATATGGGCCATGCCGACCACGCTGACCGCACTGTCCAGGGTGTAGACGCTGCGCGACAAGCCGAACATCGCGCTATTGGCCATACGCATCAGCGTCGTGGTCAGCCCCGGGTCTTTGGCGATGATGGCTGTGACCAGGGGCACGTCGGCGTCCTCGTTGTTGAGGCTGCGAATCAGGGCTTGGGCAACCTCTGGCATCACGGGCAGTGTGACGGATTGCAGGAAGCGCGCGGCGTTGGTCATGGTCCGTTCGATGATACCTCTGCCCATCCAGGGCCATGGCCCCACAAAAATGGGGTTATCGCTCTAGTCGCTGATGCAATTTCGGCAACTGCCCCAAACTGCCGGCCTTGACCTCCAGGACAGACCAACCATGACTACCCCAACAAACCTGAAAATTGACTTTGTATCCGATGTATCCTGCCCCTGGTGCGCCGTGGGACTGGCCTCGCTGCAGACCGCGCTGGACCGCGTGGGCCCGGGCGTGAAGGCCGACATCACCTTCCAGCCCTTCGAGCTGAACCCCAAGATGGTGGCCGAGGGTGAGGACATCACCGAGCACCTGCACAACAAATACGGCTCCACGCCCGAACAGGCAGCAGCCATCCGCGAGACCATACGCGCCCGCGGCGCCGAGCTGGGCTTTACCTTCAGCATGGACAAGCGCTCGCGCATCTACAACACCTTCGATGCCCACCGCCTGCTGCACTGGGCGCATGAGCTAGGCGGCGACTACCAGGTGGTGTTGAAAAAGGCGCTGTTGAAGGCCTACTTCACCGATGGCCAGGACCCCAGCAACCATGACCTGTTGGTGCGGGTGGCGGGTGAAGTGGGGCTGGACGTAGAGCGTGCCAAGGCCATCCTGGCCAGCGACACCTATGCGGCCGAGGTGCGGGCGCAAGAGCAGTTTTATCTGCGCCAGGGCATCAACTCGGTGCCGGCTGTGGTCATCAACGACCGCCATTTGATCTCTGGCGGCCAGCCGCCCGAGGTGTTTGAGCAGGCGTTGCGGCAGATCGCAGCCGCGGTGTAAGCCGCACTTTAGCCCGGCTGCAGGACTTCCAGCAGCCGGTCCAGTCCACCGGATTCGATGGACACCATGGCCTGCTCGCGGACTTTGGGCTTGGCGTGGTAGGCCACGGATAAACCGGCGGCCCCCATCATGGGCAGGTCGTTGGCGCCGTCACCCATGGCAATGCATTGCTCGGGCTCTATGCCAAGCAGGGAGGCCACTTCCAGCAGCGTGCGGCGCTTCTCGGCGCCGTCACATATCTCGCCCCAGGCCTGGGTGACCAGGCCGCCAGTCAATTCGCCGCAGTTGGCGCCGCTGCGCACTTCCAACCGATTGGAGCGGGCAAAGTCAATGCCCAAGCGCTCCTTGACGCGGTCGGCAAAGAAGGTGAAACCGCCCGACACCAGCAGCACCTTGAGCCCTGCCGCCTTGCAGGCTGCCACCAACTCGGCCGCGCCCGGGTTGAGCTGCAGGCGCTGTACATACACTGCCTCCAGATCGGCCACGGTGACACTCTTGAGCAGGGCCACGCGCCGGCGCAGGCTGGTCTGAAAATCGGCAATCTCGCCCCGCATCGTGGCCTCGGTGATGGCTGCCACTTCTTCCTTGCGGCCCACGGCATCTGCGATCTCGTCGATGCACTCGATGTTGATCAGCGTGGAGTCCATGTCAAAGGCAATCAGCTTGAAGTCGGACAGCTTTTTTTGGCCGGGCGCGAAGTTGCGCAGGACCAGGCCGGGGGAGAATTCTGTGGCTTGCATGGAAGGTTGCTATTCTTTGTATAGCTGCTCATGCAGCATTTACGAGGGCTAAGTGCGTATTTCGCCAATGGCATTGGCGCCACGACGGGTTCGGTATTTTAATCGCTCACCTGAGGTGGATAGGCCGCCGCATCACAATGCCGTCCTCGTACACCGATTCCTGGGGATTGAAGAACCGGTCAAAACTGGCGATTGGCTCGAAACCGGCTGTCGAATAAATGCGCCTGGCGGGCAGCCATGTGGCATTGACCAGTAGCAGGGCAGACTCCAACTGCGGGAAGGCGTTGGCGATCTGCTCCAAACAACCTGCCAGCAGCGGCCCACCCAGGCCCTGGCCCCGCACGGCGTGGGACAAGGTCATGGAGCTGATGTAGAGCTCGGTGCCCAGCACCGGGTCGTGCCGGTCGCGGATGTCATGCCCGAGGGTGAAATGCGCCGCATCCGGCTGCGGCTGGAAACGCCAGATTTCTGTGAATATGCAACCGACACACTCTGTGCCTTGCCAGGCCATCAGCGAGCCCTGGGGAAAGGTGGCGATGCGTTGTCCATAGGCGCTGGCCAGCTCCTGGTGCCCGGCGGCGAAGCCCTCGCGCTCCAGGTCCATGATGCGGTCCAGGTCTGCGGGGGTGGCTTCCAATAGGTGCAACATGCTTGTATTTATCTGGCGGTGTTACCCGGTCTGGATTCGGGTATTCTCGCCCACCGATTTCCTTTTCCTTTTCTTTTCATGCGCGCATCCATCCTCGCACTTGTCTGCATCCTCTGTGCTCAGGCAGCACTGGCCGCGCCCGCGGAATCAGCCAAGCCGGCTCCTCGCCAACTATTGTCTCGCGCTGAGTTGCGCGCTTGCTTCCTGCGAGAGATGGACCTTGATCGGCGCAGTGTTGTGTTGCGTGAAGCGCAGGAAGCCCATCGGCCTACGGGCTCGAAACTGCTTGCTGAGGCACTCGAACTCTCGCAGATTCTGCGCACACTGAACAGTGCCGACGCGGCTGCCGTCGACGGCTACAACAAGCGCAACGATGCACGCAACCTGGAGGTCGACGCCTACAACAAACGTTCCGATGCGCTCAATGCCTCTGCGGAAGAACTGCAGGCCGCCGAGGCGGACTACCTTGCTGCCTGTGCTGCGCGGCCCTTCCTGAAGACGGACGAAGACACCGTCCTCAAGGAGCTCGGCCTCAAGCAACGGCCCTCACGGAAGAACCCTGCAGCGCCCACTCCGCGCCCCGTTCCTGGGAGCAACGTATAAGGCTTCGGCAGAAGTAAGCTGCATGAGGTTTGGTTACTGAGCCACCGGCTGCCCCAACGACTTCAAAATATCCCGCACCATCTGCGCCCGGTCCTTGGCCTCGGGCAGCTCCCGCTCAATCCGCAGCTTCTCATTTCCCGCCAGCTTGATGTGTTTGTGCTTCTGGATCAGATGGATGATCTTCATCGGGTCGATCGGCGGATTTTTCTGGAAGGTGATGCTGATGATGCCCGGCGCGGCGTCGACCTTGGTCACGCCATAGGGCTTGGCCAGCACACGCAGGCGGTGCACGTCGATCAGCGTCTGCGCCTGGTGGGGCAGCTTGCCGAAGCGGTCGACGATTTCTTCCAAGAGCGTGTCCACCTGGTCGGTGGTCTTGGCGGTGGCCAGCTTTTTGTAGAACGACAGGCGCAGGTGCACATCGCCGCAGTAGTCGTCGGGCAATAGCGCCGGGGCGTGCAGGTTGATGTCGGTGGTGACGTTCAGCGGGCTCAGCAGGTCGGGCTCCTTGCCTTCCTTCAGGCAGCGCACGGCCTCGCTCAGCATCTCGTTGTAGAGCTGGAAACCCACTTCCAGCATGTTGCCGCTCTGGTTCTCGCCCAGCACCTCGCCCGCACCGCGAATCTCCAGGTCGTGCATGGCCAGGTAAAAGCCGCTGCCCAGTTCCTCCATCTGTTGGATGGCGTCCAGCCGCTGCGTGGCCTGTTTGGTCAGGCCTTCGATATCGGGCACCATCAAATACGCATAGGCCTGGTGGTGGCTACGGCCCACGCGGCCGCGCAACTGGTGCAACTGGGCCAGGCCGAACTTGTCGGCACGGCTCATCACAATCGTGTTGGCGGTGGGCACGTCGATGCCGGTCTCGATGATGGTGGAGCACAGCAACAGGTTGTAGCGCTGGGCGATGAAGTCGCGCATCACGCGCTCCAACTCGCGCTCCGGCATCTGGCCGTGGGCGACGGCGATACGGGCCTCGGGCAACAGCTCTTCCAGCTTGGCGCGGCGGTTTTCAATTGTCTCCACCTCGTTGTGCAAGAAGTAGACCTGGCCGCCACGCTTCAACTCGCGCAGCACGGCCTCGCGGATCACGCCATTGCCTTCGGTGCGCACAAAGGTCTTGATGGCCAGGCGGCGCTGGGGCGCGGTGGCGATCACGCTCAGATCGCGCAGGCCTTCCAGCGCCATGCCCATGGTGCGGGGGATGGGTGTGGCGGTCAGCGTCAGCACATCGACCTCGGCGCGCAGGGCTTTCATCTGCTCCTTGTGGCGCACACCAAAGCGGTGTTCCTCGTCAATGATGAGCAGGCCCAGATTCTTGAAATGCGTGTCCTGGCTCAGCAGCTTGTGCGTGCCGACGACGATGTCCACCGTGCCATCGGCCACGCCCTTCAGCGCAGCATTGATTTCCTTCGTGGACCGGAAGCGGCTCATCTCGGCCACCTTGACCGGCCATTTGGAGAACCGGTCGGAGATGGTCTGGAAATGCTGCTCGGCCAGCAGCGTGGTGGGCGCAAGAATGGCGACCTGCTTGCCACCGGTCACCGCGATGAAGGCGGCGCGCAGCGCGACCTCGGTCTTGCCAAAGCCCACGTCGCCGCAGACCAGGCGGTCCATGGGCCGGGGGCTGACCATGTCCTGGATCACGCAGTGGATGGCGGCCTTCTGGTCGGCGGTTTCTTCAAAGCCAAAGTCGTTGGCAAAGGTCTCGTAGTCGTTGGCCGAGTAGCGGAAGGCATGGCCTTCACGCGCGGCGCGGCGGGCGTAGATGTTCAGCAGCTCGGCGGCCGAGTCGCGCACCTGCTCGGCGGCGCGGCGCTTGGCTTTTTCCCACTGGCCGCTGCCCAGCTTGTGCAGCGGTGCTTCGTCGGCGCTGACGCCGGTGTAGCGGCTGATCAGCTGCAACTGGCTGACCGGCACATAGAGCGTGGCCTTGTCGGCGTATTCCAGGTGCAGAAATTCCTGCATCTCCGGTTCACCATTGGCCAGTTTGTTGCCCAGGTCGAGGTTGATCAGGCCGCGGTAACGACCGATGCCGTGGGCCGAGTGCACGACCGGGTCGCCCACGTTCAGCTCACTCAGGTCCTTGATCAGGGCCTCAACGTCGCTGACCTGTTCCTGCTTCTTGCGCCGGCGTGCGGTGGGGGCGCTGGCGAAGAGTTCGGTCTCGGTGACGAGATCTATGCCGTATTCCAGCCAGCTGAAGCCCACGCTCAAGGGCGCGGTGGCAATGCCGAATTTCTCGTCGCTGGTCTGGAACTCCAGCAGCGAGTCAAAGGCCGGCGGGTTGATGCCGCTGGCGCGCAAGAAGTCCAGCAGGCTTTCGCGGCGGCCATCACTCTCGGCCAGCACCAGGATGCGGTGCTGGGTGTTTCGGGCATGGGCCTTCAGGCGGGCCAGCGGGTCTTCGCTGCCGCGTTCTGCGGCCATGGGGGGCAGGGTGTCCAGTTCCGTATAGGGCGAGGCCGGAACGTCATTGCCAATTTCGGCTGTAGCCCTCGTGGAATCTACGGGTGTAGCTGCAGATTTGATAGCAAGCTGCGCGTAGCCATTGGCCCGGGCATAAAACTGCTCAGTGCCCAGAAACAGGCTCTCAGGTGGCAGCGCCGGGCGCTCGGGGTCGCCCTGCACCAGGCGGTAGCGGTCCTTGGTGTCCTGCCAGAAGCGCTGGAAGGCGGGCTCCAGGTCACCGTGCAGCACCACCGTGGCGTCCGGCCCCAGGTAGTCGAACACGGTGGCGGTTTCTTCAAAGAACAGCGGCAGGTAGTACTCGATACCGGCCGTGGCCACACCGGCGCCCATGTCCTTGTAGATGCGGCTCTTGGTCGGGTCGCCCTCCAGCAGTTCGCGCCAGCGGCTGCGAAAGCGGGCGCGCGCGTCGTCGTCCATCGGGAACTCGCGCCCGGGCAGCAGGCGTACTTCGGGCACGGGGTACAGGCTGCGCTGGCTGTCGGGGTCGAAGGTGCGGATGGAGTCGATCTCGTCGTCGAACAGATCCACGCGGTAGGGCACCAGGCTGCCCATGGGGAACAGGTCGATCAGGCCGCCGCGCACCGCGTATTCGCCGGGGCTGACGACCTGGGTCACATGGCTGTAGCCGGCCAGCGTGAGCTGGGCCTTGAGCTTGGCCTCGTTGAGTTTTTGCTTGACCTTGAATTCAAAGGTGTAACCGGCCAAGAAACTGGGCGGCGCCAGACGGTACAGCGCCGTGGTGGCCGGCACGATGACGACATCGGCGCCCGTGTCCTTGTCACGCTGGCTGATGCGCCACAGCGTGGCCAGCCGCTCGCTGATCAGGTCCTGGTGCGGCGAGAAGGTGTCGTAGGGCAGGGTTTCCCAGTCGGGGAACAGCGCGCAGCGCAGCGTGGGGGCGAAGAACGTGATCTCATCCAGCAGGCGCTGGGCGTCATTGGCATTGGCCGTGACCACGGTCATGGGCTTGCCGGCCGCCTTTTCGCGCTCGCCCAGGCGGGCCAGCAGCATCGCGTCGGCGGAGCCTGCGGGGCGGGGCAGGGTGAAGCGTTTGCCGACCGTTAGTTTGGGTAAATCCATGGAAAGTGTGAATGCAATGCCGGCCTTTTCCATGGGACAGCGTCACACGGCAAAGCGCAGAAAATGGGGGGCGGAGCCGTCGATTCTAGAATGTCGCACCCCAACTGGGCCACCGCCCCAACAAATACCCCAGCTATGACCGATCTGGCCACCGCCGCACCGCCTTCTGCCCCCCGCCTGTGGGCGCTGATCCCCTGTGCCGGCACCGGCTCCCGCGCGGGGTCCGATGGCCCCAAGCAATACCAGCCGGTGGCGGGCCAGCCCATGGTGCTGCACACGCTGGCCGCCTTCGCCGCCGTGCCACGCTTGAGCGGGGTGCTGGTGGTGGTGTCGGAAGGGGATCGCTTCTTCGATACCCAAAGTGCTACTGTTTTGGTAGCTGACTGCGGAGGTTTGACGAGGGCTGGCAGCGTTTTTAACGGATTGTCTGCGCTGCTGGAGCAAGGTGCCGCTCCCAGCGACTGGGTGCTGGTGCACGACGCCGCTCGCTGCCTGATCACCCCCGAGCAGATCAACGCACTGATCGACGCCTGCCTGCACGACGCGGTCGGTGGCCTGCTGGCGCTGAAGCTGCCCGATACGCTGAAGCGCGAGGTCGGCGGACGTGTCGCCCAGACCGTGGAGCGTGCCGACAAATGGCTGGCCCAGACGCCGCAGATGTTTCGCATTGCCGAGCTGCAACAGGCTTTGCAAGCCGCAGGCGATGCGGTGACCGACGAAGCCAGCGCACTGGAGTTTGCAGGTAAGGCGCCGTTGTTGGTCGAAGGCAGCGCGCAGAATTTCAAGGTCACTTACCCGCAAGACTTCGCGCTGGCCCAGGCCGTGTTGCAGTCACGGCTTGCAAGCTAGTTGGCGCAGGCCGATACTGCGTCAACTGACTGGTTGACACCTATGACATCCCGCCGAAGCCTGCTCAACCAAGCCGCCTGTGCGGTGTTTGGCGCCGGCCTGCCGCTGGCGGCCCGGCCCGATGCGGACCGGTTTGCGCCGTACCGTGGGCAGACCGTGGTCATCAGCATCCCCGACCACCCGCACTACGCCGCCATGCAGCAACTGCTGCCCGCGTTCACGCTGGCCACCGGCATCAAGGTCGAGGTCATGAAAGACCCCATCCTGCGCATGAAGCATATCCAACTGCGCGAGCTGGCCAACCCCCAGGGGCAGCTGGATCTGATTTGTTATGTGGTCATGTGGAAGACCGAATACGTCAGCAAAAGCCTGTTGCGGCCGCTGTCGCCGTTCTTTGCCAACCCGGCGCTGGCTGACCCCAATTACAAGATGCACGACATCGTGCCCGGCTACTTGGCCAACCTGGGCTTGGTCGGCGGCCCCAAGGGCTATTTGCCAGGGCCTGGTGCCCAGTTGTATGGCCTGCCCTATGGGGCCGAGACCTCGGTACTGGCCTACCGGCGCGACGTGTTTGCCAAGCTCAACCTGCAGCCGCCTTCCACCTATGCAGAGCTGCGGGCGCTGCTACCGGTCTTGCGCGACAAGGCCGGCATGGGCGCACTCGCCACGCGCAGCGAGACGGGCCACCAGTGCGTACACGCCTGGCTGTTGCACCTGAACCCGCTGGGCGGGCGGGTGTTTGACAACCACTGGCGGCCCACGTTCCATAACGCGGCGGGTGTGCAGGCCCTGAAGCTGCTGAAGGAGATTGTCGACACAGGGCCCGCAGGCGCAGCCAGCATGAACCAGGGCGAGATGATCAAGACGTTTCTGCAAGGCGAAGCCGCGATGTACTTGGACTCCACCGTGGTGTTTGGCCCGGTCAAAGGCGCCTCGTCCAAGGTGGAGGGCAAGGTCAGCTATGTGTTGCACCCCAAGGGCGTGCGCCACTCGTCCCAATCCGGTGGCCTGGGCCTGGCCATCCCGCGCAATGCGCGCAACGCCGATGCCGCGTTTTTGCTGATGCAGTGGCTGACCTCCGAGGCGCAAGACAAGGCCGTCAGCCGCCTGGGCGGCGCGCCCACACGCCTGTCCACGCTGTCGGATGTAGACCTCGTGCGCCAGTACCCCGAATACATCACGCTTAAGGAGCAACTGCGCTACGCGGACCCCGATTGGCGCCCCATCATCGCCCCCTGGGACGATATCAACCAAGGCCCGCTGGGCGCCGCCATCCACCAAGGCATCACTGGCACCAAGCCGGCGGCCCAGGCGCTGAACGACATCGTGCCCCGGGTGAATGCCATCATGCATGGGGCAGGGTTGCTGGCTGGGGGGTGAGTGGGGTGTCGATAGCTTGATTGCTACTAAAATGATAGCTAATAGTGATTGGACGACCGCCGCCAGACGTACTACCATGGCGTGAAACGTTGGAACAGCCGCAAGAAGGCTGGATAAGAGAATAGAGATATGAACGTCGTCGATTTGACACGCGAGCGCTGGGCGTTCGTTTCGACCGAGCCTGCCGGGCGCCGCGAGATGCGCTTTGCACTGAGTGCCGTGGTCGTTTCCGTGCTGGTCTTTTTGGCGGCCGCACCCTTTGCCAAGACACCGCTGTTGCAGGTGCCGGCCTTTATCCCGATGTACGTCGCCTCGCTGGTGATCTGCGACCTGATCACCGCCGCGCTGCTGTTTGGTCAGTTCACTGTGCTGCGCTCGTTGCGGCTTCTGGTCTTGGCGGCGGGCTACCTGTTCAGTGCAACCGCCACCTTTGCTTACGCCCTGTTTTTTCCGGGCTTGCTCGCGCTGCCCGGTCTGCCAGTGCCGGGACCACAGACCAGCTCGGCGATGTACATGTTCTGGCACAGCGGATTTCCGTTGTTTGTCATGGCCTACGCCGGGCTCACGTCTGCGGGACCGTTGGTGACGCCCAAGCCTGGTGGGCGTTTGCGTGGCAACACCCGCCTGGCGCTCCTCTGCGTGGTGGCTGGGGTGCTGATCCTGGTGGCCGGGTTTTCAATGTTCGCTACGCTGGGTCACGACTTTGTTCCCACGTTTATCCAGGGCAACAAGACCACCGATCTCGGGCGCGCTGTGCTGTGCGGCATCTGGCTGCTGAGCCTCGCCGCCTTGTGGATGCTGTGGCGCCGCAAGCCGCACACGGTGCTGGACTTGTGGCTGCTGGTTGTCATGGGGGTGTGGCTGTTCGACATTGCGCTGGCCGCATTGCTAAACACCGGCCGCTATGACCTGGGCTGGTATGTGGGGCGCATCTACGGCTTGTTGGCGGCGAGTTTCCTGTTGATGGTGCTGCTGGTCGAAAACGGCCGGCAATACGCCCGCCTGGTGCGGATGTCGGTCGACTTGGGCACCGCCAACAAGGCGCTGGCCCAGTTGTCGCGCCATGATGGGCTGACCGAGCTGGCCAACCGGCGCTTCTTTGACGAATACCTGTCTGACCAGATCGCCCTGGCGGTTCGCAACCGGCGTGCCCTGGCGTTGGTGCTGCTCGACGTGGACTACTTCAAGCCCTACAACGACCACTATGGCCACCAGGCGGGTGACGAGTGCCTGAAGCAAGTGGCCGCCGCCCTGCAGTCGTGCAGCAACCGCCCGGCCGACATGGCGGCGCGCTACGGGGGTGAGGAGTTTGCGCTGATCCTGCCCGATACCGACGTGGCCGGGGCCATGCGTGTCGCAGAACTGGCCCGAATGGCCGTGGCTGAGCTTAAGATGGCACATGCCCAATCCAAGTCGGCCTCCCATGTCAGCGTCAGCGCGGGCGTTGCTGCACTGGTGTTGGACAGTGGCATGTCGGCGCAGCAATTGGTGGCTGCGGCCGATCAGGGCCTTTACCAGGCCAAAGGGGCAGGGCGCAACCAGGTGGTTGCCTTTGCCTGAATCCTGGGGGATGGCTATGGCGCGTCTGATGCTGGGGCTGCTGTTTGCATGGGCGTGCTGCCTGCCGGGTGTGCATGCCGCCACCACGGCCCACATCGGCATTGGCGAATACCCACCGTTCAAGATCCAGGCCGAGCCCAACGGCGGCGCGTTGACGGAGATCGTCGTCGAATCGCTGAAGGCCGGCCAGGTGCTGGCCTCCATCGATTGGGTGCCTAACAACCGCGCCATCGTCGGTGTGATGTCCGGCCGTTTTGATGGCAGCTTTGGCTGGGCCCACAGCCCCGAGCGTGACGATGCGCTGCTGTTCTCCAGCAAGCCCATCTATACCTACCGCATGGTCTTTGTGCAGCGCGCGAGTGAGAAGCGGGACTGGTCCACGCTGTCAGACCTGTCGGGTGCGCGCATCGGTATCACCCGTGGCAATTTTTACTCACAGGCTTTCGCCGACCTTCAAACCCAGAAGGTGCTGACCACGGAAGAGGCTGTGGGCGACACCAACAACCTAATGAAGCTGCTGAACAAGCGGATCGACCTGTTCCCGCTGGAAGAGTCGGTGGCCCGCTACCTGATCATGAAGACGCTGGTGCCGGCTGATTGGGCGCAGCTGCAGATACAGGAGAAGTCCTTTTGGACGGTGCCTATCTATTTCGTGGTTTCCAAAAAGGCCCCCAACGCCCAGGAACTCATGAATGCCTTTGATGCGGGCTATCTGGAGTTGCAGCGCAGCAAACGCTTGGATGCCATCGAGAAACAACTGAGCCGTTGAGAGTGACCAAACGGTCAGCTACCCGAATCAGGGTTTTCCCGCGAGTTTGCCCGCGAAAATGTAACGCCCTGTGTAGTCGGAAACTTTTTTCTGTCTTTTTTTGCAGTTCTCTGTAAGCTATTGAGGCCTGTCCCGACTGATAGGGGCAAGCGGGAGCAAAGCGCCCTCGGCGAAAGCCTTTATTGCACATTGACTTCTTCTTAATGTTTTCAACTTTTAAAGGAAATACCATGCAATCCAAACTGAAATCCGCCATCGCATTGGCCAGCACTGCAGCCGCTCTCTTCGCCATCGGCGGTGCAGTCACTACCGTCCAAGCTGCGGACGACGCATCGGTCAAGTGCAGTGGTGTGAACAGCTGCAAGGGCACATCCGACTGCAAGACCGCCAAGAGCGAGTGCAAGGGCCAAAACGGCTGCAAGGGCCAAGGCTGGAACAAGAAGGCTTCTGCCAAGGCCTGCACCGACGCCGGCGGTGCGGTCGTCAAGTAATCACTCCGTAGAGTCAACAGGCCCGTTGTTCACAGCGGGCCTGTTTTACTTCAGCACTGCCTTTTTCTTTCACTCTTCCCCATGACATCCATCCAAGGCTTTGGTGTCGGACTGCGTACCGAGCACTACGCAGCATTTGAAACCCAGGCCCAAGCACGGGTCGATTGGCTGGAGATCCTTTCCGAGAATTACATGGTTCCCGGTGGCGCACCGCTGTGGCACCTGGACCGTATACGCCGCGACTTTCCCATGGTCATGCATGGCGTGTCCCTCAATATCGGCGGCACCGATGCGCTGGACCTGCAGTACCTGCGCGACCTCAAACAACTGGTCCAGCGGGTGGAGCCCGCCTGGGTATCCGACCACCTGTGCTGGACCGGCATCAATGGGCTGAACCTGCACGACCTCTTGCCCGTGCCCTACACCGAGGCCACGCTGCGCCACGTGTGCGAGCGCATCCAGCGCGTGCAAGACTTTTTGGGCCGGCGCCTGGTCCTGGAAAACCCATCGACCTACGTGGCGTTTGCCGCCGATGAAATGCCCGAGTGGACCTTCATCGCCGAGATGGCGCGCCGCACCGATTGTGAGCTGCTGCTGGACGTCAACAACGTCTATGTCAGCAGCATCAACCACGGTTTTGACCCGCACACCTATATCAACGCCATGCCGCTGGACCGGGTACGGCAGATTCACCTGGCTGGGCACGAGGTGCAGGACGACGGTTTCCTGATTGACACCCACGACCACCCGGTGTGCGAGGCGGTTTGGCAGCTCTATGGCTACACGCTGCAGCGCTGCGGCTCTGTGCCCACGATGATTGAGCGGGATGACAACATCCCTGAGTTGGGTGAGTTGCTCGACGAACTGGACCAGGCCCGGCGCATCCACGCCCAGGCTCTGGCTGCGGAGGCCTGCGCAGCATGAACGCCAACAACAACGCCGTGCAGTCTCTGCAAGACCCGTTTCAAGCCGCCGTGCTGCAAGACCGGCCCGCGCAGGCCGGCCTGCTCAAGCCTTTTGCAGAGGCCCGGTTTGATGTCTACCGCCATGCATACCGCGCCCGTCTGCGTGGGGCGCTGCGCGACAACTTCGAAGTGCTGTCCCGTGTGATGGGCGACGATGACTTTGACACCCTGGCCAATGCCTACATAGACGCCCATCCTTCGGCCCATTATTCGTTGCGCTGGTTTGGCCATGCGCTGAGCACCTTCATGGCCGAGCAAGAGGACTTAGTCCCCCACCCGGCGATGTTGGACCTGGCGTGCATGGAGTGGGCGCTGCGCACAGCCTTCGATGCGCCCAGTGTGGACCCGCTGCCCCCTGATGCCCTGGCCGGCGTGGCGCCCGCAGAATGGCTGGAATTGCGCTTTGGCCTGCACCCGGCCGTGCAGTTGTTAGACATGCAATGGGCGATAGGCCCGGTCTGGCATGCGATGCAGGCCGAGCAAGAGGACGGGGATGATGAACAAGAGGTGCCGGCCCCAGACCCCTTGGACCATACCTTGCTGGTGTGGCGCCGGGGACTGAAGACGCAGTGGAAGTCCTTGAGCGCCGCCGAAGCCGCCTTTGTTCGGGGCTTGCAAAATGGCCTGGGTTTTGGCGCGTTGTGCGAGCAACTGGCTACGGTGGTGGGCGAAGACCAGGCCGCCCAAACTGCCGCTACGCTGCTGCGTGAATTCCTGGGCAATGGTGTCATAGCCCAAGTGCTGAGGCCGACCGGAGTACCGCAACCATGACGACCCGTTGGATCACTCCATTGCGCGACAAGGCTTTGCCTGTGCTGCAGACCCTGCAATCATGGCTGACCCTGCTGCAGGCGCCCGCTGCGCTGGCTGCGCGCATCTTCGTGGGCATGGCCTTTTTTCGCTCGGGGCTGACCAAGATTGACGACTGGGGCACGACGCTGGCCCTGTTTGCCGATGAATACCATGTGCCGCTTTTGCCACCCCAGATCGCGGCGATGGCCGGCACCGGTGCCGAGCTGTTCTTCCCCGTACTGCTGATTCTGGGGCTGTGCGGCCGCCTCTCCGCCCTGGGGCTTTTTTGCGTCAACATCATGGCTGTGGTCAGCCTGTCGGAGGTTGCGCCTGCAGCTCTGCAGCAGCACCAATTCTGGGGTGCCTTGCTACTGGCTCTGGTGCTGTGGGGGCCCGGCAAGTGGTCGCTGGACGCCTGGTGGTGGCCCAGGTTTGCGCGGTGAAAACTACATTTGCATCCAAACTCAAGGCCTGGTTCCAGCGTGTGATCCTGCGGCGCTACTGGTTGTGCTTCATCGTCATGGGCCTGAGCTTTTTTGCCTTCGGCCTGGGCACCTTGAACCTGATCTATGTCTTCAAGGCCAATGCCGATCTGCTGTTGACGCATGGTTGGCTGGCCGTGATGGACGGTGGCTTGGTGCAGCTGCTGGAGGTCTTGGTCACCGGTTATGCCAGCCTTCTGGCCTATATCGTGTTCAAGGCTTGCGAATACCGCCTGGCCCACGGCCTGACCGATGGCATGTAGCGCGACCAAGCACATATAAAAAACCAAGGAGACTTGTGAAACCCCACGCCCAGCACCCTGCATCTGATTCCGCCTTGCAACCCACCTCCGCATCGCGCAGGCAATTGCTCCTGGCCATGGCCGCTGCAGCGGCCCTGCCGGCCTGCGGTGGTGGAGGCGGTGGTGGTACCGCTACGCCGACACCCACACCAACCCCAACGCCCACGCCGGTCACGCCACCGGCCGTCAACGGCCCTCCCTGGTGGGGCTATGGCCGAGACGCCCAGCACGGTGCCCAGGGCGCCATTGCCACACAGCCGCTGAGCCGCATCCAGTGGTCCACGCCGGTGGACCTGCAGCCGCAGTACAGCACCAATGGCAGCTTGCTGATCCACTACGGATCGCCCGTCATCACGGCCAAGAACACCGTCATCGTGCCGGTCAAGACCGGTGCCACCGACGGCTTCAAGTTCGAGGCCCATCTGGGCAACACCGGCACGCTGCTGTGGTCGGTCACCAGCGACTACGTGCTGCCGCTGCACCGCTGGACGCCCAGCTACGGCATGGTGCTGACCACCAGCAACCGCCTCTATGCGCCTGGCTCGGGCGGCAAGCTGCTGATGCGCAGCGATGCCGATGCCCTGACGGCCGCGGTGCAAAACGTGGTCTTCTACGGCGCCAGCGTCTACAACGGTGCCAAGGCCGCCTGCGATGCCAGCATCTTCATCAATACACCGCTGACGGCGGATGCCAACGGCACCCTCTACTTCGGCTTCATGGCCAATGCCGGCAACCCTGCCGGCGTGACCAGCGGACTGGCCCGCGTCACCGCCGATGGCGTAGGCACCTGGGTGTCAGCCGCGGTGGCCAGCGGTGATGTTGGCATCGACAAGGTGGCCATGAACTGCGCGCCGGCCCTGTCCAGCGATGGCAAGACCGTCTACGTGGCCGTCAATATTGCGGCGGTAACCGGCGTGCGCCAATCCGGCTACCTGCTGGCACTGGACAGCACCACACTGGCCACCAAGGCTGCGGTGCGCTTGACCGACCCGTCCAGCAACCTACCGGCTCGCATCAGCGACGACGGCACCGCATCCCCCACCATCGCACCCAATGGCGATGTGTTCTACGGCGTGCTGGAGTCCGACGCCCGGGCCCACAACCAGCGGGGCTGGCTGCTGCACTTCGACGCCACGCTGGCACAGACCAAGACGCCGGGCTCCTTTGGCTGGGACGACACGGCCTCGCTGCTGCCCGCGTCCATGGTGGCCTCCTACACGGGCACCTCTACCTACCTGCTGATGACCAAGTACAACAACTACGGCGGTGTGGGCACGGGCGACGGCCGCAACCGCATCGCTGTGCTCGATCCCGACCAGACGCAGCCCGACTTCATGGCCGGCATACCGGTGATGAAAGAGGTTTTGACCATCCTCGGCCCTACGCCTGATACCTTGTACGGCGGCGGCGTCAAAGAGTGGTGCATCAACACGGCGGCGGTGGACCCCGTCACCAAGTCCATCTTGGTCAACAACGAAGACGGGTTGCTCTACCGCTGGGACATGGCCACCAACAGCTTTACCGAACGCATCCAGCTGACCGCTGGCCTGGGTGAGGCCTATACGCCCACGCTGATAGGGCCCGATGGTGCCGTGTTTGCCGTCAACAACGCCATCCTGTTCTCAGTGGGCCGCTGAGCATGACCGCAAACGACACAAGCCCCGCGGTGCCGCCTACGGGCCGCCGCTACACCCACCCCCTGGTTTTCTTGCTGCTGATTGTTCCGTTTGGTGCTGCCAGCGGTTTCCTGGGCGTCACCATCGTCTACCTGCTGGGCAAGGCGGGGGTGGACCCGCTGACCATTGCCGTGCTGACGGGCCTGAGCTTTCTGCCGCACACCTTCAAGTTTCTGTATGCGCCCTTGGTGGACCTGACGTGGAAGCGCAAGAGCTGGTTTGTGCTGGCCAGCATCACCAGTGCCTTGGGCATTGCGCTCCTGGGCGTGGTGCCGGCCACCGAGGCCGGGCTGCCCTGGTTGCGTGTGCTGGTGGTGGTGGGCAATTTCTCAACGGCATTTTTGAGTCTGGCTGTCGAAAGCCTGATGGCCTACAACACGGCGCCCGACCAACTGGGCCGCACGGCCGGCTGGTTCCAGGCCGGCAACCTGGGCGGCGGCGGGCTGGGAGGAGGCCTTGCCTTGGTCATTGCCGAAAACACCAGCCTGGCTTGGTTGCCCGGCGTGGTGCTGGCCGTGGTCTGCCTGTTGACCGGCATTGCCGTGCGCTTCACGACCGAGCCCGAGCCGCATATGCCGGGTATGGATGGGGGGGCTGCCCATGCACCGACAAGCCCCTTGCAGGCTGTGTGGCGCGCCGTGCGCAGTGTGCTGCTGGACCTGTGGCAGGTGGCCCGCTCGCGCATGGGTTACCTGGGCTTGCTGATCTGCTTCTTGCCCATAGGCTCTGGTGCGGCCGGCAATCTGTTCCCGCTGTTCGCCACCGAATGGGGCGCCAGCGCCAGTGACGTAGCCGCCACCAGTGGTGCCTTGAGCGGCTTGCTGTCGGCGGCCGGCTGCATGGTGGGCGGCGTCATCTGCGACCGCATGGACCGCAAGCAGGCCTATGCGCTGTTTGGTGTGCTGATGGCCATCTGCGCCGTGTTGATGGCCTGGGCACCGCACACGCTGAACATGTACTACCTGTTTGTGCTGGGCTACGGCTTCATCAGCGGCCTGTGTTTTGCATCGTTCACCGCGGTCACGCTGGAGGCCATTGGCACCGGTGCGGCGGCCACCAAATACAGCATCTTCTCATCGCTGTCCAACACGCCGATCGCCTACATGGGCATCCTCAACGGGCACTTTTACGAGAAGGCCGGCAGCAATGCCGGCCTGTATTCCGACGCTGCCATGGGTGTGGCTGGCGTAGTGGTGTTTTTTGTGGTGACGGCGGTTTCCAAGCGGCTGCATGAGCAATACCGCTTGCGGCGGCAGCTGGCCTGACGGGTTGCACAGCGGGGTAGGGCGGTAGCATGGCGTTTGCGATCAAAGCCGATGTGGCCGATCCCCAGGCCCCGTCTTTCACGTTTGATGCGCAGAAGACCATGTATGGCGGCAAGCAGATCGCCAGCGGCGACGTGGTCTTTGTGTTTGCCAGCGAGAACGAGGGCGGGGTGGGCCTGGTGGCACAGGGCGTCATCACGTCAGCCATGGCGACGCCCAAACGGGCAGGCGTAGACCGGCAGACGCCCCGCATCAGCATCGCCGTGCAGCGCACGGCGCTGGCCCGTCGCTCCCTGGGGCGTGCGGACCTGAAACCCTTTACTGATTGGGACGACGGCCGGCCCGAAACCGAACTCAACTTCAAGTTCTACCGCCAGGCCACGAACAAGATCGTAGGCATCAGCGACGCTACCGCCGCCTTCCTGCGGCGCTTCTTCTAGCGCGTTCGACACAGGCTGGCGGGGCAGAAAAAGCACGGTGTTTCTTGTGTTGGCGAAGCCTGGATCGGGCCATAATGGGCCTTCATCGTCCCGATTGCCCCCGCCTTTCCCATGCCCGACACCACCATTGTCTTTGCCGATTTCACAGGAAGTACGGGCCTGTATGAAACGCAAGGCAATGCCAAGGCCGCAGAGACGTTGACGCGGGCCACGCAGTGGATTGGCAAGCTGTGCCAGTCGCGGGGCGGACGGGTCATCAAATACCTGGGCGACGGTGTGTTGATGGCCTTTGCCGACAACACCGGCGCCGTGCTGGCCATGGCCGAGATGCAACGCCTGCACCACGACCGCATCAGCACCTGGCCCGAGCGTGTGCGCATGCAGATCAAGATCGGCATGGCCCGTGGCCCCGTGGTCGAGCAGGACGGAGATTGCTTTGGTGATGCCGTGAACCTGGCCGCACGCCTGAGCGACCTGGCCGGGGGCGAGCAGATTCTGGTGTCGCAACCGGTCATCGCCGGTTTCACGGAGCAGGGCGGCACGCTGTCCCGCAACCTGGGCATGATGGATATCCGCGGCAAGGCCGAGCGGGTGGAGGTGCACCGCGTGGAGTGGCAGGCCGACGGCTCCTCTGAGTTCCTGACGATGCCGGCCTCGCTGGACTCGCTGCTGACGCTCAGCACTCTGCCATTGAGCAGCATCACGCTGACCTGCCTGGATGTGACGATCACGTTCTCGGGGCTGGACTTCCCCATCTATGTGGGCCGCGAGAACGACTCGCATTTCCCGGTCAACGACCAGCGTGTGTCGCGCATGCATGCCCGTATCGACCGACGGGGCAACCATTTCATCTTGGAAGACCTGAGCAGCTACGGCAGCTGGATACGCTTTGTAGGCAATGACTCGGTCGTGGCCCTGCGGCGCCAGGAGTGCACCCTGGTGGGGGACGGCGAAGTGGCGCTCGGTGCGCCGTTTGACGACTTCAGCGCGCCCTGCATCAGCTTCACCATCCAGGAAGTCGCGGGCGGCTGAAAACGACCCTGCTGCTTGGCGCCGCACAGCCAGGGCGTCTCTTCTGGCTCCTGTGTTTTCAGGCGAATCGCTATTGTTTTGATAGCCATTGGTGCATATTCGGCGAGGGCTAGAGGCACTTTTTGCTCCTGTCTTCGTAAAAACACCGTTAATAAACCTATTTTGGGGTTTTTGAGGCATCTTTTCCCTGAATTCCACCTGTCGGCCCGATGCTGCCGCCCATCTATCCCATCCAAACGCTGGATATAAGCGTCCTACATTGAGCTGTCGAAGGACCGGGTTGGTTCCCAGGGCCAAGCCGCTAGAACCCAGAGCAGGAGTTGGAGCATGCCCAAGCAATCAAGCCCACGCGGCGCTGCCGCTACTACGCTACATCTGACCAGGGCCAGGCTGCTGGCCGCCATCAGCCTGGCAGGCCTGCTGGCAGCCTGCGGTGGAGGTGGATCAGGCGGTGGCAGCACGGGCAGCGTCAACAATACGCCTTGCACTGGCTGCAGCACGCAGACCAATGCGCCGGTGTTTGCCACGATGGCCGGTACGGTGGTGGACAAGAGCGGCGCACCGGTGGCCGGTGTGACCATCAGCGTCTTCCACCACAACAACAATACGACAGTCACCACCACAACCGACGCCAGCGGTGCCTACGCAGTTACCGGGCTGTCGACTGTCGCCAACGCCGATTACGCCGTCTACGCCACCAAAGCCGGGCTGGGCTTTGCCGCGGCCGTGGGTGACGCGGCGGGCAGCGTGACCAAGTTCGATTTCAACGGCCTGTACCGCACGGTCATACGCTTTCAGACCATGCCGGCCCGCGACGTGCGCAGTGCCAACTTCATCACCTACCGGCCCGGCGATCGGGTGGCCAGCCTGGCGCGCACCGGCCAAGCCCAGAGTTATGCTGCCGGTGACGATGCGGCCGCAGCCAAGGGAATCGTCTGGCCCGGCGCACGCTTCAGCGACAACCAGAACGGCACGGTGACCGACCGGCTGACCGGCCTGGTCTGGCTGAAGAACGCGGGCTGTTTTGCCCCCAGCAATTGGGCCACGGCCTTGGCGGCTGCCAACACATTGGCCAGCGGCGCCTGCGGCCTCAGCGACGCGTCCACCGCCGGCCAGTGGCGTATGCCCAATGCCAATGAGCTGGAGAGCCTGGTCGATGCTTCCCAGGCCAATCCCGCCATCTCGGCAGGTCATCCCTTCACCGGCATTCGCCTGAGCAGCGCCTATTGGACATCGACTACCTATATGGCACTGACCGCCAATGCCATGGCCATACGCTTCTCGGATGGCCGCTGGATCAACGGCGCCGTCAACGCGCAGGGCAATACGCTGTTGGCGGCGGGTGACGGTGATTTCAACAACAGCAAGGCCACGTCGGCCAACGGGCTGTGGGCGGTCAAGTCGGGTGCGGTGGGCACGGTGCAATTGCTGGCCACCGGCGTCTATGACGGCCAGGGTGGCGGCTCATTCGGCGCGCGTGACGACGCCAACCTGCAGCTGGGCGCGGTGCTGACCTCAGCCCGTTTCATTGACAAGGGCGATGGCACATTGGCCGACACGGTGACGGGCCTGACCTGGCTCAAGAAGGCCGACTGCATCAACAGCAACTGGGCCGGCGCGCTGGCCGCCGTGAACGGTCTGGCCAGCGGCCAGTGCGGACTGAGCGATGGTTCCAGCGCGGGCCAGTGGCGTATGCCCAATCGCAGCGAGATGCTGAGCCTGTCGGACCGGGCGCCGACCTTCCCGCAGGCCTCGTACCTCAACGGCCAGTACCAGGCCAATACTTCGGTCAACGGGCCGGTGGTTTTTACCAACTTCATTGTGTCGGACTACTACTGGACCTCCACGACGGACGCCGCAGACCCCAGCCAGGCCTGGACCATCTATAGCTGCGACTTCGGTGTCTACAACGGCGCGAAGAGCACCGCGCTGTATGCGTTGGCTGTGCGCTAAAGCGCAACCCTAGGGGCTTTGCACGGCCAAGCGGTAGACATAGGCAAACCGCGGATTGTCGGGCTCCAGGCGCGCGGCCTGCTGCAGGGCCTTCAGCGCCTCGGCCCTGCGGTGCTGGCGCAACAGGGACAGCCCCAGCGCATGTTGGGCTGCGGCGTTTTGGGGCTGCTGCTGTACGACCTGGCGTATCAGAGCCTGGGCCTCGTCTTCGCGCCCCTGTGCGCGGTAGACATCGGCCAGGTTCAAAGGCGAGACTGCCAGCTCGGGCGCCATCTGCATCGCCTTGCGCAAGGCGGCTTCTGCTGGACCCCAGTCGCCTTGGTCGGCGTACAGCATGCCCAGGTTGTTGAAGGCTTCGGGCCGGTCGGCATTGAACTGCTGCACGGCGATGTATTCGGCTATGCCTTGCAGCAGTGCGGCCTGGTCTCGCGGACTCCACTGCTGACTGGGCAGGCCCGCCAGCCAGCGTGCGGCGGCAATGCGCACGGCCTTGACCGGGTCTTGCAGCAGTGGCAGCAGGGCGCGTGTGCGCAGCGCGGGTGGCCAGTCAGCTGTGGCGTCAACCGCTGTTTTGCGTACCAGGGCTTCGCTGTCTTGTAGCAGGGGGATCAGTTGCTGCAGGTCTTGTGCTGGCAGGTTGGCGGCCCAGCGCTGCAAAGCGGTGGCGCGCACGATGGGAGACTGCGTGGTGTCGCGCGCCAACGCGCCTAGCGAGGCTTGGGCCGTGGCGTCGCCCTTGTCCAGTGCCAGCAAGGCGGTATCCAACGGCCGCTGGCGCTGCTGCAGACGGGGATACCACTGCGCGGCCCGCTGAGCTGCCCATTGCACGGGCTTGTCGGCATGGCAGCGGGTACAGGCATTGGGCGTGCCGTTGGTCACCGACAGGTCGGGCCGTGGCACGCGGATGCTGTGGTCGTGCCGCGGGTCCACGGTCATGTAGGTGGTGGTGGGCATGTGGCAGCCCGCGCAGGTGGTGCCCGCAGAGCCGGGGCTATGGAAGTGGTGGGCCTTGGATTCATAGCGGGCCCCAGCATGGCATTGCAGGCAGGTGGCGTTGCCTTCGGCCCGCAGCTTGAGCGTGTGGGGGTTGTGGCAGTCGCTGCAGGTCACGCCCTTTTGGTACATCTTGCTTTGCTGGAACGAAGCATCGTTGTAGACCTCGCCCCGCATTTGACCGTCCGCCCAGAACAAGCCCTTGTCCAGCAAGGACGGTACATGGGTGTTGAGCTGCGGCTGGCCGTGCACATAGTCGTCGCTGATCTGGCTGCGGTGGGCGTGGCAGCGTGCGCACATCTCTCCCTCCGGGCGCCGCGGGCTCGGCGCCTGGCTACGCTGGGCATTGCCAGTGCTGGCTTGTATGGCCCACTGCACGCCCTTGCGTTCGTTGAGCTGCAGTGCCAGGCCATGCGTGGTGTCCACTTTCTTTTCGGCATCGGTCTTGTTGGCCCAGGCCAGGTGTTGCGAAGCCGGGCCATGGCAGGCCTCGCAGCCCACATGCGGCTCGCCCCAGGTGCTGGCATAGGTCTGGGTATCGGCCTGGTAGTTTTTCTTGAACTGCGTGGTGTGGCACTCGGCGCACATGAAGTTCCAGTTGTTTTGCCGACCGGTCCAGTGCAGGCCTTCGCCGGGGCGCACGTTCTGGCCCGCTTGCAGATGGAACCAGCGCTGGCCTCCTTGGGCACGGGGGCGGCTGTCCCACGCAATCGTCAAGGCCTGCATGCCCTGGTTGGGCATGGGAATCAGGTACTGCTGCAGCGGTGTGATGCCCAGTGTGTGGGTGATTTCGAACGCGTGCAGGCGCCCATCGGCACCCTCGGTGCGCACATAGAACCGGCCATTGTGCTGGCTGAAGACGGCGGTGGCGCCGGACCCCGCAAAGCGTTCGCCCTTGAACGGGGCCAGCACGGTGGCCGCGGTGGCCGGCTGCATGGCCAGGTCGTGGTGCGAGCCTTGCCAGGCCTGGTGCTCGGTTGCGTGGCACTGGGCGCAGGCCTGCGAGCCTACAAAGCGGGCGGGGCTTGCCGCAGTTGCCGGTGTGACTTGTGTCTGGGGTTCTTTCTGCTGGACATTGGCGGGCCGCCACCCCAACCAGGCGAGCACAGCCACCGCGAGCACCGCCGTTGCCACGCCCGGCAACCACCGCTTCATCCACGCCGCTCCTTGCCACAGCCGGCCCATGCGACTCCTTTCAAGCCCTCAACAGACCACGGTTTACGAACGCAGGCTTCTGCGCCACCGGCGCACTCCGTAGACCGTTGCCACTATAAGCCCCAGCAGCACAGCCGCAGCCGCCGCCAGCACGCCGGCCATTTGGCGCAGCAAGACCGGCCAATTGTTCTTCAGCAACTGGCCCAGCGGGTCGTAGTCGGCCGGGGGCTTGATGACGCCGTTTTGCGCCAGGTAGCGGTCGTAGTCTGCACGCAGTTCCTGCATGCGTGCGGGCTGGGTTGCGGCCAGATCCTTGGATTCGGTGGGGTCCTGGCGGATGTCGTACAGGTGCCATTGGTCGTCACTCAGCGGGCGGCTGTTGCGCGATATCTTGTAGTCGCCCTTGAACAGGCTTTCGGCCCCGGTGCCCTCAAAGCCCACGGCATAGCCTGCAGGGTGAATGCTACTGGCACGGCCTTCCAGGAAGGGCATCATGCTGCTGCCGGTGGGGCGCATCAGCGGCTTGCCGTGGTAGCTGTCGCCGGGCAAGGGGATGTCGGCAATGTCCAGCACCGTGGGCAGGAAGTCGGTGGCATAGGCAAAGGCATTCGCCACGCCGCCCGGCTGGATGCGCTGGGGGTAGTTGATGATGAAGGGCACCCGCATGCCGCCCTCGGCCGATGTTCCCTTGAACATCGCAAACGGGGTGTTGGACACCTGGGCCCAGTCCGACCCATAGTGCACATAGCTGCCTTTTTGTCCCAGGCTGTCAATGCCCAGCGCGTAGTTGGCCCGGTACCAGAGGCGGAAAGGCAGATTGAGCGTGTTCAACTCGTAGGCATCGGCACCGTTGTCGGACATGATGATGAAGACCGTGTTGTCCAACTGGCCGATCTTTTTCAACTGCTCCCGAAGGCGGCCTATGTGCTGGTCGGCGTTGTCCAGCATGCCGGCAAAGACGGCCATCTTCTTGGCATATAACTTTTGCTGGCCATCGCTGAGGCTGGCCCAGCTTCTGCCCATTTGCGACTGGGGCAGGGCTATGCCGCCGGGCACCAGGCCCAGTGCGACCTGGCGCTGGTAGCGCTGACTGCGGATGGCATCCCAACCGGCGGCATAGGTCCGCTGGTATTTCTGGATATCCACATCGGGCGCCTGCAGCGGCGAATGCACAGCCTGCAAAGCGATGGTTGCAAAGAAGGGCTTTTGGCTGGCTGCGCCCTCGGTAATGAATTGCAGCATCTTGTCCACATAGTGCTTGGTGGAGAAGAAATCGGCGGGCAGTTGGGCGCGTTTGCCGTCTTCCCACCACACGGCTTCCATGTTCAGCGGGGCGTAGACCTTGGCCTCGTAGTTGTCGGCGCCGGTTTGCTCCAGGGCCAGGTAGCGGTCCCAGCCCTTCGCGCCGGGCGCGCGCTCCACGCCTTCGCCCAGATTCCACTTGCCAGCGAAATAGGTGGCATAGCCGCCGTCATGCAGCAACTGGCCCAGGCTGTGGGCCTTGTCGCTCAGGTAGCCCTCATAGCCGGGCTGGCCTTTTTGGTTGTCGGCCATGACCACGCGCAGCGTGCCCGCCCCGGCACGGTGGTGGTCCACGCCGGTGCGCAGCATGGCGCGCGACGATTCGCAGGTGGACGCAGTGTGGAAGTTGGTGAAGCGCACGCCGGTCTGTGCGATCTGGTCGATATGGGGTGTGTGGATCTCGCTGCCATAGGCGCCAAAGTCACTGAATCCCGCGTCGTCCAGGAGCACAAAGACGATGTTGGGACGGTTTTGCGCAAGCGGCGTGGCCAATCCGGTGCTGGCGAGCAAGGCACAAAGGCTTGCGCACAGCGTGATACGGATAGCGGTAAGCGTAGGGGCCAAGGGTTTCTCCAGTGTTCTCTCGTGTCGGTTGGCCGGAGTTTGCGGTGTGCAATGCATTGCGTCCATCGCAAAATTAGCTGCTATATATTGCGTTTTATGCAATATGTAAAAAGGCAGGTTCCATGGATATCAAGCGCCTGACCCACTTCATCGCCCTGGCGGAAGAGGGCAAGTTTGCCCTGGCTGCGGCCCGTGTGCACCTGAGCCAAGCCGCCTTCAGCCGCAGTATCCAGACGCTGGAAGAGCAGATGGGCCTGCGCCTGTTTGACCGCGGATCCAAGGGTGCCAAGCTCACGCCGGCTGGTCAGGTTGTGCTGCGGCGTGCCTCGGACCTGGTGTTTGAGAGCCGCTGCCTGCAGCGCGATATTGAACTGGTGCGCCAGGGCGATGTGGGTGAAATCGCCATTGGCGCGGCGCCCATACCCGCCGCCGTGTGGATGCCTGATCTGCTGTGCCAATTGCGCCAACAAAGCCCCCAGTTGGTGGCCCGTGTGCGCATGGGCAACTTGCCCAAGCTGCTGGAGCATCTGGACGCACAAGAGCTGGACTTCTGCCTGGGCGATCCGCGCCTGGTGACCCAGAACGCACGCTATGCGATGGCCCGCATCGGCAAGCAATACGGCGGCCTGTATTGCCGCAAAGGCCATCCGCTGGCGCGCAAGGCTAGCATTACGCCAGAGGCATTGACCCAGTATGGGGTGGCACTCATCTCTGTGTCGCCCATTCTGATGGCGGCCGTGGCCCAGGCCTGCGGCTTTGCCCATGCTGCGGATTTTCCGTTGGCCGTGGAATGTGATGACATCCACACGCTGCGGCACCTGGTTAGCCAGACCGATGTGCTGGGCTTGCTGCCGCAACGTGCGGCCGAGCGCGGACCCCATGGCTTGGTGCAACTACCCCCATCCAAGGTGGCACCACCGTATGCAGACATACACGCCATCTGGCTCAAAGGCCGCACGTTGTCGCCCTCGGCCCAGCGTGCCATCCAGTTGGTCCAAGCCATGGCGACTGGCGACCGATAATGCAGGGCAGTACAGACACAGGTTTTCACCAGAGAAAGACCACAACAAGCCATGAAAATGCGTATCGGAGAAGGTTGGGATATCCACTCCCTGGTGGAGGGGCGCAAGCTGATTCTGGGTGGCGTGGAGATTCCCCATAGCAAGGGTCTGCTGGGCCATTCCGATGCTGACGCCCTCTTGCATGCCATCACCGACGCGCTCTTGGGCGCTGCCGCCATGGGCGATATCGGCACGCATTTCCCGGATACCGATGCCCGCTTCAAAGGTGCCGATTCGACCGTGCTGCTGGCCGAAGCCGCGCGCCGCGTGCGCGAAAAGGGCTATGAGATCGGCAATGTGGACAGCACCGTCATTGCCCAGGCGCCCAAGCTGGCGCCCCATATCACCGCCATGCGTGCCCGTATTGCCGAGGTGCTGGGGGTGGATGTGGACCAGGTCAACGTGAAGGCAAAAACTGCAGAAAAAATGGGACCAGTGGGGGAGGGCAAGGCCATGGAGGCCCGAGCCGTCGTGCTACTCATTTACTAAGCTTTACTTGCTCCGATATTGACGTACGGAACTTGGCAGTCGTAGCATGCGTCCAATGCACAAACCCGGTTCAGGGAGCCATTGTGTGAAGGAGTTGCCATGAAAAAATTTGCTCGCCTTTCATGTGCCTGTGCAAGCCTGCTGCTTGCAAGTGCTGCCGCCACGGCCGGCACCGTCAACGTGGTCTTTGTGCACCCAGAAAACTACACCGATGCGCGGGACTGGATGGACAAGGACAACACAGCCCACTTGCAGACCATTGCCGAATACTTCCAATGGCTGGGCAAAAAGTATCTGCCGGCGGACCAGACACTGCAGGTCGATGTATTGAACGTGGACCTTGCCGGCAAGCTGCGCACATCGGCCCGATGGGGCATGGTGCGGGTGATAGGCAAGCCGCTGGATTGGCCGCAAATGTCGCTGCGTTACCGCCTGGAATCGGGCGGCAAAGTGCTGGCCAGTGCCGAAGAGTCGATCTCGGACATGGCCTACAACCAGCACCTGGGTGGCTATACCGGCTGGGAGTCTTTGCCCTACGAAAAACATATGCTCAAGGACTGGTTCCGCAACCGGTTTAACCCCAGTGTTGCGAAGAATTGAACCTCTAATTTAGTCGAACGCAGTCGCCCGGTTTGGGCAGAGAATCCAGAGGGCCACGGTTTGTGGCCCTTTGTCATTTTCGTGTTGCCCATCCATGACTGTTACCGCCACCACTGCACATCCTCATCTGCTGCAACCCTTGAACCTGGGCTTTACCACGCTGCGCAACCGCGTGATGATGGGCTCCATGCACACGGGGCTGGAAGACCGCTTCTACAACTACCCCAAGCTGGCCGCCTATTTCCGTGAACGTGCCAAGGGCGGCGTCGGACTCATCGTCACCGGCGGCATTTCGCCGAATCGCCAAGGCTGGCTGCTGCCCTTTGGCGGCACACTGAATTCGATCTTTGATGTGCGCAACCACCGCAAACTGACCACCGCGGTGCACGAGGAGGGCGGCAAGATTCTGATGCAGATTCTGCACTCCGGCCGCTATGGCTACCAGCCCTTTGTGGTGTCGGCGTCCAGCATCAAGTCCCCTATCTCCATGTTCAAGCCCAAGGCGCTGACCGAGGGCGGCATCCAGTCAACGATCAAGGCCTATGTGCGCTGTGCCCAGTTGGCGCAGAAGGCGGGCTATGACGGTGTCGAGATCATGGGCAGCGAAGGCTATCTGCTCAACCAGTTTCTGTGCACCCGCACCAACCAGCGCACGGACCGCTGGGGCGGCAGCATCGAAAACCGCATGCGCCTGGCCGTGGAGATTGTGCGCCAGGTGCGCGCTGCCGTGGGGCCCAATTTCATCCTGATGTACCGCCATTCGGTTCTGGATCTGGTGGAGGGGGGCAACACCTGGCCCGAGGTCGTGCAGGTGGCCCAGGCGCTGGAGGCCGCGGGCGTGACACTGTTCAATACCGGCATCGGCTGGCACGAGGCGCGCACGCCCACCATCGTCACCTCCGTGCCCCGCGCGGCCTTTGCCAGCGTGGCTGCGCGGCTGAAGCAGGCGGTCAAGGTGCCGGTCATCGCCAGCAACCGCATCAACATGCCCGACGAGGCCGAGGCCCTGATCGCCAGTGGCAGCGTGGACATGGTGTCCATGGCGCGGCCCTTTCTGGCCGACTCCGATTGGGTCAACAAGGTGGCTGCCGGGCGCGTGGACGAGATCAACACCTGCATAGGCTGCAACCAGGCCTGCCTGGACCACACCTTTGCCAACCAGCGCGCGAGCTGCCTGGTCAATCCGCGTGCCGCGCACGAGACCGAACTGGTCTACCGCAAGGCCGCACGCAAGAAGAAGATTGCCGTGGTCGGCGCGGGGCCAGCCGGTTTGTCCGCCGCCACAGTAGCCGCTGAATGCGGCCATGACGTCACATTGTTCGACAGCAGCGACCGGGTGGGCGGCCAGTTCAACGTTGCCATGCAAGTGCCTGGCAAGGAAGAGTTTGCGCAGACGATGCGCTATTTTTCTCGACGTCTGGACATCACCGGCGTCAACGTGAAACTAAATCAGCGCGTCACCCGCGAAGAGCTGATCGCCCAGGGCTTTGATGACATCGTGCTGGCCACCGGCATCGTGCCGCGCAAGCCCAAGATACCCGGCGTGGAGCGGGCCAATGTGGTGTCCTATCTGGACGTACTCCAACGCAAGGTCACCGTGGGCAAGCGCGTGGCCATCATCGGTGCGGGCGGCATTGGCTTTGATGTGGGCGAATTCCTGTTGCACGACCCGAGCGTGGCCTTGCCCGTGTCCATAGAACACTGGTGCCAGGAATGGGGCGTGGACCTGCAAGCCCAGGTCCATGGTGGCCTGGTGCCCGCTGCTCCGCCCGAACCCTACCGCGAGTTGTACCTGCTGCAACGCAAGACCACGCGCGTGGGCGCAGGCCTGGGCAAGACCTCGGGCTGGGTGCACAGGGCCGTGCTGCAGCGCAATGGCGTCAAGATGCTGTCGGGTGTGGAGTACCGCCGCATTGATGATGCTGGTCTGCACATCACGGTGAATGGTGAATCCCAGGTCTTGGAAGTGGACCACGTGGTGCTGTGCGCGGGCCAGGAGTCCTTGACCGAACTGATGCCGGCCGCTGACGCGCCGGTAGTGCCGGGCGCACCGCGCTTCCATGCCATTGGCGGTGCAGCGCTGGCCAGCGAGCTGGATGCCAAGCGCGCGATTCGTGAAGGGGCAACGCTCGCAACCAGCCTGTAACAGGTGTGGGGGCGATATCAGACGCTGGTGACGCGTTGTAAGCGGATGTTGGCGGACAAACCACCCGACGGGGCATTGCTCAGCGAAAAACCGCCACCCATGCGCTGCACGGTCTTGTCCACAATCGCCAGGCCCAGACCGGCGCCATTGGCTGCCGTACGGGCGGTTTCGCCGCGGTAGAAGGGTTGGGTCAGGTTAACCAGTTGCTCTGGCGCAACACCCACGCCGTGGTCGCGTATCTTGATCAGCACCCATTTGTCACGGGATATTGCAGCGAGCTGGATGCGGGCGATGCCGGTATCGACCGATTTGCCGTAGCGGCGTGCGTTTTCCAGCAGGTTGGAGAGGATGCGGCCCAACTCCACCTCGTCGGCCAAGACGAGCAAGTTGTCCTCCAACTGCACCTTGATCTTCACGTCGTTCTGTTTGCGGTAGGAATAGGTACAGGCTTCCACCACGTCGGCCAGCACCACGGGCGCCAGCTTGGCCTTGTCGGGGCGGGCGTAGTCCAGAAACTTGCCGATGATGGCATCCAATTGCGCAATGTCGGCCGACATGTGGGAGCGGGCATCGGGGTCCGTCACGCTCATTTCGGTCTCCAGGCGCAAGCGGGCCAACGGTGTGCGCAAGTCGTGGGAAATGCCGGCCAGCATGACGGCGCGGTCTTGCTCGATCTTGGCCAGGCGTTGGGCCATGCGGTTGAAGCCAATATTGACCTCGCGAATCTCGCCGGTCTGCACGTTCTCATCCAGGCGGCTGGCTTCAAAGTCCCCCTCGCGTACGCGGCTGGCCGCAAAGGACAGTTGCTTCAGCGGCCGGTTGATCAGCCGCGCGATTAGCGCGGCACCGACCAGTGACAGGGCCGTGGCCACTGCCAACCACACGCCCCAGGTCTTGCCCTCGGCCGCATGAAAACGGGTTTCATCGGTCAGCAGCCAGTAGTCGTCGCCATCGATGACGAAGCCAATCCACAGGCCGGTCTGGTTGTTGACGCTTTTGGCCACCACGGTGCCGGTGCCCAGGCGTTTGGCCAGCTCGCTGGCGACGCGGCGGCTCAGCGCATCGTCGTCGAACAATGCGAATTGGTCGCTGGGTTCGCGGGGGACAATACGCAGTCCCTCTTGGTCGCTCATGGTCTTGAGCAGGGCAACCCGGGCGATGGCGTCGGAGTAGACCAGCGCGGCGCGACTCAGATTGACCTGCGAGGCCAACTCCTGGGCGGTACCCACCGCGTGGGCTTCAAACTCCAACGAGTGCAGCGTCTGCAGCCAGGCCAGCATGCTGCCCATCAGCAGCACGGCGATCAGGAAAAAGGTGCGCCAAAAGAGGTTGAGCCCAACCGGCGCGGGTTCGTACTCTGAGTCGTCCTGCGCTTCCGACTGTGTTTGCTGGGTGGCGAGAAGGGCCAAGTGCTAACAGTTCCTAGGCCGCTTCGTCCGGCACGAAGACGTAGCCCACGCCCCACACGGTCTGGATGAAATGGGGCGAGGCCGGGTCCTTCTCGATCAGCTTGCGCAGGCGTGATACTTGCACGTCCAGGCTGCGGTCAAAGGGCTCGAACTCCCGTCCGCGGGAGAGCTGGGCCAGTTTCTCGCGCGACAGCGGCACACGGGGGTGGCGGACCAGGGCTTTGAGCATCGCAAATTCGCCCGTGGTCAGCGTCAGCTCCTTGCCTTCCTTGTGCAGGGTGCGGGCAGCCAGATCAAAGGTGAACACGCCAAAGTGGGCGACCTCGTTCTCGGTGGACGGGGCGCCGGGTACTTCGGGCGTAGGGCGGCGGCGCAGTACCGCATGGATGCGGGCCAGCAGTTCGCGGGGGTTGAAGGGCTTGCCCAGGTAGTCGTCGGCGCCGACTTCCAGGCCCACGATGCGGTCAATGTCCTCGCCCTTGGCCGTCAGCATGATGATGGGGGTGGCGTCACCCGCGGCGCGTAGGCGGCGGCAGATGGACAGGCCGTCTTCACCCGGCATCATCAGGTCCAGCACGATCAAATCGGCTGTCTCGCGCAACATGATGCGGGTCAGGGACTTTCCGTCTTCAGCCAGCAAGACGTCAAACCCCTCCTGCGACAGATAGCGCCTCAGCAGGTCGCGGATGCGGGTGTCATCGTCTACGACCAGAATCTTGTTGGGTCGGGTTGCCGTATTCTGCATAGGTGGTCATGAATTTGTAACAGGCGTGATTTTGCGCGGCTTCCGGGTCTTCGACCTGCCTAAATTCCAGGTGTTGACAGAAAGTTACAAAAATCGGAAGACTGTTGCGGACGATACTCCAACAATAAAAAGCGAGGAAGACAATCTGAGAACCACAACAAAGATCACCATGTTTGCGCCCCGCGTCATATACGGTTTACTGGCTCTATTGGCCGTCGCTGCCGATGCGCAGCCTGCCAAGGAAGCGGCCGAGCCGGCCAAGGCCGAAGCCCGGGAGCCTGCGCGCGATGGTGACGTTCAGCAGCGCAGAGCCCTGCTGCGGGCCTCGCTCAAGTCGCAGGCCGATGTAGCCATGGCGCGGGACCTGCCAGTAGGCTCCCAGCGTCTGCTCAGCCCCCAGGAGCGGGCTGATTTGCGCCAGCAACTGCGCCAGCAATAGCGCCGGCAGCAGCGATAAAAATAAAGGGGCAAGCGCCCCCATCTTCGTGCTTGGCCTGGGGGGCACTGCGGTGTCATACTGCGGTTTTGACACCAAAAATGCGCAAACCGCAACCTGCCTGAGCATGCCAGCACCTTCCACGTTCACGAATGGCCGGTCGCCGTTGGCAACGGGCTCACTGCGGGTGTCGGACACCCTGGGGCGCTTTGAGTTGCGCAAGATGCTGGGCCGCGGCGCTCAGTCCACGGTGTGGCTGGCCTTTGACCCGCGGCTGGAGCGGGAGGTGGCGATCAAGGTGATGCGCCCTGGCAGCGGTTCCGACCCGCAGGCCCTGGTGCAATGGCTGGACGAAGCCCGTAGCGTCGGTCGGGTGAAGCACCCCAATATCGTGCCGGTCTACGAGGCTGACATCCAGGATCAGCAGCCCTATCTGGTGTTTGAGTACATTGCCGGCAATACGTTGGACCAGATTTTGAAGCAGCGCGGTGCCATACCGCCGCAAGAGGCCGTGGCCCTGATGCTGGACGTGCTGGACGCGGTGGTTGTGGCCCACGCCGTCAACGTCGTCCACCGCGATTTGAAGCCCTCCAATGTGCTGGTGGATACAGCCGGTCGAGCCAGGGTTTTGGACTTTGGCATTGCCGCCCGCATTCCGGACCGCAACAGTACAGACCCCGTAGTGCCCAGCGGCGGCACGGTGGGCTATTTGTCGCCCGAGGCGGCCAATGGCGCTGCGCCGTCGGCGTCAATGGATATTTTCTCTGCGGGCGTGGTATTGGCCGAGTTGCTGATGGGCAGGCCATTGATTGACGAGCCCGATCCTTACCGCTCGGTTTACCGTGTGGTGCATGAGCAGTTCAGCTTGCCCGACGACATGACTGCCGATGTGGACGACCGCCTGCGCGCCATCGTGCAGCGGGCGTTGGCGCGGGATCCACAGCAGCGCTTCCCTACGGCGCAGGCTTTTCAGGATGAATTGGAGCAGTGGGCCAAGCCGGTCGACGCCGCGGCCAAGACCACCGGAGACAACAGTACGCTGGACTTTTTGCTGCGCCGCATGCGGCACAAGAGTGACTTCCCGGCGTTGTCGGATTCGGTGGTGCGCATCCAGGATATGGCGAATTCGGAGACCGAAAGCGTCAACAGTGTCACCAATGAAATCCTCAAGGACGTGGCGCTGACCAACAAGTTGCTGCGCATGGTCAATAGTGCGCACTATGGGCAGCGCGGGGGCATCAACACCGTATCCCGTGCTGTCAACCTGGTGGGCTTCAACGGCATACGCAATATGGCCCTGAGCCTGGTGCTGCTGGAACACATGCACGACAAGGCCCATGCCGGCCAGCTCAAGGAGGAGTTTCTGCGTTCGCTGATGGCCGGCTCCATCGGTGGAGAGTTGTGTCCCGGGGCAGGGGAGAGCGAAGAAGCCTTCATTGGCGCGATGTTCCAGAACCTGGGGCGCCTGCTGGTGCAGTTCTACTTTCCGGAAGAGGCCAGCCAAGTGCGCAAGATGGTACTGTCCACGCGCGAGCCCGTCAGTGAAACCACTGCATCCATCAACGTGTTGGGATTGAGCTTCGAGGCCTTGGGTCTGGGTATCGCCAAGGCCTGGGGCCTTCCGCCCAGCATGCAGCGCTGCATGCGCAAGCCCACCGGCCCGGTACCGTCCAAAGCGCCGTCCGACGATGACGAACGCATGCGCTGGATCGCGCTGGCCGCCAACGAGATTGCCGATGTGCTGCTGCACTCTGCCCCCAAGGACGTGGATGCGCACGTGCTGGCGGTTACCCGCAAGTATGTGTCGGCCCTGGGCGTGGGCTCCAAAGCCGTGCAGGCCGCCACCACCGCCGCGCGGCAGAAGCTGATCGAGCTGGCGGCCGCGATGGAGATACGGGTCACGCCCGGTTCGGCCGCCGCCAACCTGTTGTCCATGCCCAAGCTCTCTCTGGACAAGGGCTCCGACGGGCACACACCGGATGTGGACAGCGGTTTTGCGGCCTTCGAATTGCATGCGACCAACACCACCATTCCAGAAGCCCATGACTTTGCCAGGCCGCAGGAGTCATTGGTGACACAGATACTGACTGCCGGCATTCAAGATATCACCAACGCCATGGTGGATGACTTCAAGCTCACCGACGTGCTGCGCATGATTCTGGAGACCATGATCCGCGCCATGCGCTTTGACCACATCATCTTTTGCATGCGTGACGCCAAGACCGAGACAATGACCGGCCGTTTTGGCCTGGGCGACGGTGTGGAATCCTTCGCCAAGGGCTTCAAGGTGCCGCTCAGGACGGCCACGCCGGATCTGTTTGCCGTGGTGTGCGGCAAGGGCACCGACACGATGATCAGCGACGCCACCGAGCCCAGGCTGGCGCAGCGCCTGCCAGACTGGTACCGCAAGGGCTTGAATGCGCCCACCTTTCTGTTGCTGCCGCTGATGATCAAGGGCGCGCCCTTTGGCCTGATTTACGCTGACAAGAAAAAGCGCGGCGCGCTGGAACTGGACGAGAAAGAGCTGGCGTTGCTGCGCACCCTGCGCAACCAGGCTTTGATGGCTTTCAAGCAGTCAAGTTAGAACTGCCTGCACGTTTCCCGGAATTGGATTACATTTCGCCGACCCGGCCACCGTGGCCGTGACGGAGGAGACTGCATGCCAACACTCAATATCAATGGCAAAGACACACAGGTCGATGCCGATTCCAGCACCCCCATACTCTGGGCCCTGCGCGACACGCTGGGCATGACCGGCACCAAGTTCGGTTGCGGTGCAGCCTTGTGCGGGGCGTGCACCGTGCACATCGATGGCCAGGCTACCCGCTCGTGCATCACCCCCATTTCTGCAGCGGCGGGCAAAAAAATCACGACGATTGAAGCCATGGCCGCCGACAAAGTGGGGCTGGCCGTGCAAAACGCCTGGGTCGCACACGATGTGGTGCAGTGCGGTTATTGCCAGAGCGGCCAAGTCATGAGCGCCACGGCCCTGCTAAAGACCAACAAGAAACCCAGTGACGCCGACATCGATGCCGCGATGGCCGGCAATATCTGCCGCTGTGGCACCTACGCCCGTGTGCGCAGCGCCATCCACGCTGCTGCCGCCAGTTTGGCCTAACCCTACCCAAGCGAGGAAATCACCATGCATTTCGACGCCGCAAGCCTGGATCTGGCCAGAGACCAATTGCCAAAAGGGCTGCTAGCCCTCGTAGAACGTACGCAAGGCGCTACTGAATCAGTAGCAAAACACGGTTTGCCACGCCGCAGCTTCCTAAAGATGGGCGTGGCCTCTGGCTTTGCGCTGGGCGCGTACCCAATGGTTGCTGGTGCACAGGGCACCGCACCGGCTGCACCCGCCGGCCTCAAACCGTTCGAGCAGCCGGCCGCCTTTGTGCGCATTGACAAGGACGGTACGGTAACGGTGGCCATCAACCGCCTGGAATTTGGCCAGGGCGTGCTGACCGCCCTGCCCATGTGCCTGGCCGAGGAGCTGGACGCCGACTGGAGCAAGGTACGCGCCGAGCACGGCGATGCCAACCCCGCCTATGTAGACCCCGCCTTTGGCATGCACCTTACCGGTGGCTCGGGCTCCATCAAACGCTCCTTCATGCAGTACCGCGAGCTGGGTGCGCGGGCGCGCGCCATGCTGGTGTCTGCTGCGGCCACGCAGTGGGGCGTGGACGCCAGCACGCTGCGTACCGAGAACGGCATGGTCATCGGTGCGGGTGGCAAATCCATCAGCTATGGAGACCTGTCGGATGCGGCGATGAAATTGCCAGTACCTGAGAAGGTGGCGCTCAAGGACGCCAAGAACTTCCGCATCATCGGCAAGGCCACGCCACGCCTGGACGCGCGGGCCAAGTCCAGCGGCCAGCAGAACTTTGGCATCGATGTGCAATTGCCCGGCCTGCTGACCGCCGTGGTGGCGCACCCGCCGGTATGGGGGGCCAAGATCAAGTCGCTGGACGACACCGCCGCCAAGGCCATACCGGGTGTGAAGGCCGTGTTGCGCATGCCCACCGACCGGGGCGGCGAAGGCGTGGCCGTGGTCGCGCAAGGCTACTGGGCCGCGAAGCAGGGGCGCGATGCGCTGAAGCTGGAGTGGGACGCTTCCGGCGTCGAGAAAGTCGACAGTGCCAAGCAATTGGCCAGCTACAAAGCCCTGGCCAAGAAAACCGGCGCATTGAAGTACAAGGCCGACATGGGCCCGCTGGCCAAGGCGCCCAAGAAGATCAGCGCCGAGTTCACCTTCCCCTACCTGGCGCATGCGCCCATGGAGCCGTTGAACTGCACCGTGCAACTGAGCGGTAGCGGGGCAGACGCCAAGGCTGCCATTTACCTGGGTACGCAAATGCCGGGCTTTGATGGCATGGTGGCATCCAAGGTCCTGGGCCTGCAGCCGCAGAACGTCAAAGTCAATGTGCAGATGGCCGGTGGCGGCTTTGGCCGGCGTGCCGTGCCCACGGCCGACTATGTGGTCGAAGCCTGCACCGTGGCCAAGCTGGCACAAGCATCGGGCCTGGACGCACCGGTACGCGTGCTGTGGAGCCGCGAGGACGACATCAAGGGCGGCTACTACCGCCCCATGCATGTGCACCGCGCCGAGATCGGCTTTGATGCCAAGGGCAAGGTGCTGGCCTGGGACCACGTCATCGTCGGCCAGTCGATTGTGTCGGGCACGCCGTTCGAAGCCATGATGGTCAAGGATGGCATAGACGCCACCATCGTCGAAGGCATGCGCGAGCCCTATGACGTGCCGATGCAGCTTTCGGTGCACCATCCCAAGCAGAATGTGCCGGTGCTGTGGTGGCGCAGCGTGGGCTCCACACACACCGCCTACGTGATGGAAACCCTGGTCGACGAAATCGCCCGCGCCACCAAGCAGGACCCGGTGGCCTACCGCCTCAAACTGATGGGTGACAAGCACCCTCGCCACAAGGCCGCGTTGATGCTGGCGGTGGAGCAATCCGGTTACGGCAAACGCAAGCTGCCCAAGGGCCAGGCCTGGGGCGTGGCGGTGCACGAATCGTTTGACACCGTGGTGGCCTATGTGGCTGAAGCCTCGGTCACCAAGGGTGTGCCCAAGCTGCATGCGGTGACAGCTGGCGTGCATTGCAACCTGGCCGTCAATCCCAAGACGGTGGAGGCGCAAGTGCAGGGCGCCGCGCTGATGGGCCTGGGCACCTGCCTGCCCGGTGCGGCCATCACGCTGAAGGACGGCATGGTGGAGCAAAGCAATTTTGGCGACTATGTGGTGGCCCGCATGCCCGACATGCCCAAGATCGCGGTGCACATCGTGCCCAGCGCCGAACCACCCACCGGCATGGGTGAGCCTGGCTTGCCACCACTGGCGCCGGCCTTTGGCAATGCGATTGCCAAGCTGACCGGCAAGACGCCGCGCGACTTGCCGTTCAAGCTGACCTGAGCCCGCATGGAAAGTCTGGACCTGCGCGTGCTGGGTGATGCCCTGCGGTGGCGGCAGAGTGGCCACGCGGTGACGCTGGTCACCGTGGTCGAAACCTGGGGCAGCGCACCGCGTCCGCCTGGCGCCCTGCTTGCGGTGCGTGACGATGGCCTGGTCAGCGGTTCGGTGTCCGGCGGTTGCGTGGAAGACGACTTGATTGCACAGACCAAGGCCGCCTTTCAGGATGCCCATGGCCAGCCGCGTACACAGGCGCCACCGTCCATGCTGGCCTATGGGGTCAGCAAGGAAGAGGCGGCACGTTTTGGCCTGCCCTGTGGCGGCACGCTGCGCCTGGTGCGCGAGCCGCTGCTGGATGTGGCCTGGGTTGAAGAGCTGCTGGCACGCACGCAGGCGCATGAGCTGGTGGCCCGGCAACTGACGCTGGCCACTGGCGCCGTACGCCTGCTGGTCGCCCAGCGCGGGCAGGCCATGCACTTTGACGGCAGCGTGTTGACCACCGTTTTTGGTCCCAAGTGGCGTTTGTTGTTGATAGGCGCGGGCCAGTTGTCGCAGGCCGTGGCGCAGATGGCGCAGATGCTGGACTTTGAGGTGCTGGTGTGTGATCCGCGTGAAGAATATGCCGCCATGCTGCAGATGGATGGCGTCACCCGCCTGCAAGGCATGCCGGACGACGTGGTGCGCGAACTGGTGCCCGATGCGCACACCGCCATCGTCGCGCTGACGCACGACCCCAAGCTCGACGATATGGCCTTGCTGGAGGCGCTGCAGTCCAACGCCTTCTACGTGGGTGCCTTGGGGTCCCGCCGCAACCAGGAGGCGCGCAAGCAGCGCCTGGCCGAGCATTTTGATCTGCAGCCCGCAGAGTTGGCCCGGCTGCACGGCCCGGTGGGCCTGTTCATCAACGCCAAGACACCGGCCGAGATTGCGGTGTCGGTGATCGCCGAAATCATCCAGGTCAAGAACGCCACGTCCGCCGCCCAATCAGCGTCCGAGCCCTCGACGTGCGCGACACCTCTCCCACAGTCCTGATACTGGCCAGCGGCCGCGGCGAACGCTTCCAAGCTTCCGGCGGTCAGGGTTCCAAGCTCGACGCGCTGCTGCACGGCAAGCCGGTGTTGCAGCACACGCTGGACGCGGTGCGCGCCACAGGTCTGCCTCTCCATGTGGAAACGGGACCGCACGCCGGCATGGGCGATTCGATCGCCGCTGCCGTACGCGCCACACAGGACGCAGCGGGCTGGTTGGTATTACCCGGCGACTTGCCGCTGGTCCAGAGCGCCACGCTGCTGGCGGTTGCACAGCACCTGGCGCAGCATGCGGTCGTGGTGCCGGTGTTCCAGGGGCAGCGCGGGCACCCGGTCGGTTTTGCGCCCGCATGCCGTGATGCGCTCTTGGCCCTAAAAGGAAATAAGGGTGCAGCCCTCGTGGTACAAGCGTATGGCGCTACCGAATTGATAGTAAACGACATCGGCACTGTGACCGACATCGACACCGTGCAAGACCTGGAGCAGGCGGCGCAGCGCGGGTGACGGGCTTCACCGCGCAGTGTTGTCGTTGCGCGCCTCGTCCAACAGCCATTGCCGAAACACCGCCAGCGCCGGTGTATGGATGCGCCCGCGCGGGCAGCACAAAAAGTAGCCCGATGCCATCTGGTACGGCGCCACCGAATCCGGCAGCGGCGCGCTGACCAGGCCGGCCGCAATGTCCTCGCGCACCAGGCAGGCCGGCACCAGGGCCAGGCCCAAGCCCGCCATGACGGCCCGAATGATGGAGTTGTAGTTGTCCAGCACCGGCCCCTGCAGGGCCGTCAACTGGGTCAGCCTCTGCGCGCGGCACCACTGGGGCCAGGCGTCGGGCACCTGGAAGTGGTGCAGCAGCGTGTGTTTGGCAACGTCGGCCGGACGGTTCAGCGTGGCGCTGCGGTGCGGTTTGGGCGGGGCGATCAGCAGCAACTCGCGGCCGGCCAGGTAGTCGCTGTCGGCATCGGACCAATCGCCATTGCCATAGCGGATCGCGCAGTCCAGCTCCAGGCTATTGAAGTCCTGCCCGCGGCTGGTGTGCACAAAGTCCACCGTCACCGATGCGTGCATCTCATACAAACGCGCCATGCGTGGAATGACCCACTTGGCGGCGAAGGTGGGCACGCAGTACACATGCAGGGCGCCGCCCTGGTTGCCGTGCGCCATCAGCTCCAGCGTGGCGGACTCGATCTGCGCCAGCGCCGCCTGCACCTCCGGCAAATAACTCTGCCCCGCAGACGACACAAACAGCCGCTTGCGTTCACGTGTAAACAGCGCCACGCCCAGGCTTTGTTCCAGCTCCAGAATTTGCTTGCTGACCGCGCCTTGCGTCAGGTGCAGTTCTTCCGCCGCACGCGAAATGCTGCCGTGGCGGGCGGTCACCACAAAGGCCCGCAACCAGGGCATGGGGGGGTAGAGCTTGCGCATAGTTCATTCATTCTAGGAATGAACCTGACGCCTATCTTTCGCTATCGCTAATCAACGCCCAGGGCAAGAATCGGCAGCACGCAATGCATGAAATTCCGTTTTGGCATGTATGCGCAACAGGAGACACACACATGAAAATCCATAAGTTCGCTACGTTGGGCTTGGTGCTGGGCATGGCGGCCGCGTATGGCCAAAGCCATGAATGGGCGCATCACGCCGCATTGGCTGAAAAGCCGGCCGTGCTGAAGACCATGGAGACCTTGGTCAATCTGGATTCAGGCACCGACGACGGCAAGGGCCTGGCCTTGGTGGAGGCCGAACTGGTGCGCCGCCTGCAGGCGCTGGGCGCAACCGTGGAAACCTCGGCCGCGCCACCCTCGGTGGGCAAGGTCGTGGTGGGCCGCCTCAAAGGCAAGGGCAGCTCCAAGATCATGCTGATGATCCACTACGACACCGTGTTCCCGGTGGGCGAGGCGGGGCGGCGGCCGTTCCGTGTGGAGGGGCAGCGCGCCTATGGTCCGGGTGCGGCGGACGCCAAGGGTGGTGTCGCCCTGATCCTGCATGCCATAGCCTTGTTGAAGGCGCAGGGGTTCGAGCGCTATGGCGAATTGACGGTGTTGTTCAACCCGGATGAAGAGAAAAGCTCCATAGGTTCACGCGAAGCCATTCGCCGCCTGGCGCCCCAACAGGATGCCGTGTTGATTTTTGAGCCGCCCGAGGCCGAGAAGCTGATCGTGGCGACCAATGGTATTTCCTTCGTCAATCTGCAGGTCAAGGGGCTGGCTTCGCATGCGGGTTCTGCGCCCGAAAAGGGCCGCAATGCGGCGATGGAGCTGGCGTACCAGTTGCTGCAATTGGGGCAGTTAGGCGACCCCGCCAAGGGCACGACCGTCAACTGGACCGTGGTGCAGTCTGGCGACCGCAGCAACATCATTCCCGAAGCCGGCCGTGCCACCGCGGATATGCGCATGTCGGACCTGAGCGAGGTGGAGCGTGTGCAGCGCGATGCCGACCGCATCATCCAGAAGAAGATGGTCCCTGAAAACGAGGTACAGGTGAAAGTGGAATACCGCCGCCCGCCCTTTCAGCGCAACCCGCAGACCGAGCAATTGGCCCGAACGGCCAATACCCTCTACGGTGAGATCGGCAAGTCCATTGAACCCGTGGCCATGCGCTATGGCACCGATGCCGGTTTTGCGTTTACCCCTGGCGCTGCCAAGCCCGTGGTGCTGGATGGGCTAGGCGTGGTGGGTGACCGCATCCACTCTTCCGATGAGTTTGTGGACACGGACAGCATCGCTCCACGTCTTTATCTGACGATGCGCTTGATCGAGAAGCTCAGTGAATAGTTGAGCCCTCTGGCGAGGCTTGTGCGCAGGCAGGCCTCCGCCACCGAGCCCGGCTTATTGCGCTGCCCAGCCGCCATCCATATTCCAGGCTACACCGCGCACATTGTTGCCCGCGGGCGAGCAGAAGAACACGGCCAGGGCGCCCAGTTCTTCAGGCGTGGTGAACTGCAGGGAAGGTTCTTTTTCGCCCAGCAATTGCTTGGTGGCATCGGCGTTGCTGATGCCTTGGGCGGTGGCCTTGGCATCGACCTGCTTTTGCACCAGTGGTGTCAGCACCCAGCCGGGGCAGATGGCATTGCAGGTCACGCCGGTGGTGGCGTTCTCCAGCGCGGTGACCTTGGTCAGGCCCACGATGCCGTGCTTGGCGGCCACATAGGCGGCTTTCTCGGCGGATGCCACCAGGCCGTGGACTGATGCCACGTTGATGATGCGGCCCCAGTTCTTGGTCTGCATGGCCGGCAAGGCCAGGCGTGTGGCGTGGAAGGCGCTGCTGAGGTTGATGGCCAGGATGGCGTCCCACTTCTCCACCGGGAAGTTCTCAACCCGCGCCACGTGTTGGATACCGGCGTTATTGACCAGGATGTCCAGGCTGCCAAAGGTCTTGGTGGCGAAGGTGATCATGTCTTCGATCTCGGCCGGCTTGCTCATGTCGGCACCGTGGTAGGCCACCTGCACGCCCAGGGCTGCAACCTCGGCCTTGGGGCCTTCCACATCACCAAAGCCGTTGAGCACGATGTTTGCACCCTGGGCGGCCAGAGCCTTGGCAATGCCGAGGCCAATGCCGCTGGTGGAACCGGTAACGAGAGCTGTTTTACCTTTGAGCATGGTCATCCTTTTTAATCAATTACGATCCACGTATGGCATTGAAATTGCGAAACCCTTTTGACACAAAACCAATGCCTGATCCTTCATTATCAAACCACCCATTGCACCATGTCTGACCCTAAGCTGAACTACCTACCGTGCCCCGATGCCGGCGCCGGGCACCGCATGGCCTTCTGGGAATGGGGCGACCCCAAGGCCAGTCACGTCGTGGTCTGTTTACACGGCCTGTCGCGCCAGGGGCGCGACTTTGACGTGCTGGCCCAGGCCCTGGTGGCCAAGGCGGGCGGCGCGCTGCGCGTGGTCTGCCCCGACGCGGTGGGCCGCGGCAAGAGCGACTGGTTGGCCGACCCGCAGGCCTACATCATGCCCACCTATGCAGCCGATATGCTGGCCTTGCTTGCCTACTTGCAGCCGACGACCCAGACATTGGATTGGGTGGGCACCAGCATGGGCGGCCTGATCGGAATGACGGTTTTTGGGCAGAAGCAGTTTCCCTTGCCGCTTCAGCTGCGTCGCTTGGTGTTGAATGACGTTGGGCCTGTGATCCAATGGGAGGCGCTGGCCCGTATTGGTGCCTACCTGGGGCGTTCGGTCAAGTTTGATTCCTTGCAGCAGGCGGCCGACGCTATGTGGGCTATATCCACCAGCTTTGGGCCGCATACGCCCGCGCAGTGGTTGGAGCTGTCGCGCCACATGGTCAAGCCGGTGCCGGGCTCTGACACGGCGGTGACCCTGCACTACGACCCGGCCATTGCCGTGCCTTTCACCGCGGTGACGCAAGAGTCCGCGGCCCAGGGCGAAGCCATGCTGTGGCAACTCTATGACGGCGTGCAGGCCCAGACCCTGCTGCTGCGTGGCGCACAGTCGGATCTGCTGTCGCCGCAGACCGCCAAGACGATGACCGAGCGTGGCCCCAAAGCCCGCTTGGTGGAGTTTGCTGGTGTGGGCCACGCGCCCACGCTGATTGCACCAGACCAAGTGGAGACCGTGACCAGCTTTGTGCTGGGTTAAGGCCTGTTGTGCGTTCACGATGAAAAGTTTGTCGACCGAGCACGGGCCTACGGCGCCCGTCATTGCCGCTACCGCCCAGAGCCTGCCCGAGCAGGCCGATGCCCTGCTGCGTGCCCGCGCCTTTGCCGAGCCGCTGTTGGGCAGCGAAACCCTGGACACTGGCGAAAATGTCTTGGCCCACGCCGATGCGGTGGCGCGCATTTTGCACAGCATAGGCGGCTCGCAGGCCATGCAGGCGGCCTGCTACCTGGTCTACACCTGCGACCACCTGAACAAACCGCATGAGGTGATTGCCAAGGCCTTTGGCAGCAATTTCGCCGATCTGGCGATAGAGACCACCAAGCTGGTGCGGGTGCAGCGCATGGCCCGCCTGGCCCAGAACGCCTCCGCTGGGCAGGTTGCGGTCGCGCCCATGGCCCAGACGGCAGCGGCCCAGACCGAGAGCGTGCGCAAAATGCTGCTGGCTTTCTCGCGCGACCTGCGCGTAGTCATGCTGCGCCTGGCTTCGCGCTTGCAGACGCTGCGTTACTTCGCGGCCACCAAGGCCCCTGTACCGCCCGGCCTGGCCAGCGAATCCCTGCAGGTGTTTGCGCCCTTGGCCAACCGTCTGGGCATCTGGGAAATCAAGTGGGAAATCGAGGACCTGTCCTTCCGCTTCCTGGAGCCCGAAACCTACCGCAACGTCGCCAAGCTGCTGGACGAAAAGCGGGTGGAGCGCGAGGCCCATGTCGAGAAGCTGCGCCTGCAACTGGCCGAAGACCTGGGCAAGCAGGGTATCCATGCCACGGTGCAGGGCCGGCCCAAACACATCTACAGCATCGTCAAGAAGATGCGCGGCAAGTCACTGGGGTTCGAGCAGGTGTATGACATACGCGCGCTGCGCATTGTGGTGCCGGGTGTGCCCGATTGCTATGCGGCGCTGAGTTGGGTCCACAGCCACTTCACACCCGTGCCCGACGAGTTTGACGACTACATCGCCCGCCCCAAGGCCAATGGTTACCAGTCCCTGCACACGGTGGTGCGTGACGCCACCGGCCAGCCCATCGAGGTGCAGGTGCGTACCCAAGCCATGCATGACCATGCCGAGACCGGCGTGGCCGCCCACTGGGCCTACAAGGAGGCCGGTACCAAGGGCTATGCCGGGGTCAGTGCTAGCGGTGAATACGATGCCAAGATCGCCGTGCTGCGCCAACTGCTGGCCTGGGAACGCGATCTGTCGGGTGCGCAAGAGGGGCAGCAGGGCGCCGTCAGTTTTGACGATCGCATCTATGTGCTGACACCCAATGCAGCCATCGTCGAGCTGCCCCAGGGCGCCACAGCGGTGGACTTCGCTTACAGCGTGCACACTGACTTGGGCCACCGCTGTCGCGGTGCGCGGGTCGATGGTGTCATGGTGCCGCTGAACACCCCATTGAAGAATGGGCAGACGGTTGAGGTGAGCACGGTCAAGGAGGGCGGCCCGTCGCGTGACTGGCTCAACCCCGAGCTGGGCTTCCTGGCCAGCCACCGCGCCCGTGCCAAGGTGCGGGCCTGGTTCAACGCACTGGCCATGGGCGAAACCGTTGCCAAGGGCCGGGATGCGGTGGAAAAACTGCTGCAGCGTGAAGGCAAGACCGCAGTCAAGCTGGACGACCTGGCTTCGCAGTTGGGCTTCAACTCAGCCGACGATTTGTTCGAAGTGGTGGGCAAGGACGAGTTCTCGCTGCGCAATATCGAACTGCTGTTGCGCCCACCGGAACCAGCCGCCGCGCAAGACGACTACATGCCGCTCAAGAAGCCCCGCGCCACGGGCGGCAAGGGCGGTGTACTGGTGGTGGGCATCGATTCACTGATGACGCAGTTGGCCAAGTGCTGCAAGCCCGCGCCGCCGGATGCCATTTGTGGTTTTGTGACCCGCGGCAAGGGCGTCAGCGTGCACCGGGCCGACTGCCCCAACCTGCGCAATATGGTGACCCGCAGTGGCGACCGCGTTATCGACGTGGAGTGGGGCGGGAAGACCGGTGGTGATGGCTCCGTCTACCCAGTGGACGTGGCCGTGGAAGCCAATGACCGCCAGGGCCTGCTGCGCGATATTTCCGAAGTGTTTGCCAAGGAAAAGATGAATGTGATCGGCGTACAGACCCAGTCGATACGCGGCATTGCGTGGATGACGTTCACCGTAGAGGTCAGCGATTCCGGGCGTCTGACCAAGGTGCTGGGCATTGTGGCCGACCTGAGCGGGGTGCGGGCGGCGCGCCGGCGTTGATCCTGAATTGAAAAAATATCGAATCACAAAAACCACAGATTCAGCGCAATTTCTTTAAGTTCTCTTTGGTAATTTGTTGCATAGGTGGCAAAATATTGATTCAATAATCGAATCACAATGCCGCCAAAAACACTGGAGTTCCCCCGCGCGCAACTGTCACGTCTATTGCACAGCAACCCCGGCGCTAAGAGCACGGAGTTGGCTGCGCTGGCCCAGGTCAGCACGCCCACCATGGTGCGCATGTTGGGCGAAGTGGGCGATACCGTGTTGCGTCTGGGCAAGGCCCGGGGCACGCGCTACTACTTGCGCCGCGCGCTGCGCGGGCTGACCATCTCCGCACCTGTCTATGCGATCGACCGCAGTGGTGTGCCGTCCCAGGTCGGCCAGCTCGAGTTGATCGCGCCGCGGGACACGGTTCTGGATGTCGCGGCCATGGGCTGGCCCATTGAACAGGAGTTTGCGCAGGGCGTATGGCCAGATGGCCTGCCATATCCCTTGCAAGACATGAAGCCCCAGGGTTTTCTGGGTCGCCAATTCGCCCACCTGGAATCCCGGGCGCTAGGTGTATCGCCCAACCCCAAGGAATGGGGTGACGACGACGTGCTGGTCATTCTGCTGGGCAAGGGAGCAGACACCAGTGGAAACCTTATCCTTGGCGACACAGCCTTGCAGGCTTGGCTGGAGAACAAGGCCCAGCCACAGGCTGTGTTAAGCGAAGAAGACACCCCCCAGGCCTACTGGGAGCGCGCCCAGCAGGCCAGCGCACGGGGCATTGCGGGCTCTAGCGCGGGGGGCGAATTCCCCAAGTTCACCGCCCTGCGTGCGCTGCGGGGCGCTCACACGCCGCATGTGATCGTCAAGTTTTCGGCCAATGACCGTTCGCACACCGTTCAACGCTGGTCCGACCTGCTGGTCTGCGAACACCTCGCGCTGCAAGCCATTCGCAGCATCACCGACATCCATAGCGCCCGTAGCCGGGTCTTGCAACACGGCGGGCGCACCTTTTTAGAAGTGGAGCGGTTCGATAGGCACGGCCTGTTTGGCAGAAGCCCGCTGTGCAGCCTGGAGGCGCTGGAGGCCGCCATACTTCCATCCACCAGCACCGACTGGGGTGACGCTGGCGACAAGATGCTGGCCCAAGGGTGGTTGCATGCCGATGCTGCGGCTGAGCTGCGTACCATCTGGGCCTTTGGCAAACTCATCGCCAATGCCGACATGCACAAGGGCAATGTCAGCTTCGTTCCCGGGGCAGGCCGGCTGCAGGTCGCGCCCGTGTACGACATGCTGCCCATGGGTTACGCCCCGCTGGCGGGCGGGGAGATACCCCGCACCGACTATGCGCCGGGACTGCCTGCGCCCAAGGACCGAGCGGCTTGGCTGCAGGCCAGCCGTGCCGCCCAGGGTTTTTGGCAGTCGGCTGCAGATGACGAGCGCATCAGCGCACCATTCCGCGCCATTTGTGCCGCCAATTTGCGCGAGCTGCACCGCCTGACGGGGCTCGCCTGAGCCGAGGCGCCTGCGCCCGTGCTTTATCCGCACTTTTCTCGGCTTAAAAGTGCACTGGCCCCATGTTTCGTCTGCTAAATTACCCCCAATCAACAAGGAGACAGCGGCATGTTCAATCAGCTCACCCTCAAGCAACGCGTGGTCATTCAGTTGGTGCTCAACATCACCCTGCAGGTGGTGGTGGTCACTGGCGTGCTGATGGAGTGGAGCAAGACGACGCTGATACTGAGCAGCCTGGGTGTGGGCCTGTTCATGCTGTGGCTGTACCTGGACAGCGCGCTGGCCAGCAAGCAATTTGTCGAAGAGCTGATATCTGGCGCCGACCGCATGGGCCATGGTGATCTGACAAAAGACGTGTCCTCCAGCTTTGGCAACCCCACATTGCGTGAAGGCCTGGGCACCATGCAGGCGCTGCAATTGCGCATACGCTCCATGCTGGGCGCGTTGAACGATGGGGCCTGGCAGGTCAGCAATGCGTCGGCAGAGATTGCCGCGGGCAATCAGGATCTGAGCCGCCGCACGGAGCAGGGCAGTTCGGAGCTGCAATCGGCCTCCAGCGCCATGAAGGAAATGACGGATGCTGCAGCGCAAAGCTCGGACGCCATGCAAAAGGCCACCAGCCTCAGCCAGGGCACCAGCGCTTTGGTGCACACCAGTGGCGATGTGGTCAACCAAGCCGTGGCGGCCATGGAAGAGATCAACTCATCGTCCCGCAAGATTGCCGACATCATTTCCGTCATCGACGGCATTGCCTTCCAGACCAATATCCTGGCCTTGAATGCGGCGGTGGAAGCGGCCCGTGCTGGCGAGCAGGGCCGCGGCTTTGCCGTGGTGGCCAGTGAAGTGCGTTCACTGGCAGGGCGCTCGGCCGAGGCTGCCAAGGAAATCAAACGCCTGATCACGACTTCGGTTGAGCAGGTGGAAAAGGGCGCCGGCCTGGTCAACAACGCCGGTGAAAAAATGGGTGAGGTGGTCAAGGCCATCGAAGAGGTTTCGAGCCTGATCGTCGAGGCCAGCGGCAAATCCCGCCAGCAATCGCAAGGCCTGCAGGAGATTGCCACCACGCTGGAGCATCTGGACGTGGCCATGCAGCAAAACGCTGCCTTGGTGGAGCAGGAAACCGCCGCTGCCGAAAGCCTCAAGTACCAAGCCGCCAAGCTGCACAGCTTGGTGGGCGAATTCAAGCTGCCCAGCGACATGGGCGTGGGCACCAACCGCGGTGGTGCTCCTGCGCAGCATGCGAAGCCATCTGTCAAGCCTGCTGCGGTTTCCCATGCCAGGGCGCCCGCACCCCAAGCCAAGCCGCTGGCCAAACCCGCCGCCAGGCCGGTGCAGAAGCTGGCGGCGCCCAAGCCCGCAGCCGCCCCAAGTGCCGTCCCCAAACCCGCTGCACGCGGCGCGGACGACGATTGGGAGACGTTTTGATTGATCGGCGGGCCTAGTGCCTCTACCGGTCTTGCATTGGGACTTTGATCCCGTTCTGTTTGCGCTAGGGCCTCTGCAGTTTCGCTGGTACGGCCTGCTGTTTGTCTCCGCATTTTGGGCCGGGCAATTCGTGTTGGCGCGCATGTTCCAGGCGGAGCGTATGCCGGCGCAGCAGTCCGAACGCCTCTTGCTCGTGGCCTTGGTCAGCACGGTTGTTGGCGCCCGTATCGCCCACTGCCTTTTCTACGACCCCGCGTTTTACTTCGCACACCCGCTGGCCGTGCTGCGCATCTGGGAGGGTGGGCTGGCCAGCCATGGGGGCGCTGTGGGTTTGTTGCTGGGCCTTTGGTTGGGCGCCAGGACCGCCAGGCCTGCGATTCCCTATATTTGGCTTGTGGACCGCGTCACGATTCCCGCCGCCTTGGGTGCCATATTCGTACGTGTCGCCAATTTTTTGAATTCGGAGATCGTGGGTATGCCGACCTCGGGCAGCTGGGGTGTCGTGTTCGAGTCGGTTGACGCATTGCCCCGGCACCCGGTCCAGCTCTACGAGGCAGTGGCCTACCTCATCACCTTCTGCGTGCTGCTATATCTCTATCGCAAGCAACGATTCCGAGACCAGCCAGGCTTGCTCTTCGGTAGCTTCCTCGTCATGGTCTTCTCGGCCCGCGTGGGCGCTGAAGCCTTCAAGGTACCGCAGGCCGCCTACGAGGCGGGCCAGTTTTTCACGGTGGGGCAGTACCTCAGCCTGCCGTTCATTCTTGTAGGCGTTGCACTGCTGGTGCGTACTCCACGCAAAGCCTGAGCGCTGCCCCGACTATCCATCCGTCTGCGAATTCAGGGTTTCTTGTTTGCGTCGTCGTTCGGTGCATCACCGGCTTGCGTTGCCATGTCCCGTATCTGCTGGTCCAGGTCTTGCGCTGACACAGGCGACGCATCCACCGAAATGGCTGGCTGCGGGGCATCGAGCAGATGCACAGACCAGGGCGCCATGAACACGCCGGCCGTTGCCACACACTGCACGGCGATATAGGGCAACAAGGCACGCAGCGTATGCCACAGGCTGGCATGGGCCAGGCCCGCGCGGGCACGGGCCATCATCACGGCATAGCCCATGGGCGGAATCAGAAAACTCAGTTGCAGCACCAACAGCAAGAGCACGGCGGTTTGCTGCGCGTCACCCAGGCGGGCAATCAGCGGCGGCGCGACGATGGGGATGATGACAAAAATCATCTCGAACGCATCCAGCACCCAGGCGCAAAGGGCTACCAGCGACAAGACCAGGGCGGCCACCATCAACGGGGGCAAGGGAGAAGCCAGCACGTTCTGCGCGATCCAGGTATCGGTCCCCCACAGCCGAAACACCAGGCTGAAGGTGCTGGCGCCCACCAAGAGTGCCAGCAACGCGCCACTGAGGTTCAGCGTGTCGGTCAGCACGGTGGACCACTCTGCTGCCTTGAGGGCGCGCGTGGCCAACGTAGCCACCACCAAGGCCACTGCGCCGGTGGCGGCGGCTTCCACGGCAAAGACCTTGCCGACAAACACGCCACCCAGCAGCAAAAGAATGGCCAATGTGAACGCGGCCGATAGCGCCCATTGCTGGGCTCTGACGGGTGGCAGTTCGTTGCCTGGCATAGGTTGTAGCCTGCGCCCCTGCCACCAGGCCACCAGCAGCCACAGCAGCAACACCGCTGTCGCGGGCACCAGTGCGGCGTGGAACACGTCCTGCGTGTTGATGATGCGCTGCTGGCCCAGCACAAAGCCGGGCAGGTTGCTGGCCTCGGTGTGGGCGCGCTGCAGGGCGTCGCCCAGCAGTATCAACACTAGCGAGGGCGGCACCACCACGCCTATCGTGCTGGAGGCGCTGATCAAGGCGGTGGCCGCTGCGGTGTTGAGCTGTCCCAGTCGCGGCGCCACCAAGCGGGTCAACAGCGCAGAGCTGGAGGCGACCGAGCCATTCATAGGTGCCACCAGCGCGCCGATGCCGAAGGCCGCCACGGAGCTGCCTGCTCCCGTCCAACCGAATAGGCGGCCCAGCGACGCGAACAGCGCGTCCGCCACCGGCAGCCGCTGCAGCAGCACTCCCACAAATACATACAAGGGCAGGGCCTGCAGCAGGTCGTTGTCCAGCAGGCCCAAGGTGCGCCCGCTGATGGCGCTGAGCACCTTGGCATCGACCACCCCGGCCACCCAGCCACCAGCGGCAAAGGCACTGGCCGTGCCGATCAGCAGTGCCCATACAGGCAAGCCGCTGCCCATGATGAGCAGTGCCAGTACCAGCAGCATCCACAGGCCGCCTATGGGAAAGGCTGGGCCCATCATGGTTTGCCCCGCCGTTTGCGGGCGCGAGCGCTGCCAGCAGCCTGTGCCACCGCATCCACCAGCACCAACGCCGCCAGCAACACCAGGGCGATGCGCAACACAAAGTAGCCAGGCGTCAGGCCTTCGCTAAAGATCTCCAGTGCCTTGATGGACTCCCACATCTGTGGAGCGGCCGTCCACAGCAAGAAAGCGGCCCAGGGCGCCACACAGGCCAGCAATGCCAAGCCGCGCCAATTTGCTATAGAAGTGGTAGCGGTATGTTCAGGTTTGACGAGGGCTAGGTGGCTCTTTGATCTGGATGCTGCTGTGATGGCAACGGCCGCATACAGCCCAAACAGGATTTGCGCCACATCGTTGGCGGCGCGGGAATGGGCCTGCACCCAGTCGCGCAGTGGCCACTGCGCAAACAGCAGCAGGGCCAAGGGCAGTACCAGCCAGCGCGCCACCGCGATGAGACTGCGCATCAACATCATTGTTTGTGGCGGGCGCCAGAGTTGCTGGCGCGGCGTGCTGGGTAGGGTGGGGGCATGGGTGCCTGGTGGGGGTTGTGGGATAGTGTAATGTTGCACCCACCGCACGATTGCACCTATGGACAGCAGCAGCCACACCTTTCTTTGGCACGACTACGAGACCTTCGGCGCCGTGCCGCGGCGCGACCGGCCCGCGCAGTTTGCCGCCATCCGCACCGATGCGGACCTGAACGAGCTGGGCGAGCCCATCATGCTGTTTTGCCAACCCGCGCCGGACTTTCTGCCCGATCCACAGTCCTGTCTGATCACCGGCATCACCCCCCAGCAATGTCTGCAGCAGGGCGTGCCCGAGCACCAGTTTGCCGCCACCATAGAGCAGGCCTTCAGCTTGCCCGGCACCATAGGCGTCGGCTACAACACGATACGGTTTGACGACGAGATCACGCGCTTTTTGTTCTGGCGCAACCTGATCGACCCTTATGCCCGTGAATGGCAGAACCAGTGCGGCCGCTGGGATTTGCTGGACGTGGTGCGTACCGCCTATGCCTTGCGGCCCGAGGGCATTGAATGGCCCACCAAGCCCGAAGGTGGCGCCAGTTTCAAGCTGACGGACCTGAGCGCCGCCAACGGCCTGCTGCACGAGGCCGCCCACGACGCGCTGAGCGATGTGCGCGCCACCATTGCACTGGCGCGGCTCATCAAGACCGCACAGCCCCGTCTGTTTGACTTCTGCCTGGGTCTGCACAAGAAAGACCGCGTGGCCGCCGAGCTGGGCCTGCCCACCACGCCCCAGCATGCGCGGCCGTTTTGGCACATATCCGGCATGTTCCCGGCCGAGCGCGGCTGCCTGGCGCTGATGTGGCCGCTGGCCATGCACCCCAAGAACAAGAACGAACTGATCGCGTGGGACCTGGCCTTTGACCCGCGCGAGCTGGAGACGCTCAAGCCGGACGCGTTGCGTTTGCGTCTGTTCAGCAAAACCAGTGATCTGCCCGAAGGCATGACCCGCCTGCCGGTGAAAACCATCCACCTGAACAAATCACCGATGGTGATGGCGAACCTGAAAGTGCTGTCGCCCGCCATGGCCCAACGTTGGGGTGTGGATGTGGAGGCGCAGCTGCGCCATGCCGAGTGGGCGCGCGACCTGCCCGACATGAGCGCCATCTGGCCCGAGGTGTTCGAGCGGCCCGAACCGGCACGGCTCGATGTGGACGAAGACCTGTACGGCGGTTTTGTCGGCAACGCAGACCGCCGCCGCCTGAATGACCTACGCGGCATGTCGCCGCAGCAGCTGTCCAACGCCCACCCGGCCTTTGATGACGCCCGGCTGCCCGAGTTGCTGTTCCGCTACCGGGCGCGCAATTTCCCGCAGTTGCTGACAGATGACGAAGCGGCGCGCTGGGAGACCCACCGCGCTGAGCGCCTGTTCGACGGCGTGGACGGCGCACGCACGGTGGAGCAGTTGTTTGAAGCCATCGACGCATTGTCGGAGTCAGTGGGTGATGACGAGCGTAGCGAGGCCATCCTGGGCGCGCTGTACGACTATGCCGAATCCATCGCCCCAAACCGGGACTGACGAACTGCGGCGAAAATAGCAAGCATTCCTTAATTCATCACCTATTTTTCCCCACCCCATGAAAATCGACAAAGACACCGCCGTCACCCTGCGCTTCTCTGTAACCGACGCCGCAGGCAAGGTCATCGACAAGGGCACTGAGCCCATGGTCTACCTGCACGGTGGCTACGACAACATCTTCCCCAAGGTCGAAGAAGCCCTGGCCGGCCAGGAGCCCGGTTACCAGGTCACACTGACACTGGCCCCCGAAGACTCCTTCGGCCAGCACAACCCGCAATTGATCACCACCATCGCCAAGAAGGACTTCCCCCCCGGTGTCAAGGTCGGCGGCCATCTGCAAGGCCGTGGCGAAGACAACCAGGAACACGTGTTCACCGTCGTCAAGATCAAGGGCGACACCGTGCACCTGGACGGTAACCACCCCCTGGCCGGCCAGACGCTGACGTTTGGCATCAAGGTGGTGGAAGTGCGTGCTGCTTCGGCGGAAGAGATTGCGCACAAGCATGTGCACGGGGAGCATGGGCACCACCATTGATGGGTTTTGGTGCTTGCTAAGCCGTTTCTAGGTTGCTATTGGATCAATAGCAGCTTACGCGTATTCCACGAGGGCTAGCAGTTCATTTGGCTTGACGAGAATGCCCGTCTGTGGTTCGCGCACGACGGGCGGCGTGGCTCACGTTCTCCGGCTCGCTTCGCGGGTGAACACGGTTGGTTGGCCTACGTTTTCGCATTAACACCGTGTTCGGCACGCCTGTTCTTGTGGCAACCGCAAGTGCGGCCTGCGCCCGCAAGCCACACCACCCACCTAGTTGGCGATAAATGCTGTCCTGTAGGGGGGCGCGCCGCTAAGGCGGCAGTTAAATTCCAGTGCTGCCCGGCAAGCAGGAATTGCCGTTGAACGGCTTTCTGCTGCGTTTTCGAGTTGAGCGAGGAGTCAAGCGATATGCTGCTCAACGTATGAAATCACTTCATCTATTAGTTCGAGGATCTTCATGCGTGTCAGAAAACCGGCCATCGGTAACTCGCTGTTTTCCATTGAGGTGACAAGCGTGAGGCCGGACCAACTGACTGGAAGCAGTTTCAAATCATGTTGGTTGTATCTGATGAAGAAGTCGTGCGAGAGACTATTTCTAATCATTCGCAAAAATTGGTACCAAGGTGCAGCTCTCAAGAGATTGATTTGATTCGTGTCCAATCCATAGTTCTTGACCAGTTCGAACATTTCCTTGATGCAGTTTCTCAGAACGGATTTTCTCAACTGATTCGTGGCCAATGCTAATAGCGCATCGCTTTCAAGAACGTATCGGATATAAAGAAACTGCTTACCCTCGGGATGATCGGTAAATGCGACGGAGTACTCGTCGAATTTCTGTACCGCATCGGGTTGAGCCAAGAACAAGATTCCAGCCTGTACGAGGGCGTAATTGTTCTTGAGTGTTTGCAAATTGCCTCGGAGTTCCGTTTTGTTCATGCAGTGGTCAATGTAAAAGTGAGGTACCACCCGAAGCCGTCAGTCTGCACTGAAGTGTCAGGTATACCGCTGACTGGTACGAATAGGTTTTCCGCTTTGCCGGTCAGATTTTCAACAACCGCTTCATCAAAAGCGTCGGGTAGTCTTGCCGATGCCCCGCGACGGTGTAGACGTAAACGTCACCGTCGATACGCCGATAGACCAGCTTGTGGTGTGAGGTATAGATGTTCTGGTACTCCAAGATGCCAACGGAGGCAAGCTCCTGCACCGGCGCGCCAGTCAAAAGTCCCGTGTCAACCAGGGCCAGCTTTTCGAAGATTTCGTCCTCTGCTTTGAGCCAGTCGGCCTCGCTCCACTTGTCGAGCATGTACTCTTGAAGCGAGTGCAAGTCCTCCTGTGCATCGGGAAGAATGATGACCGCCATTACTTGCGGCGTTGGCGCGCGGCGGCCAGTTGCGAACGTGATTCCGCAACGGATATGCCTTTGCCTTGCATGCGATCTTTCTCACCCAAGGCCATGATTTTCAAGGCGGCGATGAGCGATTCCTTTTCCTGAAACTGCTTGACGCTTTCAATCACCATGCTGGCTTCGCCATTCTGGGTGATGAAGAACGGCCGGCCGTTCATCTCCAAGTCTTCGGAAATCTGGGCGGCATGGCTCTTGAGGTAGGAGATGGACTTGATATTGGCGACGGACGACATGGCGATCCTTGAACAGGGATGGGTCTGAATTTAGTACCGAATTTGGTCTAAGTCAAGATTCAATACGAATCGCTTTGGTGCCGCCGAGGCTTCGACCATCTGCATCAATCTGCGCAATGACCAAGTACCTTCCCACACCGGGTGCCTCCACGACGAGCTCGCCGTTCGCATCCCATATGCCGCTCCTGCCCGCCGACACATAGCCCCCTGACGGACTGCCGTGGTTGGCGATGAGCACCGCCATGCCGTGCTGCCGCGCATACCCTTGCCACAGCGGCGCCTCGGCGGCGTAGCCTTTTTCGGATGTGAGTATTCCCGCCGCATAGACGTTCGCACCTGCTTGTGCGGCCAGGGCGGCGTGGGTGGGGTGGGTGGTGTCGGCGCAGATGGCGCTGGCAATCTGTAGCGGCCCCAGCGCTTGTACATGCACGGGCGCGGGGCCAGGTATGGCGAACTCGGTTTCGCTGCCGTGCAGGTGGTGTTTGGTGTAGGTGGCGTGGCCGCCATCGGGCCGCAAGGTGATGGCGCCGATGGCGGGCAGGCCCGTATCGCCCAAGGCGACGGGCGCGCCCACGGTGACGGCCATGCCGGTACGCAAAGCCTCCTGGCGCAAGGGGGCGAGCAGGGCGTGCTCGGCGTGCAAAACCAGACCGGGCATGGCAGCCAGTTCGTAGCCGGTGAGAGACAGCTCAGGAAACACCAGCCACTGCACACCGTGCTCGGCGGCGGCCTGCACCAGCGCCAGATGCTCTTGCACATTGGCCGCTACGTCCAAGGGTACGGAAATGCTTTGCGCTGCGGCAATGGTGGTGGTTGCTACACTTTTAGTAGCATTCGGAGCAATTTTTGCAGGGGCTAGCGGTCTATTTGTCATGCAAGAAGGTGGTCTGTGTCGGCCGCCCTGGTATATCAAGCGTCGAAGTAGCCGCCGGCGTCTGCGCCACCCGCTTGCCGCGCCGGAACACCTGCAGCCTTGTCGCCCGCAACCGAATCGCCTCAATCGGGTCCTGCGCCTGCAGCAGCACAAAGTCTGCATTGCAACCCTTCTCAATCCCATAGCCTTCCAGATGCAGGATCTTGGCCGGGCTGGTGGTCACGGCTTCAAAACACTGGCGCATCGCGGCCTGGCTGGTCATCTGCGCTACGTGCAGGCCCATGCTGGCCACTTCCAGCATGTCGGCGCTGCCCAGCGAATACCAGGGGTCCATCACGCAGTCGTGGCCGAAGGCGACGGTCACGCCATGGGCCAGCAGCTCGGGTACGCGGGTCATGCCGCGGCGTTTGGGGTAGGTGTCGTGGCGGCCCTGCAGCGTGATGTTGATGAGGGGGTTGCTGACGATGCTCACCCCCGCTTCGGCAATCAGCGGCAGCAGCTTGCTCACATAGTAGTTGTCCATGCTGTGCATGGATGTGCAGTGCGAGCCGGTGACGCGGCCGTACAAACCCAGGCGCTGGGTCTCAAAGGCCAGGGTCTCGATGTGGCGCGACAGCGGGTCGTCCGACTCGTCGCAGTGCATGTCCACGAGCTTGCCCTGTGTGGCGGCCAGTTCGCACAGCAGCTTGACGCTTAAAGCGCCATCGGCCATGGTGCGCTCGAAGTGGGGAATGCCGCCGACCACGTCCACACCCATGGCCAGTGCGCGCTGCAGCTTGTCCATGGCTTGGGGGTCGCGCAGCACACCGTCCTGCGGGAAGGCGACCAGTTGCAGATCCAGGTAGGGCGACACGCGGCGTTTGACCTCCAACAACGCCTCCACGGCCAGCAGGCGCGGGTCGCAGATGTCCACGTGGCTGCGGATGGCCAGCAGGCCCTTGGCCACGGCCCAGTCGCAATAGGCGAGGGCGCGGTCGATCAGCGCCTCCTGGGTCAGGTGGGGTTTGAGCTCACCCCATAGCGCAATGCCCTCCAGCAGCGTGCCGCTGGCGTTGACACGCGGCAGGCCGTAGCTGAGCGTGGCGTCCATGTGGAAATGGGCGTCAACGAAAGGTGGGCTCAGCAACAGGCCCTGGGCATCCACGGTCTCGGCGGCCGGGGCTGCCAAGCCGGGTGCGACATCGGTGATGCGGCCGTTTTGCACCGCTACCGACATGTTTGTGCGGCCGTCGGGCAGCGTTGCGTTGTGCACCAGCAAGTCCAGCATGGGTCGGCTCCGTTAGAAATGCTATCAGAAGCGTAGCGGGCTACGCATATTCCGCGAGGGCTGGCGATTGGTTTGGCTTAAGCTGTTATTGCGTACCAAAGATACGATCGCCCGCATCGCCCAAGCCCGGCAGGATGTAGCCGTGGTCGTTCAGCTCGCGGTCGATGGCCGCGGTGAAGATGGGCACATCGGGGTGCTCCTTGTACATGGTGTTGATGCCCTCGGGGCAGGTCAGCAGGCACAGGAACTTGATGGACTTGGGTTTGCACTCTTTCAGCCGTGCCACGGCGGCGGCGGCGGAGTTGCCGGTGGCCAGCATGGGGTCGACGACGACGATGTCGCGCTCTTCCATGTTCTTGGGCATCTTGAAGTAGTACTCCACAGCCTGCAGCGTCTTGGGGTCGCGGTACAGGCCCACATGGCCCACGCGGGCGCCGGGCACCACATTGAGCACGCCATCCAGGATGCCGTTGCCGGCGCGCAGGATCGATGCAAACACCAGTTTTTTGCCGTCTATGACCCTGGCGGTCATGGTTTCCAGCGGTGTTTCGATTTGCACATCCTGCAGCGGCATGTCGCGGCAGACTTCGTAGATCATCAGGCCGGCCAGCTCGTTGAGCAGGCGGCGAAAGCTGTTGGTGCTGGCGGTCTTGTTGCGCATCAGCGTGAGCTTGTGCTGCACCAGGGGGTGGTCGATCAGGTGGACGTTGGCGCGGGCTTCGGGGTTGATGGGGATCATGGCTGGCAATCAGTCAAACAGTGAAGAGGGGATGAACTTGGTTCATGCAGGTTTGCCAAACTCTAACGCAAATTGGCCCCGTCACAAGAGCGTCTGATACTTATGGCATCATTGGCGCCAATTTTTTTCAAACAAAGCAGGGAGAGATTTCACCATGCCCCAGAAGCATACGCACGCTGGCCGTGCCCGCTCGGCGCTGCTGTCCACGATTGCGGGGGCCTGCCTGAGCTTGGGGGCACTGGTCTTGCCGCAGGCGGCCCACGCCGGCGACCCTTTCCTGGGCGAAGTCATGTGTGGCGGCTGGAACTTCTGCCCGGTGGGCTGGGGGGAGTGCAATGGCCAATTGATGGACATCGCCCAAAACAGTGACTTGTTTAATCTGCTGGGCACCACGTACGGTGGCGATGGGCAGACCACCTTTGCACTGCCCAATCTACAAAGCCGCACTGTAGTGGCCGATGGCCAAGGCCCGGGTTTGAGCAACCGGACCCAGGGTGAGACCGGTGGGGTGGAGAGTGTCACCATCACCGCCAGTAACCTGCCCACGCACAACCATGCGCTGATGGCCAACGACGGGGCCGATAAATCCGCCTCGCCAGTCGGCAAGGTCATGGGTGTTTCGCCCGCCACGGCCAAGGCCTATTCCTCACAGGCGACCAACGTTCAGTTGCGTCCCAGCGCCATGAGCATCGTGGGCGGGTCTCAGCCCCACAACAACCTACAGCCTTACCTGGCGGTGAAGTGCTGCATTGCGTTGAACGGCATTTTCCCAACCCAATGATGATGAAGACGACTGGATACAAGGAACTGCATATGCCATTTGTCTCACGCAAACGCCTTTTGTTGGCCCTATCGGTATGCGCCGCGCTAGGGGGATCCTTGGCTGCGCCGAAAGCCTGGGCCACAGGGGATGGCTCCCAATACCTGGGTGAAATCAATTGGGTGGCTTTCAACTTCGTGCCCCACGGCTGGGCCGCCTGCAACGGCCAGCTTCTGCCCATTGCCCAGAATCAGGGCTTGTTTGCGCTCTTGGGCACCACCTACGGCGGCAATGGTCAAACGACTTTTGCGCTGCCGGACATGCGCGGGCGTGCACCCATCCACGTGGGCAACGGCCATACTCTGGGCGAAAAGGCCGGCGCGGAGAGCCACACGCTGACCATCAACGAGATGCCCGCCCATACGCACACCATGGCCGTGGACCCGCAGGAAGCAACCCATGCGGTGGCCAATGGCACAACCAGTGCCCTGGCCAAGACCAGTGCCGGTACATCCGCCTACGGCAGCACGGTTAACACGAGTCTGGCTAACAACAGCGTCGGTACTTACGGCGGCAGCCAGCCCCACGAAAACATGAAGCCTTTCATTGCCCTCAAATGCATCATTGCCCTGCAGGGTATTTTCCCGAGCAGCAATTGAACGACGATGACCACCATCACCAAGACGCGCGCAAGCGCGGGGGAGAGCAGCCAATGTACAAAAAATATCTGAAACTGGTGGCCGCACTGGCTGTGACAATGTTGGGCACGGTGCAACCCGGTGCTGCCTGGGCGGGTGGCAACCAGCCATTTCTGGGTGAGATCATGTGGGTGCCCTACAACTTTGCGCCCACCGGTTGGGCCATGTGCGATGGGCGGATTCTGAGCATTGCGCAGAATACGGCCCTGTTCTCCCTGTTGGGCACAACCTATGGCGGCAACGGTCAGACCACGTTTGCGCTGCCCGATGCACAGGGGCGCATGCTGGTGAAGGAAGGCCAAGGGCCAGGCCTGAGCACTTACGCCCAGGGTGAAATGGGTGGCGAGGAGCGCGTCACACTGACCGCGTCCCAGATTCCTGCACACACCCATGCCGTGCAGGCGACCAATGCCGTGGCCGACCAGACTTCACCCAGCGCCAATGTACTGGCGCAGTCCGCTACCGGTTCCTTGTATGGCACCAACGTTACCGCCAGCATGGCGCCCGGCGCAGTCTCCACCACAGGCGGCGGACAAGCCCACAACAACATGATGCCGACCTTGACGCTGAATTGCATCATCGCCACCCAAGGCATCTTCCCTGCGCGCAACTGATCCACCAGACGAACACCATGATTTCCAAATTTCTTAAAACGGTGTTTGCGGCGCTGCTGGTGCAGTCGCTGTGGCTTGCAGGCGGGGCGCAGGCCTCCACCATTGTTGTGGCCGACAGCCTGAGTGTTGGTTCGCCCACCTTCAACCGGACCACAGACCGCGCGGGTTTTGCGGATTCGGCCAACGATGCACTGCCCTATGCCGCCATCGAGATCAAGACCGGCTCCACGGGCGGTACGGTCACCGCCACGGTGGACAGCAACACACCTTTCGACTCCTTTCTGGCCCTGTATTCTTCGTTTGCTCCAGCCAGCCCCGGCGCCAATTTGCTGTTCGCCGACGATGACGGCAATACCTACCCCCATGCCAAGCTGACGGCCACCGGCCTGGCACCCAACACCAGCTACTGGCTGGTCATCACCAGCTACTCGGGTGCGGCCGATGCGGTATTCCCCTTGTACGGCAGTTACTCCATCACCATCAACGGCGACCTCGCCAGCTTCCCCATCACCGCGACCGCCAACCCGGTGGCCGGCGGCACGGTCAGTTGCACGCCCAACCCGGTGGCCGGTGGCAGCAGCAGTACCTGCACGGCCACACCCAATGCGGGCTACAGCTTCACGGCCTTTAGTGGTGATTGCACCGGCGCCAGCTGCACCTTGAGCAATGTGCTATCGGCCAAGAGCGTGACCGCCAATTTCACGGCCATTACCTACGCGATCACCGCCTCGGCCAGCCCGGTGGCGGGCGGCACGGTTAGCTGCACGCCCAATCCCGTCTCGCATGGCAGCAGCAGCACCTGTACGGCCACGCCCAATGCAGGCTATAGCTTCACGGCTTTCAGTGGGGATTGCACCGGTGCCAGCTGCGTGCTGAGCAATGTCACGTCAGCCAAGTCCGTCACCGCCAGCTTCACGCAGAATAGCTACACGGTTGCCACCACGGCCAGCCCTGTTGCAGGCGGCACGGTCAGTTGTACGCCCAACCCGGTGTCGCATGGCGGATCCACTATTTGCACGGCCACGCCGAACGCGGGCTACAGCTTCACGGCTTTTAGTGGCGACTGCAACGGCGCCAGTTGCACGCTGAGCAATGTCACATCGGCCAAGAGCGTGACAGCCGGCTTCGCGCTCAATAGCTACACCGTTACCGCTACGGCCAGCCCGGTGGCCGGCGGCACGGTCAGTTGTACGCCCGACCCGGTGCCGCACGGCAGCAGCAGCACCTGCACGGCCACGCCCAATGCAGGCTACAGCTTCACGGCGTTTAGCGGCGATTGCACCGGTGCCAGCTGTACCCTGAGCAATGTCACGTCGGCCAAGAGCGTGACCGCCGGCTTTGCGCTGAACACCTATGCCATCACGGCCACGGCCAACCCGGTTGCGGGCGGCACGGTCAGCTGCACGCCCAACCCCGTGTCGCACGGCAGCAGCAGCACCTGCACGGCCACGCCCAATGTGGGCTATACCTTCACGGCCTTCAGCGGTGATTGCTCCGGTGCCAGCTGCGTGCTGAGCAATGTGACGGCGGCCAAGGCAGTGACCGCCAGCTTTGCGGCCAACACTGCGCCCACGGCGACCAATGTCACCGTGTCTGGCACGCCCCAGGTGGCTGCCCAGCTCACCGGCAGCTACACCTACTTCGACGCCCAGGGCGATGCGCAAGGTACATCCACCTTCCGCTGGATGCGCGATAGCCAGAGCAGCGGCGCCACCAAGACCGCCATCGCCAATGAAACGGCACTGACGCACACCGTGGCGGCAGCAGAGCAGGGCGACTACCTGTTCTTCTGCGTGACGCCCATTGCCACAGCGGGCGTGACGACAGGTACCGAAACCTGCTCGGTGGCCACGGCCGCTGTGATTGCAGCCGCAGTCGTCGTGCCGCCGGTGACCGAAGTCATTCCGGTGCTGCCTACGCCAGCCCTGCCCGGCGTCACCGGCGCGCCACCCGTGCTGAACATGGCTGGTTTGAATGGCCCCAGCGTGATGACTGGCGTTGTGAACACGCTGGCACCCGTGCTGGGCTCCGGGCTGCGGTTCGTAGAGCAAACGCCGCAGGGCAGCGTGGTCATGGCCGCACCCAATGGCCAGAACGTGGTGTTTACGCCGCTCTCCGTGCAGACCAATGATCCACGGCCCAATGGCCTCTACCCGATTGGTAACGGCCAATACCAGATCGTGGCCGGCGGCACCGCCTTGTTGGTGATGCCCACCGTGCAAAACCTGCCCGAGATGGTCGGCTTGCTGCCCATTGGTGCCACGCTGAGCCTGCAAAACAATGGCGTGATGTCGGCCCAGGTGGGCGGCGCCACCTACGTTGTGAGCCCTGGCGTGTTTGTGGAGAAACAGCCAAATCCCTCGGGCGTCGCGAGCTTCTTCACCGGCAGCGACGGCAATTTGCGCTTCATCGATTCGGCGGGCAATGTGCAAGTCCTCTACGCCGCCTTTGGTGAATCCGATGCCTTGGGCCGTATCCTGAAATCGCTGGACAGCAGCAGCACGATGAGCATCCAGTTAGACGGTACGGCCAACGTGACCTTCCAGGGCCAGAACCTCGTGCTGGTGCCCGATCTGACGCTGGGTGGCGTACCCGCCGGCAAGGAGAGCGAATTCTGGTGGCAGGAAAGCCCCACGCGCTACCGGCTGCGGGTGCAGGCCAACTGGTTTGCGCTCCAGTCGCAGGGCTTCAGCGTCCGCTAAGCAATGGGCTCACTCGGTGGCCAGCCGCGCTGCCGAGTGAGTCTCAGGCTGCTGCAGAAATAATAGCGGTATCGCTAGATATGACGAGGGCTAGAGGCGATTTTTACCAACGCCCTTTGCCATGAACCCCGATTTGGGTATTTTTGCTGCCCTCTTGCCAGAGCGGCGGGTGGCTAGCGCTTGGAGCCCCCAAATATCCCGCCCAGCACGCCGCGGATGATCTGTCGCCCCACTTCGCGTCCAATGGAGCTGGCAGCGCTCTTGATCATTTGCTCGCCTGCGCTGGCACGCGACCGGCGGGCACCGCCGCTGAGCATGTCGCCCAGGCTGTCGAAGATGCTTTTCTCGGGTGCGGCGGGTGGTGTCGCAGGCGCGGGGGTGGCGTTTGCTGGGGCCGGTGCCGCAGTGGGTGTTGGCATGGGGGGCGCTGCGGACGGCGAGGGCGCGGTTGGCGCCACGGTGCCGGCCGGTTGGCGCGTCTGGGTGCGGCCCTTGAGCGCTTCAAATGCCGATTCCCGGTCCACCGCCTTTTCATACACACCGGCCACCAGCGATTCGGCCAGCAGCGATTGGCGCTGCGCGGGCGTGATAGGCCCGATCTGGCTGCAAGGCGGCAACACGTAGACACGCTCGGTGGGGCAGGGGCGGCCCTTGTCGTCCAGGAAGCTGACCAGGGCCTCGCCCACACCCAGCTCCGAGATGGCCGTGCCAATGTCCAGCCCCTCTTTGGGGCGCATGGTCTCGGCTGCGGATTTGACGGCCTTTTGGTCGCGCGGCGTGAAGGCGCGCAGGGCATGCTGCACGCGGTTGCCCAGTTGGGCCAGCACGGTGTCGGGTATGTCCAGCGGGTTTTGCGTGACGAAATACACACCCACGCCCTTGCTACGCACCAGGCGCACCACCAGCTCGATGCGTTCCAGCAACACCTTGGGCGCGTCGTTGAACAGCAGGTGGGCCTCGTCGAAGAAGAACACCATCTTGGGCTTGTCCAGGTCGCCAACCTCGGGCAGGGTCTCGAACAGCTCGCTCAGCAGCCACAGCAGGAAGGTGGCATACAGGCGGGGAGCGTTCATCAGCTTGTCGGCCGCCAGGACGTTGACCATGCCGCGTCCGTTGGCGTCGGTCTGCATGAAGTCGGCGATGTTGAGCATGGGCTCGCCAAAGAATTTCTCGCCGCCCTGTTGCTCGATCTGCATCAGCGCGCGCTGGATGGCGCCTATGCTGGCGGCGCTGATGTTGCCGTAGCTGGTGGTGTACTGGCCGGCGTTTTCGCCCACGTCCTGGCACATGGCGCGCAGGTCTTTCATGTCCAGCAGCAGCAGGCCATCGTCATCGGCAATCTTGAACACCAGTTGCAGTACGCCGGCCTGGGTTTCGTTCAGGTTGAGCATGCGGGCCAAGAGCAGCGGGCCCAGGTCGCTGACGGTGGCGCGCACCGGGTGGCCTTGCTCGCCAAACACATCCCACAGTGTGGTGGGGTAGGCCTGGTAGGCCGGTTCGGGCAACTGGTGCTCCGCCAAGATCTTGGCTAGCTTGGGGGTGGAGTTGCCTTGCTGCGAGATGCCCGTCAGGTCGCCTTTGATGTCGGCCATGAAGACTGGCACACCCAGGCGCGAAAAGCCCTCGGCCATGGTTTGCAGGGTGATGGTTTTGCCGGTGCCAGTGGCGCCGGTGATCAGGCCGTGGCGGTTGGCCTTGCTGGGCAACAGGGCGCACTGGACAAGGGTGTTGTCCGTGCCGTGCTGGGCAATCAGGATGCTGGTGTCGTCGAGGGCGGCCATGGGATTCTCAAAAAGTACAATTGAGCCCGTAGCGTAACGATTTTTCAAAGGATTTCACGTGGCAGGACACAGCAAATGGGCCAATATTCAGCACCGCAAAGGTCGCCAGGACGAGAAGCGGGGAAAGATCTGGACGCGCATTGTTCGTGAAATCACCGTAGCGGCCCGTGCAGGCGGCGGAGACCCTGCCATGAACCCCCGGCTACGCCTGGCCATCGAAAAGGCCAAGGCCGCCAACATGCCGGCGGACCGTGTCAAATACAACGTCGACAAGGCTACCGGTTCGCTGGACGGTGTCAGCTACGAAGAAATCCGTTACGAAGGCTATGGCATCGGCGGCGCCGCCATTGTGGTGGACACCATGACCGACAACCGCGTGCGTACCGTTGCTGAAGTGCGCCACGCCTTCAGCAAGCACGGCGGCAATATGGGCACCGAGGGTTCGGTGGTGTTCCAGTTCAAGCACTGCGGGCAACTGATCTACGCACCGGGCACCAACGAAGACAAGCTCATGGAAGTGGCGCTGGAGGCCGGTGCCGAAGACGTCATCACGGACGACGACGGCGCCATCGAGGTGCTGACGGGCTTTGCCGATTACGAAGCCGTCAAGCAGGCGCTAGAGGCTGCTGGGTTCACCGCTGAAGTGTCGGGCGTCACCATGCGTGCCGAAAACACCATCGAGCTCAGCGGCGACGATGCGGCGCGCATGCAAAAACTGCTGGACGTGCTGGAAGACCTGGACGATACCCAAGAGATTTACCACAACGCCGCGCTATGAAAAACAATAACTGCAACGGCCGGATGACGGCGGATAGGGAGCCCATATGAATGTTCTGGTGATTGGCGGAGGCGGCCGCGAGCACGCCATGGCCTGGAAGTTGGCACAGTCCGACAAGGTGCAAATGGTCTACGTGGCGCCCGGCAATGGCGGTACCGCGCTGGACAGCCGCCTGAAGAACGTGCCCATCACCGACGTGGTGGCTCTGCGCGAATGGGCGCAAGAAAACAAGATCGGCCTGACCCTGGTCGGCCCCGAAGGCCCCTTGGCGGCCGGTGTGGTGGACGAGTTCCGCGCCCACGGCCTGCGCATCTTCGGCCCCACCAAGGCGGCCGCGCAACTGGAAAGCTCCAAGGCCTTCTCCAAGGCCTTCATGCAGCGGCACAACATTCCCACCGCAGCCTACGAAGCATTCACCGACCCGAAAGCGGCTCACGCCTATGTGGACCGCATGGGTGCGCCCATCGTGGTCAAGGCCGATGGCCTGGCCGCGGGCAAGGGCGTGGTTGTGGCGATGACGCTGGACGAAGCACATGCCGCCATCGACTTCATGCTGCTGGACAACAAGCTGGGCGTGGTGCACAACGCGGGCGAGGGCGGCCAAGCCGTGCCGCGCGTGGTCATCGAAGAGTTCCTGGAAGGCGAAGAAGCCAGCTTCATGGTGCTGTGCGATGGCAAGGACGTGGTGGCACTGGCCACCAGCCAGGACCACAAACGCCTGCTGGACGATGATCAGGGCCCCAACACCGGTGGCATGGGCGCGTATTCGCCCGCACCGGTGGTCACGCCCCAGGTCCACGCCCGCGCCATGCGCGAGATCATCCTGCCGACGCTCAAGGGCATGGAACAAGACGGCATTCCCTACACCGGCTTCCTGTACGCCGGCCTGATGATCGACCCGCAAGGGCAGGTCAAAACGCTGGAATTCAACTGCCGCATGGGCGACCCCGAGACCCAGCCCATTCTGATGCGCCTGAAGACCGACTTGGTGGACGTGCTGATGGCCGCCACCGAGCATGGTGGCCTGGCCAACATGGAGCTGGAATGGGACCGCCGCACCGCCTTGGGTGTTGTTCTGGCCGCCCATGGCTATCCGATGACACCCCGCAAGGGTGATGCCATCCACGGCCTGCCCGCCGCACAAGAAACCTGCATGGTCTTCCATGCGGGCACCGAGGCGGGCGATGGTGCCACCGTGACCAGCGGTGGCCGCGTGTTGTGCGTGACCGCGCTGGCCGAAAACGCCAAGGCCGCCCGCCAAGTGGCGTATGACGTGATCCCCGGTATCCGCTTTGACGGCATGCAGTACCGCCAGGACATCGGCCACCGTGCCATGAAGCCCGGTGCCGACGGCAACAAGGCGGGTCGATGAGTGACACGCGGGTCGCGCAGGTGCGCGCCTACCTGCAGGGCCTGCAGCTGCGCATCACCGATGCCGTCGCGGCCATGGACGGGGGTTCGGTTCCCTTTGTGTCCGACGCCTGGGAGAAGGCGCCCGGTGAGCCTTTGCAGGGCAATGGCATCACCCGCATCCTGGAAGGTGGCACGGTATTCGAGCGGGCCGGTTGCGGCTTCTCGCACGTGCGCGGCCCCAAGCTGCCGCCGTCGGCCACGCAGCACCGGCCCGAGCTGGCCGGTGCGCCGTTCGAGGCCATGGGCGTGTCGCTGGTCTTCCATCCACGCAACCCCTATGTGCCCACCGTGCACATGAACGTGCGCATGATTTCGGCGGGTCACCCCGGGCATGAAGCCGTGTGCTGGTTTGGTGGCGGCATGGACCTGACGCCGTTCTATGGCCACGAGGAAGATGCGCGCCACTTCCACGCCACCTGCCGTGACGCCGTTCAGCCCTTTGGCGCTGACAAGTACCCGCGCTTCAAGCAATGGTGCGACGAGTATTTCTACCTGAAGCACCGGGACGAACAGCGCGGTATTGGCGGCATCTTTTATGACGATTTTTCAGAGGGCGGCTTCGACACCGGTTTTGCGCTGATGCAATCCGTAGGCGATGCCTTCCTGAAGGCCTATACGCCCATCGCCGAACGCCGCAAGGACACGGCCTATGGCGAGCGCGAGCGCAACTTCCAGCTCTACCGCCGTGGCCGCTATGTGGAGTTCAACTTGGTGTGGGACCGGGGCACGCATTTCGGCCTGCAATCGGGTGGCCGCACGGAGTCTATCTTGCTGTCTATGCCGCCTTTGGCCAGTTGGGCCTACCAGGCCGTGCCCGAGGCCGGCACGCCGGAGGCCGCGCTGTACACGCATTTCTTGCCCCGGCGCGATTGGGTCTGAGGGTGGCAGCAGCATTGCCGCGCCGCATCGGTGTCTTTGGCGGCGCCTTTGACCCGCCCCATATCGCCCATGTGGCATTGGCGCAGACCGCCATTGATCAGTTGCGGCTGGACGTGCTGTTCGTCATTCCCACCGGCGAGGCTTACCACAAGGCCCGCAGTCTGACATTGGCGCAGCACCGCCTGGAAATGGCCCACCTGGCGTTTGCCGAACTGGACTGCGTGGTCGTGGACCCGCGCGAAACGCTGCGCACCGGCCCCAGCTATACGGTCGACACGCTGTTGGAATTGCGCACCGAGTATCCGGATGCCCAACTGTTTCTGGTGCTGGGGGAAGACCAGGCCCAGGCACTGGGTTCCTGGCACCGAATTCGCGAGATTCCCGAAATCGCTACAATATGTGTAGCTGATCGCGCCGATTCCACGAGGGCTGAGGGCATTTTTGATGCAGTGCCTTCCAGTGTTCCAGGCTTGCGACGGCTTGAAATGCCTCCCATGGAGGTCAGTGCCACCGAAATCCGCCAGCGCTTGGCCCACGGCCAGCCTGCCGCCCCACTGGTTTTTGATCCCGTTGCGCGTTATATTGCCCAACACCACCTTTACCGAATTGCCTGATGACTACATCCACCGTTGCCAAAAAAGACACCACCAAGCTCCAGCGCGCCATCGTCGATGGCCTGGAAGACGTCAAAGCCCAGGACATCCAGGTGTTTGACACGGAACATTTGTCTGCATTGTTCGAACGGGTGGTTGTGGCATCGGGTACCTCCAACAGGCAGACCAAGGCCCTGGCCGCCAGCGTGCGCGACGCCGTGCGCGAAGCCGGCTTTCCCAAGCCCCGCATCGAAGGTGAAGAGAACGGTGAATGGATCATTGTGGACTGCGGCCAAGCTGTGGTGCACATCATGCAGCCCACCTTCCGCCAGTACTACAACCTGGAAGAGCTGTGGGGCGAGAAGCCCGTGCGCATGAAGCTGGGCGCGGCCAAGCCCGCGGCTGCCTCTGAAGGCGCCAAGGCTGCTGCCAAGGCAGCATCCAAAGAGCCAGTGAGCCTGAAGCGCTCCAATGCCGCCAAGAAGGGCGTGGCCGAGGCCTTCCCGTCCAAGGCCCAGTTGAAGAAGGACGCCGACAAGGCGGCCAAGGCACCGGCCAAGAAGGTGGCTGCGAAAAAAGTAGCAACCAAGAAGGCTGCCGCGCCAGCTGCCGCCAAGCGTGTCGTGGTGGGCAAGCCCGCGGCTGCCAAACCTGCGGCGAAGTTTGCGCCCAAGCCTGCGGCCAAGAAAGTTGCCGCCAAGAAGACGGTCGCCCGTAAAGCCTGACAGCGTCCGTGCGGCTGATCATCGTCGCCGTCGGACAGCGGGTGCCCGATTGGGCGCAAACAGCCTGGGACGACTACGCCAAGCGCTTCCCGCGCGAGCTGCAGGTTGAGCTCAAGGCCGTCAAGACCGAGCCCCGCGGCTCCAAGACGCTGGAGACCCTCTACGCCGCCGAGCGCGCCCGCATCGAGGCTGCCATTCCCAAGGGCACACGCATAGTCGCCCTGGACGAGCGCGGCACCAACCTCACCACGGTAGCACTGGCCGGCAAGCTCAAGGACTGGCAATTGGGCGGCACCGATGTGGCCCTGGTCATAGGCGGCCCCGACGGGCTGGACCCCGCCTTCCGTCAGGCCGCGCACGAGCGCATCCGCCTGTCGGACCTGACCTTGCCGCACGCCATGGTGCGTGTGCTGCTGATCGAGCAGCTGTACCGCGCCTGGTCCGTCAACGCCAACCATCCTTACCATCGGGAATAGTCTTTTTAAATGCAATCCGTTCCCGACTTCATCTACTTGGCATCCCAAAGCCCTAGGCGTAGCCAGTTGCTGGACCAATTGGGTGTGCGCCACATCCTGTTGCTGGCAGATGCCCAGGAAGAAGATGCCGAGGCGCTGGAAGCCGTGCTCCCTAACGAAGACCCCACGGTTTACGTGCAGCGCGTCACGGCGCTGAAGCTGCAGGCCGCCCAGCAACGTCTGGCGCGGCGCAACCTGCAAGCAGCGCCCATTCTGTGTGCCGACACCACAGTGGCCGTGGGGCAAACCATTCTGGGCAAGCCCGCGGATGCCGATGACGCCAAGCGCATGCTGCGTGCGCTGTCCAACCGCGCCCACCAGGTCCTGACGGCTATCGCCATCGGCGTGGGCGACCAACGGGTCGTGGCCTGCAGCGAATCCTGGGTCACGTTTGCCGAAATGGGTGAGGCCGATATCGACGCCTATGTAGCCTCGGGCGAACCCATGGGCAAGGCCGGCGCCTATGCGGTGCAGGGCAGGGTGGCCGCGCATATTGCACGCATAAACGGTAGCTACTCTGGCATCATGGGTCTGCCCTTGTTCGAGACCGCGCAGGCATTGCGGTCCCTGGGTTTCAGGCTCTGAGCCGACCACGATAGACACAAAAAACCGGACTGGCTGTGATGCAAAACAATGACATTTTGATCAATTGGTCCCCGCAAGAGGCCCGCGTGGCCATACTGGAGAACGGTGCGCTGCAAGAGCTGCATGTCGAGCGCACGTTGGAGCGCGGTCTGGTGGGCAATGTCTACCTGGGCAAGGTGGCGCGTGTGCTGCCCGGCATGCAGTCGGCCTTCATCGACATCGGCCTGGAGCGCGCGGCCTTTTTGCACGTGGCCGATGTCTGGCACCGCCAGCCCGATGGCGAGGCGCCGTTCATCGCCAAGGGCGCGGCTCCCATCGTGCCGATCGAAAAGCAGATTTTCGAAGGCCAGTCGCTGATGGTGCAGGTCATCAAGGAGCCCATCGGCACCAAGGGCGCGCGTCTGTCCACACAGATCAGTATTGCTGGGCGCCTGCTGGTGTTTCTGCCGCAGGACGACCACATCGGCGTGTCGCAAAAAATTCCCAAGGAGCAGCGCGACGAATTGCGCACGCGCATGCAAAACCTGGCTGGCACGCAGGGCGGTGGTTTCATCCTGCGCACCAATGGCGAAGACGCGACCGATGCCGAGCTGGCCGATGACATTGGCTACCTGCGCAAGGCCTGGGCCCGCATCAAGGACGCCTCCACGCGCCTGCCGCCGCAATCTCTGCTGCACCAGGACTTGAGCCTATTGCAGCGCGTGCTGCGCGACATGGTGGGCGAGGCCACGCAGACCATACGCGTGGATTCGCGCGAGCAGTTTGAAGCGCTGAAGGCCTTTGGCGCCGAGTTCATGCCCATGGCCGCTGAAAAGCTGCAGCACTACAAGGGCGAGCGCCCCATCTTTGACCTGTTCTCCATCGACGAAGAGATTGAAAAAGCGCTGGGTCGCCGTGTGGACCTCAAATCGGGCGGTTACCTGATCGTGGACCAGACCGAGGCCTTGACCACGGTCGATGTCAACACGGGTGGCTTTGTCGGCGCGCGCAATTTCGACGACACCATCTTCAAGACCAATCTGGAGGCCGCGCAGGCCATTGCCCGCCAGCTGCGGCTACGCAACCTGGGTGGCATCATCATCGTGGACTTCATCGACATGGTGCGCGAAGACCACCGTGACGCCGTGCTGGCCGAATTCCGCAAGCAGCTGGCGCGGGACCGGGTCAAGACCATGGCGGGCGGCTTCTCGCAGTTGGGCCTGGTGGAGATGACGCGCAAGCGCACCCGCGAGTCGCTGGCCCACATGCTGTGCGAGCCATGCCCCACCTGTGATGGCAAGGGCATCGTCAAGACGCCGCGCAGCGTGGCTTATGACATCTTTCGCGAGATCCTGCGTGAGGCCCGGCAGTTCAACCCGCGCGAGTTTCGCGTGGTGGCCTCGCCCAAGGTCATCGAATTGTTTCTGGACGAAGAGAGCCAGCACCTCGCAGGCTTGAGCGAGTTCATTGGCAAGCCCGTGTCGCTGCAAAGCGAAGCCGCGATGGGGCAAGACCAGTACGATATCGTGCTGCTGTAGCCTGCCCGACTGAGCCCACCACCACTGCGCCCACTACCACCGTGCACACCAAAGTTTCCAGCCGCGTACCCGTCCCCATACTGACCTACCACCAGGTGGCCGAGGCGCCGCCCAAGGGCGCGGCGTTTCGCAGCCTCAATGTGGCGCCGGCGGATTTCGAACGCCAGATGGCCTTTTTGCATGGCATGGGCTACCACGGCCTGTCCATGACCGCCCTGCAGCCCTACCTGCGCGGTGAGCGTGAGGGCAAGGTCTTTGGCATCACCTTTGACGACGGCTACCTGAACAACCTGACCCATGCGCTGCCCGTGCTGCAGTGGTATGGCTTCTCGTCCACCTGCTATGTGGTCAGCGGCCTGTTGGGGCAGACCAATGTGTGGGACGCGGCCATGGGCGTGCCGCCGTCGGAGCTGATGTCGGCCCCGCACCTGCGCCAATGGGTGGCGGGCCGGCAAGAGGTGGGCGCCCATACCCGCAACCACGTGCGCCTGCCCACGCTGGATGCTGCAACCTGCAACAACGAAATCGCGTTGTGCAAGCAGGAGCTGGAGTACTACACGGGCACGGCTGTTACCCATTTCTGCTACCCCTATGGTGAGTTCGGGCCTGAGCATGTGGCCATGGTCAAGGAAGCCGGCTACCTGAGTGCCACCACCACCCGCCGGGGTCGCTGCCGGGGTGGCGACGCCCTGTTGGAGTTGCCGCGTGTGCCGGTCTTGCGTCGCACCGGGCGCCCGCTGCTGTGGTGGAAGCTGGTCTCGCAGTACGAAGACCGGCGCAGGGGATGACAGAGCCTACCGCGGACGCGCTGGCCCCAACAGACCACGCACCAGCCCCTGGCGCCAAGCGCCTGCGTATTGCCGTCTTGAACCGCATCTTCCGCCCAACCGGTGGCGGGGCCGAACGCTATTCGATCGCACTGGTCGAGCAACTGGCAGTGCGGCACGACATCCACGTATTTGCCCAGCAGATCGACCACCAATGGCCGGGTGTGCGCTACCACCGCATTGCCTGGCCTTTTGACAAACCCCGCTGGATCAACCAGCTGTGGTTTGCGCTGGCCACCTGGTGGCAGACCCGCAGCGGCTTTGACGTGGTGCACGCCCACGAGAACACCTGGCACGGCCAGGTGCAGACCGTGCACGTGGTGCCGGTGCGCTACAGCCTGCTGCACGGCCGCACCGGCTGGCGCCGTGCGCTGCGCTGGCTCAAGATTGTCACCAGCCCACGGCTCCTGGCTTACTTGGGCCTGGAGTGGGGCCGTTATCGGGTGGCCGATGGCCGCTGCATCGCGTTGGCATCGCGTAGCCAATTGCCGGTGATGGCCGAATCTTTCCCCCACACGGTGGCCGCCTGCCAAGTGGTGTCGCCCGGCGTGGCCGCCGTACCCGGCCCGGCCAGCGCATACCAGCGCGAACTGGCCCGCGCTCAATTGGGCCTGCCGCAGGCCGGGCGCTGCGTGCTGCTGGTGGGCAATGACTTCCGCAAAAAGGGTTTGCCCACGCTGCTGCAGGCCCTGCGCCAAACGCCTGATGACGTGTACCTGGCCGTGGTGGGCAATGCCGCACAACAGGCCCTGGTGCAGGCCGAGCTGCAAGCCAGCGGCCAAACCGCCCGGGTGTTCTTTCTGGGTGCGTTGGCTGCCGTGGACGTGGCCTACCAAGCGGCGGACTGTCTGGCCCATCCCACGCTGGAAGATACCTTTGCCATGGTGGTGCTGGAGGCCTTGTCGCACGGCCTGCCGGTGGTGGTCAGCGGCCCGTCCTATTGCGGCATTGCCGCCGAACTGCGCGATGGGCAAGAGGCCTTGCTGCTGAATGATCCGCGGGACGCGGACGCTCTGGCGCAGAGCCTGCGCCGTGTACTGGACGATGCGGTCTTGGCCGAGCAGATGCGCGCGCGCGGGCTGGCGTTTGCGCGCAGCCACCTGTGGCCGCAGATCGCGCTGCAGCAAGAGGCGATATACCAGCGGCTGGCTTCCGCGCGTTGAATGCTACTGTTTCGGTAGCTGCATAAGCCCATTTGACGAGGGCTAGCGCCAGATTTTCCAAATACCGCTTGTCTCAGAGCCGCTTAAAGCGGCTTCAGCCGGCTTGAGGCGCCTCAAACCCGCCCAGGCCCAATTGGTAGAGGCGGGCGTAGTGGCCGTTGCGTTGGATCAGCTCCTGGTGCGTGCCGGTCTCCACAATGCGCCCGGCTTCCATCGTCACGATGCGGCTGGCATGCATCACGGTGGACAGGCGGTGGGCGATGACCAGCGTGGTGCGGTTGCGCATCAGGGTCTGCAGGGCATCTTGCACGGCGCGTTCGGACTCGGTGTCCAGGGCAGATGTGGCTTCGTCCAGGATCAGGATGGGCGCATCCTTGTACAGCGCGCGGGCAATGGCCAGGCGCTGGCGCTGGCCGCCGGAGAGTTGCATGGCGTTGTGGCCGACCAGCGTGTCCAGGCCTTGCGGCAGTTCGGCCACCAGGTTGCCCAGATTGGCCGCCTGCAGGCAGGCCAGCACCTTGTCGCGGTCCAGCGCTAGGCCCAGCGCCACATTGGCGGCAATGCTGTCGTTGAGCATGATGACGTGTTGGCTGACGAAGGCGAACTGTGCGCGCAGGGCTTTCAAGTTCCATTCCCGCAGGTCTTGACCGTCCAGCAAGATGCTGCCGCCCTGCAGGTCCACAAAGCGCGGCAGCAGGTTGACCAGTGTGGATTTGCCGGCGCCCGAAGCACCGACGATGGCAATGGTCTCACCGCCGTGGATGGACAGGCTCAGGTCATGGATGACCGGTGCGGCCTCGGCAGCGTATTGCACCAGCACATCCTGGAATACGATCTCGCCACGGGCACGCGGTTCGGCAAAGCTGCCCTGGCTTTCGGCGGGTACGTCGTGGATCAGCTCCAGGCCGCGCTCCAGCGCCGCAAGGCCGCGTGTGATCGGGCTGGACACTTCAGACAGTTGGCGAATCGGCGCAATGATCATCAGCATCGCCGTGACGAAGCCTACAAAGCCGCCCACCGAGGTGTCGCTGGACGCGCTTTGCACCAATGCCACCGAGATGACTGCCGACAACGCCATCGCCGCCAGCATCTGCGTCATGGGTGTCATCGCGGCACCGGCCACGGTGGATTTCATGGCCAGGCGGCGCAAGGACAGGCCCAGGTGTTCAAAGCGCTCGGCCTGGGAGGCCTGGGCCGCGTAGAGGCGGATGTCACGGTGGGCCAGCACGTTTTCCTCGACCACATAGGCCAGTCCGTCGGTGGCGTCCTGGTTGGCCTTGGTCAGGTTGTGCAGGCGCTTGGTGAGCACGCGCATGACCCAGGCCACGGCGGGGAAAACCGCGATGACGATCAGCGTGAGCTGCCAGTTTTTGTACAGCAGGTAAACCGTCAACGCCACCAGCGTGAGGGCATTGCGGGTCAGGCTGAGGATGGAGTTGACCAGCATGGAGGCGCCGTTCTGCGTCTCGTAGACGATGGCGTTGGACAGGGCGCTGGAGGTCTGCCGCTTGAACAGACCCATCTGTGCAACCAGCAGCTTGGCAAACATCTCACGGCGCATCAGCAACAGCCCATGGTTGGTGATGCGGGACAGGCCCAGTTGTGCCACATAGCCTGCCAGGCCGCGCACGCCAAACAGGGCCAGCAACACCACCGGCACGATCCAGGGCTGCAGGCTGCGTTTGACAAAACCCAGGTCCAGCAGTTTGTCGAACAAGGCGGGGATCATGGGTTCGGTGGCCGCGCCCACGATGGTGGCCAGCACGATGACCAGCCATGTGCCCGGGAAGGCGCCGAAGTAGGGCTGCAGAGCGCGCATCCGCGCCAGCATGCCGGCGCTTGGCGCCGCGGACGTTGTGGAAGCCGGAACGGCTGTATCGGTCGTCATGCTGCGGGCACCGGAGGGGATGCATTGGAGGCAGCGCCGCTGCTGCGCACACCCAGGGCCATCAGCAAGCCCAGGCTGACACAGAAGTAGTCGCCCATCAGGTCGTCATACAAGGCCGAGTTGAACAGACAGGCCACGGCGGTGGCCGCCACCACGCCGATCAAAGCCTGCTGCGCCACCGGTGGGAAACGCAGCGCATCACGCACCATGCCAAGAAACAGCGCCAGCAACAGCAGGGTGCCGCCCACGCCCAACTCAACGCCCCACAGCAGGTATTCTTCATGTGGGTTGCTGTGGTTGCCCATGCCAAAAATGGCATCGGCATTGTTGCCCTGTATGCGCTTGACTACCAAGGCCCAGTTGCCTACACCATGGCCCTGCACCGGTTTCTCTTGCAGGGCTTGCACGGAGCGCAGCCAGGCATTGAGGCGCCAGCCGGACGAATCGCCTTCAGCCACCTGCTGGGTCTGGGCAAAGTTTTGGCTCTCTTGGAAAATCTTGGTGACGCGCTCATGGACCTTGGCCGAGCCCACGGACAAGCCTAGCAACAGCACCACGGGCGTAATGACCAGGGCGGCCAGGCGCAGGCGGCTGGGCAGTGTCCACATGACGGCCAGTGCAATGGTGGTCAGCGCCACCAGGTAGCCGCTGCGGCCCTCCAGCAGCAACAAGGTGTTGACCAGGGCAAATGCTGCCAGGCCCATGCCGGCCCAGCGGGGCCAAAGCCGCTCGCCACGCAGGTACCAGAACACGCCGGCCGTAGTGGCAAACATCAGAGACTGGTCTAGGTAGGTGGAGAACACTTCGTATTTGACGGCCGAACCCGCCTGCCAGGGAACAGGCACGCCGACAAACAGCAGCCACGAACTCAGTAGCAAGAAGCCCTGGCCTATGGCGTAGGCGCCAAGGGCTATGCGGGCCTCGGCCAGGCTGCGCACCAGCACCACCAAGAGGGCAATCTCCACCAGCTTGATGTGCTTGAGCATGGCATTCAACGCAAAGGGCATGTCCGCGCCGGTCCACAGCAGGCTGGCGGCGAATGCGAGGACGACCAGCACCAGCACGCGTGGTGTCCACAGTGCAGCCAGCGCCGCATCGCGCCGTCCGCGCGCAAAGTCCGCGCCCAGATAGCCCAGGCCGGCAACCAATACCAAGAGTTTGGCCAGGCTGATCCAGGCCATCGGCAAGCTGACGGACACAGCCGACAAACACACCAGAGCGAGCCGGGCGTTCCACACACCCTTTGTCGGCGCCATACGGTTCTCAGGCATCGCGGGGAGGGGCCTTGGGTGCCTGCCACTCGGCGCCCTTTTGCGCTTCGAGGGCCTTGACGTAGCGGTAAAAGGTGCCCTCGAAGTTGCCCAGGGCGATCACGAAGCCGGCCCAGCCATCCAGAAAGCCGCGCTTGAAGACATAGTGTTTGACGAAGGACCAGATGCCATGGCCCAGCGCACTGCCCATGCTGATCTTCTTGTGCATGATCTTCTCCGCACCCAGCGTGGAGTAGCGGTTGGACTTGTGCATGACCTCGGCCATGTTCTTGAACGGGAATTGCCAGATGGCGTTCTGCAAATGGCCAATGGGCTTGTCGGACTTGAGCACATAGCCCTCGTGTACGGGCTTGAGGTCATAGGCCATGCGGCCATTGCGAAACAGCTGCGGCTGGCGGTAGTTGGGGTACCAGCCGGAGTGGCGTATCCACCGGCCCATGAAGTAGTTGCGCCGCGGCATCCAGTACACATCCAGCGCGTCGGGGTTGTTGGTCACAGCGCGGATCTCCTGCTCCACCTGTGGTGTGCAGCGTTCATCGGCATCCAGGCTGAAAATCCATTCGTGGGTGCAGGCTGCAATCGCGTGGTTGCGCAGATCGCCAAAGCCTTTGAACTCCACCTGCACAACCTTGGCGCCCATGCGCGTGGCGATCTCGGGTGTGCCATCGGTGCTCCAGGAGTCCACCAGGATGATCTCATCGGCCCACTGAACGCTTTCAATGGTGGCGGCAACTTTCGCCGCTTCGTTGAAAGCGATGATGTAGACGGAAATTTTGGACATCGGGGGGTGGTAGTATTCGGCCACTTTGGCGCGCAGCAGACGGTTGCCAGCCGCGTAGTCTAGTTCAAAATGAATGCCTCCCAACTTGTTTCCGTGGTCATCACGACCTACAACCGCAGCGATGCCTTGCTGGCCGTATTGGCCGGATTAGTGCGGCAAACGGACCGCAATTTTGAAGTGCTGGTGGCCGATGATGGCTCGCGTATCGAGCACCAGACCAAAGTATTGCATGCGCCCGCCGCAAGGGCTTTGCACGCTACCCACGTGTGGCACCCGGACGTGGGGTTCACCGCCTCGCGCGTGCGCAACAGGGGCGTGGCCGCTTCGCGTGGCGACTACATCATCTTCCTGGACGGCGATTGCGTGCCCGAGGTGGACTTCATCGCCCGCCATCGGGCGCTGGCCCGGCTGGGCTTCTTTGTCAACGGCAGCCGCGTGTTGCTGTCACCCACCTTCACGGACCAGGTACTCAGTGGCGCCGAGCAAATCAGTGGGCGCTCCGCCTGGTACTGGCTACGCCATAGGCGCAATGGCGACGCCAGTAAACTCACCGGCTTGTTGCGCCTGCCCGACATGCCTTGGCGCAACCAGCGCGCATTTTCATGGAAGGGCATTCGCAGTTGCAATATGGGGTGCTGGCGCACAGACTTCGAGCGGGTAAACGGATTTGATGAATCTTTCGTTGGATGGGGGCACGAGGATGCGGACTTTGTGTTGCGGCTGCATAACAGCGGTGTCGCGCGCAAGAACGGGTTTTGTGCAACCGAGGTTTTCCATTTGTGGCACCAGGAAGCCGCCCGCAACCAGGAGTCGCATAACGCGGCGGTCGTCCAGGCGCGAGCCCAGACGACCGTAACCCAACCTACATTGGGTTACGCGCAAGAACGTATCAATGATGATGTGCTCATCACAACACTGGGATAATGCAAAGATGTTGAAGCGTCACCTGTTAATTTTGATAGCCAGTCTGGCTTGTGGTTCTGCATTCGCGCAGTTCCGCGTTGAGGTCACCGGCGTGGGGCTGACCCAAGTCCCCATCGCCATTGCAAGCTTCCGTGGCGATGACGTCGCCCCCCAGAGGATAGGCAGCATCGTGCAGGCCGACCTGGAGCGCAGCGGGCAGTTCCGTGCCGTAGACAGCAGCGGTGCTGCAATGGACGAGGGCTCGCGCCCCGAAGTGTCCACGTGGCGCCAAAAAGGGGCGGATGCCCTGGTCACCGGCAGCATCACGCGCTTGGCCGACGGCCGCTTCGATGTGCGTATGCGCCTGTGGGACGTGGTGCGGGGCCAGGACCTGGGTGGCCAGAGTTATGCTGTGGTCGCAGGTGATCTGCGCCTGGTAGCCCACCGCGTGGCCGACTTCGTGTACGAAAAGCTGACTGGCGACAAAGGTGTGTTCTCCACCCGCATTGCCTATGTGACCAAGGTGGGCCAGACCTACAACCTGTGGGTGGCCGATGCCGACGGCGAGGGCGCACAAAGCGCGCTCAATAGCGCAGAACCCATCATCTCGCCATCCTGGGCGCCCAATGGGCAACAACTGGCCTATGTGTCGTTCGAGTCGCGCAAGCCGGTGATCTTTGTGCACGACGTGGCCACCGGCAAGCGTCGCCTGGTTGCCAATTTCAAGGGCTCCAACAGCGCCCCTGCTTGGTCGCCCGATGGCAAGACCCTGGCCGCCACCTTGACCCGCGACGGCGGCTCCCAGCTCTATTTGATGGACGCCAATGGCGGTGAACCCCGCCGCCTGGCCCAGAACAGCTCCATCGACACCGAACCCACGTTCACCTCCGATGGCAAGTTCATCTACTTTGTCAGTGACCGCGGTGGCGCGCCCCAGATCTACCGCATGCCCGCATCGGGTGGTAACGCGGAGCGGGTCACATTTACTGGCACTTACAATATTTCGCCATCAGTGAGCCCTGACGGAAAATGGCTGGCATATATTTCCAGAGTCAGTGGCGTGTTCAAGCTGCATGTGATGGAGTTGGCAAGCGGAACCGTCAATGCCATCACCGACACCACAGCCGATGAAAATCCTAGTTTTTCGCCCAATAGCAAACTCATCATCTACGCGACCCACCAGTTGGGGCGCGAAGCGCTGATGACGACCACCGTCGATGGAAAGATCAAGGCCCGCTTGGCAGGGCAAAATGGCGATATCCGGGAGCCCGATTGGGGCCCCATGCAAAAGTAATACCTAATACACACACAACGGAAATTTAAAAGGAGTTATTGGATGAAACATTTGGTATTGGTGGCCTCCCTGGCCGTTCTCTTGAGCGCTTGCAGTTCGACAAAGCTGGACAAGGCACCGGTTGAAGACAAATCCGGCAGCAATATGACCCAACCTGGCGGGCCAGGTACCGGCAACGTCGGCGAACGCGCCGTGACCCCCGTGGATCTGGGCAAGAGCAAGGTGCCCGATGCGGCCAACCGCATCGTCTATTTTGACTACGACAGTTACGTCATTCGCCCTGAGTTCCAGGCGCTGATTGAAACCAACGCCAAGCTGGTCAAGGCCGACAAGAGCAAGAAGATTGCCATCGAAGGCCATACCGATGAGCGCGGTGGCCGTGAGTACAACCTGGCCCTGGGTCAGAAGCGTGCTGAAGCCGTCAAGCGTGCCATGGGCCTGCTGGGCGTGTCGGAGAGCCAGTTGGAAGCCGTGAGCTTCGGCAAAGAGAAGCCCGCTGCCATGGGTTCTACCGAAGACGCCTTTGCCAAGAACCGCCGCGCTGAAATCTCCTACCGATGAAATCCGGCGCCTTGTCTTCTGTCGGGCAGATGGGCCGCGTGGCGGCCGCTGTTGCGGTGATGCTGGCTTGCATGGGCAATGCCTCTGCAGGTCTATTTGATGACGACGAGGCACGCAAGGCCATCCTGGACCTGCGCCAAAAGGTGCAGGTCTTGGAGCAAAAGCTGACCGAGGAAACACGGCGTGCATCGGAAGAGTCGGCCCAATTGCAGCGCAATCTCATCGATCTGCAAAACCAGTTGGATGTGACCCGTTCCGAAATGGCCAAGCTGCGTGGTTCGGAAGAGCAGATGGCCCGTGATGTGGCCGAACTGCAGCGCCAGCAAAAAGATGCCGTGCAGAACGTGGACGAGCGCCTGCGCAAATTCGAGCCTTCCCGCATCACCGTGGACGGGCGTGAGTTCTTGGCCGATCCCAATGAAAAGCTGAGCTACGACGCCGCCATGGCCACCTTCCGCAAGGGCGAGTTCGCCGCTGCGCAGGTCGCCCTGGTCGATTTCTTGAACCGCTACCCCAAAACGGGTTTCCGGCCCTCGGCCTTGTTCTGGTTGGGCAATGCCCAGTACGCCACACGCGACTACAAGGACGCGCTGGCCAGCTTCCGCGCCCTGGTGGCGATGGGCTCGGATCACATGCGTGTGCCAGAAGCGCAGTTGGCCATTGCCAATTGCCAACTGGAGTTGAAAGACAACAAGGGTGCGCGCAAGACGCTGGACGAGTTGATCGCCAACTACCCAGGTTCCGAAGCCGCCCAAGCCGCCAAGGACCGTCTGGCACGTTTGCGCTAGCCAAGCCGTGAGCGAGCAGTCCGGCATCACGGCCTCTAACCTGCAGGCCGGTGTTGAAGACGATGAGGCCGATGGAGCGCGGCGCTTTTCCGGCCTGGAGCGCCTCTATGGCGTGGACCCTGCACGCACCATTCGCGCAGCCCACGTAGCCGTAGTCGGCATCGGCGGCGTAGGCTCCTGGGTCGCGGAAGCCCTGGCCCGCAGCGGCGTGGGGCGGTTGACGCTGATCGACCTGGACCATGTGGCGGAATCCAATGTCAACCGGCAAGTGCATGCGCTCAGCACCACGCTGGGCATGGCCAAGATCACGGCCATGCAAGAGCGCATCGCACTGATCAACCCCGCCTGCCAAGTGACCTGTGTGGATGCCTTTGTCGAACCCGACAACTGGCCTGGCATCTTGCCCGCTGACACGGATGCCGTGGTGGACGCTTGCGACCAAATCAAGGCCAAGACCGCGATGGCTGATTGGGCACGGCGCAACAAGGCCTTGTTCATCTCGGTCGGTGCTGCCGGAGGCAAGCGCCACGCGCACAAGGTCGATATAGCCGACCTCAGCGAAACCACGCACGACCCCTTGCTGGCGCAAATGCGCTACCGCCTGCGCAAGACACACAACGCGCCGAAGGAAGGCAAACGCATCGGCGTTGTCTGTGTCTTCAGCCGCGAAGCTGTCAAGCCTGCGGATGCATCCTGCCAGATAGAGCAGGGGGACAATTCACTGAACTGCCATGGCTATGGCTCGGCCGTGTCCGTGACCGCCACCTTTGGTATGTGTGCTGCCGGATGGGTTTTGGATAAAATTTCTGAAACCTGTAAAACAGGCAACTAAAAAAGGCTATAATTGAAAGCTTCGCGGGGGGTTGTAAGGTAACTTGCTACTAACTGTCGGGACCATAGCTCAGTTGGTAGAGCAGCGGACTTTTAATCCGTTTGTCGTGGGTTCGACCCCCGCTGGTCCCACCAAAAGATTAACCAGGGATCTTAGCTCAGCTGGTAGAGCAGCGGACTCTTAATCCGTAGGTCGAGAGTTCGAATCTCTCAGATCCCACCAATTGGCCCTTGTGGGCATTGAAAACCCCGCTATCGAATAGGTAGCGGGGTTTTTTCTTGGGCGCTTGTCATTGAGGGGGGCGATCAGCAGAACATCAGCGCCAGCAACGCGACGTCGTCGCCCCAGTTCAGCAGCATGTAGCCGGAGCAACGATAGGCCAGCGCCAGAGCCTGCTCCCACGCAAGCTCTAGCGTTAGCGCATGACTATCCAGCACCGGCTTGCTAACCTTCGATGCTGCTGGACAACTCCAGCCACTTGTCTTCCAGCACCGCCAACTCGTCATTGACCAGCTTGAGGCTGCGGCCAATCTCGGCAATCTCTTGTGGATGCGGGTTGGTGGACAGGCGGCTCTCCAGTGCGGCACCTTCGCCGTTGAGCACGGCCATGCGTGCCTCCACGTCCTGCAATTCTTTTTTGAGTTTGGGCGAGGTGCTGCCTTTGGACTTGCTGCCGGCGGCAGCAGGCGTGGTGGGGGTAGCAGCCTTCGCCACCACGGGCGCCTTGGCTGCTTCTTTGGCCTCTTCGCGTTGGCGTTTGGCTTCGTCCAGCAGGTAACGCTGGTAGTCGTCCAGATCGCCGTCGAAGGGCTCGACGCCACCGCGCGACACCATCCAGAACTCATCACACACCGAGCGCAACAACGCACGGTCATGGCTGACCAGCATGACCGTGCCTTCGAACTCGTTCAGCGCCATGGACAGCGCTTCGCGGGTTGCCAGATCCAGGTGATTGGTGGGCTCGTCCATCAGCAGCAGGTTGGGGCGCTGCCATACCAGCATGCACAGCACCAGGCGGGCCTTCTCGCCACCGCTCATGCTGCCCACGGCTTGCTTGACCATGTCGCCGCTGAAGTTGAACGTGCCCAGGAAGCTGCGCAGATCCTGCTCACGCGTCTGCTGGCCTGCAATTTTGCCGGCGGCCGTCATGTCGCGCACCAGTCGGATCATGTGTTCCAACGGGTTGTCGGCGGGGCGCAGCACGTCCAGCTCCTGCTGGGCGAAGTAACCGATATTCAGGCCTTTGCCTTCGGTGATTTCGCCGTCGAGGATGGCGAGATCGCGCGCGATGGTCTTGACCAGTGTGGATTTGCCCTGGCCGTTAGCACCCAGGATACCGATGCGCTGGCCGGCCAGCACCGACTTGTTGATGTTGCGCACGATGGTTGTGGGCGGTGTGCCCTCGGGCGCGTCTTCTGGCGCCGGGTAGCCCACGCTGATGCCACTCATGCTCAACATGGGGTTGGGCAGGTTGGCCGGTTCCTTGAACTCAAATGTGAACTCAGCCTCGGACAGCAGCGGCGCAATCTTCTCCATGCGGTCCAGCGCCTTGACGCGGCTTTGCGCCTGTTTGGCCTTGCTGGCCTTGGCCTTGAAGCGGGCAATGAACTTTTGCAGGTGGGCGATCTTGTCCTGCTGCTTGGCATACGCGTTTTGCTGCAGCTCCATCTGCTCGGCGCGCATGTCCTCGAACTTGCTGTAGTTGCCACCGTAGCGCACCAGTTTGCCGGCGTCGATGTGCAGCGTGACATTGGTCACAGCGTCCAAAAATTCGCGGTCGTGGCTGATGACGACCATGGTGCCTTCGTACTTCTTGAGCCAGGCCTCCAGCCAGACCAGGGCGTCCAAATCCAAGTGGTTGGTGGGCTCGTCCAGCAGCAGCAGATCGCTCGGGCACATCAGCGCACGGGCCAGTTGCAGGCGCATGCGCCAGCCGCCCGAGAAGCTGTTGACGGGGTTGTCCAGCTCGGTGGTCTTGAAGCCCAGGCCCAGGATCAGCGCCTGTGCGCGGGCAGCAGCGTCGTACTCGCCGGCGTCGTGCAATCCGGTGTAGGCGTGGGCCATGCGGTTGTAGTCTTCGGTGGCCTCAGCAGCGGTCACTTCCTCGCGGGCGGCCAGCAGTACGGTGTCGCCTTCGACCACGAAGTCGGTGGCGGATTGGTCGGTCTCGGGCATGTCCTGGGCCACCTGGCCCATGCGCCATTGGGTAGGGATGTAGTACTCGCCAGCGTCTTCATGCAGGCTGCCATTCAGCAACGCGAACAGCGAGGATTTGCCCGCGCCGTTGCGGCCCACCAGGCCGACCTTTTCGCCAGGGTTCAGGGTGACGGACGTACTGTCCAGCAATACCTTGACGCCGCGGCGTAAGGTGACATTCTTTAAGGTGATCATTCTTTGTGGTCGTAACTATTTATTCGGTTCACTTCGGCAGGTGCAGCGTGGTGAGCGGGAGGATGGGGTACTGCGAAGCTCCGTGTCCCCCGGCCGTTCCGGCCTCCTCCTTTACCTGCGCTTCGCAGTACCCCATCCTCCCGCCGCGCGGCGTTATTGGTGCGCTAACAAGGAAAGATGCGGTATGTCTCGCAAAAAAGTAAAGCTGTTCGTAGCAGAGGCTAGGGGTAAGGGGTGCAGTGAGGTAAAGGAGGAGGCCGAAGGCCGGGGGACACGAACGGAGCCCCTTACCCCTAGCCTCCGCGAGCCCAGCAGAGCCCAGCAAAAAAACAGGCGCTAAAGCAGCAAGGCCTCCTTAGTCACCAGCAACACCTGGTCTTCCCCAGCACTGGTCTCCAGCCACACCACTTCCAACTCGGGGAAGGCGGCTTCAAAGTACGGCCGCTCGTTGCCAATCTCCAGCACCAGCACGCCGTCTTCACTCATGTGCTGAGGTGCGTCTTTCAGCAGCCCGCGGATAAAGTCCATGCCATCGCTGCCACCGTCTTGGTTGCCACTGAGCGCCATCACGGGCTCGGCCTTGTACTCGGCAGGCAGGTCGGCCATGCTCTGGGCGTTCACATAGGGCGGGTTGCACAGGATCAGGTCAAAGGGGCCGCGCGCCGCCAATGTCGGGGCTGACAAGCCATTGGACTCGATCAGTGCAATGCGTTCCTGCAGGCCATGCTTGTCCACATTGATGCGGGCCACGGCCAGTGCGTCAGTTGACAGGTCGGAGCCGGTGACCTCCACGTCCGGGTAGGTCAGCGCGGCAATCACTGCCAGGCTGCCGTTGCCGGTGCAGAGGTCCAGCACTGTGTGCGTGGAGGCCTTCAGCCAATAGTCAATGCTGCCATCGGCGATCAGTTCGGCGATCAGCGAGCGGGGCACGATGGCACGCTCGTCCACGTAGAAGGTCACGCCTTGCAGCCACGCCTCTTGCGTCAGGTAGGCGGCGGGTTTGCGTGTGGTGACGCGTGCTTCCAAAATGCTAGCGGCCTTCTCAGCATCGGTGAGGGCTACCGGTTGATTGGCTTTTGAGCCTTCGCCGTCCAGCGGGGTATCCAGCGGCAGGCCCAGACTCCACAGCACCAGCCAAGCGGCCTCGTCAAAGGCATTGGTGGTGCCGTGGCCAAACGACACCTTGGCCTGCTCCAACTGCTGGGTGGCCGATTCAATCAGTTCGATCAGCGTCATGCACGGGCCTGACGGTCGAGGTTTTCCAGCACCCGGCGGTAGATGTTCTTCAGCGGCTCGATGTCGGCCACTCTCACATGCTCGTTGATCTTGTGGATGGTGGCGTTGGGCGGGCCCATCTCGATGACCTGTGGGCAGATCTGGGCGATGAAACGCCCGTCGCTGGTGCCGCCGGTGGTGGAGAGTTCGGTCGTGATGCCGGTCTCGGCCAAGATGGCCTCTTGCACCGCATGCACCAATGTGCCGGGCGTCGTCAAAAAGGGCAGACCACCGATGGTCCAGGCGAGGTCGTATTCCAGTTCGTACTTTTCCAGCACGCGGACTAGGCGCGACTGCAGCGACTCGGGCGTGGATTCGGTGGAGAAGCGGAAATTGAAATCAATGACCACGTGGCCCGGAATCACATTGCTGGCGCCGGTGCCGCCGTGGATATTACTGATCTGCCAGGTGGTGGGCGGGAAGAAGGCATTGCCCTTGTCCCACTCCACGCCCACCAGCTCGGCCAGCGCGGGGGCGACCAGGTGGATGGGGTTCTTGGCCAGATGCGGGTAGGCAATGTGGCCCTGGATGCCCTTGACCGTGAGCTTGCCGCTCATAGTGCCGCGGCGGCCGTTCTTGATCATGTCGCCGGTGCGCTCCACCGAAGTGGGTTCGCCGACGATGCAGTAGTCAAACGATTCGCCGCGCGCGGTCAGCGCCTTGCAGACGACCACCGTGCCATCGTTGGCCGGGCCTTCCTCGTCGCTGGTCAGCAGCAGGGCGATGTTCAACTGCGGGTTGGGATTGGCGGCGATGAATTCCTCAAGGGCCACGACAAATGCGGCCAATGACACCTTCATGTCGCTGGCGCCGCGGCCGAACAACTTGCCATCGCGGTGTGTGGGCACGAAAGGGGGGCTGTTCCACTCACCCAAGGGACCGGTGGGCACGACATCGGTGTGACCGGCAAATACCAGGGTTTTGGCCGTCCTTGGCGATGCTACTGAATTGCTAGCGGACTGCGTAGATTCGACGAGGGCTGCAGGCCGTTTGGCCCAAAGGTTGGTGACGGAGAAGTCGGCCGGGCCGCTGACAATGGTCTCGCAGTGGAAGCCCAGGGCCTGCAGCCGCTGGGCGATCAGTTCCTGGCATCCGCCGTCTGCGGGGGTGACCGATGGCCGCGCAATCAGTTGCTCGGCCAGGCGCAGTGTGGCACTGCTGGTTGCTGTGCTCATCAATGCTTGACGTCCAGGGTGATTTCGGTGAACGAGGCTTCCTCGTGTTCTTCGGGTGCCGCCACGGGTTGTGCGGCCTTGGTGAAGTCGTTTTGCAGACGCCACATCAGGTTGGTGGGCGAATCGGCATTGGCCAGGCCTTCCTTGCGGTCGACCACGCCTTCGACAATCATGCGGGCGATATCTTGCTCGAAGGACTGCGAGCCATCGGCCATGGATTGCTCCATTGCGTCCTTGACGCCGGAGAAGTCGCCTTTTTCGATCAGCTCGGAAACCAACTTGGTGTTCAGCATGACCTCGATGGCGGGCACGCGGGTGCCGGCGGTGTTGCGCAGCAGGCGTTGCGAGACAATGGCCTTTAGCGCGGCGGCCAGGTCGCCCAGCATCGTGGGGCGCACTTCCACGGGGTAGAAGCTCAGAATCCGGTTCAGCGCCTGGTAGCTGTTGTTGGCGTGCATGGTAGCCAGGCACAGGTGGCCGGACTGGGCGTAGGCAATGGCCGCCGACATGGTCTCGCGGTCGCGGATTTCGCCGATCAAAATGACGTCAGGCGCCTGGCGCAGTGCGTTTTTCAACGCCACCTGCAAGGATTTGGTGTCGGAGCCGATTTCGCGCTGGTTGATGACGGACTTCTTGTTCTTGAACAAGAATTCCACCGGGTCTTCAATGGTCAGGATGTGGCCCGAGACCATGGTGTTGCGGTAGTCGATCATGGACGCCAGCGTCGTGCTCTTGCCAGCGCCAGTGGAGCCCACCATCAGCACCAGGCCGCGCTTTTCCATGATCAGGTCGCCCAGAACAGGTGGCAGGAACAGGTCGGCCAGTGGTGGCACATCCACCGAGATGTAGCGAAATACGGCAGCAATGCTGCCGCGCTGGCGCATGGCGCTGACCCGGAACCGCCCCAACCCGGGTATGGGAAAGCCCATGTTCAACTCGCCCTCAGCGTCCAGCTCGGCCATGCGGTCGGCCGGCAGGATCTCGGCCAACAAGTTGCGCGTGGCCTCCACCGGCAGCGACTGGTTGTTGATGGGCACGCACTGGCCGTTGATCTTGATCAAGGCCGGCGAATTGGCTGACAAATAGACGTCCGACGCTTTCTTCTCGCTCATCAAGCGCAGGATGCGCTCCATGGTTCCGGAAGAGGGGGGTGTCGTTGTCGTCGTCGTTGCCATATGTTCAGCCTTGGTCTTGTGAGATCAACAGAGGATTTGGTCTTCAGTCACGCAGCAGATCGTTCAGCGAGGTCTTGGCCCGGGTCTGGGCGTCGACGCGCTTGACGATGATGACTGCATACATGCTGTATTTTCCGCCGTCTTTCGGCAAAGTGCCACTGATAACGACCGAACCGGAAGGAATGCGGCCATAGCTGATCTGGCCCGTGGCGCGGTCGTAGATGGGGGTGCTTTGGCCCACATACACACCCATGGAGAGTACGGAGTTCTCTTCGACGATAACGCCTTCGACCACCTCGGAGCGGGCGCCGATGAAGCAGTTGTCTTCGATGATGGTGGGGTTGGCCTGCATGGGTTCCAGCACGCCGCCAATACCCACGCCGCCGGACAAGTGCACGTTCTTGCCGATCTGAGCGCAGGAGCCTACCGCGGCCCAGGTGTCGACCATGGTGCCGTCGTCCACATAGGCGCCGATGTTCACAAAGCTGGGCATCAGGATCGCGCCCTTGCCCACATAACTGCCGCGGCGGGCAACGGCCGGCGGCACCACGCGGGCACCGGTGGCACGCATTTCTTCGGCGGACAGGTCGGCAAACTTGGTTGGCACCTTGTCGTAGAAGCCCAGATGGCCGGCCTGGATCATCTCGTTGTCGCGCAGGCGGAAGCTCAGCAACACGGCCTTTTTGATCCACTGGTGGGTGGTCCATTGGCCCACGCCTTCGCGGGTGGCCACGCGCAGGCGGCCGGTATCGAGTTCGTGGATCACGTGTTCCACAGCGTCGCGCACCTCGGCGGTGGAGGATTGCACGGAGATATTGGCGCGGTTTTCCCACGCTGCGTCAATGATCTGCTGGAGTTGTTGGCTCATGGAGTATTTTCCTAAAGGGTCAAAGCAAAGTCACGAAAGATCAGGATCCGTCCCGCAAGGCTTGGCTAGCCGCGGGACTGTACAAACTGGACGATACGCTGGGCGGCTTCCACGCATTCCGCGGTTTCGGCCACCAGCGCCATGCGAATGCGGTTGGCGCCTGGGTTGAAGCCCCTGGCCTCACGGGCCAGAAAGCTACCCGGTAAGACCGTCACATTGTAAAGAGCGAGCAGATCGCGGGCAAAGTCGGTGTCGCTACCCTTGACCTTGGCCCACAGATAAAAACCGGCATCGGGCAGGGCCACGTCCAGCACGCTGGCCAGCATGGGGGTGACCTGGGCAAACTTGGCCCGGTATTGCTCGCGGTTGTCGCGCACGTGGTCCTCGTCGTCCCAGGCGGCGATGCTGGCGGCTTGCACCACGGTGCTCATGGCGCTGCCGTGGTAGGTGCGGTACAGCAAGAACTGTTTGATCAGCGCTGCATCACCGGCCACAAAGCCGCTGCGCATGCCGGGCACATTGCTGCGCTTGGACAGGCTGGTGAAAGCGATGAGGTTCTTGAAGTCGCTGCGGCCCAGCTTGGCAGCGGCTTCCAGGCCACCCAATGGGGGTTCGTCGCGGAAATAGATTTCGCTGTAGCACTCGTCGGAGGCAATAACGAAGCCGTGGCGGTCGCTGAGGGCAAACAGCTTCTTCCATTCATCCAGCGGCATCACCGCGCCGGTGGGGTTGCCCGGCGAGCAGACAAACAGCAACTGGGTGCGGGCCCATACCTCTTCGGGCACGCTGTCCCAGTCCTGCGCGAAATTGCGGGCCGGGTCGGACGGCACGTAATAGGGCTGCACGCCCGACAGAAAGGCCGCGCCTTCGTAGATCTGGTAGAACGGGTTGGGGCACACGACCAGGGCCGGCTGGCCGCCCGCAGTGGGACGCGCCGGGTCTATGACCGCCTGGGCGAAGGCAAACAGAGCCTCGCGCGAGCCGTTGACCGGCAGGATCTGGGTATCGACATGGAGCGCCAGCCCGTAGCGGCGCAGCATCCATCGCCCAATCGACTGGCGCAGGCCGGGCACACCTGCGGTGGCCGGGTAGACCGACAGGCCGCCCTGCGGGTCCATGATGGCGTCGCAATAGGCTTGCTTGATCAGGGCCGGTGTAGCGTGCCGTGGTTCACCAATACCCAGGCTGATGGGGCTGTAGGCGGGGTTGGGCGTGACGTTGGCAAATAGCTGGCGCAGGCGTTCAAACGGATAAGCTTGCAGGCGGTTCAAATTCGGATTCATGGGCCGCCATTATCCCCGAGCAGTTGCTACACTGGACGGCAGGTTTTTGGGCTTCACCGCTTTTCACCACGGCCAGTCAAGGAGCAATCAATGGCTACACCTTCGCCCGACGGGCAAGTGCGGGTTCACCTGGATATTGCGCGTGCTTTGGAGCAGATCGGCGACGAGAGCGCCATGCGCGGCATGCTGCCGATGCTGCAGGAACTGTTGGAGCGCGATGTGCCCCAGATCACCGAACTACTGGCCCACCAGGACGCCCGCGGCGCCAACCCCCTGCTGCATTCCTTAAAAGGTTGTCTGCCCATCTTTTGTGCACCGTCGCTGTGTGAGCATATGGCCCAGGTGGAGCAACTGAGCAAGGCGGGTACGGGGGCCGAGGTGGCAGAAGCTTTTGCTCCCCTGCTGCCCAAGCTGATAGCCTTGCAAAAAGAAGTCGCACAGTATTTGGCCTAACGTTGGAGCTGTGAAGTGGACATAAAAAAAGCCCGGATCATGGTGGTCGAAGACGAAAACGTCATGAGCACTTTTATCTTGAATAGCCTGTGTCGCATCGGCATCATGGACCTGCATGCCTTCAAGGAGGGTGGCAGCGCGCTGAAGGAAGTCGCCCGCTTGAAGCCAGACCTGATACTGACCGACATCCACATGCAGCCGGTCGGCGGCCTTGAATTCGTGCGGCAACTGCGGGCCCTGCCCAGTACCATGGTCAGCAATACCAAAGTCATCTTCCTGAGCGCGGACTCCAGCCCCGGCACGGTGGGCGAGGCCTTGCCACTGGGCGTGGCAGGCTATCTCGTCAAACCCCCTTCGTTGACTGCATTGGCCACCAAAATCGAAGCGGCTTTGCGGACCTGAGGCCTCGGCCTTGTCCCTGTGGTGTGGCAAGCGCCGGGGGCGTTGTACCCGCACGGTATGATTGCAGGCCGTTGGTGTGTGTAGGTACACCACAAACACCAATGAAATCAACCGCTTAGCTCTAGTTTTTCTCGTCCGTGCGTCTTAATTCCATCAAGTTATCGGGGTTCAAATCCTTTGCGGAACCCACCAACTTCCTGTTGCCAGGCCAATTGGTGGGCGTGGTGGGGCCCAATGGCTGCGGCAAGTCCAACATCATGGACGCGGTGCGTTGGGTGCTGGGCGAGAGCAAGGCCAGTGAATTGCGTGGCGAGTCCATGCAAGACGTCATCTTCAACGGCACGACCAGCCGCAAGCCGGCCAGTCGCTCCAGCGTAGAGCTGATTTTTGACAATGCCGACCACCGCGCTGGCGGCCAGTGGGGCCAGTTCGGCGAGATCGCTGTCAAGCGCGTGCTGACGCGCGACGGCACCTCCAGCTACTTCATCAACAACCAGCCGGTACGCCGCCGCGACGTGCAAGACGTGTTCCTGGGCACGGGCCTGGGGCCACGTGCTTACGCCATCATCGGCCAGGGCACGATCAGCCGCATCATCGAATCCAAACCCGAAGAGTTGCGCCTGTTCCTGGAAGAGGCGGCCGGGGTTTCCAAATACAAAGAGCGCCGCCGCGAGACGGAAAACCGCCTCTCGGACACGCGCGAGAACCTGACCCGTGTCGAAGACATCCTGCGCGAACTCACAGCCAATCTGGAGAAGCTGGAAAAGCAGGCCGAGGTCGCGCTGAAATACAACGCGCTGCAGACCGATGTGACGCTGAAGCAGCACCAGCAGTGGTTCCTGAAACGGGCCGAGGCCCTGGCCGACCAGGCCAAGGTCAAGTCCGACGCCCTGGGTGCCGTCAATGCACTGGAAAGCCGCATGGCCGACCTGCGTCACATCGAAGCCGATCTGGAGGCCGTGCGCCAGGCCCATTACGCCGCGGGTGACCAGGTCAACCAGGCCCAGGGCCTGCTGTACGAAGCCAGTACCGACGTGGGCCGGCTGGAAGCCGAAATCCGCTTTGTCGTCGAAGGCCGCCAGCGCGCCGAGCAGCGTCTGGCCACGCTGCAAGAACAGGTCGGCCAATGGGCGGCCCGCAAGGAAGATGCCCAGGCTGAAATCGAACGCTTGGCCGAGCTGGCAGCCTTGGGCGAAGAACAAACCGAATTGCTGTCTGCCCAAGTGGAAGAACAGGCGCAGCAACTGCCCGACCTGGAAGACGCGCTGACCGCCGCCCAGACCGCCGCCAACGACCAGCGTGGCAGCGTCATGCAGGTGCAACAGCAAATCCAGGTGCTGGCCGCGGAGCAGCGCAATATCGAAGAGCAGTCGCGTCAGATCGCCAACCGCCGTGAGCGCCTGGTTGCAGACCGCAGCAACCTGTCCGCCCCTGACGAAGAGCGCCTGCAGGTACTGCAAGCCCAACTTGAAGAAGCCCAAGAGGCCGCCGGCATTGCCGAGGCCCGCCTGCACGAGTTGCAAGAGATGCTGCCCCAGCGCGACGAGGCCCGGCGCAACCAGCAGCAAACCGTCAATGCCGAATCGGCCCGCCAGGCGGACCTTTCCGCCCGGCTGGAAGCCCTGAAGACACTGCAAGAAAAGGTCAAGACCGACGGCAAGCTGCAGCCCTGGCTGGCCAAGCACGGCCTGGACCATTTGCAAGGCCTGTGGACCCGCATCCACATCGAACAAGGTTGGGAGAGTGCGCTGGAAGGCGCACTGCGCGAGCGTCTCGCTGCGCTGGAAGTGTCGCGGCTGGACCTGGTGCGCGCCTTTGCCAATGATGCACCACCCGCCAAGCTGGCTTTCTTCAGCCCACCCTTGGCCGCCGTGCCAGAGGCCGCGTCCACGCTGCCGCGCCTGGCCGACTTGCTGCGCATCAACGATGCCGGCCAAAAGGCCGTGTTCGCCGAGTGGTTGCACGGCTGCTATACGGCCAACCATTTTGAAGACGCCTTGGCCCAACGCGACAAACTGCAGCCCGGCGAAAGCATTTACCTCAAGTCCGGCCATGTGGTCACTGCGCACAGCGTCAGCTTCTATGCGCAAGACTCCGAGCAGGCCGGCCTCTTGGCCCGGGCACAGGAGATCGAAAACCTGGAAAAAGACCTGCGCGCCCAGGCCATGATTGCCGAGGAAGCCCGCGTCGCCCTGGTGCGTGCCGAGGCCGCCTATGCCGATGCATCCCAGCGCCTGGTCAGCGTGCGCCGCGAGGCGACCGAATCCCAGACCCAGGCCCATGCCCTGCAGGTCGAGGTTTTGCGCCTGTCGCAACTGGCCGAGCAGGCCCGCATGCGCAGCGCCCAGATCGATGCTGATCTGTCCGAGGTGGATGCGCAACTTGAAGACCTGCAAGAGCGCCGCGTCACGGCCGAGGGGCGCTTCGAATCGCTGGACATGCAACTGGCCGACAGCCAGGAGCGCCACGCCCAATTGGACGAGCGTGTCATCGAGGTGCAGCGCAAGCTGACCCAATGCCGTGAGCAGCAGCGCACCCTGGAACGCCAGGCCCAGGAGGCCCAGTTTGCGCAGCGCAGCCTGCAGGCCCGCAATGCCGAATTGGCCCGCGCCATTGACACCGCCAACCAGCAAACCGAATCCGTCCATGCCGAGGCCCAGCGCGCCCGCGACGAGTTGACGCGCCTGACCGATGCAGCGGCCCAGGCTGGCTTGCAAAATGCGCTGGCCCTGAAGCTGGAGCGCGAACAGGCCCTGGGCGCCAAGCGCAGCGAATACGACGACCTGACTGCCAAGCTGCGCGCCAGCGACGAGCGCCGCCTGCAACTGGAGCGTGAGCTGGATCCGCTGCGCCAACGCATCACCGAATTCCAGCTCAAGGAGCAGGCCGCACGCCTGGGCTTTGAGCAGTACGAGCAGCAATTGCTGGACGCCCAGGCCGAACTGGAGGCCGTGGAGCTGTCCATCAAGGACGGCAATGTGCGCTTGACCGGCATGCAGGGTGAGATCGACCGCCTGCACCGCGAGATCGCGGCCCTGGGTGCCGTCAATCTGGCCGCCGTCGACGAGTTGGCCGCAGCGCGCGAGCGCAAGCAGTTCCTGGACGCGCAGAATGCCGACCTGGCTCAGGCCATGCAGACGCTGGAGGACGCCATCCGCAAGATCGATACGGAGACCCGCGAGATGCTGTCCGGCACCTTTGAGAAGGTCAACCAGCATTTCGGGCGCATGTTCCCCGAGCTGTTTGGCGGCGGCAATGCGCGCCTGGTGATCACCGGTGACGAGATCCTGGACTCTGGCGTGCAGGTCATTGCCCAGCCACCGGGCAAGAAGAACCAGACCATCCACCTGCTGTCGGGTGGCGAAAAAGCGCTGACCGCGATTGCGCTGGTGTTTGCCATCTTCCAGTTAAACCCCGCGCCGTTCTGCTTGTTGGACGAGGTGGATGCGCCGCTGGACGACGCCAATACCGAGCGCTATGCCAAACTCGTGCGTAGCATGAGCAAAGAAACCCAATTCCTTTTCATCAGCCACAACAAGATCGCCATGGAAATGGCCGAGCAGCTGATCGGTGTGACCATGCAAGAGCAGGGCGTCTCCCGCATCGTTGCGGTGGACATGGAGTCTGCCCTGAGTCTGGCTGAGCTGGTGTAATTTATGAACCCCCACGCTCATATTCATTCGCTGCCCCCCGAGGGGGCGCGTGCCTCCTTTGAGGCGGCTCTGCAGGAGGCACCATCCCTATGAGCAACCTACAAATCGGTTTGGCAATAGCGGGCGGCGTAGTGCTGGCGGCCGTGGTGGCCCACAGCGCCTGGAACGCACGCAAGCATGCGCCCCGCCAGGCCCAGCCCGAGCCTCAGGGCGAGCGCCCCGACGCTGCACTGCGTGAGCCTTCGTTTGACACCGACGCCCGGGGTGACACCCAGCCCATGAACCTGCCGCCGGTGGCACGCCGCTCGGTCATGGATTCGCTGATCGACGTCATCGCCACCATCGCGCTGGATGGCCCCAATATGGTGGTATCGGGCGAGGCCGCCATCGCCGCCATGCCCGCCACGCGCCGCGCAGGGACCAAGCCCTTCGCCATCGAGGGCTACAACCTGACCACCTTGAACTGGGAAGTCCCCGTGCCCGGCCAGCGTTACGGCGGTTTCCAGGCCGGTGTGCAACTGGCCAACCGTGCCGGCGCCTTGAACGAAATCGAATACTCCGAATACGTGGTCAAGACCCAGGCCTTTGCCGACGCCATCAACGCCACGCCCGAATTCCCGGAAATGCTGGAAGAAGTGGCCCGCGCCCGCGAGCTGGACCAATTTGCCAGCGCCCACGACGCGCAACTGAGCTTCACGATTCGCGCCCGTAACGCCTCCTGGAGCCCTGGCTACGTGCAGCAGAATGCCGCACGCCTGGGCTTTGTGGCCGGCGTCATCCCCGGCCGCATGGTGTTGCCCGCCAGCACCGAAGGCCTGGCGCCCGTGCTGATCTTGAGCTTTGACCCGCAGGCCGCACTGGCCGAAGACCCGGCCCAGTCTGCCGTGCGTGACATTGCCCTGCACCTGGACGTGGCCCATGTCGACCGGACCGAACAGCCCTTTGTGCGCATGCGCGAAGTCGCTGCCGCCCTGGCCCAGACCATGGACGGCGTGGTGACCGACGATAACGGCCAACTGCTGACCGCCGAAACCATGGACGTCATCGGTTCCGAATTGGAAAGCCTGTACGACACGCTGGAGCAGCGTGACCTGGCCGCCGGCTCCTTGCTGGCGCGCCGCCTGTTTGCCTGACCGATCTGCGAAGGGGCTTTAGAGGCCATGGCCAATCTGGATTTGTTTGTTGCTGGCGGCGAAGCGCCGGCGTCCCACCCCGACCGCGCGCGCATGCTGGCCCTGCATGAGACCCTGCACCGCTATGCGCACCAGTACTATGTGCTGGACGCGCCCACGGTACCCGACGCCGAATACGATCGGCTGTTCCAAGAGCTGCAGGCGCTGGAAACTGCCCACCCCGAGTGGGTGACGCCCGATTCGCCGACGCAACGCGTGGGCGGTAAACCGCTGGACCAATTTGCGTCGGTACGCCATGCCGTGCCTATGCTCAGCATCCGCACCGAGACGGATACCGAGGCCAGCGGCGCGCAGAATTTTGACGCCCGTGTGCGCAAAGAACTGGGCTTGACCGAGGCCGACCCGGCCGTGGAGTACGTGGCCGAACTCAAGTTTGATGGCTTGGCCATGAACCTGCGTTACGAGCACGGCGTGTTGGTGCAAGCCGCCACGCGGGGCGATGGCGAGTTTGGTGAAGACGTCACGCAGAACATCCGCACCATAGGCCAGATACCTTTGAAGCTACCGCAAGGTGTGCCCCCTATTCTGGAGGTGCGTGGCGAAATCTATATGCGCCGCGATGACTTCGAGGCCATGAACGAGAAGCAGCGTGACAAAGGCGAGAAAACCTTTGTGAACCCGCGAAACGCCGCGGCCGGTGCCGTGCGCCAGCTGGACCCTGGCATTGCGGCCCAGCGCCCCTTGAGCTTCTTCGCCTATGGTCTGGGCGAGGTCACGTCAGCAGAGCAGGGCGGTCCCGTCTTCGGTACCCACTTCGACATGCTGCAGACTTTGAAGCATTGGGGTTTTCCGGTCGCAGCCCTCGTGGAACGGGCACAAGGCGCTCTTGAATTGATAGCATACCACCAGCGCATCGGCCAGACCCGTGACCAGCTTCCCTTTGATATCGACGGTGTGGTCTACAAGGTCAACAGCCTGGCCTTGCAGCAGCGCCTGGGCTTTGTCAGCCGCGAGCCGCGCTGGGCCGTGGCGCACAAGTACCCGGCGCAGGAGCAACTCACTACGGTGTTGGGCATTGACGTGCAAGTGGGCCGCACCGGCAAGCTGACGCCCGTGGCGCGGTTGGCACCGGTGTTTGTGGGCGGCGTGACGGTGACGAACGCCACGCTGCACAACCTGTTTGAAATGCGCCGTAAGAAGGTGCGCGTGGGTGACCAGGCCATCGTGCGCCGAGCGGGCGATGTGATCCCCGAGGTGGTTGGTGTGGTCAGCACCGGCCCCCGCGCGGTCTATGTGCCCAACTTCCGTATGCCCCGCACCTGCCCCATCTGCGGCAGCGACGTAGTACGTGAAAAGACCGAGATGAACCACCGCTGCAGCGGCGGCCTGTTTTGTGGTGCCCAGCGCAAGCAGGCTATCCTGCACTACGCGCAGCGCCGCGCGGTCGAGGTCGAAGGACTGGGCGAGAAACTGGTCGACCAACTGGTGGAGACCAATGTCATCCGCACGCTACCCGACCTGTACAAATTGGGTCTGGCATCGCTAGCGGCATTGGACCGCATGGCCGAGAAATCGGCCCAGAATATTGTCGACGCGCTGGAAAAATCCAAGCGCACCACACTGCCGCGCTTCCTGTTTGGCCTGGGCATACGCCACATCGGCGAGGCTACCGCCAAGGACCTGGCACGCCACTTCGGTACGCTGGACGCCATCATGGGCGCGTCTGAGGAACAACTGTTGGAGGTCAACGATGTGGGGCCTATCGTCGCCAAAAGCCTGCACACTTTCTTCGCCCAAGCCCACAACCGCGAGGTGGTCGAGCAGTTGCGCGCCTGCGGCGTCACGTGGGAAGAGGGTGAGCCCGCCGCCCAGGCGCCCAAGCCGCTGGCCGGCAAGACCTTTGTACTGACCGGCACCTTCCCTACACTGAGCCGCGACCAGGCCAAGGACTTGCTGGAGGCCGCTGGCGCCAAAGTGGCTGGCTCCGTCAGCAAGAAAACCGACTATGTGGTCGCCGGTACGGATGCCGGCAGCAAGCTGGAAAAGGCGCAGACTCTGGGTGTGGCGGTGATTGACGAGGCGGCAATGACTGCCTTAATGGCTGGCGATACGGAGAGTGGGAAAGACGGCGGTTCGTGATGCTCAGCATTGCCTTAAACTGCCACCATGAACCGCGCGGCCGCACTCCAAGCCCTGTCTGAGCACAAAGCACAGATCGTGCGGCGCTTTGGCGTCGCGTCACTGGCCTTGTTCGGGTCTACTGCTCGCGATGCGGCAAAGCCAGGTAGCGATGTGGATTTGCTGGTGAGTTTTGTCGGTCCGGCTACCTCTGCGCAGTTTTTCGGGGTTCAGTTTTATCTGGAAGATGTGTTGGGCTGCCCCGTCGATCTGGTAACCGAGAAAGCATTGCGCCCAGAGTTACGGCCCTACGTGCTGAAGGACGCGGTGCATGTCTGAGCGGGAGTGGCGCTTTTACATAACGGACATGGTAGGCTTTTGTGAAAAGGTCCTGGCGTTCACGCAAGGGCTGCAGCAAACCCAGTTCGTGGTGGATGCCATGCGTTTCGATGCAACGGTGCGCAATCTTGAGCTAATTGGTGAAGCTGCAACCCATATTCCCCAAGACGTACGCAATGCCCAGCCGACTATTCCGTGGCGGATGTTGATTGCTACGCGTAACCAGCTGATCCATGGCTATCTGGGCCTGGACAACGACATCTTGTGGAGCATTGTGCAGACTGACGTGCCCGTTCTGTTGCAACAACTCAAACTTCTTGAATCCCAACACCCATGACAGTACGTGACATCCTCAAAATGGGCGACCCGCGCCTGCTGCGTGTCGCCCAACCCGTGCCAAAGGCCGACTTCGACTCCGACGCGCTGCACCTGCTGATCACCGACCTGCTGGACACGATGAAGGCCGCCAATGGTGCGGGCCTGGCCGCGCCACAGATCGGCGTGGATTTGCAGGTTGTCATCTTCGGCAGCCGCGACAGGAACCCGCGCTATCCCGATCGGCCCATCGTGCCACCGACTGTGCTGGTCAATCCGGTCATCACGCCGCTGTCCGCAGACGGTAGTGCAACCGGTGAAACACCGGAAGAAGACGATTGGGAAGGCTGCCTGTCCGTCCCTGGCCTGCGCGGTCTGGTGCCACGTTGGTCGCGTATACGCTACACCGGCTTTGACCAGTACGGTGACCCCATCGACCGCACCGTGGACGGCTTCCATGCGCGCGTAGTTCAGCATGAGTGCGACCATTTGTGGGGCAAGCTCTACCCGATGCGGGTTCGCGATTTCAGCCAATTTGGCTACACTGAGGTTTTGTTCCCGGAACTCACCTGACGCCCATGAGCCCCGAACTCACCAAAAAGCTCGCCGCTGCCGTGGACGGTATGCCGGCCTTTCCCAAGAGCGTGCAACGGGTTCTGGAGCTCACGCGCGATGTCAACAGCACACCCAAGGACCTGGTCGAGGTCATCGATAAAGACCCGGTGCTGACCGTCAAGATACTCAAGGTCGTCAACTCCGCCTACTACAGCCTGCCCAAGCAGATCACGTCGGTGGGCCACTCGGTGGTCTACCTGGGCTTCAACACCATCAAGAACCTGGCCCTGAGCATTGCCGCCATCGGCATGCTGCCCAAGACCAACGAAGCCGGTTTCGACGGGCAGCAGTATTTGCTGCATTCCTTGGCCACGGCTGCCATTGCCAAGCAGCTGGCGCTCAAGGTGGACGATGCCGACCCGATGGACTGCTTTATCGCCGGCCTGCTACACGATTTTGGCAAGGTGGTGCTGGCCCAGTTCATGCCCAAAGAGTTCCGCGCCGCGCTGGACATCAGCCAGCAGCAGGGCACATCGCTGCACCTGGCCTTGCGCCAGGTCATTGAGGTGGACCATGCCGTGGTGGGCGCCATGCTGGTCGAGAAATGGCGCTTTGCCCCCAAGCTGGTGGAGACGATTCGCCACCAATACGGCCCCGAGCTGGCCGACTCCGACATGATTGCCTGCGTGTTTGCGGCCAACCAGATCAGCAAGCAGCTCAAGTTCGGTTTTGCCGGTAACCACCTGGTCGAGGAACTCCCGCCCCAGGTGGCCAAACGCCTGGGTGGTACGCTGGAAGAGGTCATTGCCCGGTTGGGCGACCTGACCCCCTTGTTTGAAGAAGCCCAGGTTTTCTCAAAAATCTAACCCATTTTGGGTTACTTGGTCGCCGCACTAAATAAAAAACGGCGCTAGCCCTCGCCAAATATGCGTTACTCGCTACTAAATAAGTAGCGAGCTCACTGAGCCGCCAGGGCTTCCAGTAATTCGGTCTCTATCTCGATCTGCTTCTTGTTGTGCTGCAGCTCCGGCCCGTCGATGAGGAAGGTGTCTTCCACCCGCTCGCCCAAGGTGGCCACCTTGGCCAGTTGCACATTGACCTGGTGGCGGGCCAGCACCAGGGCCAGGCTGTAGAGCAGGCCCACACGGTCGCTGGCCGATACATTGAGCAGCCAGCGCTGGCCTTTTTCGTCCGGCGTCAGCGTCACGCGCGGCGCGATGGGGAAGCTCTTGACTCGGCGCGAGACCCGGCCGCGGCTGGGTTTGGGCAGGGGGCCGGCGTCGGCAATCACCTTGGCCAGACCGTTCTCGATCATGCTGGTGATTTCGCGGTATTCCTCGGGGCCGGCCGAGGTGACCACCTGGAAGGTATCCAACGCGTAGCCGTTCTTGGCCGTGTGGATGCGCGCATCCAGAATGCTGAAGCCGCGCTGCTCAAAGTAGCCGCAGATACGGGCAAACAAATCGCTTTGGTCCGGTGTGTAAACCAGCACCTGCAAACCTTCGCCCGCGGGTGAACGGCGTGCGCGCACCACGGCCTTGCCGGTGCCGACCACGCGCGACAGGTGGCGCGTGTGCCAGGCGATATCGGCCGCGTCGTGGCGCATGAAGTAGCCCACGTCCAGCGTATCCCACAACGGCTTGTGCGCCTCAAAGGGCAGGGAGTGCATGTTGACGATGACCAGGGCCTCGCGCTTGCGGGCCTCCACCTCGGCATCGGGGTCGGGTGCGTGGCCACCCAGCGCGCGGCTGGTGTAGCGGTACAAGTCTTCCAGCAACTTGCCCTTCCAGGCATTCCACACCTTGGGCGATGTGCCACGAATATCGGCTACGGTCAGCAGATACAGGGCAGTCAGCTGGCGCTCGTTACCGACGCGTTTGGCAAAGTCGGCGATGACGCGCGGGTCGCTCAAGTCGGCTTTTTGGGCGATGCGGCTCATCGTCAGGTGTTCGCGCACGACGAACTCGATCAGTTGCGCATCTTCACCCGAGAAGCCATGTTGCTTGCAGAAACGCCGCACCTCGGCGCCGCCCAGGTCGGAGTGGTCGCCACCGCGGCCCTTGGCAATGTCATGGAAGATGGCGGCAATGGACAGCAGCCAGGGCTTGTCCCAACCCGCGGCCAACTGCGAGCAGAACGGGTATTCGTGGGAGTGCTCCACGATGAAGAAGCGGCGCATATTGCGCAACACCATCAGGATGTGCTGGTCCACCGTGTAGACGTGGAACAGGTCGTGCTGCATCTGCCCCACGATGCGGCGGAACACCCACAGATAACGCCCCAGCACCGAGGTCTGGTTCATCAGCCGCATGGCGTGCGTCGTGCCCTGGGGCTCCATCAAAATTTGGCGGAAGGTCTGGCGATTAACCGGGTCGCTGCGAAAGCGCGCATCCATCAGGTTGCGGGCGTTGTACAGCGCGCGCAACGTGCGGGCCGACAGACCCTTGACGCCCACTACGGTCTGGTAGACCAGAAAGGTCTCCAGGATGGCGTGGGGTTCGCGCTGGTACAGGTCGTCGCTGACCACATCGATCATGCCGGCCTTGTCGTTGAAGCGGTCGTTGATGCGGCGTGGCGCGTGGGTGGAGGGGTTGAGCCGCTCTTCAATGTTCAGCAGCAGAATCTGGTTGAGCTGGGCCACCGCCTTGGCGGCCCAGTAGTAGCGTTTCATCAGCGCCTCGCTGGCACGCACCACGGTGCGTTTTGGCGGTGTACTTTTGGAGACCAGGGTCTTGGTCGTGTAGCCAAAGGATTCGGCCACCGCGTTCTGCATGTCAAAGATCAGGCGGTCTTCGCGCCGGTTGGCGATCAGGTGCAGGCGGGCGCGTATGCGCATCAGCAGCGATTCGTTGCGCTGGATCTGCTTCACCTCAAAAGGCGTGGCCAGGCCATTGACCGCCAGTGCATGCCAGTTATCGCCAAAGCCTGCGGCCTTGGCCACCCACAGGATGATCTGCAGGTCGCGCATGCCGCCGGGCGATTCCTTGCAGTTGGGCTCTAGCGCGTAGGGGGTGTTTTCGAACTTGGTGTGGCGCTGGCGCAGCTCCAGTGTCTTGGCTACAAAGAAGGCCCGTGCGTCCATGGCCTTGAAGAAGGCGGTCTTGAACTGCTGCACCAGATCGGCATTGCCGGTGATCAGCCGGCATTCCAGCAACGCGGTCTGTATGGTCACATCCTTGGCGGCTTCGGCCAGGCAATCGCCCAGGGTGCGCACGCTGGAGCCGATTTCCAGCCCCACATCCCAGCAACTGCCGATGAACGCCTCGATGCGGCCCTTGAGCGCGGTGTCGTAGTGCGGGTCGTAGCCGTCGGGCAGCAGCAGCAGAACGTCCACGTCGGAGTGCGGAAACAGCTCGCCACGCCCAAAGCCGCCGACTGCCAGCAGTGCAAAGGGGTGCTGCAGGCCGGCGTGGTCCCACAGTTGTTTGAGCACGCCGTCGGCCAGATGCGCCAGTCGGACCAGGGCCTTGTGCACGTCGCGCCCGGTGGCATCGCCCTGGCCCAGGTTCTGCAGCAGTTGGGTTTTGTCGGCGCGGTAGGCGTTGCGGATTGCCTGTAAATCAGCCATGGGTACCGTGCCGTCGTCGTTACGCGCCAGCGGTGTCAGGCAGCAGCAGCGGCTTGTGCGGGCACAAATGCCGGCGTGGGCGGGGAGCCGGCGGACAGCGTCATCACCTCATAGCCGGTGGGTGTGACCAGCACGGTGTGCTCCCACTGGGCGGACAGCGAATGGTCCTTGGTGACGATGGTCCAGCCGTCTTTCTCGGGGCCGTCCTTGATTTCTTTTTTGCCAGCATTGATCATGGGCTCGATCGTGAAGGTCATGCCTTCGACCAGCTTTTCCAGCGTACCTGGGCGGCCATAGTGCAGCACTTGGGGTTCTTCGTGGAAAACTTGGCCAATGCCATGGCCGCAGAACTCGCGCACCACGCTGAACCCGTGGCCTTCGGCAAACTTCTGGATCGCAAAACCAATGTCACCCAGGTGGATGCCGGGTTTGACCAGCATGATGCCCTTCCACATGGCCTCGTAGGTGATGTTGGCAAGGCGCTTGGCGGCGATGGAGACCTCGCCCACCGGGAACATGCGGCTGGTGTCGCCGTGCCAGCCGTCCTTGATGACGGTGACGTCGATGTTGACCACATCGCCTTTTTTCAGCGGCTTGTCGTTGGGAATGCCATGGCAGACCTGGTGGTTGACCGAGGTGCAGATGGACTTGGGGTAGGGGATATTGCCGCCGCCCTTGTAGTTCAGCGGGGCCGGAATACCGCCTTGCACCTGGGTGATGTAGTCGTGTGCCAGCTTGTCCAGTTCGTTGGTGGTGACACCGGGTTTGACGAAGGGCGTGAGGTAGTCCAGCACTTCAGAGGCGAGGCGGCCTGCAACGCGCATGCCCGCAATGCCCTGGGCGTCTTTGTAGGTAATGGTCATGGCGCAATTATCCCATGCACACCCGGTTGCGACCTTCCTGTTTGGCCCTGTATAACGCGGCGTCGGCGTCTAGAATCAACTGGCTCAAGGTGTGCCCCGATTTGTCCGAGTTGCTGACGCCCATGCTGACCTGGTAGCGGATGGGGCCGGCCGGCGTGGCAACCTGGGCTTGTGTGACCAGCTCGCGCAGACGGTCGGCAATGCGAAAAGCCGATTCGGGGCCCGAACCATCCAACAGCAGCAAGAACTCTTCGCCGCCGTAGCGCACCACCAGATCACCGGGGCGAACCTGGGCAATCAGCAAGTTGGCCAGATGGGTCAACACCTGGTCGCCCACGGGGTGGCCATGCTGGTCGTTGATGGCTTTGAAATGGTCGGCGTCCACCAAGGCCACTGCCACGGGGCGCATGCTTTGCCGCGAGCGGATCAGCACGCGCTGCCCCATGCGTTCCATGCCGAGGCGGTTCAGGGTGCCGGTCAGCGGGTCCAGCAGGGTCAGGCGATTGAGCTTTTCAGCGTAGCGATGGGCCACCAGCATGATCAGTCCAAAGGCAATGGTCACCTGCGCCAGCGCCACCGCCAAAATGGTTGCGGACATCAGCGTTTCGTCGGATACCGTGCCAGAACCACGGGCGTGTGCCGCCAACTGGTAGACGGAGCGCAGTACCAGCGCCAGCCCCAGTGCAGTAAAGCCGCTGACGGCTATCCACATCATGGCGCGTACGCTGCCCCGCAGGCCGCGCACCAACGTGATCGCGCAGGCCAGATTGAGTCCACCCAGCAAGAGCCCGGTGGCTACCAGCCGCGCGGTCTGGTCGGGTTGCACGGTCGCAAAATACGCGGGGATGGCAAAAGTGACTGCAGTAATGCCAGGCAGCCATTGCCAGGCCATTGCGTAGTCACAAAACCGGCATACGCCTCGCAGTACGAGGGCCATGCCCAAACCCAGCAATGCGTAGCTGATGCCGCCGTGCACCACCTCGGGCAGCTCGGTCATGTTGCCGACGGCCAGCCCCAGGCAACTCACCACATTGCCCAGCGCCCAGAGGCGTTGTTCGGCCAAGGCGTCCGTAGACAGTGCTGCAGCGATCAGCAGCAGGGTCGTCAAGACCGTCAAGCTGATCTGCACCAACAAGAGCGTTGAATTGTTCAGCATGCGGCCACCATGGATTTAGTCTAGCGGCGACAGGCCAAGCCTGCACACGTTTTTTTGTTCAGGTTTTGCGTGCGCTCTCTTTCCCGTTCTCCTTCCAACTGGACGCGCCTATCAGAACCAGTTGCAATTGCTTCACGAAGTTTTCGGTCATTTCGGTCTCCAGCATGGGCTGGTCGGGCGGCAGGTCCAGTATCTCGGGGGCTGCGGCCAGCATGGAGGTCACGATCAGGCCGCAGACCATTTGCAGGCTGGCGGTGGACAGGTCTTTGTAGGCGCCCAGGCGGCGGAAGTCCTGTGCCATTTCGTTCGTGAAGTGGGTCACCTCGTTGCGAATCGCCATGCGCAGGATGCGGCTGCCACCCGAGCGTTCGCTGGACACGAACAGGAACAACAGGCGGTTGTCCACCACATAGTGGCGGTAAACCTGCACCGAGCGGCGCACGATGTCCGCATCTGCGGCACCGGTCTGGCGTGCCTCGCGCAGCAGGCGGCGCAGCGCAATGCCCATCTCTTCGACCAGTTCCAGGCCCAGCTCATCGGTATTGCGAAAGTGCCGGTAGAAGGCATTGGGCACCATACCGGCCTCGCGCGCGATCTCGCGTATGCCCAGGCTGGTGAAGCTGCGGCCTTCGCCCATCAGCGCCAGCGCAGCCTGCAACAAGCTGTTGCGGGTGAGGTCCTTGCGCTCGGTGCGGGTCAGCTTGTCCTTGGGGTCTGCGGGGGCGGTGGGTTTGGTCATGTGGCATTTGTTGTGTACGTTTGTATTTTATGCTGTGCAATGAATAAATTGGTTTATCTCCCTAGATTTGGGCTTTTGCATTGAATATTTGTGTACGAATGTACACAATCAAGTCATTGCAACCTGGAGACACCATGCAAGCATCCTTCACAGCCACCACGCCCCATGCCACAGGCAGCGTTCATCGCATGGCAATGGCGGTCAATACGCCGCTGGTCAAGGCCCTACGGCACCCTTGGGTGGAGTCCATTGTTCGGCTCAGCGCGGTCGAAGATGCGCTCGCCGCCATACACCCCTTGCTGTCATTGACCGACGTACGAGCCCGCGTGGTGCGCATTGTGGAAGAGACAGCTGCTACCAAGACCTTTGTGTTGCAGCCCAATGCCCTGTGGGCGGGTGCAGAGGCCGGGCAGTTTGTGCGGGTGCAGTTGGAGATCGATGGCCGGCGCGTGGAGCGGGCCTACAGCCTGTCGTCGCGGTCGGGAGCGCGGTGTATTGCCTTTACCGTCAAGCGACAAGACCCAGGTTTGGTCTCGCAACACCTGCACCGCACGGTCCGTGTGGGCGATGTTCTGACCATCAGCCAGGCCATGGGTGAGTTTGTGTTGCCCAAGGAATTGCCCGCAAAAATGCTGCTGCTGAGCGCAGGCAGCGGCATTACGCCGGTGATGTCCATGCTGCGCGACTTGAAGGCCCGCGCTTACCGGGGCGATGTGGTGTTTCTGCACGTGTGCCGCGCGCCGGACGACCTGATATTCGCAGCCCAATTGCAGGCAATAGCGGCCGACTTCCCCAGCCTGCGTTTGGTGCTGCACTATGACGCAGCCGCCGGGCGCTTGACACCCCAGACGTTGGCCCAACAAATGTCCGATCTTTCAGAGCGCAGCACCTGGATGTGCGGCCCCGCCGGTTTCATGGATGCCATCAGTGCGTACTGGGAGGCAAAGGGCTTGGCTTCGCCACTGTTCAGCGAGCGCTTTGTGGGCGCGCCGCTGTTGCCCAGCACCGCGCCGGGCACGCCGGTTCAGGTGAAGTTCGCCCACAGTGGCAGCAGCTTCACGACCCAGGGCACCGCACCCTTGCTGGTGCAGGCCGAGCGCGCGGGGCTCGCACCCAAGCACGGATGCCGCATCGGCATCTGCCGTTCCTGCCAGTGCATCAAAACCCATGGCACGGTGGAAAACCTGCAGACCGGTGAGGTGTCATCCGCGCCGAACGAACTGATACGCCTGTGTATCTCCACCGCGCGCTCTGATGTGGCGCTGGCCTTGTAGGCCCTTCAACAACAACCCAGACCCAACAAACACGAGCACCACACCATGCACTTTGCCAATCCACATTCCCTGAGCCGCGAGCAGGTTGCCGACTTCGAGCGCGAGGTCAACACCATCCGCGACAGCGTGATGAACAAGCTGGGCCAGGCCGACGTTGATCACATCCGCAACATGATCCGCATCAGCCGCGCCAGCGAAATCGGTGGCCGTGCGCTGCTGCATTTTGGTCTTGGCCCCTTGAGTTGGCTAGCCGGTGTGCTGGCCCTGGCCCACGCCAAGATTCTGGACAACATGGAGATCGGCCACAACGTCATGCACGGCCAGTACGACTGGACCGGCGACCCGGCGCTGAACTCACAAACCTTCGAGTGGGACATCGCCTGCGATGGTGAGCAGTGGCGGCATTCGCATAACGTGACCCACCATACCTACACCAACATTCTGGGCAAGGACCGCGATGTGGGTTACTCGCTATTGCGCATGACCGAGGCGCAAAAGTGGAAGCCCCGCCATTGGTTCCAGCCGCTGGCGAATCTGATGCTGGCCATGGGCTTTCAGTACGGCGTGGGCTCGCACGACCTGGAGATCGGCCGCTACAAACACGGCGCCATGCCCAAGGCCGAGTTCAAGGCGCGGCTGGACCGGTTCCTGACCAAGGTCGGGAAGGTCTGGTTCAAGGACTACCTGTTGTTCCCGGCGCTGGCACTGTGGAGCGCGCCGCGCGTGCTCGCGGGCAACTTCTGCGCCAACCTGATCCGCAACCTGTGGACCTACCTCATCATCTTCTGCGGCCATTTCCCCGATGGGGTGGCCCTGTACCGCGAGGAAGACACACGCAACGAAACGCGGGGCGACTGGTACCTGCGCCAGCTCTCGGGCTCCAGCAACCTCACGGGCGGGCGGCTCTTCCACATCTTGACCGGTCATCTGAGCCACCAGATTGAGCACCACCTGTTCCCCGACATGCCGGCCCACCGCTACCCCGAGGTGGCGCCGCAGATCCAGGCGCTGTGCCGCAAATATGGCCTTGCCTACAACAGGGGCAGCCTATTGCGGCAGTATGCAACGGTGATGAAGCGCATCCTGTTGCACACCTTACCGCCCAAGCGGGCGAGCGTTTGATGCATGGGTTTGATGCACTGCAATATTCGGTTAGGCAGAGCGCTCTACGCTAAATGACCAATTGGTCGGTACTATCGCGCCCCAAAGGAGCTTCCCTCTCATGAACGATTCGTACCTTGGCTTTGCCAACTCAACTTTGGGCTCACGTATTGCAGCAATGCTGGGCCTGCCACAACCCCTGCCTTTGGAGCGTTTCAAGCCCGGCCAACCCGTCATCAAGGGCGGCGTGCTGATCGGTGGCGGTGGTACCCCCCAACTGCTGAATGCATTGGTCGCCGCTTTCAAATCCATGGGCGCGCAGACCGTGGCCCACAAGAGCCTGCCGCAATGGATGGGTCTGGCCAACGAAGCCGGCATGATGACCGGGCGTTGGGGCGTAGCCGACCAGCCGGGTGAAAAGGTCAAGGCGCTGGTGTTCGACGCCACTGGCCTGACCGACAGCGACCAGTCCGATGCCCTGTACAACTTCTTCCACGACGCCGCGCGCTCCGTGCTGCCCTGTGGCCGTGTGGTCGTGCTGGGCCGCCCGCCCGAAGCCTGTGCCAATCCGCGCCAAGCCACCATCCAGCGCGCGCTGGAAGGCCTGACCCGTGCCCTGGCCAAGGAACTCAAACGTGCCATCACCGTGCAACTGGTGTACGTGGCCGAGGGTGCCGAAGACCAGCTGGAAAACACGCTGCGCTTTTTGCTGTCACCCCGTTCGGCCTATGTGTCGGCGCAGGTCGTGCGCCTGGCGGCTCCCACAGCCGCCAATGGCGCAGTGGACTGGAACCAGCCACTGGCTGGCAAGAAGATTCTGGTGACCGGCGCATCGCGCGGTATTGGCGAATCCATCGCCGAGGTCATGGCGCGTGACGGCGCACAGGTCATCTGCCTGGATGTGCCGCAAGCCAAGGAAGGTCTCGACGCTGTTGCCAATCGTCTGGGTGCCAAGGCACTCGCGCTGGACATCGGCTCCGCCGAAGCGCCACAAGCGCTGGTGGATGCGGCACTGGCCGACGGTGGCTGGGACGTGGTCGTGCATAACGCCGGCATCACACGCGACAAGACCATTGCCAACATGAAGGATCACCTGTGGCAAGCAGTTGTCAACGTCAACCTGTCCACACAAGAGCGCATCAATGACGCGCTGGTGGCATCGGGCGCGCTGAAGGCCGGTGCGCGCATTGTGTGTGTTTCGTCCATCTCCGGCATTGCCGGCAATCTGGGTCAGACGAATTACGCCTTGTCCAAGGCCGGTGTCATTGGCATGGTGCAAAGCATGGCACCGGTGCTGGCGAAGAATGGCATCACCATCAACGCCGTGGCGCCCGGTTTCATCGAAACCCAGATGACGGCCGCCGTGCCGTTTGCGATCCGCGAAGCCGGCCGCCGCATGAACTCCATGGGGCAGGGCGGTCAACCTGTCGACGTGGCCGAAGCCATTGCCTGGTTTGCATCCCCCGCATCCGGTGGTTTGACCGGCAACGTGGTCCGCGTCTGCGGCCAAAGCCTGATCGGTGCCTAACACTATGACAACCACCACCCAAGAAATCACCGGCTCCCCCAGCCTGGCGGCCACCTTTTTCCGTGCCCTGGGCACGGGCGGCAAACGCCCCGGTCTGGTCAAGTCCTTGCCCAAGGTCGAGCTGGCCATCCCCAGCGTCACACTGGGTGCAAACCATATTGCACGTTACGCCGCACTGACCGGCTTTAGCGCGTCGCAAGGTGTGCCGCTGATCTACCCGCAGATGCTGACCTTCCCTCTGGTGACCGCGTATATGTGTTCGCCCGAATGCCCGTGGCCCGCCATGGGCACGGTGCACCTGGCCAACAGCATCGAGCAACACAAATCCCTGCGCGCGGGCGACACGGTGCGTGTGGAGATGGGCACCGGCCAACTGTTCACGCATGAAAAGGGCCAGGGTTTCACGCTGGACCTGCGCATCCTGCGGGACGGCGAGCTGGTGTGGAGCGCCACACAAAGCCTGCTGCGCGTAGGTGTCAAAGAGACTGCCGGCCAGCCCTTTGCCAGCCAGTTGGCGTTGGACACATCGTTGTCCTGCCAGACCGAGTTCACGGCGCCCGCCGACATGGGCCGCCGCTACGGCGCCGTGTCGGGCGACCGCAACCCCATCCACCTGACGGCCATCACCGCCAAGCTGTTTGGCTTCCAGCGCGCCATTGCCCATGGCATGTGGACCAAGGCGCGGGCGCTGTCGTACCTGCTGCCGGCCGACCCACTGGAGCAGGCATCGGCCACTGTCGAATTCAAGACCCCGTTGATGCTGCCTGGCCGCGCCACGCTGTGGACCGAGCGATCCGCCCACGGCGCGCAGTTTGAAGTGCGCGACAAAAAGGGCATGCGCCCCCATCTGCGCGGCCAACTTAGCTGCTAAAACCGTAGCAAAGCCATTGAATTTGTTTTTCTCCCCACACGGAACAACACACCCATGACCACCAACACCACCGTTCGCCGCGTCGCCATCCTGGGCGGCAACCGCATCCCTTTCGCCCGCTCCAATACCGTCTACTCCCAAGCCTCCAACCAGGAGATGCTGACCGCCACGCTGCAAGGCCTGGTGGACCGCTACAACCTGCACGGCGAACGCCTGGGTGACGTGGTGGCCGGTGCGGTCATGAAGCATTCGCGTGACTTCAACCTGGTGCGCGAATCTGTGCTGTCCACCACGCTGGCCCGCGAAACCCCGGCCTTTGACATCCAGCAAGCCTGCGGCACCGGCCTCGAAGCCGCCATGCTGGTGGCCAACAAGATTGCGCTGGGCCATATCGACAGCGGCATTGCCGGCGGTGTGGACACCACATCGGACGCCCCCATTGCGTTGAACGAAAAGCTGCGCAAGATCCTGCTGGACCTGTCCCGTGCCAAGACCGGCGCCCAGCGCCTGGCGATTGCCGCACGTGTGCGCCCCTCCATGCTGCTCAAGCCCGCGCTGCCCCGCAATGGCGAGCCACGCACCGGTTTCTCCATGGGTGAACACGCCGAGATCATGGCGCGTGAATGGGCCATCACCCGTGAAGCCCAAGACGAACTGGCGTTGAAGAGCCACCAGAACCTGGCCAAGGCCTACGACAACGGTTTCTTCACCGACCTGATGACACCGTTCAAGGGTGTTACCAAGGACAACAACCTGCGCGCCGACCTGACGATCGAGAAGCTGCGTTCGCTCAAGCCCGTGTTCGACAAGAAGGTAGCACCCGGCCAGGGCACGCTGACCGCCGGCAACTCCACACCGCTGACCGATGGCGCATCTGCCGTGCTGCTGGCCAGCGAAGAGTGGGCCGCCGCGCGCAATCTGCCGGTTCAGGCCTATATCACCTTCAGCGAAGTGGCTGCCGTGGACTTCTTCGACAAGAAGGAAGGCCTGCTGATGGCCCCGGCCTACGCCGTGCCCCGCATGCTGGCGCGCGCCGGCCTGACGCTGCAAGACTTTGACTACTACGAAATCCACGAAGCCTTTGCTGCCCAAGTGTTGTGCACGCTGAACGCATGGCAGGACAAGGTGTTCTGCAAGCAGCAGCTGGGTCTGGACAAGCCGTTGGGCAAGATCGACATGAAGAAGTTGAACGTGAACGGCAGCTCGCTGGCTGCGGGTCACCCCTTTGCCGCAACCGGCGGCCGCATCGTGGCCACGCTGGCCAAGATGCTGGCGCAAAAGGGCTCCGGCCGCGGGTTGATCTCCATCTGCGCCGCAGGTGGCCAAGGCGTTGTCGCCATCATTGAACGTTAAAGAGATTCGCCACCATGCTGCAATACAAAGCCCCCCTGCGCGACATGCGCTTTCTGATCAACGAAGTGCTGGACTACCCCCAGCACTACAGCATGCTGTCCAATGGCGGCGAAGCCACGCCCGAGATGGTCGATGCCATTCTGGAAGGCGCGGCCACGCTGTGCGAAGAGGTGCTGGCACCACTGAACGCATCCGGTGACAAGGAAGGCTGCAAACTGAATGACGGCGTGGTGACCACGCCCAAGGGTTTCAAGGAGGCCTACGCCGAGTTCGTGGCCGGTGGCTGGCAAGGCCTGTCCTTTCCCGTGGAATACGGCGGCCAGGGCCTGCCCATGTCGCTGAACCTGATGAAGTCGGAAATGATGGGCGCGGCCAACTGGTCGTTCAACATGTACCCCGGCCTGAGCATTGGCTGCATCAACACGCTGCTGCAGTACGGCACGGACGCCATTAAGACCGTCTACTTGCCGCGCCTGGTGGCGGGTGAATGGACCGGCACCATGTGCCTGACCGAGCCCCAGTGCGGCACCGATCTGGCCCAGGTCAAGACCCGTGCCGAGCCGCAAGCGGATGGCACGTATGCGCTGACGGGCACCAAGATTTTTATCTCGGCCGGTGACCACGATCTGGCGGAAAACATCGTCCACATCGTGCTGGCCCGCCTCCCCGATGCGCCAGCGGGCACCCGTGGCATCTCGCTGTTCGTTGTCCCGAAGTTTGCTGTCGCTGCTGACGGCGCGGTCGGTGCGCGCAATGGCGTCAACACCGGCTCGCTGGAGCACAAAATGGGCATCGCCGCCAATGCGACGGCCGTGCTGAACTTTGACGGCGCCATCGGCACCTTGATTGGCGAGCCCAACAAGGGCCTGGAAGCCATGTTCACCTTCATGAACACGGCCCGCATCGGCACCGCCATCCAGGGTGTGGCCCATGCCGAGCTGTCGTTCCAGGGCGCATTGCCCTACGCCCAAGAGCGCCGCTCCATGCGCGCGCTGTCGGGCAAGAAAGAACCCGAGCAGGTGGCAGATGCCCTAATCTGGCACCCCGATGTGCGCCGCATGCTGCTGACGCAAAAAGCCATCGCCGAGGGCGGCCGTGCCATGATTTACGGGGCGTCCAAGATCGCCGACAAGATGTTCACCGCGGTGCAAGACGGCGACCAGGCGGCCTACAAGAAATACGACGACGAGCTGGGCTTCTACACCCCCATCTTGAAGGGCTTCTTGACCGAGATGGGCCTGGAAGCAGCCAACCTGGGCATCCAGGTGTTTGGCGGACACGGCTACATCGGCGAACACGGCATGGAGCAGATCGCGCGCGATGCCCGCATCTCCACGCTGTACGAAGGTACCACCGGCATCCAGGCGCTGGACCTGCTGGGTCGCAAGGTGTTGCTCAACACCAAGGGCAAGTGTGTGCGCGATTTCAGCGCCACCATCCTGCGCATGGTCAAGCCCTATGCGTTGCAACGCACGCCCATGGGCCAGATGATGCGCACGCTGGCGCGCCGCACGGCCCAGTGGAATGTGTTGACCACACTCATCATGCTGCGCGCCTCCAAGGACCGCGAACAAGTAGGCTCGTCCAGCGTGGACTACCTGATGTACTCCGGCTTTGTGATGATGGCTTACTTCTGGGCGCTGCAGGCATCCAAGGCGAACGAACTGCTGGCCAGCGGCAAGGGCAAGGAGTCCAACGACTTCTACACGGCCAAGATCCAGACCGCCGAGTTCTACTTTGCGCGCCTGCTGCCCCGCGCCGACGCGCACTACAGCGCAGCGCTGGCACCCACCAGCGCGGTGATGCAGATGCCGCAGGAACTGTTTCAGATGGCGTGAAAACCACCGCATGGCAGCAAGGTCATAAGTTGTTTGAGCCGCTAGCCCTCGCCGGTATTACATGATGCGCTATGTAATGCATAGCAATGGCTATGCCCGCAACTGGATGGCCGTTTGCGTGGCATGGGTGCTGGCCTGCACGATGGCGTCGGCAGCTTGTGCCGCTGACGCCGCCAACGACGAATGGCTGGCCCAGAACCACGAAGCCGTGCTGCTGTACCAGGCTGGCAACTACTCCGACGCCCTGGTGGCGGCGAAAGAGACCCTGGCGCTTGCGGAGCGGAAATTCGACCCAGCCCATCCGAACGTTGCCAACAGCCTGAACGGGATTGCGGAGATCTACCGCGCGCAAGGCCAGTATGCGCAGGCGGAACCGTTTTACCTGCGCGCATTGGGGATCTTTGAGAAGACGCTGGGTCCGAACCATCCCACCGTCGCCAACAGCCTGAACGGCCTCGCAGAACTCGCCCGCGCGCAAGGGCGCTATGCACAGGCCGAGCCATTCTTCCAGCGCGCCTTGGCAATCCGAGAGAAGGCGCTGGGACCGGAGCATCCGCTTGTGGCCAGCAGCTTGCACAGTCTTGCCGAACTCTACCGCGTGCAAGACCAGTACGCTCGCGCGGAACCCCTCTACCAGCGTTCACTGGCGATCCGGGAGAAGATGCTGGGGCCCCACCACCCGGATGTCGCCAACAGCCTGAACAGCCTGGCGGCGCTGGACCAGGTTCAAGGCCGGACCGCGCTGGCGGAGCCGCGCTACCAACGCGCGCTGAAGATATGGGAAACGACGCTCGGCCCGGACCATCCGGCGGTGGCCAGCAGCCTGAACAACCTCGCATTGCTTTACCGCCAAAACAAGGCGTATGCGCTGGCGGAGCCTCTCTACAAGCGTTCATTGGCTATCCGCGAAAAAGCCTTGGGTCCGGATCACCCCGACGTCGCCAACGGGCTCAACAACCTCGCAGAGCTTTACAGTGCACAGGGCTTCTACGCGCGGGCCGAGCCGCTCTACAAGCGCTCGCTGGCGATCTGGGAGAAATCCCTTGGCCCGGACCACCCCGAAGTGGCCAAAAGTCTGAACAACCTGGCCGTTCTCTATCGCGCGACCCACCGGCCCAAGCTAGCGCAAGAGGCCCAAAAGCGCGCCGCGCGCATCGAGTCCATCAAGCGATGAAGGCTTGCCGCAGGAGCGGCACGCCGGGGCGGCTAAAATCAGCAGGCTTTAGGCCCGTGCCCATTCAGCGTACGGGTAAAAGCTGAACCTTCAACCCCCAGCCCACCCAACAGGCCGCCCCAGTGACTCTGCACATCACCCAATTCGAGGGCAGCAACGCCCTGAGCAGCTTCCGTATCCAACAACTTCTGCCTGCTTTGCAGGGCATCCACGAGAAAATTGCGGGCATTTCGGCCCGTTTTGTCCATTTGGTGGCCAGCGATGTGGCGCCAGATGCCGCGCTGAGCGAGCAACTGGCCGCGCTGCTGACTTACGGCGACCCTTATGTCGGTCCCACGGATGGCCCGTTGATTGTGGTGTCGCCCCGCCTGGGCACCGTGTCGCCCTGGGCGTCCAAGGCGACCGACATCGCCCACAACTGCGGCCTGGCCGTCAAGCGTATTGAACGCCTGGTGGAATACCGCCTGACGCTGAAGAACGGCCTGCTGAGCAAGACCGCGCTGACGGCCGAGCAACTGCAGCAGGTCGCCGCCGTGCTGCACGACCGCATGACCGAAAGCGCCATGCTGGAGCGTGCCCAGGCCCTAGGCCTGTTTGGCGCCCTGCAGGCCGCGCCCATGGACCATGTGGACGTGCTCAAGGGTGGCAAGGATGCCCTGGTCAAGGCCAACACCCAGTTCGGCCTGGCCCTGGCCGCTGACGAGATCGACTACCTGGTCAACGCCTTCACGACGCTGGGCCGCAACCCGACCGACGTAGAACTGATGATGTTTGCCCAGGCCAATAGCGAACACTGCCGCCACAAGATTTTCAACGCCCAATTCACGATCGACGGCGTGGCGCAGGACAAGAGCATGTTTGGCATGATCCGCCACACGCACCAGACCAACCCCCAGCACATGCTGGTGGCGTATTCGGACAATGCGTCGGTCATGGAAGGCGTGGTGGTCGAACGCTTCGTAGCAAAATCAGCAGACATGAAGGGCCAATCGGGCCCTGGCCCCCGTGGAATGGTCGTAGCCAGCTACGAAAAGCATAGCGAGACCAACCACATCCTGATGAAGGTGGAGACGCACAACCACCCCACGGCCATCTCCCCATTCCCCGGCGCGTCCACCGGCGCGGGCGGCGAGATCCGTGACGAAGGCGCCACCGGCCGCGGCTCCAAGCCCAAGGCAGGCTTGACCGGTTTCACCGTGTCCAAGCTCTGGGGCGGAGATTTCGGCAAGCCCGAGCACATTGCCAGCCCGCTGCAGATCATGGTCGAAGGCCCGCTGGGTGGCGCGGCCTTCAACAACGAATTTGGCCGGCCCAATCTGCTGGGCTACTTCCGCGAATACGAGCAAAGCGTGGCCAGCAATGTGGACACCGTGCAGCGCGGCTACCACAAGCCCATCATGATTGCCGGTGGCCTGGGCGTCATCGACGCCACGCAGACCCACAAGATCGAATTCCCCGCCGGCAGCCTGCTGATCCAGCTGGGCGGCCCCGGCATGCGCATCGGCATGGGCGGCAGCGCGGCCAGCTCCATGGCCACGGGTGCTAACGCCGCCGAGCTGGACTTTGATTCGGTGCAGCGCGGCAACCCCGAGATTGAGCGCCGGGCGCAAGAAGTCATCAACCAGTGCTGGATGCTGGGGCAGGGTACGGCCGAGCAACCCGGCAACCCGATCTTGGCGATCCACGATGTCGGCGCCGGTGGTTTGTCCAACGCCTTCCCCGAACTGACCAATGACGCCGGCCGTGGTGCCCGTTTCGACCTGCGCGCCGTCCAGCTGGAAGAGTCCGGCATGGCGCCCAAGGAAATCTGGTGCAACGAGAGCCAGGAACGCTACGTGATGGCGATTGCACCCGAGTCGCTGGACCTGTTCACCGCCATCTGCGAGCGCGAACGTTGCCCGTTTGCTGTGATTGGCGTGGCCACCGAAGAACGCCAGCTGAAGCTGGTGGACGAGGGCGCCGAATCGCCAGTGGATATGCCCATGAATGTGCTCTTGGGCAAGCCGCCCAAGATGCACCGCGACGTCAAAACCGTAGCCCGCACCTTCAAGCCCCTGGACCTGACCGGCGTCGACATCCAGAAGGCCGTCATCGACGTGCTGGCCCACCCCACCGTCGCCTCCAAACGCTTCCTGGTCACCATTGGTGACCGCACCGTCGGTGGCCTGACCCACCGCGACCAGATGGTCGGCCCCTGGCAGGTGCCGGTGGCGGATTGCGCCGTCACGCTGGCCGACTTCAAGGGCTTTGCCGGCGAAGCCATGTCCATGGGCGAACGCACGCCGCTGGCCGCGCTGGATGCACCGGCATCGGGCCGCATGGCCGTGGCCGAGGCGATCACCAACCTGCTGGCTGCGCCCATCGAGTTGCCCCGCGTCAAGCTGTCCGCCAACTGGATGGCCGCCTGTGGCGAACCGGGTGAAGACGCCGCGCTGTACGCCACTGTCAAGGCCGTGGGCCTGGAGCTGTGCCCGGCGCTGGGCGTGTCCATCCCCGTGGGCAAGGACTCGTTGTCCATGCGCACGCAGTGGAAGGATTCCAACGCAGACGACAAGAAGGTCACATCCCCCGTGTCCCTGATCGTCAGCGCCTTCGCAACCTTGGCCGATGTGCGCGGCACGCTGACGCCCCAATTGAATGCATCCGAAGACACCACTTTGGTGCTGGTCGACCTGGGCCACGGCAAGAACCGCATGGCCACCAGCATCCTGGCGCAAACGCTGAACCAGGTGGGCGACGCGGTCCCCGATCTGGACAACGCCAAGGACCTGGTCAACCTGGTGAACGCCGTGAACGCTTTGCGCGCCCAAGGCAAGATCCTGGCCTACCACGACCGCAGCGACGGCGGCCTGCTGGCCACCGTGGCCGAGATGGCTTTTGCCGGCCGCGTCGGTGTGTCGCTGAACGTCGACATGCTGGTCACCGAGGGCGACGGCATCTCCGACAGCCGCATGGACGTGGGTGACAGCAAAAACTGGGCAGGGCAGGTGGGTGCCCGCCGCGAAGAGCTGACGCTGAAAGCCTTGTTCAGCGAAGAGCTGGGTGTCGTGCTGCAGGTGCGCACCGCGCAGCGCAGCGAGGTCATGGCCACGCTGCGTGAGCATAATCTGTCCGCCCACAGCCACTTCATCGGCAAGACGCGCCCGGCCTCCAGTGAAATCGACGCTGGCAAGAACGAACTGCAAATCTGGCGCGATGCCAAGGCCATCTTCAAGGCCCCGCTGGCCGACCTGCACCAGGTCTGGGACGCAGTCAGCTGGAAGATCTGCCAGCAGCGCGACAACCCCGCCTGTGCCGATGCCGAGCACAGCGCCGCCGGTGCGCTAGGCGACCCTGGGCTGCATGTGCATTTGTCAAATCAGGCGCTAGTCCTCGTGGAATCTACGTATACCGCTACGAAGAATGTAGCGCCCGCCATTCTCGCCGCTCGTCCCAAGGTAGCGGTGCTGCGTGAGCAGGGCGTCAATTCCCATGTGGAAATGGCCTATGTATTCACCGAGGCCGGGTTCGAGGCCTACGACGTCCACATGACCGACCTGCAAACGGGCCGTGCCCAACTGGCGGACTTCAAGGGCATCGTGGCCTGTGGCGGCTTTAGCTATGGCGACACGCTGGGCGCCGGCATTGGCTGGGCGCGCTCCATCACCTTCAACAACGCCTTGGCCGACCAGTTCAAGACCTTCTTTGCCCGCACGGACACGTTTGGCCTGGGCGTGTGCAACGGCTGCCAGATGTTTGCCGAGTTGGCTGACATCATCCCCGGCGCGCAGGACTGGCCGCGTTTCACCACCAACCAGAGCGAGCGCTTCGAGGCGCGCCTGTCGATGGTGGAGATTCTGGAATCCCCATCCATCTTCCTGTCCGGCATGGCCGGCAGCCGCCTGCCGGTGGCCGTGGCCCATGGCGAAGGTTACGCAAACTTTAAGTACCGCGGCAACGCAGGCAAGGCCGTGGCCGCCATGCGCTACACCGACAACCATGGCGCGGCAACCGAAGCCTATCCCTTCAACCCCAACGGCAGCCCCGGCGGCCTGACCGGTGTGACCACCCCTGACGGCCGCTTCACCGCGTGGATGCCGCACCCCGAGCGGGTTTTCCGCAACGTACAGATGAGCTGGACAGATGGCGACCGCAGCGCGCACAGCCCCTGGATACAGGTTTGGCACAACGCAAGGCGTTGGGTGGGGTAAACGCGCTGTGGCTCAACAGCGGCACGCCCACGCCGCAACACTGAAAAAGCTCAAGGCCTTTGGCTTGAGCTTGCCCGGCACCACCCCCAAAAGCCCATGGCCGGGGCATGACGATGTGGCGGTCAATAACAAGACCTTCGTGTACCTGAGCTTGCACGACGACGGCGGCCTGGCCGTATCCGCCAAGCTGCCTGTAACCGGCAAGGCCGTGCTGGAGGCATACCCCAATGCCAAACCCACGGGGTATGGCCTGGGCAAGAGCGGATGGGTTTCGCTGAGCTTTGCGTCCGACGAAGCGGTGGTGCTGGACACCGTGATGCGATGGATGATGGAAAGCTACCGTGCGCAGGCACCCAAGCGGCTGCTCAAGCAGCTAGAGGATGAGCAGCCGTGGGTGAAGGCGGGGGAGTTGCCGGATGGGAAGCGGTAGTTCGTCGAACGCGTCCAATTAGATTGGTTGTTGTAGAGTTTGTCGCTATTTTGTTTTGGGTCACGATGAGGCCTGGTGGCAATTCAGTTACAAATCAACCACTTATAAATGCCGGGAGTGGAATCATGGTTCAAAACGACTCTGTTGATGAGACAGGTTTCACTGCAAACGTTAGACCGCAGACAAACACCGCTCCATTCACTCACCAACATGAAGTTTCAAGCCACAGTCATTCCATCCGGTAACGCGACCGCCGTTGTGGTTCCAGCAGCAGTCATGGAGGCCCTTGGGCCTGAGGCTAGGCCGCTCGTTGTAGTTTCAATCAATGGTCATACTTGGCGAAGCAGAGTAGCCCTCATGCGCGGGCAGTGCTTGATTGGAATCAGTGCAGCCAATAGATCTGCAAGTGGCATCGCCGAGGCGGAACTGATCCAAGTTGTGCTTGAACGCGACACTGAGCCAAGAGTAGTGCCAGAGCCCACAGATCTCGCGGCAGCTTTGGACAACATCCGGGAAGCGCGATTGGCCTTTGATCGCTTGCCGTTTGGTCTTAAGCGCAAGCACGTCAAGGCAATCGAAGAAGCCAAGTCTCCAGAAACCCGGCAACGCAGAGTGTTCAAACTCGTTGCTGATTTGCGGCAAGGTGCGGCCTAAGCCAACCTTACTAAACTTCTCGCTGCGGTGCACTCGCTTTTTTGACCCAAAAAAAGCCCACGCTGAGCGGGCGGGTGTTGTCATCTCGTGGTTGCCGGAGGATGTGGACTGGCTGCTATCCCACTCCGCTGTGCTGCCATTTCACTTCACATACTTGTATTGGACGGGCTGTGCGGACGGACAGCGTCACGGTGCCCGTCCATGGCACATTGTTTCTGGCCCACCGTTGGGTGGTGGCATGAACAGGCGAGAGCAGTGCGGTGCAGCTATGGAGGTGTGAGCTCGTTAGTTGGTTTGACTTTATCAACCAAGTCTTGCGCGACAGCTTGCAGGACCGCATTCCAGTCGCCTTGCACGGTTTGGCGAAATAGCCGGACCGAGGCGTACCAGGGGCTATCCGCGCGGGCCTGCAGCCAGCGCCAGTCCGGGACAGCAGCCAGCATGACCCAGGTGGGGCGGCCCATAGCGCCTGCCAAGTGGGCCACGCTGGTGTCGACACTCACCACAACGTCCATGAGTTCGCACAGCGCGGCCGTATCCGCAAAGTCGTGGATGGCATCCCCAAAGTGCCGCACGTCGGAGCGACTCTTCAACGCACCGATGTCGTCATCCCGCAGTTCCTTTTGCAGGCTGACATAGTCGAACCCCACGGGCAACCGCGACAGGAGGGTGTCCAGCGACAGACTGCGATGGGCGTCATTCATATGTTCTTTGCTACCGCTCCAAACCAAGCCTACGCGTCGCTGCTGTGTGTGCCCCAGACGTTCCCGCCACTGGGCTAGTCTGCCGGGGTTGCAGGACAGATAGGCACCCGGTGTTGGAATGTTGTTTAAGTCAGTGTCGAAGATGCCCGGCAGGCTCAGCAGCAGGCATTGGTAGTCAAATTGCGGCAGTGCATCGCCTTTGCTGACCCATTCAGAAACCCCCTCCAGTGCTTGCAAAGCATCCAATAGAGGCGAGGGCACCTCCACTATGACATGGGCACCCCGCGCGGCCAAGAGGCGGGCGTAGCGAGAGAATTGGATCATGTCGCCCAGTCCCTGCTCGCTGTGTACCAGCACGCGGAGACCCTTTACCGGTTCCTGGCCTGTCCATGTGGGTTGCACAAATGTCCGCAGGCGTGCGGCACCTTGGGGTGTTTTCCAGAACCAGCGGTATTCGCTCCAACCCACTTGGAGTTGACCTCGTAGCAGCAGGATGAGGGACTTAAAGAAATGCGCCTCAGCAGCCTCCGGCATTAGGGCGATGGCCTGATCGTAACTTTCTAGCGCTGGATCCAACTGGTTGCAGGCATGGAGTACGACGCCTCGGTTGACAAGGGCATTCACGGACTGCGGATCTGTCTCCAGCGCCCGCGCATAGCTCTTCAGTGCTTCGTCCCACCGTTGCAAGGCATGCAGAGCTACGCCGCGGTTCACGAGGGCCTCCGTGTACTCCGGCGCGAGCTCAATGGAGCGCTCCAAGCTCGACAAAGCATCGCCCCACCGTCGCAGTTGTAGCAAGGCTGCACCGCGATTGCCATGGGCCTGGGCGAAATCCGCTTTGTTTGCGATAGCCTTGTCATAGCTGGCAATGGCATCTTCGAAGCGGTGCAACTCTGCCAGGGCAACTCCCATGTTGTAGAACGCTTCGGCATGGCTCGGCAGAAGTGATGTGACGCGGTCATAGGCAGCCACTGCTGCCTCCGAGCGTCCCAATTGTTGCAGTACCACGCCGCGCCTGAAGTGACCGTCTACAAAGCCTGGCATCAAGGCCAATGCTTGATCGAATCCTGCCAAGGCTTCCAATGGCTTTTCTGTTGCCTGCAAGGCCACTGCCCGGTTGTACTGTGCCTCAAACGAACCTGGCTTGATGCGCAATGCAGTGTCGTAACAGCGTATGGCCTCGCTCATTTGACCTAGCCCCTGGAACACGGCCCCCAGGCTGGCATGCGCCTGAGGGTTGTTGGGCTGAAGCTGGATCGCCTTGTGATAACTGGTCTTCGCTGCTTCCAACTGACCTAGCGCGCGACATGCATTGCCATGGTTGATGTGGTAATTGGGATCACCTGCAAATAGGGCAATGGCTTTGGCGATTCGCTCTACGGCCTCCGCAGAGCGACCCTGTTGTGCGGCAATGACGCCCAATAGATGCTGGGCTTGATGGTGTTGCGGTTGGTGCTTTAAAACTTCTTGGTAGCGTTGGCTAGCCAGTTCCAATTGCCCCCGTTGGTGCAGAGTGACTGCATCTTGGTACAGGTTGGCCCAAGGCGCGGGGAAGACAGCAGGCATGGGGTATATCGAGAGAAGGGAATGCTGTCAGCATTGTACTGAGCGCCTTGTATGGCACCCCCACTCAAAAAACAGGAAACGCTGGCCTTTGTCCCGGCCTCGTTCTCAATATTGCCCAAACTGGCATTCCTGCTTCTTTGTAGCGCTAACCTGTTAGAGCTTGAAGCTGCCGTCGCTACGCGCAACAGGGCTGGCGCAGCTGGCCGGCGTGGTCATTTCGCGATTGCCGGAGGCCGTGGACTGGTTGCTCTCCCACACCGCCGTACTGCCGTTCCATTTCACATACTTGTATTGAATAGCAGTGCTGACCGGTAGCGTCACAGTACCCGTCCAAGGCACATTGGCGCCGCTGCCTTGTATGGCCAGCGCAAAGCCTGATGCGGGCGTCCAGTTGCCAATGGCGGTCTGGTTGCCGACCACATACAGGTTTTGACCCATGACCGTATTGGCGTTCGCAATGGTGAAGGTCACTTGGCAGCCCGCCGGTGCGGCCAGTGTTGTGACGGACAGGGGGCTACTGGCGGCCGATACGTTTCCCGCTGCATCCAGTGCCTGCACGGTGTAGCTGTAGGTGGTGGAGGGCGACAGGCCGGTGTTGGTCGCGCTGGTGGATACAGAGGTCGCGACCTGGGCGCCGTTGCGCAGCAGGCGGTAGGTGGACACGCCCACGTTGTCGGTGGATGCGTTCCAACTGATGGTGGCTGCGCTGGACGTCACATTGCTCTTGCTCAAGCCTGTGGGCACGCTGGGTGGGGTGGTGTCGGTATTGAGCTTCTGGTTGATGTGGATGGCGACCGCTGGCACGGTGCCGCCGCCATTGGCAGGCAGGCTGATGCTGATTTGGCCGCTGGCGCTGACGACCACGGTGCTGCCGGTGCAAGCCGTTTGTGCGGCGTTGGCCTGACCGTCGATGACATTGCAGTAAGTGCCTGCGGGCATCAACGTTTGCAGTGTGGTGTTCCACGCGGAAAACTCGTTGTTGATCGCGATAAAGCCCTTGTTGCCGCGGCCAAAGGCGATCTGATTCACCGTGCCGCTGACAAAACTGTTGACGTCTTGCCCCGAGGTGGTTGAGCGGAACTTGACCATGTTGGAGATGTCGCTCCAGCGGTGGATGAAGTCCCAGTTCACGTTGATTTGCGGGTTGCCGTTGGCGTCAAACGGGCTGGCGCTGGGGCTGGTCTGGTCCTTGTTGGTGAAGCGGAAGCCCGAGTGCAATTGCGCATGCCCATAGGGCCACGCCAGCATGAAGATGTTGGCCAGGTCATAACGTTTGGAGCCCTGGGTGTCGTTGGTGAGGCCGGTGTAGTTGCTGGCCATCAGCGAGTCGCCGCTGCGTTCGGTGTCCCAGTTGTTGACGAAGACCGTGGCCTTGGCGCTGTCCACAAATCCCCAGGTGCCGCCCCAGTTGCCCGGCGTGCCCATGTAGGTGCGAATCTGCGAGAGCTGGTTGCCATTGGTGCCGCGGAAGGTCTCGCGCATGGCGTAGGTGAACTTGAATTCGTTGACGGTGCCGCTGGTGAAGTAGTCTGCGCGGTTCACGTTGCCATCGGGAATGATCTCGTGCGTGACCCATACCGGTGCGCCCGTCAATGTGGTCTGCGATACGCCGCTGACCACGGCCTGCAGGTCGGCCGGTTGCATATGTTTGGACGCGTCAAAACGGAAACCGTCAAAGCCCATGTTCAAGAGCTTGGTGAGGTAGTTCTTGATCTGACCGCGCACGTAGGTGGACTCGGTGGACAGATCAGGCAGGCCGACCAGGCGGCAGTTGCGGATGCTGCTCTGGTTGCCGGGGCTGCCGTAGTCGGCGTCCTGTATCGCGCAGCTGGCATGGAAGTCGTTGGTGCTGAAGAAAGGGTAAGTCAGCGTGGTGGAGTTCCAGGTCTGGCCGTTGGTGGCCGTGCCAGCGCCGGCCGCCAGGTGGTTGACGACCACGTCCGCATAGACGCGCACGCCGGCCGTGTGGCAGGTGTTGACCATGGTTTGCAGCTCGGCCTCGGTGCCCATGGCGCTTTTGAGATCGGTGTAGTTCACGGGCTGGTAGATGTCGTACCAGAAGCCCAGGCTCGCGGCTGCGTGGGGTGGTGAAATTTGCACGGCGCCGTAGCCCTGCGGGCCCAGCCAGTTGGTGCATTCCTTGGCGATGTCATTCCACTTCCAGCGGAACATCTGCACCGAGGTGTCGCTGGGGTTTAAGGCGGCATGGGCCGGGGTGGTGGCCGTCAACGCGCAGCAGAGCAGGGTGCCTGCGGCCACGAGTATTTTTGCGAGGGGTGATCGGATACCAGTTGTCATGTCTACTCCATCTAGTTGTTGATTTCGTTTGCAACGGTTCAACCTCGATCAAGCATCCCTTGGGGGCTATGGCTTGCGCCGCAGGTTTGGCTGCTTTTTGGCGGTGCTGTGCGATTGAGGTGGAGTGAATGTAGTTTTATTACTTTTTGTTGGTATTGGTGAAAACACTTGGTTTTGCGGTGATTTATAGGAAATAGTTACCTCGCGGTTACGAATTGTTGACCAATATATAGTAAAAATACATTTTCAACGGCATCCATAATGGATGCATGAAGACCCTACGCACTGACACCATCGCATGGCTAGCCGGCATTTGCGGCCTGCTGACCACTCCCTCCACCATGGCGCAGACCGCAGCAGCCCCGGCTGCCCACAAAGCCGTTGCAAGCGCCGCCTGCCCGGCGGTACTGCAACATGAGTTCCCCCGCCTGCAGGATGACGCGCCCCAGAATCTGTGCCAGTACGCGGGCAAGGTGGTGCTGGTGGTCAATACGGCGAGCTATTGCGGCTTTACCAAGCAGTACGAAGGGTTGGAGGCGCTATACGCCAAATACCAAGGCAAGGGTTTGGTCGTGTTGGGCTTCCCGTCGAACGAGTTCGGGGAGCAGGAGCCCGGGTCGGCCAAGGAGATTGCTGATTTTTGCTTCAACACCTATGGCGTGAAGTTCCCGATGTTTGCCAAGTCCGACGTCGCCGGCGCCAAGAAGAATGCACTCTATGTGGACCTTAGCAAGGCCACCAAGGCCGAGCCGCAATGGAATTTCAGCAAATACCTGATTGACCGGCGTGGCAAGGTGCTGGCCAATTACCCCAGCAAGGTCGAGCCCCAAAGCACGACGCTGGTCGCCGCCATTGAAAAGGCGCTGAACCAGCAGTGATGGCGGCGCTGGCCTAGCCAGCCCATGCCAGGTCTACAGCAGAAACGCCAGCGCGGCGACCGCTGTTGGTGCCAGGGCACCCAGCAGCAGGCCGCCTGCGCCAATGGATTCGTCGGCAAAACCCCGTTTGAGCAGCGCGACGCCGGCGGGGTTGGGTGCATTGGCAATCACCGTCAGACCACCCCCCGCCACCGCACCGGCCACCAGCGCATATTTAGCGGGGTCGGTGATGCCGGTGATTAACGAACCTAGGTATGTGAGCGCGGCGTTGTCGGTCAGCGCGGTCAGCCCCATGGCGCCAAAGAACAGGGCAGTGGGCTGCAGGCCCGACACGATAGGTTGCAGCCACCACTGCTGCATGCCACCCAACACCACCAGGCCCGCCAGGAAGAACCCCACCAACAAGCCCTCTTTGAGTATCAAGGGGCTCTGGTGGCGCGCATAGGCCTGCGTATAGCCCAAGAAGAACAGAAACAGGCCGATGAAAATGATCGGGTGGTGGGCGAAGACCACCACGCCTGCCAGCAAGGCGATGTGAATGGCCCGCACGGTTAGGGGCACTGGGGTGGGGTGGGGTGCGTTGTCGTCCGCCGGCGCGGCGGCCTGTGCATCGGTCAAATGACTGCGCAGCACAAAGACCATCGCCGTGGCATTGACCAACACGGCCACGGCGGCGCGCCAGCCAAACGTGCGGGCCATGAAGGCACTGTCCCAGCTCCAGGCGTTGGCCACCATCAGCACCGGCGGTGCGGCGAAGGACGTGAGCGTGCCGCCAATTGACACGTTGACAAAGAGCACGCCCAGCGCTGCGTATTTCAGCCGCTCGGGCATGCCGGGCCTGAACACCAGTGGCGCCAGCAGCAGCGCGGCCAGTGTCATCGCGGCGGGCTCGGTGATCAACGATCCAATCAGCGGAACCAGGGCTAGGCAGGCCCAGGTCTGGGCTACCACGGTGCGCAGCGGGGCAAGGGCAGCAAGTGTTGAGATGAGGGCCTCCACACTGGCCAGCACTGGCCGGGAGGCTGCGACCACCATGATCACGAATACGAATAGCGGCTCGGTGTAGTGCTGCGATTCGGCGTAGCGTATGGCCTCTGGCCCGCCCACTATCAGGGCCATGGCAATGATCAGTACAAAGGCCCAGAAGCCAAAGACCACCTCGACCTCGCCCAGCAGGTGCAGCAGGCCCGCATGGCGAGGATGGCGGTGGGCCAGCTGCTCAAAGAATTTGGTGCAAAAGGTGTGCAGCAGGGCCAGCGCAAAAAGACTGGCCGCGATCACATTGATGCTGGGCATGGCGTGCTCCAAGCGGATCAGGGCGTAGCGTCCACTCCCGCCAGCGCGGCCAGCTCCGGCGTGCCCATGGCACCGCTGCGGCCTATGACCTGGCCGTTGCGGGCATCTTTGGCAACGATGTAGGGCACCGAATCGGCACCAAAGCTGTTGAGTAATTGGGTGTTGGCTTTGATGGTCTTTTCGACTTCCGCTGCCACGCTGGCGGATGCAGAAATACCGCCTTTGCCAGCCAGCAATAAAGCTTCGTGCGCGGTCATCTGCTCCACTGGGTTACTGGCGGTCAGCAGGGTCGCTGCTTGGGGCAGGCTGGAGGCGTTGATCCAGGCCACAGGTATCCATACGAACTTCAGCTTGGCGTGCAAGGGCAACGAGGCTTGCCACAGGTGGCCACAGTGGGGGCACTGCGGGTCAAAGAAGACGTAGACCGTACGAGCGCTCATCATGGAGCCCACAGTAAAGCCTTTGGCCTGTGCTGCCACGGTTTCCACGGATACGGCTTGTTTGCTGGGGCTTGCGGCGCCACTAGAGGCTTCTTGCTGGGAACAGGCGCTCAATAGCAGGGGAATGAGCGCGAGGGATGCAATCAGGGGACGACGGTTCAATGCTTACTCCGTTTTTTTGCGCACGATGGCGGCAAGTTCTTCGTCCAGCATAGAGGCTGGTACAGTGTCCAGAAATTCCGGTTCTGGGTCGGGTTGGCGCGGCACGTCCGAGAACAGTGCCCAGCTGGATTCGGTATTGGCCTCCACGGCATCGGGCACCGGAATGGGGTCACCTGGCATATAGCGCTCTTGGGACTTTTCTTGGGATGGCGCAGCGGGTTGGGCAGGTGTTTGCGACTTGGTGTTCACTACGTTTCCCTTCAAGGGTGGCTGCTAACACTGTAGCGGATTCACCGGGGGCTCGCAATTTTCACGTCCAATCCAATGGCTGGTTGGCTCAGGGGCCAATATTGCATTCACGCCGCAGCAGGGCCAGGGCATCGTGGAGCGCGTAATCCCGGTCGCTGAGCAGTGTGGGCTGTGCGTCTTCGATAAAAGCACTCCACAACTCGGCGTAGTCGTTTTGGTGGTGTTGGGGTGCGTGGCTGAAGATGTAGTCGGTGGCCAATGTTGGCTTCAGGCCGGACTTGCGCATCTTGCGGATCAGCGTGGCGGCGGCCTTTTCGGTCAGCACCGTTTTGGGTGCGCTACCTGCTGCGATGCACAGGAACAGCGTGAGCAGTGAACCATCATCGCCATGGCCGCCAGTGGCGTTGTTCCAAGCGGCCGACGCGCTGCGGTCGAAGTGGTCAATCTCGCTGATGGCGTCTTCCAGCCAGAAGTAGCGGCCCATGAAGGCCGGTGTCTGGTCGAACAATTTACGCACCGGCAGGGCGGTGTCCAAAATCTTGGGCATGTCATCCAACACAGACTGGCGAACCCGGTCCACGGCTGGCACCAACGCGGGCGGCAGGTCTTTGGGGAGGGCGAGGGGGGGCAGGGTTTGTGGGCTTGTGTCGTCGGATTTGGGGTATTTCTTGCGCAGAGCCAGAATCAGCTTCTCAAACGCCACCCAGTCTGGCATGTCACTGCGCCGTGCGGAGCGCGCCAGCAGGGCCGTGCGTATGACAGCCTCGGCATCTTTGCCAGCTTCTTCCAATTCGTCGGCAGACAGGTCAAGGCTCTGGGCCATCCAGACGGCTGCATCAACCAATTGTGTGGCTTGTGTGCGCTGGGCGAGTTCGGTCTGGTACTCGGGCAGCGTGCGCAACGACCATTTGGCTAGCAACGGAATTTGGTCGTCGGTGAAAGCACGACCTTCGTTCATGCCGAAGTGGCTGTTTTGCGGCATGGCGATCAGGGCCTTGAGCATGTCCGAGCCACCCTTGGAGCGCGACAGAAAGGAGTTGTCGCGCAAGGACTCGGCCGCCAGCCGCAGGTCACCGCTGCTGCTGCTTTCCAGGTACAGGCTGATCAGGTTGACCATGCGGTCCCGGGCTTTCTCTAGCTCGGGGCGCAGAAATTCGGTGCCGAAGTAGCGCGCGATCTGCACCATGCCCTTGGGCGCGTCCTGGCAGATGCTGTCCAGCTTGGCCTGGTTGATGATGCCGTGCTGTACGCCGTATGCCAGAGCCTTTTCGAAAAACGGCCGCGCGTCGAACAGCGAGATTGCGTGGGGCGTCATCAGATGGCCGATTCCTCGTCGTCGTCCTCGCGGGCCGCGGGGGTTGCCTTGCCGCGGTCGGTGTCTCCGGTTTCCACCTTGCCGTCATCGTCTTCCTCGGCCGCTGCTTCTGCCTCGTCATCACCGTCCAGGCCCAGATCGTGGGCACGTGCCTTGGCACGCAGCACCAAGACGGTTTCCGTGAAAAGGTCGGGGCACTCGTGGCGCAGCAGCCAGGCCAACTGCATCCAGTCCTGATCGGTCACTTCATCCAACTCGATGCGGGGCGGCGCATAGGCCAGCGACAGCAGGGCGGTTTCGGACAGCATCTCGCCGTCGTCTTCCACGGTGTCGAAGGTGCCGGTGCGGGCAAAGGCTTCGATGCGGCTCCACTTTTCGGAGAAGTAGTCAGCCAGCGCCTCGCTACCGCCCTCCAGATCGCCAATGGCGTTGAGGAATTCAACCGGGTCGCCATCTTCGCGGAAGATGACCGAGTTGACCATGCCACGCAGGTGCGTACGGGTCAGGTCCTTGTATTGCTTCTCGATGACCACGGCCCGGGCAAACATCTCGGGCGTGACCAGCAGGTTGATGACGGACTCTTTGGAGTTGTCGTATTCACGTATCACCGCCAGGATGTCCTTGGGCGGCAACTGCTCCAGCACCACCATCAGGGCGCCATCGCCCTCGGTGTCGGCCAACTCGACCAATGCGGATTCGGCGGCAACGATGTCGCCTGCGGCGATCAGGCTCTGCGTCTTGGCAATGAGTGCAAGGTTGTTGCTCATGCCATCACTCCTTGCGGTCAAAGCCTTGCTCGACCATCCAGTCGGCAGCGGCCTCTTCGCGGGTACGGGCCTCGGCCTCTTCCGCGTCCTCCACCTCGTTGTCGGTCTCCTCTTCGTCGTCCTCCGCTTGGTCAGCTTGCGGGTGTGCAGGCATGCTGACCATGTATTCCAGCGCAGCGGCAACGGTCAGGAACCACTCGCCCATAGGCTGCTTGTGCAGAACGCGCACCAAGGCATCGGTCCACGGCGCCATTTCGATGGCGTGGGCCAAGCTGTCCCAGTCGGGTAGGTTGTCGGGCTCGTGGCTGAGCAAGTCGTCCATGGCCGCTAAGGAGTTGAAGCGAAAGCCCTTGTGGAAAACGACCGCCACCATCTCGGGGCTGATCTCCATCATGTGGACCAGGAATTCCATTTCCTTGCGCCGTTGCGCCAAACGCTTGTCCAGGATATGGACGCCTTCGGAGTCAAAGCTCAGGTCTTCCAGTTCCGCGCTATAGGCCGAGCGCAGGTTGCGAAAGTAGGGGGAAATGTTCATTCAGGTCGGTCTAGGTTGAGTCGGTTGAAATAGGTTTGCCAAATTTCGCGGGCGGTGTCGATGGGGCTGTCCAACAGATTGCGGCGGCGGTTGTCGTCATAGGCTTGGCGTTTGCCGTCGTCCGACAGCACGTCATAAGCCTCTTGCACCGCACGAAAACGCGCGGGCGCTCCGGGGTCGCTGTTGCGATCCGGGTGGTGTAGGGATGCCTGTTGGCGGAAGGCCTTCTTGATATCGGCCAAAGTGGCCGAACTGTTGAGCCCCAAGGATGCGTAGTGGTCTTTCACTCAAATGCTGCGCAGTGCAGCATTCATGGCTCGCGTGGCGTGGGCATGCATGCAGGGGTTCCGAAAAATGGGCGTCTGCTATTTTAACCCGGAGGCCTGAATACGGCGCCTTCAGGGCATAGGGGTTGATTGGTGCAATGGAGTCGAAAGGCCAGCAGCATCAATCTGGCATCAATGTTGCTTAGTTCGATTGCGACTGAGGGTCGTCTCCTGGTGAGGTTGTTTGTCTGACCTCACTTTATCCCCCAGCCTTCACTGGCTTGGGGGATTTTTTCTGGGCCTTCAGGCCTTTAGATCCAACAACGTCCCACTCATCTGGCTGCTGGTTTTGAACACATTGAGGTTCGCCAGGAAAGCGTTTTTGGCCTGCAACTGCGCAACCATGTCGGTTTCCAGAGCCGAGCCCTCGACGCCGGACTTACTGAACGCCGTTGTGACACCGCCATTCTTCTGCTCGGTCTGCACCACCTCTTGCCGTTTGAACGGGCTGGTTTCGACATTGGCGACGTTATGGGCAGATGTGTCCAGCCGCGCTTGTGCAGCGTTCATGCCCGATAGGGAAATGGATGCAACGGATGCCATGGTGTTGTGTGCGGGGCGTTTATTGGGGTGATGTGCTCTATGGCTCAACAATAGTCCAAATCGGGCTTGGATACAAACGCGATAAAAGCCATAGAGTGGAAGGCCGGCGTTTCGCCGCCAGGGCCGACCGCTGCGGCGCAGCAGGAGGTGTGCGTATGAAGTTCCTTTGGTCATGGCCTATGGCCTTGGTGTTGACCGCCAGCTGCGGCGCGGCTGTAGCCCAGCGCGCCACCTGTAACGCCAGTTACAACGCGTCGACGGGGGCACTGGCTGTGCCGGCGGCGGTGGTTGGCGCTACCAAATATGCGGCCACGCTATCGCTGCTGGGTGGTTCGGCGATGGCGTTCAAGCTGGATGGCGCCGCCGTGACAACAAATGCCTGCTATGACCCTGCTACGTATGACGGAAGTACCGTCAGCATTCCATCGGTGGGGGTTGGCAGCGATTACTACGCCGCCACCCTGGTGCTCGTGCCTGGCAGCAACCCTCTGCAATTCGGTCAGATCGTGGCCCGCAAAAGCCCGCGCCTGGTGCCCGATCCCGGTGTGCGTGTTGCCATGGCCAGCAATCCATTTGCCTCGGTTGCCAGCAACGGTATCACCTACCTGGGCTATCAAGACCGAGGCGGCGGCAGCGCCACGCGCTTCCAGTCGGCCAGCGACGGGCTGAATTTTGCAAATCCCACCGTGCTGACCTATGGCAACCGATCGGTGGACTCGCGCAGAACCCTGATGCCCGACGGCAAGACGTGGCGGCTCTACCAATACGACCTGGTCGCCAAGACCATGGGAAGTTACAGCTCCGCGGACGGCAATAGCTTCGCCGCCGACGCCGGCACACGCTACGCCCCCGCCGCGGCAGACAACAACAGCCTGGGTGTGTACGACAGTTATGTTGCTGGTGACGGCTCCGTGGTGCTGATCTATGTGGGTGACTTGGCTGGCAAGAACAATCTGCGCATGGCCCGATCGACCGACAATGGCCTGAGCTTCAGCCTCTTGAAGGGCAATGTCCTTGGCGATGATGACGCGGGTGGCGGTGGCAGTTCTTTCATCGACAACAAGACACTGTTGTTGGCAGATGGCCGCAGGCGCATGGTGACGATGCGGGCCAATGAGATTCACAGCTTCATCAGCGGCGACGGCCTGACCTACGCGCGCGAGCCCGGCGTACGCCTGAAGACCTCGGACTTTGCCAGTGTCGGCGTCACCATTTATTCACTGAATGACCCCGTCATGGTGCACACACAGGATGGCAAATACCGTGTCTACGTGGCGGCGTCCACGTCCAATGCGATGGATGAAGGGCCAGGCAATACCAACTGGGCGATCGTCAGTGCCGTCTGGAGCGACTGACTGCGACGATTTAGCGCGGACTGAATGCGGTTAAAATCCTGCTATCAACTTTGTATAAGAGCGAGAAAGGCAATCTGGTTATGACACCGCGAACTACACCGGCGACATTCACGACAAGCGAATAAGGCCGTAGTCCGCGCGCCTTGTGCGTCGCCAGCTACCAAATTCATAGTTAAGCGCGGACCGTTCCGCGCTTTTTGCTTTTCTGATCGACTCTTTTTAGGTACCCACCATGATTCAAATTACGCTTCCCGATGGTTCCCAACGTGAATTTCCCGGCCCCGTCACCGTGGCCGATGTCGCCGCATCCATCGGTGCAGGCCTGGCCAAGGCCGCGCTGGCGGGCAAGGTGGATGGCAAGGTGGTGGACACCAGCTTCCAGATGACAGCCAATAGTGCGCTGTCCATCATTACCGGTAAAGACGCCGACGGCCTGGAGGTCATTCGCCACTCCACGGCCCACTTATTGGCCTATGCGGTGAAAGAATTGTTCCCCGAGGCGCAGGTGACCATTGGCCCGGTCATCGAGCACGGCTTCTTTTACGACTTTTCCTACAAGCGCCCATTCACACCCGAAGACTTGGCTGCCATCGAGAAAAAGATGACGGCGCTGGCGGCTTTGGACGAACCGGTCACACGCCGGGTGTTGCCGCGCGATGAGGCCGTGGCCTATTTCAAAAGCTTGGGCGAGCACTACAAGGCCGAGATCATTGAAAGCATTCCTGCGGATCAGGACGTGTCGCTGTACCGCGAAGGCAAGTTTGAAGACCTGTGCCGTGGTCCTCACGTGCCCAGCACCGGAAAACTGAAGTTTTTCAAGCTGATGAAAGTGGCCGGTGCTTACTGGCGTGGTGACCATAAGAACGAAATGCTGCAGCGTATTTACGGTACAGCCTGGGCCACGAAGGATGAATTGCAGCAGCATCTGACAATGCTGGAAGAGGCCGAGAAGCGCGACCACCGCAAACTAGGCCGTGAGCTGGACCTGTTCCACATTGACGAGCATTCCCCCGGCACCGTGTTCTGGCACCCCAAGGGCTGGACGCTGTGGCAGGGCGTGGAACAGTACATGCGCAAGGTCTACCAGGACAACGGCTACCAGGAAGTCAAAGGTCCGCAGATCCTGGACCAGGGGCTGTGGGAGAAGACCGGCCACTGGGACAAGTACCGCGAGAACATGTTCGTCACCGAGTCGGAAAAGCGCGACTACGCGCTCAAGCCGATGAACTGCCCCGGTCACATCCTGATCTACAAGCACGGCGTCAAGAGCTACCGCGACCTGCCGCTGCGCTTTGGTGAATTCGGTGCCTGCCACCGCAACGAGCCCTCGGGCGGCCTGCACGGCATCATGCGTGTGCGCGCTTTTACACAAGACGATGGCCACATCTTTTGTACTGAGGACCAGATCCAGGGCGAAGTGAAGGCCTTCACCATGCTGCTGCAAAAGGTCTACGCGGACTTTGGCTTTCACAACATCATCTACAAGATCGCGACACGCCCTGATCAGCGCATCGGCACCGAGGAAAGCTGGGACCGCGCCGAGGCCGCCCTGGCGGAAGGCCTGCGTGCATCCGGATGTGAGTTTGAGTACCTGCCGGGCGAGGGCGCCTTCTACGGCCCCAAGATCGAATACACGCTGAAAGACGCGCTGGGCCGCCCCTGGCAGTGCGGCACCATCCAGATCGACCCCAATATGCCAGAGCGTCTGGACGCCGAATTTGTCGGTGAAGACGGGGCCCGCCACCGCCCGATCATGCTGCACCGCGCCATTGTGGGTAGCCTGGAGCGTTTCATCGGAATTTTGATCGAAGGCAGCGCTGGCGCTTTGCCGGCATGGCTGGCGCCGGTCCAGGTGGCGGTGCTCAATATCACCGACGCCCAAGCCGAATATGCCCGTTCCGTGGCTAAAACGCTGCAAAATCAAGGGCTTAGAGTCAATTTAGACCTGCGCAACGAGAAGATTACGTATAAAATACGGGAGCATTCGATGCAGAAGCTGCCGTACCTCGTCGTTATTGGCGATAAGGAAATGGCAGCAGGTGCTGTTGCAGTGCGCGCCCGGGGTGGTCAAGACCTCGGTGCAATGCCCCTTGATGCCTTTGTGCAGAAAATCCTGGGTGACATTGCCAACAAGTCGGCTTAATGAGTTGGTTTGTCCGCGTGGATTGTGCGGCTGTAGCTACTTTTTTGGTAGCAAAGATATTGTGAAGGAACTGAGCCATCGCTACTGAATTTCGTGACCGCCGTCAGCGTGAAGAACGTAAACACCGCCTAAACCGGGAAATCATGGCCCCAGAGGTTCGCCTCTCCGGCCCCGATAATGAGCCGCTAGGTGTCGTCAGCCTGATGGAAGCCCTGCGTATGGCAGGCGATCTGGATGTTGATCTGGTTGAGATTGCGGCTACGGCCAATCCGCCGGTATGCCGGTTGATGGACTACGGCAAGTTCAAGTACCAGGAGCAGAAGAAGGCGGCGGAAGCGAAAGCCAAGCAGACGGTTATCGAAATCAAGGAAATCAAGTTCCGTCCGGGTACCGATGACGGCGACTACAACATCAAGATGCGCAATATTCGGCGTTTCTTGGCCGATGGCGACAAGTGCAAGATCACTTTGCGTTTTCGGGGTCGCGAAATCACCCACCAGGAAATTGGTTTGGCGATGTTGCAGCGTATGCGCGACGAACTGGGCGACACCATCATCGTGGAGCAGTTCCCCAAGCTGGAAGGTCGCCAGATGATCATGATGATCGCGCCAGGCCGTAAGAAGCCCGGTGGCGCAGCCAAGCCCGCGGCGGAAACACCCGCAGCGGCGGCGTAAACAAAGATTCTTTCTGCCGGTACGGTCACCGGCAGAAATGAAGTGGAGAGCCTAGAAACTCGCCACACAAGTGGAATGCTGAAAGGCGCCACTTAAAAGTGGCTCGGGGCCAACAAGGCTGGAAGCAGTTTCCAGACGCCTCACGAGCACAAAGTAGAAGGAGCATTACATGCCCAAAATGAAGACCAAGAGCGCGGCGAAGAAACGCTTCCGCGTCCGTCCTGGTGGAACCGTCAAGCGCGGCCAAGCCTTCAAACGTCACATCTTGACCAAGAAGACCACCAAAAATAAACGCCACTTGCGCGGCTCCACTGGAGTTCATGAGACCAATATGGGTCACATGGCACAGATGCTGCCAGGCCGTGGTATTTAATTAACGACGAACAAGGAGTAATCACATGCCTCGCGTCAAACGTGGTGTAACGGCTCGCGCCCGCCATAAAAAAGTTCTGGCCCTTGCAAAAGGTTTCCGTGGTCGCCGCGGTAATGTCTTCCGTATCGCTAAAGAAGCGGTAATGAAGGCTGGGCAATATGCCTACCGTGACCGCCGTACCAAGAAGCGTGTCTTCCGCCAGTTGTGGATTGCCCGTATCAATGCCGCAGCACGCCAGTGCGGTCTGACATACAGCCAATTCGCCAACGGTCTGAAGAAAGCCAATATTGAGATCGACCGCAAGGTTCTGTCCGATATCGCTATCCACGACATGGTGGCTTTTGCTGGCATCGTGGAGCAAGTCAAGGCCAAGCTGGCTGCTTGATTCGCGACCGAGCGCTATTGTTTCAATAGCGCTCTACGCACCAAGAACAAGGGCTAGGGCTTGAAAAAGCACTAGCCCTTTTTCAATTCTCTCCGACACAGTTTTACTTCGCACAAATGAACGACCTCCAGCCCATAGTTGACGCCGCCCAGGCCGCATTCCAACAGGCCGCCACCCCTGCCGATCTGGAAAACGCCAAGGCCCTATTTTTGGGCAAGTCTGGCCGCATGACCGAGCTGATGAAGGGCATGGCCGCCCTGAGTGTCGAAGAAAAGAAGACCCGCGGAGCCGCGATCAACCTGGCCAAGCAGGCGATTGAAGCCGCGTTGACCAGCGCGCGCCAGGCTATGGCCGATGCCGAGTTGGCCGCACAACTCCGAGCAGAAGCCTTGGATGTGACCCTGCCGGGCCGCCAGCGCGGGCAGGGCGGTTTGCACCCCGTATCCCTGGCGCAGGAACGCATCGAGGCCATCTTCGGCTCCATGGGCTTTGATGTGGCCCAGGGCCCCGAGATCGAGGCCGACTGGTTCAACTTCACGGCGCTCAATACGCCGGAAGACCATCCCGCGCGCTCCATGCACGACACCTTCTACGTGGAAGGTGGCTCTGCCACTGCGCCTAATTTGCTGCGCACACACACCAGCCCCATGCAAATCCGCTACGCCGTGCAGCACGTCAAGAAGCACCGCGCCGCAGCCGGTGATGCTGGCGACGGTTTGTACAGTGGCGCCATGCCCGAGATTCGTGTCATTGCGCCCGGTCGTACCTACCGTGTGGACAGCGATGCCACGCACTCGCCGATGTTCCACCAGGTCGAAGGCCTGTGGGTGGGCGAGAACATCAGCTTCAAGGACTTGAAGTCCATCTACCTGAATTTCATCACCACCTTCTTCGAGACCGATGCGCTGCAATTGCGCTTTCGGCCGAGTTATTTCCCGTTCACCGAACCCAGCGCCGAAATCGACATCATGTTCGAGTCCGGTCCGCTCAAAGGCCGCTGGCTTGAGGTCTCGGGTTCGGGCCAAGTGCATCCCCAGGTGATCCGCAACATGGGCTTGGACCCCGAGCGTTACATCGGCTTTGCCTTCGGCTCCGGCATCGACCGGTTGGCCATGCTGCGCTATGGTGTCAATGATCTGCGCCTGTTCTTTGATGGCGACATCCGTTTTCTGTCGCAATTTCAGTAATCCCATCAAAACAAACAGTCGGTCCGAACATGCAATTTCCTGAATCCTGGCTGCGTGCCTTTTGCAATCCTCCCATCTCGACCACCGTATTGGCCGAGACCCTCACCATGGCTGGCCTCGAAGTCGAGGAACTCAAGCCGGTTGCGCCTCCTTTTACCAGGATCGTGGTGGGTGAAATCAAGACTGCGGAGCAACACCCCAATGCCGACCGCTTGCGGGTCTGTACCGTTGACGTGGGCCAAGCCGAGCTGCTCAACATTGTCTGTGGCGCACCCAACGCCCGCGTCGGCATTCGCGTGCCCTGCGCATTGGTAGGCGCCGAGCTGCCACCGGGCGAGGACGGCAAACCCTTTGTGATCAAGGTCGGCAAGCTGCGCGGTGTGGAAAGCCAGGGCATGCTGTGCTCCGCCAAGGAACTGCAGTTGGCCGACGACCACGGCGGTCTGTTGGAACTGGCTTCGGATGCGCCCCTGGGCCAGAACATCCGTGAACACCTGAACCTGGACGACACGCTGTTCACACTCAAGCTGACACCCAATCTGGCGCATTGCCTGAGCGTCTATGGTGTGGCGCGCGAGGTGTCCGCCCTGACCGGTGCGCCGCTACTGGCGCCCGAATTCCTGGCCGTAGCCGTCAGCAATAGCGACAAGCTCGCCGTCAAGGTCAGCGCCCCTGACCTGTGTGGCCGCTTCTCCGGCCGCGTGATCCGCAATGTCAACACCAAGGCCAAAACGCCCCAATGGATGGTGGACCGTCTGGCCCGCTGCGGCCAACGCAGTGTGACGGCCCTGGTCGACATCTCCAATTACGTGATGTTCGAGCTGGGTCGCCCATCCCATATTTTCGACCTGGACAAGATCCACGGTGGCCTGGACGTGCGTTGGGGCAGGGCCGGCGAACAGCTCAAGCTGCTCAATGGCAATACCGTTACCGTCGATGAAAAAGTGGGCGTGATCGCCGACGACGTGCAGGTCGAGTCCCTGGCCGGCATCATGGGCGGTGACGCCACGGCGGTGTCGGACGACACCCAAAACGTGTATGTCGAGGCAGCCTTCTGGTGGCCCAAATCCATCGCCGGGCGTTCGCGCCGCTTCAATTTCTCCACGGATGCCGGCCATCGCTTTGAACGGGGTGTGGACCCGCAACTGACGGTTGAACATATTGAGCGCCTGAGCCAACTCATCATCGACATCTGTGGCACGCCCAGCACCAGCTGCGGCCCGGTGGACGACCACCAGCCGCGCATGCCGGTGCCCGCGCCGGTCAGCGTGCGCGTCGCCCGTGCCAGCAAGGTCATCGGCATGCCATTGACTGATGCCCAGTGCACGGATGCTTTGGTTCGCTTGGGATTGAAGCCCACGCTGAAAGACGGCGTTCTGACCCTGGTGCCGCCGTCCTACCGATTTGACCTGCAGATTGAAGAAGACCTGATCGAAGAGATCTGCCGCATGGTCGGCTACGACAACCTACCGAATACGCCACCCCTGGCGCCGATCACGGCCAAGGTACGCACCGAATCCGAGCGCGGCCCCTTCGCGTTGCGGCGCTCCCTGGCGGCCCTGGGCTACCAGGAAACGATCAACTTCAGCTTTGTCGAAGAAGCCTGGGAGCATGGTCTGGTGGGCAACCCCAACCCGATCAAGCTGCTCAACCCCATCGCCAGCCAGATGAGCGTCATGCGCTCATCGCTGTTGGGCTCTTTGTTGCAAGTGCTGAAATTCAACCAGGCGCGCAAACAGCCGCGCGTGCGCGTGTTCGAACTGGGCCGTGTCTTCCTGCGTGATGCATCGGTCAAGAATACGGACGCTACGGTAGACGGTTTTGCCCAGCCCATGCGCATCGCCGGTTTGGCCAGCGGTGGCGCGGATGCGCTGCAGTGGGGGCGCAAAGAGCAGGGTGTGGACTTCTTTGATGTCAAGGGCGATGTCGAAGCGCTGTTGGCGCCGCTGCAAGCCCAGTTCGTCCCCGGCGCGCACCCCGCCATGCACCCTGGCCGTTGTGCGGAGGTCTTGCTGCACGGTAAGTCCATTGGTTTTGTGGGGGAACTCCATCCACAATGGCGCCAACAGTTTGAGTTGACCCAGGCCCCAGTGCTGTTCGAGTTGGACCTCGATGCCGTGCTGCAACGCAAGCTCGCCGAATTCAAGCCCGTTGCCAAGCTGCAGCCTGTACAGCGCGACATTGCCATCGTTGTGCCGGATGAGGTGACCCACGCCGCCCTGATGGCCGCCATCTGGGCGGCCCCCACTGCAGGCCTGCTGCGTGATGCGCAACTGTTCGACGTTTACCGCCCCAAGCTGGCCAAGGATGCTGTGGTGGCCGAAGGCGCTGCGGACCGCAGTCTGGCCGTGCGCCTGACACTCAACAGCGATGAAGCCACGCTGTCCGAAGAGCAGATCGAGTCGGCTGTCAAAGCCATTGTGGAACAGCTGACCGGCCCCTTGGGCGGCCGCCAGCGCGTCTGACGGAGTCATCGTGTTACAAGAAAAGGACAGCGCAGCCATGGATTTCTCTGTTGAAAGTCTGGAGACACCGGCACTGACCAAGGCGCAGCTTGCCGATTTGCTGTTTGAGCAGATTGGTCTGAACAAGCGCGAGTCCAAGGACATGATCGATGCCTTTTTCGATCTGATCGCCGCCAGCCTGGTGGATGGGACTGACGTCAAGATTTCTGGCTTCGGCAATTTCCAGATTCGCACCAAGGCCCCGCGTCCAGGTCGCAATCCGCGCACGGGCGAAGCCATCCCCATTCGCGCCCGCCGTGTGGTGACCTTCCACGCCAGCCACAAGCTCAAAGAGCAAATTCAGGAAACGTCCTGAGCCCTATCTGGCATTTTTGACACAAACGTAACAGTTTGTACGGCCTCATCTCATGGAATCTTTGCACGGAGGCAAAAGTTAGAGTAACCTCTACGCTTTCCCTCGTACAGCATTGATTTCAATGGAGAAAACTCTCCCCCCCATACCCGCCAAGCGTTATTTCACCATCGGTGAGGTGGGGGATTTGTGCGGCGTCAAACCCCATGTGCTACGGTATTGGGAGCAGGAGTTCACGCAACTGCGCCCGATGAAGCGGCGCGGCAATCGGCGCTACTACCAACACCATGAGGTGTTGATGATCCGTCGCATCCGCGATTTGCTGTACGACCAAGGTTTCACGATTAGCGGCGCCCGCAACAAGATGCAGGAATTGCTGCAAACCGAGCGCGACAAAAAGCGCAATGGCGAAGTCATGCTGGAGGGCGTCGAAGTTTTGGAGGTCGATGACGCCGACCTGGAAGACTTTGAAGACAGCCAATCGCCCGAAATGTCGGACGAGAGCGCTGCGCATTTGCTGCAGGTCCGTAGGGAATTGTTCGAAATTCGCGAGTTACTGGCTGCCAATTAAAAATTAGCCCTTTTGCCGGGTTATAATTTGAGGCTCGATCGGTGTGTGGCGCAGCCTGGTAGCGCACTTGCATGGGGTGCAAGGGGTCGAAGGTTCGAATCCTTTCACACCGACCAATTAAAAAGTTAAAAAGCCTCCAAGGAGAAATCCTTGGAGGCTTTTTGCTTTCGGGGAGATGCAAAAAATACCTATATTGGGTATGTTGACAACCATTATCCGCGAATTTGAGGTTAATCGGCCTCTAGCCCTCGTGGAATATGCTTCATCAGCTACTAAATGTATAGCTGATGGCCTGCGAGTATTCCTTCTACTGCGCCTTCACACAATCACATACCGGGTTGCCCTTGTCGAAAATGATGCGCCACGTATTGGGTGCCTCACGGCGCCAGATGGAAGTGAAGGTACCGAACTGTTTGCCGTCGGCGCCGTAGGCCGGACCGGAGCTGATGGCCAGATCGCCGGCGTCCAGCACCTCAACCTCTTTGGGTTCCCATGAGAACGGGGCTTGCGGGGCTTTGTAGTACTTGGACCAAAAGTCCACGACCGCCTGTTTGCCATGCAAGGGCTTGGGCCCCGAGAAAAACACGGTGTCGTTGGCCACAAAGCTGGCAAATGCCGCCAGATCCCGGTCCGCCATGGTTTTGGCAAAAGCGCGTTCTGTGGCGAAAACCTGTTCTTTGGCGCTTGCCGGGTCGATAGCCGGGGGCTGGGACGTGGCGCAACTGGCGACGCAAAGACTCAACAACAGCGCAGCGCTGATTCGCATATAGAAAAGCTCCAAATAGAGTGGAAACGAGGGGGCGACAACCGCCGGCGGCACGCGTGTGCAAGCGATTGACGACCACCAAAGCCTTGCATATTGCCGCTGAGGGGCCGCAGGCACAAGCCCCTTGCGGCAGGCGTGCGCGGATGTCGCGATATCCCGACAGACTGCCCCTGGAAATTTGTCGGTTTGGAAAACGGTGGCACAATCCACCCCGTTACTAGGCCCTTCCCACGCCACAGTCGCATCCGCCAAACGGTTCAGCCGTGCCGCGGAAGGTTAATCAAACCAGCTTTAACCAGCTAATGTTTCCTCAAGGGAAACGGAGGTCAGCGGAATATGAGTGAGTCCACGTCGCAGAAGACGAGCACAGCGTCTGTCTACAGCACATACGCGAACAATACGTACCTCTTTGGTGGCAATGCGCCATACGTCGAAGAGATGTACGAAAACTACCTTGCCAATCCCGGCAGCGTGCCCGATACCTGGCGCGACTACTTCGACGCCCTGCAGCACGTGCCCGCCGTCGACGGCACCAATGCGCGCGATGTGCCCCATCTGCCCGTCATCAACGCCTTTGCCGAACGGGCTAAGCAAGGTGGCACGCAAGTCGTGCTGGCCACCGGTGCAGACTCGGAAATGGGCCGCAAGCGCACCGCGGTACAGCAATTGATCGCGGCTTACCGCAATGTCGGCGCCCGTTGGGCTGATCTGGACCCGCTGAAGCGCCAGGAGCGCGACAACATTCCTGAGCTGGAACTCTCGTTCTACGGCTTCAGCGATGCGGACCAGGAAACCGTTTTCAACACCAGCAACACCTTCTTCGGCCGCGACACCATGAGTCTGCGCGACCTGATGAATGCCTTGCATGAAACCTACTGCGGCACCATTGGCGTGGAGTACATGTATGCCACCGACCAGAATCAGAAACGCTGGTGGCAACAAAAGCTGGAATCCATCCGCAGCAAGCCCCAATTCAGCGCGGATAAGAAGAAGCAGATTCTGGACCGCCTGACCGCGGCCGAAGGCCTGGAGCGCTTCCTGCACACCAAGTACGTAGGGCAAAAGCGCTTCTCACTGGAAGGTGGCGAAAGCTTCATTGCTGCCATGGACGAGTTGATCCAGCAAGCCGGCGCCAAGGGCGTGCAGGAAATCGTCATCGGCATGGCTCACCGCGGCCGCCTGAACGTGCTGGTCAACACCCTGGGCAAGATGCCGGGCGACCTGTTCGCCGAGTTTGACCACACCGCCCCCGAAGAGCTGACTGCCGGCGACGTGAAATACCACCAAGGTTTCAGTTCCGATGTATCCACCCCTGGCGGCCCGGTTCACCTGTCGCTGGCCTTCAATCCTTCGCATCTGGAAATCGTGAACCCAGTGGTCGAAGGCTCGGTACGTGCCCGCATGGACCGCCGTGGCGACGCGCTGGGCAAGCAGGTGTTGCCCGTGCTGGTGCACGGCGATGCGGCCTTTGGCGGGCAGGGCGTCAACCAGGAAACCCTGTGCCTGGCCCAGACCCGTGGTTACGCCACCGGCGGCACAGTGCACATCATCATCAACAACCAGATCGGCTTCACGACATCCGACCCGCGCGACATGCGTTCCAGCGCGTTCTGTACCGACATTGTCAAGATGGTCGAATCACCCGTGCTGCACGTCAACGGCGACGACCCCGAAGCCGTGGTGTTGGCGACCCAACTGGCGCTGGAATACCGTATGGAATTCCGCCAGGACGTCGTGGTGGACATCACCTGCTTCCGCAAGCTGGGTCACAACGAGCAGGACACACCCGCGCTGACCCAGCCGCTGATGTACAAAAAGATTGCCTCCCACCCCGGCACCCGCAAGCTGTACGCCGACAAGCTGGCTGCGCAAGGCTTGGGTGAAACGCTGGGTGAGGATATGGTCAAGGCCTACCGTGCTGCGATGGACGCGGGCAAACACACGGTGGACCCGGTGCTGACCAACTTCAAGAGCAAATACGCAGTGGACTGGTCGCCCTTCCTGGGCAAGAAGTGGACCGATGCCGGCGACACCGCCATCCCGCTGACCGAGTGGAAGCGCCTGGTGGAAAAGTTCACCACCTTGCCTCCCACCATCACGCCCCACTCCCTGGTGAAAAAGGTCTACGACGACCGTGCAGCCATGGGCCGCGGCGAGGTCAATGTGGACTGGGGCATGGGCGAGAGCATGGCCTTTGCATCCCTGGTGGCCAGTGGTTACCCCGTCCGCTTGTCTGGCGAGGACAGCGGCCGTGGCACCTTCACCCACCGCCATGCAGTGATCCATGACCAGGCCCGCGAAAAGTGGGATGCCGGCACCTATACGCCGCTGCAGAATGTGGCCGAGAATCAGGCTCCGTTTGTCGTCATTGACTCCATCCTGTCCGAAGAGGCGGTGCTGGCCTATGAATACGGCTACGCGTCGAATGATCCCAACACGCTGGTGATCTGGGAAGCCCAGTTTGGCGACTTCGCCAATGGCGCCCAGGTGGTTATCGACCAGTTCATCGCCTCCGGCGAGGTGAAATGGGGTCGCGTCAACGGCATCACGCTGATGCTGCCCCACGGCTACGAAGGCCAAGGCCCCGAGCACAGCTCGGCCCGACTGGAGCGCTTCATGCAATTGGCGGCAGACACCAATATGCAGATCGTGCAGCCCACCACAGCCTCGCAGATCTTCCACGTGCTGCGCCGCCAGATGATCCGCAACCTGCGCAAGCCGCTGATCATCTTCACGCCCAAGTCGCTGTTGCGCAACAAGGACGCTACTTCGCCGCTGACCGAGTTCACCAAGGGCGGCTTCCAGACCGTGATTGGCGAGAGCGCTGCGCTGAAGGCCGACAAGGTCAAGCGCGTCGTCGCCTGCTCCGGCAAGGTGTATTACGACCTGGTCAAGAAGCGCGAGGAAAAAGGGCACGATGACGTGGCCATCATCCGCGTCGAGCAGTTGTACCCGTTCCCGCACAAGGCCTTTGGGGCCGAGCTGAAGAAGTACCCGAATGCGACTGACATCGTGTGGTGCCAGGATGAGCCGCAGAACCAGGGCGCCTGGTTCTTCATCCAGCACAACATCCACGAGAACATGGTGGACGGCCAGCGTCTGGGGTACTCCGGTCGCGCGGCGTCGGCCTCGCCGGCGGTGGGTTATGCCCACCTGCACCAGGAGCAACAGAAAGCATTGGTTGAGGGTGCGTTTGGCAAGCTCAAGGGCTTTGTCCTCTCCAAGTAAGCCGCAGCCGTCAACCCCATAAAAGTATTCTGAAAGATCAACATGGCAATCGTAGAAGTCAAAGTTCCCCAGCTGTCTGAATCCGTGGCCGAAGCCACCCTGCTGCAGTGGAAGAAAAAAGCGGGTGAGTCGGTGTCTGCCGACGAAATCCTGATCGAAGTCGAAACCGACAAGGTGGTACTGGAAGTGCCGGCCCCCAGCGCTGGCGTGCTGGTCGAGATCGTGCAAGGCGATGGCGCTACCGTCGCCGCCGAGCAATTGATCGCCCGCATTGACACCGATGGCAAACCCGGCGTGGCCGCGGCCCCTGCTGCAGCTGCTGCACCTGCAGCGGCACCAGCCTCTGCTCCGGCCGCTGCGGCTGCACCGGCCGGCAACTCCATGGCCGGCGTGGCCATGCCTGCCGCAGCCAAACTGCTGGCCGACAACAACCTGTCCACCAGTGCCGTGGCCGGCACCGGCAAAGACGGCCGTGTCACCAAGGGTGACGTGCTGGGTGCGGTAGCCGCTGGTGCTGCTACGAAAACCGTAGCGGCTGCCGTAATTCCCACGGGGGCTCCCGCCACATCGCTGCCACAGGTCGCGGCGCCCACGGCTTTGCACCTGGGCAACCGCCCCGAGCAGCGCGTGCCCATGAGCCGCCTGCGTGCCCGCGTGGCCGAGCGTCTGTTGCAATCGCAATCGACCAACGCCATCCTGACTACCTTCAACGAAATCAACATGGCCCCGGTCATGGAGATGCGCAAGCGCATGCAAGAGCGCTTCGAGAAGGAACATGGTGTCAAGCTGGGCTTCATGAGCTTCTTCGTCAAGGCGGCTGTGCACGCGCTGAAGAAGTTCCCAGTCCTGAACGCGTCGGTGGATGGCAACGACATCGTCTACCACGGCTACTTCGACATCGGTATCGCCGTGGGCAGCCCCCGCGGTCTGGTAGTGCCGATTCTGCGCAACGCGGACCAGATGAGCTTTGCCGACATCGAGAAGAAGATCGCCGAATTCGGCCAAAAGGCCAAGGACGGCAAGCTGGGCATTGAAGACATGACCGGCGGTACCTTCTCCATCTCCAATGGCGGCACGTTCGGCTCCATGATGTCTACCCCCATCATCAACCCACCGCAGTCGGCCATCCTCGGCGTGCACGCCACCAAGGAACGTGCGATGGTGGAAAACGGGCAGGTCGTTGTACGCCCCATGAACTACTTCGCGATGTCCTACGACCACCGCATCATCGACGGCCGTGAAGCCGTGTTGGGCTTGGTTGCCATGAAAGACGCGCTGGAAGATCCAGCCCGTTTGTTGTTTGATATTTGATGACTTTGCGGGACAGACCGTAGCGTAGCGAAGCTCTGTCCCCCACTAATTAGGAAAACTATGAGCAAACAATTCGACGTGGTCGTCATCGGTGGCGGCCCCGGTGGCTATGTGGCCGCCATCCGCGCAGCCCAACTGGGCTTTAACGTAGCCTGTATCGACGAGTGGAAGAACAGCAAGGGTGGCCCGGCACTGGGCGGCACCTGTACCAATGTGGGTTGCATCCCATCCAAGGCGCTGTTGCAGTCGTCTGAACACTTTGACCATGCCAGCCACCACTTTGCCGACCACGGCATCTCCGTCAAGGGCCTGGACCTGGATGTGGGCAAGATGCTGGCGCGCAAGGACATGGTCGTCAAGCAGAACAACGACGGCATCCAGTACCTGTTCAAGAAGAACAAGATCGCCTTCTTCCACGGCCGTGGCTCTTTTGTAAGTGCAGGTGCCGATGGTTATGTCATCAATGTAGCGGGTGCGACCGAAGAGTCGTTGCTGGCCAAGCACGTCATCGTGGCCACGGGTTCGAATGCCCGTGCGTTGCCAGGTGCGCATTTCGACGAAGAGCGCATTTTGTCCAACGACGGCGCCTTGCGTGTAGGCGCGGTGCCCAAGAAGTTGGGCCTGATCGGCTCCGGCGTCATTGGGCTGGAAATGGGCTCCGTGTGGCGCCGCCTGGGTTCCGAAGTCACGATTCTGGAAGGCCTGCCGACCTTCCTGGGCGCGGTGGACGAGCAGGTCGCCAAGGAGGCCTTCAAGGCCTTCACCAAGCAGGGCCTGAAGATCGAACTGGGCGTCAAGGTCGGCGAGATCACGTCCAACAAGAAGGGCCTGTCCATTGCCTACACCAACGCCAAGGGCGAAGCCCAGACGTTGGAAGTGGACAAACTCATCGTCTCCATTGGCCGCGTGCCCAACACCATTGGCCTGGGTGCCGAGACAGTAGGCCTGAAGCTGGACGAGCGTGGCGCCATCGTCGTGGACGACGATTGCAAGACCAATCTGCCCAATGTGTGGGCGGTGGGCGATGTGGTGCGCGGCCCCATGCTGGCGCACAAGGCGGAAGAAGAGGGCGTTGCCGTGGCCGAGCGTATTGCCGGTCAACACGGGCACGTCAACTTCAACACCGTGCCATGGGTCATCTACACCAGCCCCGAGATCGCCTGGGTCGGTCAGACCGAGCAACAACTCAAGGCGAGTGGCCGCGCCTACAAGGCGGGCTCTTTCCCATTCTTGGCCAATGGTCGCGCACGCGCCTTGGGCGACACGACCGGTTTCGTCAAGTTTCTGGCCGATGCCACAACGGATGAAATCCTGGGCGTGCACATCGTCGGCCCCCAGGCCAGCGAGCTGATTTCCGAGGCTGTGGTGGCCATGGAGTTCCGCGCCAGTGCCGAGGACATCGCCCGCATCTGCCACGCCCACCCGTCCCTGAGCGAGGCGACCAAGGAAGCTGCATTGGCGGTGGATAAGCGCACCCTGAATTTCTGATTACCCTTCGATGAAAGTAGCCGCTAGCCCTCGTGGAATAAGCGCTGGTAGCTATTGAGTTGATAGCAATCAGAAAGCCGTTGTTTTGAACGTCAAAGAGACCTACGAAGCCGAGTTGGCCGTGCGTGGCTATGTGGCTGACCCGGCGCAACTGCGCGCCGTGGACGCGCTGGAGCGCTGTGCCCAGGAGTGGATTGAGTTCAAGGAGCAGCGTTCCAATGCCTTCAAGAAGCTGATCAACCGGCCTGATATCCCACGCGGTGTGTACATGCACGGCGGGGTAGGGCGGGGCAAAAGCTTTTTGATGGACTGCTTTTACAACGCGGTGCCGCTCAGGCGCAAAACCCGCCTGCACTTCCACGAGTTCATGCGCGAGGTGCACCGCGAGTTGGCCGAGTTGCAGGGCACGGTGAATCCGCTGGATGAGTTGGCCAGGCGCATTGCCAAGCGCTTTCGCCTGATCTGCTTTGATGAATTCCATGTGGCTGACATCACCGATGCCATGATCCTGCACCGGCTGTTGGCGGCACTGTTTGACAATGGTGTGGGCATGGTCACCACGTCCAACTTCCGGCCCGATGACCTCTACCCCAACGGCCTGCATCGCGACCGCATATTGCCCGCCATTGCGCTGTTGAACGACAAGCTGGACGTCATCAATGTCGACAATGGCACGGACTACCGCAAGCGCACGCTGGAGGCCTTGACGCTGTACCACACGCCCAATGGGCCTGACGCGGACGCCGCGATGGAGCAGGCCTTCAATGCCCTGGTCGAAACCCATGATGAAGAACCCGTGCTGCATATCGAAGCACGCAATATCTGGGCGCGCCGCAAGGCCGGAGGCGTGGTGTGGTTCGACTTCAAATCGCTGTGCGGCGGCCCGCGTTCCCAGAACGACTATCTGGAAATCGCAACCCAGTTCCACACGGTCTTTTTGAGCGATGTGCCCTACATGCCATTGCGCATGGCGTCCGAAGCGCGGCGCTTCACCTGGTTGGTTGACGTGCTGTACGACCGGCGCGTCAAGTTGGTGATGTCGGCCGAAGTGGCTCCCATGGATTTGTACACCGAGGGCCCCATGGCCCATGAATTCCCGCGCACGGTGTCGCGCCTGAGTGAAATGCAAACGGCCGAGTACCTGTCGCTGGAGCGGCGTACGGTGGACACAAGGCTCACATGACCGCCTACTTGCGTGTTGCCGCATTGCTGTGCATGGTGACTGTCATCACTTCGGCCTGGGCCCAGGGGGATGTGCTGCCTGCGCCCAACGGCGCCGACGCGGAGCGGGCGCGCATAGAGGCCATCCGCCAACAAAGAACCGCTGAACTGGATGCCGAAGAAGCGGCCTGCCGGTCCAAATTTGCCGTTACCGATTGCCAAAACCAGGTAGGTGTACGCAGGCGCCAGATGCTGGCCGATCTGAAACGCCATGAGGGACGGTTGAACGCCGAACAGCGCCAACAAAAAGGTCAGGACCAATTACAAAAGGAACGCGACAAGGCGGTAGACCGCATGCAGCGCGACAGAGACGTCGAGGCCCAAGCCGAGAAGATCACCGAAGTTGGCCGACAAAAAGCCTTGGATGACAAGGCGCGTGACCACCGTAACCAAGCCCAGAGCGCCGCATCCAGGGCTGCGGGCAGCAAATCCGCGTCAGGCTTGGACGCCGCAACGGTGGAGCAAAACCGCGCGGCCTATACGGAAAAGCAAAAGGCCCTGGAGAAGCGGCGCAAAGAGCGCGATCAGCGTCTGTTGGACCATGGCAAGGATGCCGGCCCACCTTTGCCACTGGCGCCGCAGTAAGCGGACTGAATCAGGGGGTCAGCGGTTCGAGCTTGACGATGACCAGCGACAGGTTGTCACCCACACCACGGCCGCGCGCCCGGGCTTTTTCGATCAAAAACTCGGTGGCTTCGCGTGCGCTCAGCGTGGACAACACCGATCCCAGCTCGCCGGTATTGAAGTAGTGCCAAACGCCGTCGCTGCATGCCATCAGCACATCACCGGGGCGCAGTTGCGGGATAAAGTGGAAGTCCACGGGCGGATCGTTTTCGGTGCCCAGACAGCCCATCAGAATGTTGGACTGGGGGTGCACCGCCGCCTGCTCCTCGGTGATCTCACCGCGGTTGACCAGGGCTTGTACATAGGAGTGATCCATGGTGCGCTTCACAAAGCGGTTTCCATGGAAGTGGTAAATGCGGGAATCACCGGTGTGGGCCCAGTGACAATCGCCACCAGCATTGATCAGAAATGCTGCTAGCGTGCTGTGCGGCTCTTCTTCTGACGAGATGGCGGTCAACTTGATGACAACGTGCGCCTCTTGTACCACTTGGGACAGTATGGAGGAGGCGTCATCGGTGTCGGGGTCGTAACGCTCGAACAACTGCTTGGAGGTCATCATGACCTGGTCCGACGCTTTGCGACCGCCACTACGGCCCCCCATGCCATCGGCAACGATGGCCAGAACGCAACCATTGACCCGGGGGTGCTTGAGCAGCGCAATCTGGTCCTGCTGGTATTCGCGGTCGCCTTTGTGGATGCCGGTAGAAGCAGTGAGTCGGTAACCTGTGGCCATGTTGGGTTGCTGGTGAAGCAATACTTTCTGCAAAAGGACAGTATGGTCGTATTATCAAGCTAGCACGACCGTTGTTGCCGTAGTTTAAACCCGTACTGAACCCCATTACCCTTGGTAACAAATCTCCACTCGCCCGAGCGATTTTTGATTGAATTGCGCATGGAGCATGCCGATCTGGATGCCCTGATAGACCGCGCCGCCACCGATTCTCCGGTCGACGAATTGATGATACGCCGCCTGAAGAAGCGCCGTTTGCTGTTGCGCGATGAAATTGCCCGGGTCGAGCGCGAACTCCAGCCCAACGAGCCGGCCTGAAGCCATGGGCCTGCAGGTTGCGGTGGCGCAAGCCTTCGACGTGGACGGTGTGTTGGCGCGGTGTGTAGAAGAGTTCACACCCCGTGGCGGGCAAGCCCAGATGGCCCAGGCCGTGGCCTCCACGATGGAGGCGGGGGGCGTGCTGGTCGTGGAAGCCGGCACGGGTGTTGGCAAGACCTTTGCGTATCTGGTACCAGCCCTGCTCAGTGGCGCAAGAGTGCTGGTCTCTACCGCCACCAAAACCCTGCAAGACCAGTTGTTTGGCCGTGACATTCCGCGCTTGGTCAAGGCAATGGGCCTACCGGTGCGCACCGCGCTGCTCAAAGGGCGTAGCAGCTATTTGTGCATGCACCGCCTGGGTCTGGCCCGACAAGATGAACTCGCCCACCGCGTCACGGTACAGCGGGACTTGGCGCGGGTCGAGACCTGGGCTATGGCTACCCGCGCGGGAGATTTGGCGGAACTGACGCAGTTGGATGAGCGTTCGCCAGCGATACCGCTGGTGACATCCACGCGGGACAATTGCCTGGGCGCGCGCTGCCCGCAGATTCACAACTGCCATGTCAATCTGGCCCGGCGCGAGGCCTTGGCGGCGGACGTGGTGGTCGTCAACCACCACCTTTTCTTTGCGGACCTGAATATTCGCGAATCCGGCGTGGCCGAACTGCTGCCCAGTGTGCAGTCGGTGATCTTTGACGAAGCCCACCAACTCAATGAAATTGGTGTGCAGTTTCTCAGCCGCCAGTTGACAACCCATCAGTTGGATAACTTCTGGCGCGATTTGGCGTTGGAAGGCCACAAGATGCTGCTGGTCCACCCAGACTGGGCCAGCATGCAGGAGGCACTTACCCGCGGTGTGGCGGACCTGCGCCTGCTGTGCGGGGGGGCGAACTCGCCCGCACGTTTGGCCTGGGACGAAGCGCAGCCATCGGGCATAGATGCCATAGCCTGGCAGCAGGTGGTGGCGGATGTGCATACGGCGCTGCAACAGACCGATGTGGTGTTGCGCAGCATGGAGGATTTATCACCCGAACTCAAGGCTTTGCATGAACGGGCTTCGCGCTTGATGGCGGAACTGGACATTTTTTCGCATGCGGTACAGCCCGGTGCCGTGCGTTGGCTGGAGGCTGGCGCGTCGCAGGTCAGGCTGGTGCAATCGCCATTGGATGTTGCCGAGGCCATGCGCACACGTGTTCTTGCACCGCAGGCCGAGCCGGGTAGCCGCAAGTCCTGGATTTTTACGTCGGCCACATTGGGGCATGACGAAACCATGGCACATTTTGTAGCCTCCTGTGGTTTGGACGGCGCGCGGATCTTGCAGGTGCAAAGCCCCTTCGACTACCAAGCCCAGGCCACGCTGTACCTGCCCAGCGATCTACCCAAACCCAATGCCGCGGGCCATAGCGCCGCAGTGGCGCGCTTGGTGGCGCAGGGGGCGGAGGCGCTGGGCGGACGGACCCTGGTGCTGACGACAACGCTGCGCGCCATGCGCGATATTGCCACCGCCCTCAGGGAGCACTTTGGCCCGCTGTCCTGCATGGACGTCTTGCTGCAAGGCGAGTCACCCAAGCGCGAGCTGACGGAGCGATTTGTGCGGGCCGCGGTGCCGGGCAACAATGGTTGCATCCTTGTCGGATCGGCCTCGTTCTGGGAGGGGATCGACGTGCCGGGCGAGGCCTTGCAGTTGGTGGTAGTGGACAAGCTGCCGTTCTCGCCGCCTGGTGACCCGGTTGTGGAAGCACGGGCCAGGCAATTGGAGGCCGACGGCGGTAACCCGTTCCACCACTATCACGTGCCTCAGGCGGCGATCGCCTTGAAGCAGGGAGCCGGGCGCTTGATCCGCCGCGAGACGGACCGTGGAATCTTGGTGGTGTGCGACGTGCGTCTAAGCCAAATGGGCTATGGGCGCAGAATTTTGGCCGCCTTGCCGCCAATGCAGCGCATTACGACGCAGCCGCAGTTTGCACAGGCGCTGTCTGACCTTACCAGACCTTCCACCATGGGTCATTGATGGCACGCGAGCCGTAGACCAGGAAGTCTGACTTGGGGTAGTTCTTCTCCAGCACGCGTTTGGTGTCGTCACGCAGTTGCGTCATGCCCAGGGCTTCGTAGGAACGGTACATGATGTACAGGGCTTCCTCGATGGCGGGCACCTCTCGGTAGTCGGACACAGCCACTTGGGCGCGGTTCACGGCAGCGAGGTAGGCGCCGCGTTTGAAGTAGTAGCGTGCCACGTGCACCTCGTATTGCGCCAAGGAGCTTACGATGTAGTTCATGCGCAGGCGCGCGTCGTTGGCGTAGCGAGAATCCGGGAAGCGGTCTACCAATTCTTTGAAGGCTTCAAATGACTCTTTGGATGCCTTCTGATCGCGCTCCGTCAAATCCTGGCGCGTAAACTTTGCAAACAAGCCAAGGTCGTCATTGAAGTTGATCACGCCCTTGAGGTAGATCGCATAGTCCATGGCCGGACTGACCGGGTGCAACTTCATGAAGCGCTCCAGCGTTGCCAATGCCTGTGCCGTGTCTGCAGATTTGTACTGTGCGTAGGCTTTTTCCAACTGGGCCTGTTGTGCCAGGGGCGTGCCGGCGGCACGCGACTCCAGTTTTTCCAGCAGCGGAATGGCGCGCTCCCATTGCCCTGCCGCCATCTCCTCCTTGGCCTCTGCGTAGATTCTGGTGGGACTCATCGCGGCAGTCTTGTCGATCGGTGTGCTGGAGCAACCGGCGGTCAAGAGTGCGACGGTCGCAAGCAGTGAAACGCAAACGACCGATAATTTGACACGAAGCATGTTAGGAAACTTTCTTGAAACAGAGCGCAGGAATTATATCGAGCGACGCCATGGCGACGGACGCCGAAGAGGTGGAGGATGCCACAACCGAGGTCGAGTGGCGCAAGTACAGCGTTTCGGCCGAGCAGCACGGCGCCCGTTTAGACCGGGCCCTGGTCGATGCGGCCCCTGAGTTTTCCAGAAGCTACTTGCAGCAACTCATCGAAGCGGGCTTGGTATCGGTCAACACGCAGACCGCGCACAAAGCCTCGCAGAAGGTCAAAGCCGGTGACCTGCTGGTCATCGAATTGCGCCCTACGCCCCAGAGCCAGGCTTTCACCCCGCAGGCCATGCGGCTGGACGTGGTGTTTCAAGATGAGCATCTGATCGTGATCAACAAACCACCGGGGCTTGTTGTGCATCCCGCACCTGGCAATTGGAGCGGCACCTTGCTCAATGGTTTATTGGCCCACGACCCGGCGATTGCCATGGTTCCAAGGGCTGGCATCGTCCACCGCCTGGATAAAGATACCAGTGGCTTGATGGTCGTGGCGCGCAGCCGTACGGTCATGGATGCCTTGGTGCAATCCATTGCCGCGCGCGATGTCAGTCGACAATACCTTGCGGTAGCCCATCGCACTTGGAGTGGGCCGACGAATCGCACCGTGGAGGCCCCGATCGGCAGAGATCCTCGCAATCGCTTGCGCATGGCGGTTGTGGATATAGAAAGCCAGGCAGGAAAGACGGCCAAGACCGACTTTGTGCTGCTAGGCAATGCAGACGAAGGGTGCTTTGTGCGCTGCATTTTGCACACGGGTAGAACCCACCAGATCCGCGTACACATGGCTTCTTTGGACCATCCTCTTGTTGCAGACGGGGTGTATGGTGGGAGCCCGGTCGCCGGCATGCAGCGGCAGGCTTTGCATGCTGTTCGCTTGGCCTTTGTGCACCCGATCACAGCGCAGCCCCTGGTCTTTGAGGTTGCGCCGCCAGAGGATTTCAATTCCCTTCTCTCCAACTGGGGCCTGCGCTACAATTCCAGTGCGCGGGTTGAAAACCCGTAGGCGCCTTGGGACATTGCCAGGGCCAGGCACGGTGAATCCTTCACATCTGCTGCCGTCCGTTTGGAATCTCATTGACTGACCACCGTGCTGGTGGCGTTTCCGATAAAGCCTGACTATGAACATGGCAGACGCAAAACGGGTCTTGGAGACCGCGTTGATTTGCTCACAGCAACCTTTGCCGTTGCGCGACATGCGTTCGCTCTTCAATGAGTCATTGGGCGCCGACACCATCAAGAGTTTGTTGGAGGAGCTAGGCAACGACTGGTCGGGCCGTGGCATCGAGTTGGTCAGCATCGCGTCGGGCTGGCGGTTCCAGAGCCGGCCCGAGATGCGTGAGTATTTGGACCGTTTGCATCCGGAAAAGCCGCCCCGGTACACACGGGCGACGCTGGAGACGCTGGCCATCATTGCCTATCGCCAGCCCGTGACTCGGGGCGACATGGAGGATATTCGCGGCGTGACCATCAGCTCGTTGTTGATTAAGCAGTTGGAGGATCGAGGGTGGGTCGAGGTGATTGGCCACCGAGAGGCTCCCGGGCGTCCGGCGCTGTATGCGACCACCCGGCAGTTTCTCGACGATCTGGGTCTGCAATCATTGGACCAGCTCCCCTTGCTGGAGAGTGTTGCCAATCAGGACGGCGTCTTTGGTGCGTTGGTAGAGTCGGCCGGAGAAGTTGTACCGCGGCCGGTGGTCGACGAACCGGCAGTAGGCGATGAAAGCTTGCAATTGGATATGCCGCTGGAGGCGGCTCCAGCGGAGGAAACGCCTCCACCTTTGAATGGAATTCCCGAATGAACGAAAACACACCCGCACAACCAACGTCCTTGGAGGTCGTGCCCACCGGTGAGTCCCCCACTGTAGCGCCCAGTACCGACCTCGATGCTGATGCCGCGGAAGCGTCGGCTGCTGTGTCTGGGGCAGTTGGGGAGGGTGGAGTTGCGTCTGTTCCCACTGAGTCAGCAAACGCCGGTTTCGACAACCGATTCAACGATGTCATCTCCGGTCAGTTTGACGCAGACGAAGAGCTAGTCGAGCTGGCACCTCCCAAGCGGGTCTTGGCGCCTATGGCCGAAACGCCCAAGTTGCACAAGGTCTTGGCCCAGGCTGGCATGGGCTCGCGGCTGGAGATGGAGCAACTCATCATGGAAGGTCGGATTTCGGTCAACAACGAACCCGCCCATATCGGCCAGCGCATACAGTTTGGTGACAACATCAAGGTCAATGGCAAGCCGATCCGCTTTCGCATTGATCCCCCGCCGGCCCGAGTGATTGCCTACCACAAACCCGTGGGAGAGGTGGTCACCCACGATGACCCACAGAACCGGCCAACCGTGTTTAGGCGGCTTCCCAAGCTACACCAGGGCAAGTGGCAGTCGGTCGGTCGACTGGATTTGAATACGGAAGGTTTGCTGCTATTTACCAGCTCAGGTGAGCTGGCCAATAACCTGATGCACCCCCGGTTTGGTCTGGAGCGCGAGTATGCGGTTCGGGTGTTGGGTTCTTTGAGCAAGGAAGAGAAGAGCATGCTGCTGGAAGGCGTCAAGCTGGATGACGGTATGGCGCAGTTCGGATCTATCGAAGAAGGCGGCGGCGAGGGCTCCAATTGCTGGTATCGCGTGACGATCTCCGAAGGGCGCAACCGCGAGGTGCGGCGCATGCTTGAGGCCGTGGGCCATGCGGTGAGCCGCCTGATCCGTATCCGATACGGCGCCATGGTTTTGCCCCGGGGTCTCAAGCGTGGCGCCTGGATGGAGTTGGACGAAGCGGATATCCGGTCGTTGGTGCAGGCCGCTGGTGGAGGGCGTGCCGCCGCCGAAGGTAAACGGGAAGATGCTGCTCCCCGTGGCAACAACGCGCCACGTGGCCCACAGGGTAATGGTCAGCGCCGAGGCGGCCGCTCGGGTGGCCCGCGCGGAGCCAACGCAGGGCAGCGTGGCCCGGCAGCCGGTGGATTCAAGGGTGGCAATGGTGCAGCCAATGCCAAAGGCGGCGGTCGATCAGACGGCGGGGCAAGGGACAACCGTGGTGCGGCCGGGCAGCCCGATCCGATGAAAACCGCTTTTGGCTATATTGGCGCGGACAGCTTTACCCGCCAGCGCCAAGGTGCCGGCCAAAGACCATCGGGCGGGGCGGGTGGCCAACGCCGCAAAGGACGTAATCGGTAGGCCGCCAATGCTAAAATAATAGGCTTTGCCCCACTTCGGAGCAATTAGGCCAATTCTCAATCTGTTCAGGAAAATACTATGGCAATCGAACGTACTCTCTCCATCATCAAGCCCGACGCTGTCGCCAAGAACGTCATTGGTCAAATTTATGCGCGCTTTGAAGCAGCCGGCCTGAAGGTGGTTGCTGCGCGTATGGCCCATTTGTCGCGCGGCGAAGCTGAAGCGTTCTACGCCGTGCACAAGGCTCGTCCTTTCTTCAAGGACCTGGTGGATTTCATGATCTCCGGTCCTGTCATGATCCAGACACTGGAAGGCGAAAACGCGATTCTGAAGCACCGCGATCTGATGGGCGCAACCGATCCCAAGAAGGCAGCACCCGGCACCATTCGCGCCGATTTTGCCGACAGCATTGATGCCAACGCCGTGCACGGTTCCGACGCCGCAGAAACCGCAGCCGTCGAAATCGCGTTCTTCTTCGCTGGCATGAACGTTTTCTCCCGCTAAGTTATGCAATGACGGCCAACCTGCTTGATTACGATCTAGAGGGATTGGCCGCTTTTTGTGAGCGGCTCGGGGAAAAGCGCTTCCGCGCGACCCAGCTTTTTCGGTGGATTCACCAAAAAGGCGCCGCTCAATTCGAGGATATGAGCGATCTCGCCAAGTCTTTGCGCGAGAAGCTGAAAACCACAGCCCATGTCCAGGCACTGCCCGTGCTGTCGCAGCACATGTCTGCGGATGGGACGATCAAGTGGTTATTCGACGTCGGCGATGGCAATGCCATTGAGACCGTATTCATTCCCGAAGACGACCGCGGCACATTGTGCGTGTCGTCACAGGCCGGCTGTGCCGTAGCCTGCCGGTTTTGTTCCACCGGACACCAGGGATTCAGTCGCAATTTGACGGTAGGCGAGATCATTTCCCAGCTCTGGTTTGCCGAGCACTTTTTGCGCAAACACCTGAAGACGGACGAGCGCGTCATTTCCAACGTGGTCATGATGGGCATGGGCGAACCCTTGCAGAATTACTCAGCACTGGTCCCAGCGCTGAAGGTCATGCTGGATGACCATGCGTATGGTTTGTCGCGACGCCGCGTAACGGTGTCTACTTCGGGTGTGGTTCCTATGATGGATAGACTGGGCAAAGACTGCCCGGTTGCGCTGGCCGTGTCATTGCACGCGCCCAATGACGCGTTGCGTGACGACTTGGTTCCGTTGAACCGCAAGTACCCCATTGCCGAGTTGTTGCAGACCTGCAAGCGCTATCTGGAAGTCGCGCCCAGGGACTTCATCACCTTTGAGTATTGCATGCTGGACGGGGTTAACGATACGCCCGCGCATGCAGTCGAGCTGGTCAAGCTGGTGCGACCCGATCCGGGTGAACGGCCGTGGTGCAAGTTCAACCTCATCCCCTTTAACCCCTTTCCTGCGTCCGGTTTGCTGCGTTCGCCGCAGGCAGCGGTGTTGGCCTTTTCCAGAATCTTGAGCGATGCCGGCATTGTTACGACTATCCGTAAGACGCGTGGCGACGATATCGATGCGGCCTGCGGTCAATTGGCAGGCGATGTGCAAGATAGAACGAATATTCAGACGCGAATCAGCAAACGACGCACTATCATCATCAGGCCCGAAAACGAAATGACTCCACATGGGCGAGAGGACATTGTGAATGACTGATAAGTTGCGGATTGGCGTTGCGGCGCTTTCATGGATTCTCTGGTCTTGCTTGGTTGGCTCGACGGCTGTCGTGCTGACCGGCTGTGCTTCCAATATGGCGGGCGCCGGCATGAACGCGGAGCCTGTGACTGAATCGGACGAGCCGGAGGCCCGCAAACGGGCGAGGTTGCGGTTGGAGTTGGCCGTGGCCTACTTTGACAAGGGTCAGACGACCGATGCGTTGGACCACCTGAAGCAGTCCATTGCTGCCGACCCTTCTCTGTTTGAGGCGTACAACCTGCGCGGCTTGATTTACATGCGGCTCAACGATGTTCCTCTTGCAGAAGAGAGTTTCCGTCGGGCTCTTTCAATCAATCCCAAGGCTGCGACGATCCAGCATAACTACGGTTGGCTGTTATGCCAGCAATCGCGCCTTGCAGAGGCAACGCAATTGTTCAATAGTGCATTGGCCAATCCGGCCTACGGTGAGCGCGCCAAAACATGGATGGCCCTGGGGCTGTGTCAGATGAAGGGCAGCCAGCCGACCGACGCTGAGAATAGTTTCCTGCGCTCCTACGAGCTCGACGCGGGCAACCCCATCACTGCGTACAACCTGTCGCTTCTGCTGTACCAGCGCAGCGAGTTTGTGCGCGCCCAGTTTTATGTCCGGCGATTGAATAACAGCGAGTTGGCCAACGCAGAATCTCTGTGGTTGGGAATAAAGGTAGAACGACGCATGGAAAACCGCGATGCGATGGCGCAGTTGAGCGCACAGCTGAAGAAGCGTTATCCCCAATCCCGCGAAAATCTGGCTTTGGAGCGGGGTGCATTCAATGAGTGACGCGGGCTTCTCGGAAGCGGGCGGCTTAGCGCACGAGGCCATGTCTGTCAGCGATGGCATTACCGCTGGTGCCATGGTGCGGGCCGCTAGAGAGGCTGCAGGCTTGCATGTGGCAGCTTTGGCGGTATCCATGAAGATTCCGGTCAAGAAGCTGGAAGCGCTTGAAGCGGATCGTTTGGACCTGTTGCACGATGCTGTTTTTGTGCGAGCCCTGGCCGCCAGCGTGTGCCGTGCGTTGAAAATGGATCCGACTCCCGTTCTCAGCAAGTTGCCGCTCAACACAGCTCCCAAGCTGAATCCCGATGAACGTGGCATCAATGCTCCGTTTCACACCCCCAACGATGCGGCGGGCATGGCCATTCCCGAGTTGCTAACCAAGCCCGCCACGTTGATCGTGCTGGCATTGGTTGTCGCCGGTATTGCCGTTTTCTTCGTTCCAGATATCAAGATGCCGGATTGGTCAGCAGAATTGGCCAGCCAGTCCACAAAGTCATCGGATGTTTCAAACACGCCCTCGTCGGTGACGCCTCCGCCTGAAGTGGTGGAATCCGCCCCTGAGCCCGTTGCGCCACCGGCTGTTGTACCCAATGTACCCAGTACCGCAAGTGAGGTTGCCCCTTTGTCGCCGGTAACCGTTGCATCCAGTGTTGAGGCTGCTACTCCCAAGGCTACGGTATTACCTGCTCTCGCTCCTGCTGTCACCGCCAGCCAGGCCTTGGTAGCTGCCAGTCGGCCAGCGATTGCCGCGAGCAAACCGATGGTCGCGGCCAGCTTACCTGCCGCTGCGGCCAGCCGTCCAGCCTCGGCCCCGACGTTGCCCACAACGGGCATGGTTGTTTTCAAAGCCAAGGGCGCAACCTGGGTCAAGGTTGTTGACGCCAAAGGCGTTGTGCAATTGAGCAAGACTATTGTGGATGGCGAGGTCGTTGGCGCATCTGGTGTGGCCCCACTGTCGGTGGTTGTTGGGCGTGTCGATGTGACCGAGGTTGAGGTGCACGGCAAACCCTACATCTTGACGGGTGTTTCCAAAGAAAACGTCGCGCGATTTGAGGTGAAGTAGTGGAATCCAATTTAGCCATTGCCCTGGCGACCCCGGTTCGGCGCCAGTCACTGCAAGCCCGCGTGGTGTGGGGCGGTCGCATTGTTACCTTGGGGGGCGACGCGCCCGTGCGTTTGCAATCCATGACCAACACGGATACGGCAGACGCGATTGGGACGGCCATTCAAGTCAAGGAATTGGCGCTGGCTGGTTCGGAGATGGTCCGCATCACTGTGAACACACCTGAGGCTGCGCAGGCGGTGCCCTATGTGCGTGAACAATTGGATCGCATGGGCATTGATGTCCCCTTGATTGGTGACTTCCATTTCAATGGACACCGTTTGCTGACCGAGTACCCTGAGTGCGCTAAAGCCCTGTCCAAATACCGTATCAACCCTGGCAATGTGGGCAAGGGGGATAAGCGCGACAAGCAGTTCTCACAAATGATTGAGGCTGCCATGCGTTGGGACAAACCCATCCGCATTGGTGTGAATTGGGGGAGTTTGGACCAAGAACTGCTCGCATCGCTGATGGACGAGAACAGTCGCCGCGCAGTGCCCTGGGATGCCAAGCCAGTAATGTATGAGGCCTTGATTACATCGGCCATTGATTCGGCCCAAAGGGCGGAAGCCCTTGGCATGGCCCCCGGCCAAATCATCTTGTCCTGCAAGGTCAGCGGCGTGCAGGATCTGGTGGCGGTGTACCGCGAACTGGGGCGTCGCTGTGCCTATCCCTTGCATCTAGGTTTGACCGAGGCGGGGATGGGGACCAAGGGAACCGTTGCATCCTCGGTGGCTTTGGGTGTTCTGCTGCAAGAAGGGGTCGGGGATACGATACGTGTATCGCTGACGCCGGCTCCTGGTGAATCCCGTTCACAAGAAATCGTCGTTGCGTCGGAGATCATTCAAGCCCTGGGACTGCGCAATTTTGTGCCCAGCGTGACAGCTTGCCCGGGTTGTGGCCGTACCACCAGCACCACGTTCCAGGAACTGACCCAGCAGATCGATGATTTTTTACGCGAGAAAATGCCGGTGTGGCGCAAGAGCTATCCTGGCGTGGAGAACCTCAAGGTCGCTGTCATGGGTTGCATCGTCAATGGCCCCGGGGAAAGCAAGCATGCGGATATCGGCATCAGCCTGCCCGGCACCGGAGAGGCGCCCGCCGCACCGGTGTTCATTGACGGCGAGAAGCGCATGACGCTGCGGGGCGACTCCATCGCGGCCGAGTTCCAAACGGTGGTCGAAAACTACATTCAGCAGCGTTTTGGAACCACCACGACCTCACCCTCTCTCTCTTAGTCCGTCGGCATTGAATCCTTCTGTGCGGTGGGCCAACAGCCTACAATCCGCGGCTTAACTGAATACTCACATGGCAAACCATCTAGACCTCGAAGAACAAGAGCAGCTCGATCAACTCAAGCATTTTTGGAAGCAGTACGGAAACCTGATTACCTGGGGACTGATCGTGGTGCTGGGAGCCATCGCGACTTGGAATGGCTATAGCCGTTGGCAACACACCCAGTCGATGCAGGCAGCGGCCTTGTATGACGAGATGGACAAAGTGGTGCGGGCTGGCGATGCGCAAAAAGCCGAGCGTGCCTTCTCCGATATGAAAGAACGCTTTGCCAAAGCCACCTATACACAGCAGGCAGGCTTGATGCTGGCAAAGATGAGTTTTGAGGCTGGCAAGCTGGATACGACAAAGGCTACGCTGACATGGCTGGTGGACAACGCGGCCGACAAGGGTTATGCATCGGTTGCGCGATTGCGCCTATCGGCTGTGTTGATGGACGCTAAAGCCTATGACGAAGCGCTGGCACTCTTGGGTACCGGCGTTGCGGACGAGTTTGTTGCCTTGGCCAATGACAGAAAAGGGGACATCTATATCTTGCAGGGCAAGAAGTCCGAAGCCAAGGCCGAATACGAAAAAGCCTATAAAGCCTTTGATGAGCAGTCGGAATACCGCCGGTTGGTTGTTGTCAAACTCAATGCACTCGGAGTGAATCCGCAAGCCGAAGTGAAAACAGCTGCAGTGACGGAGGGGGCGAAGTGACGCGTATGAACCAAAAAATGCGGCAATTGGCCCTGTCCTTGGGGACGGTGCTACTTCTCAGCGCGTGCGCTGCTACCGACAAATCCAAACAGTTGGACCTCGGACCCAATACGGCACTGATTGGCGTGCGCTCTGCGTGGTCTTCCAGCATTGGCGCCGTGGGCTTCCCTCTGGACATTCGGCCGGTCGGCAACTTGGTTTATGTCGCCAGCACCGAAGGTACGGTTGCCGCCATTGATGCTAGGACCGGTGGGGACCTGTGGCGCACGTCGCTGGGTACGAAGTTGTCGGCAGGCGTCGGTAGCGATGGCCGTTATGTCGCTGTCGTCAGCAAGGAGAATGAACTCATCGTGCTGGATGGTGCCAAGGAGTTGTGGCGCCAGAAACTCGCTGCTGTCACACTGTCAGCCCCTTTTGTAGCCGGTGGGCGCGTGTTTGCGCTATCGGCTGACCGGTCCGTATCCGCATTTGACGTAGCCAATGGTCGCAAGCTATGGCAGCAGCAACGCAGCGGTGAGGCTTTGGTGCTGGGACGCTCTGGCATCGTGATGGCTGTTGGCGACACCTTGGTCACGGGCCTGTCGGGGCGCTTGGTCGGTTTGAATCCTTCGAACGGAAAGATCCGTTGGGAGGCGCAGGTTGCCAACAGCCGCGGAACCAATGAAGTGGAGCGCTTGGTGGATCTGGTGTCGGGCGTCAGCCGTCAGGGCAACCAGGTGTGTGTGAGGGCCTTCCAATCCGCCGTTGGCTGTGTGGACGGCGCCAAGGGCAGCTTGGCCTGGAGCAAAACGGCTTCCGGCTCTACCGGGATCGACGGCGACGATGCGGAACTGTTTGGTACCGAAAGCGATGGCCGGGTCATTGCGTGGAAACGTTCAGACGGCGAGCGCCTGTGGACGAACGAACGCCTGCGCTTCAGAAGCCTGACAGGCCCCGTCCTGGTCGGTCGATCCATCGTCATTGGTGATGAAGTAGGAACGCTGCACTTTCTGTCGCGTCAAGACGGCTCTCCGTTGAACCGCGTATCTACCGATGGTTCTGCCATCCAATCCGCCCCCGTTTTAGTCGGCCAAACCCTGGTGGCGGTAACCCAGCATGGTGGCGTCTTCGGTTTCAAGCCCGAGTAACGGTCTGAACACCAGAACATGAAACCTGTCATTGCATTGGTTGGTCGCCCCAACGTGGGGAAATCAACCCTGTTCAACCGGCTCACGAAAAGCCGGGATGCCATCGTGGCCGACTACGCGGGTCTCACGCGGGACCGGCACTATGGCAATGGCAAGCAAGGGCAGCACGAATTCATTGTCATTGATACCGGCGGCTTCGAACCCGATGCCGCTTCCGGTATCTACAAGGAAATGGCCAAGCAAACCCGGCAGGCTGTAGCCGAGGCCGACGTTGTGTTGTTTGTCGTGGATGCCCGTGCCGGCCTATCGGCACAGGACCACGAGATTGGCAAGTACCTGCGCAAACTGGGCAAGCCCTGCATCCTCGTGGCCAACAAAGCCGAAGGGATGATCGCCGGTGGACAGCTCTCCGAATTTTTTGAGCTGGGTTTGGGCGAGGTTCTTCCTATTTCGGCAGCCCATGGCCAAGGTATACGGTCTTTGGTTGACATGGCTTTGGGTCCCTTGGTTGTACCCGAGGAGGAAGCTCAAGAGACTGCCGATGAGCCAGGCGTTATCAAACTGGCAGTTGCAGGTCGTCCCAATGTCGGAAAGTCGACACTGATCAACACCTGGCTGGGTGAAGAGCGTCTGGTTGCCTTCGACATGCCCGGTACCACACGGGACGCGATATCCGTTCCCTTTGAGCGCAAGGGGCAACGCTTCGAATTGGTCGATACAGCCGGGCTGCGGCGCAAAGGCAAGGTTTTTGAAGCTATAGAAAAATTCTCTGTGGTCAAAACCCTGCAGGCGATTGAGTCCGCCAGCGTCGTGCTATTGCTGATAGACGCCACCCAAGGGATCACGGACCAGGATGCCCATATTGCAGGCTATATCTTGGAGTCCGGTCGTGCGGTGGTTGTTGCGGTCAATAAATGGGATGCAATAGACGACTATGCGCGTGAGTTGGTCAAGCGTTCCATAGAAACCCGACTGGGTTTCTTGAAGTTCGCGGCGCTGCACCTGATTTCGGCCCAAAAACGCCAGGGGCTTGGCCCATTGTGGGATTCCATCGCACAGGCCCATAAGGCCGCCAACTGCAAGATGCCAACCCCAGTGCTGACACGGCTCTTGCTGGAGGCGGTGCAGTTCCAGACGCCCAAGAAGACCGGCATGTACCGGCCCAAGTTGCGCTATGCCCATCAGGGCGGCATGAATCCGCCCATTATCGTCATCCATGGCAACTCCCTGGAGCACGTTACTGAGGCCTACAAGCGGTTTTTAGAGGGGCGGTTCCGCAAAGAATTCAATTTGGTGGGCACGCCCCTGCGCATTCAGATGAAATCCGCAGCAAATCCCTACGCGGACAAGGACGATAGCTAGCTTTTCGAGGGTAAAAGACCTCTTTTACCCCTGATATAGCCGCATAGTTATCGAGTCTGCGTTTTCGTGTGGTATCGTCCAATCTTCTTCATTTTTTGAACACGGAGAATATCGTGAGCAACAAAGGGCAGTTACTGCAAGACCCGTTCCTCAACGCATTGCGGAGAGAACATGTTCCGGTCTCCATTTACCTGGTCAATGGCATCAAGCTGCAAGGGCAAGTTGAGTCCTTTGACCAATATGTAGTGTTGCTGCGCAATACGGTCACGCAAATGGTATACAAACATGCCATTTCCACCATCGTTCCCGGGCGTGCGGTCAATTTCGCCGCACCGAGCGGGGATGCGGCTGACGCTGCTTAAGTGCCCGGGCCCTAGTGGCCCTGTTTTCGGCAAGCCCGCTTTCCTCTGGTTAATTTGACAGCAGCGCTTCAAACCGCAGATACACCGACCATCTTGGTCGGTGTAGATCTGGGCGTTCCCAACTTTGATGGCGAGTTGGAGGAGTTGGGCTTGCTGGCCCAGACGGCCGGTATGGCGCCCGTTGCCCGCGTCACCTGTAAGCGCAGGGCACCGGATGCTGCACTCTTCATTGGCTCGGGCAAAGCGGACGAAGTCAAATTGCTGGCCACCCAAGTTGGTGCTAAAGAGGTGCTGTTTGATCAGAGTCTGAGCCCCGGTCAACAGCGCAACCTGGAGCGTCATCTGGGGCTTCCAGTCAACGACCGCACCTTCCTGATTTTGGAGATATTTGCCCAACGCGCCCGCAGCCATGAAGGCAAGTTACAGGTTGAGTTGGCTCGATTGCAGTACTTAAGCACACGCCTGGTGCGCCGCTGGTCCCACTTGGAGCGCCAGAGCGGGGGCATCGGCATGCGTGGCGGCCCTGGAGAGGCGCAGATCGAGCTGGACCGACGCATGATTGCAGAGACCATCAAGCGCACCAAGGAACGCTTGAGCAAGGTCAAAAAGCAACGCCAGACGCAAAGGCGCCAGCGCGAGCGCAGAGACGCTTTCAATATTTCGCTGATTGGCTACACCAATGCCGGCAAATCCACGCTGTTCAATGCCTTGGTCAAAGCCCGGGCTTATGCAGCGGACCAACTTTTTGCCACGCTGGACACAACCACTCGGCAGCTGTATTTGGGTGAGGCTGAGCGTTCTGTGTCCCTGTCAGACACCGTGGGTTTTATCCGCGACTTGCCGCACAGCCTAGTCGATGCCTTCCAAGCGACCTTGCAGGAGGCCATAGACGCAGATTTGCTGTTGCATGTGGTCGACGCGGCCAATCCCAGATTCTCCGAGCAGATCGAGCAAGTGCAAACCGTGCTGAAGGAAATCGGTGCGGACGGTATTCCGCAGTTATTGGTCTTCAACAAGATCGATGCACTGGATGCGGATCACCAACCCCTCAAGCTGGAAGATGAGTTCGAAATCGATGGCGTGCAAACGCCCCGCATCTTTGTCAGCGCCCGTGACGCATCCGGATTGCCGATCCTGCGCAAGCGTCTGGCCGAGATTGCGCGGCCATCGGAGTCTGCAGGCAATCCTGAAGAACTTTCCCCCGCAAAGCTTGGGGACGATTACTGAGTTGGCACAATCCGACACAGATTTATGAAAACCGACGATATGAAACCTACCGTTCGTGCTCTTACTCCTTCCGCTGGCACCCTGCTGCCGCGATGGGCGCAAAGAATGTTCAACCTGAATGATTCGCGCTGGGGCCGTGGTGACGACAAGCCTACAGAAGGAAGCAAAGGGGAGGGCGCGCCGCCGCCCGACAACGACCCCAATAAACCACCCAGCGACAACGGCCGCAAGAACACACCGGCAGGTGGTCCTCCCGATCTCGACGAGCTGTGGAAAGATTTCAACCGCAAGCTGGGTGGCTTGTTTGGTAAGCCGTCGCAGCCGCCACGGGGTGGATCAGGGGGCGGGTTCCAGCCCGATATGAAGAATGCGGGTATTGGCGCGGGCTTGGTTGTCGCGGTGCTTGTCTTGTTCTGGTTTGGGACCGGTTTCTTTATTGTGCAAGAAGGCCAGCAGGCCGTCATCACCCAGTTTGGCAAGTACAAGGGCACCGTGGTAAATACTGGGTTTAACTGGCGTTTGCCGTACCCCATACAAAGCCACGAACCGGTGTTCGTCACGCAGATTCAATCCCTGGATGTAGGGCGTGACAATGTGATAAAGGCTACGGGTTTGCGCGAATCCGCCATGCTCACCCAGGATGAAAACATTCTGGATATCAAGTTCTCGGTTCAATACCGCTTGAACGACGCACGGGCATTCTTGTTCGAAAGCAAGAATCCAAGGGATGCTGTTGTGCAGGCGGCAGAAACCTCGGTACGTGAGGTTTTGGGCAAGATGAGGATGGATGCAGCGTTGTCTGAAGAGCGCGACCAGATCGCGCCTCGCGTGCGAACCATGATGCAGACCATTCTGGACCGCTACAAGGTAGGGGTCGAAGTAGTGGGCATCAACCTTCAATCCGGCGGCGTACGTCCGCCCGAACAGGTCCAGGCCTCATTCGACGATGTGCTGAAAGCCGGCCAAGAGCGCGAAAAAACCAAGAATGAGGCACAGGCTTATGCCAACGATGTGATCCCGCGCGCGGTGGGCTCTGCATCTCGCCTGAAGGAAGAAGCCGAAGCCTACAAAGCCAAGGTCGTGGCGCAAGCCCAAGGTGATGCCCAGCGCTTCCGATCGGTGTTTGCCGAATACCAGAAAGCGCCACAGGTGACGCGTGATCGTATGTACCTGGACACCATGCAACAAATCTACGGCAATGCGACCAAGGTCTTGGTGGATTCCAAGCAAGGCTCCAACCTCTTGTATTTGCCGCTGGACAAAATCATGCAGATGAGTGGGGCTCCGGGTGACACCGGGGTGAACACATCGCCTGCCACAATGCCGCCCGTTCACGTGACGCCACCCGCCGCCGCGACCAACGACGCCCGCAGCCGTGATGCTGCCCGCACACGTGACCGCGAATCCCGCTAGGAGCCACCTGCCATGAACCGTATTGGATTTGTTTTTTCGTCGCTGTTGGTGTTGATCGCGCTGGCGAGTTCTACTTTGTTTGTCGTGGATCAGCGCCAATTTGGATTGGTCTACGAGTTCGGCAAGCTCGCGCAAGTGATCCAAGAGCCCGGCCTCAACTTCAAGTTGCCACCGCCGTTTCAAAATGTGCTGTACATCGACAAGCGCTTGTTGACGCTGGACAGCTCGGATACAGAACCCATGCTGACAGCCGAGAAGCAGCGCGTGGTGATAGATTGGTATGTGCGTTGGCGCATCTCGGAGCCTGCCGAGTACATCCGCAACGTGGGTTCGAATGAAGGTGCCGGCACCCTCCAGCTGACTCGTGTGGTCCGCAATGCTTTCCAGGAAGAAGTCAATAAGCGCACTGTCAAGGAGTTGCTGTCGCTCAAGCGCGAAGATCTGATGGCAGACGTCAAGGCCGAGGTGCTGGCCAAGGTCAAGGGTGCAAAACCCTGGGGCGTTGACATCGTGGACGTGCGTATCACCCGTGTTGACTATGTGGAAGCGATCACCGAATCGGTCTACCGCCGCATGGAAGCCGAGCGTAAGCGCGTTGCCAACGAGTTGCGGTCCACCGGTGCCGCCGAGGGTGAAAAAATCCGTGCCGACGCCGACCGCCAGCGCGAAGTGACGATTGCCAATGCCTACCGCGATGCACAAAAAATCAAGGGCGAGGGTGATGCCGAGGCGGCGCGCATTTATGCCGAGGCCTTTGGCAAGGACCCGCAGTTCGCGCAGTTCTACCGTAGCCTGGATGCCTACAAGGCGACGTTCAACAACAAGAGCGACGTCATGGTGCTGGACCCCGCTTCCAGCGAGTTCTTCAAGGTCTTCCGCGGCGGTGTTGCGCCGGCCGTTGCCCCTGGCAAGAAGTAATAGCAGACGGCCTTGAACAGCGACACCCTTTGGCTGGCCATTGCGCTGGTATTGGTCATCGAAGGGCTGTTCCCTTTTCTGTCGCCTGCGGGTTGGCGTCGCATGTTTGCCCAGTTGCTGACACTCAGCGATGGGCAGATTCGCTTCTTTGGTGTATGCAGCATCTTGGGTGGGTTGCTGATGATTTGGCTGCTCGCATCCTGAAAACCGGGCGCCAAGCCCGGTAAAATCTGGGTTTTAATAGCCTGCACTTTTCACATGTCAGCCTGGGTCTTACCGGATCACATTGCCGATGTGCTGCCTTCCGAGGCGCGCCACATCGAAGAAATACGAAGAGACCTGTTGGACATGGCGAGATGCTATGGCTACGAGTTGGTCATGCCTCCGTTGCTGGAGCACCTGGAGTCGCTGCTATCCGGTACCGGTGAGGCGCTAGACCTGCAGACTTTCAAGTTGGTGGACCAATTGTCGGGTCGCATGATGGGCCTGCGCGCCGACAGCACACCCCAGGTTGCCCGCATAGATGCCCATTTGTTGAACCGCCAGGGCGTTGCCCGTCTGTGCTACTGCGGTCCTGTGTTGCACACACGGCCTGATGGCCCCCACGCCACGCGCGAACCCCTGCAATTTGGCGCCGAACTCTATGGCCACACGGGCCTGGAGGCCGATCTGGAAATACTGACCCTGGCACTGGACTGCGTCAAGGCCGCCCAGGTCGGCAATATCAGCGTCGATATGGCCGACGCCCGCATCCTGCACGCTTTGCTCAAAGGCCTGCAGCTGGATGCCGCCCAATTGGCACAGGTCCATGCCGCGCTGGCCGCCAAAGACGCCAGCGCGCTCAAGAGCCTGTTGCACCAGGTGTCGGCCAGCACATCAAACACCCTGGTGAATTTGCTGCAGCTCTATGGTGACGCCGCTGTTCTGCAAGAAGCCCAGAAGCTACTGCCCGACACACCCGAGATTCAAGCCGCCTTGGCTCATTTGAAATGGCTATCCAGCCATGTGGAAGGAGCCAGTGTGTCGTTCGACCTGGCCGACCTGCGGGGTTATGCCTACTACAGCGGCGCGACCTTCTCGCTCTACGCGCCCGGTGCCAGCGTTGCGTTGGCACGCGGTGGGCGGTATGACGAGGTGGGCCTGGTATTTGGCCGCAAGCGTCCAGCCGTGGGTTTCAGCCTGGACATTAAGGCATTGACCGCCGTGGCCGCGGACCGCCCCCTGCGGGCCGCCATCCGCGCGCCCTGGGGGGAGGCTGCCGAACTGCGTGCGGCGATAGCCGCGCTGCGCCGCCAAGGTGAAACCGTGGTCTGCGTGCTGCCGGGCCACGAAAGCGAAGTTGATGAATTCCATTGCGACCGCGAACTGCAGCAGTCCGCCGGCCAATGGCTTGTCAAAGTTTTATGAAAACCCTTGTGGGCCAGTTCGTCGCGCAGCGAAGCTCTGTCCCCAACCATTTGGACATCACATGAACACAACCAAAGGACGCAACGTCGTCGTCGTCGGCACGCAATGGGGCGATGAAGGCAAGGGCAAACTGGTCGACTGGCTCACCGAAAGCGCGCAGGGCGTGGTCCGCTTCCAGGGCGGCCACAATGCGGGCCATACGCTCGTCATCAACGGCAAGAAGACGGCGCTGCATTTGATCCCCAGCGGCATCATGCGTCCCGGAGTGAAGTGCTATATCGGCAACGGTGTGGTGCTGTCGGCTGCCAAGTTGTTCGAAGAGATCGAAGGCCTGGAAAAAGTCGGCGTGGAGCTGCGTTCGCGCCTGCGCATCAGCGAGGCCTGCCCGCTGATCCTGCCGTTCCACGCCGCACTGGACGTGGCGCGCGAGGCCTTCCGCGAAAAGGGGGGCACCGACAAGATCGGCACCACCGGCCGCGGCATCGGTCCGGCCTACGAAGACAAGATCGCCCGCCGCGCGCTGCGCGTGCAGGATTTGAAATACCCCGAGCGCTTCGCCGCCAAGCTGCGCGAGCTGCTGGACCTGCACAACCATGTGCTGACCAGCTACCTGGGCTCGGCTGCGTTCGACTTTGGCCCCACGCTGGCCCCCTACATGAAGGACGGCCAGGTGCAGTTCGAGCCCGTGTACGCCGAAGCCATGCGCCATGCGGAGCTGCTCAAGCCCATGATGGCTGACGTTTCGCGTGAGTTGAACGAAGCCCACCACCACGGCGCCAACCTCCTGTTTGAAGGCGCACAGGGCACGCTGCTCGATGTGGACCATGGAACCTACCCGTACGTTACATCCAGCAACTGCGTGGCCGGTAACGCCGCAGCCGGTGCTGGTGTTGGCCCTGGCATGTTGCACTACATCCTGGGTATCACCAAGGCCTATTGCACCCGCGTCGGTGGTGGACCGTTTCCTACCGAGCTGGACTGGGAAGTGGAGGGCACGCCGGGCTACCACATGAGCACCGTGGGGGCAGAGAAGGGCGTCACCACCGGCCGCTCACGCCGCTGTGGCTGGTTTGACGCTGCCTTGCTCAAGCGCTCGGCCCAGGTCAATGGCCTGTCGGGCTTGTGCATCACCAAGCTGGATGTGCTGGACGGGTTGAAAGAACTGCTGCTGTGCACCGGCTACGAGCTGGATGGCGAAACCATTGACATCCTGCCCATGGGTGCAGACGACATTGCGCGCTGCAAGCCGATCTACGAAACCATGGAAGGTTGGAGCGACAGCACCGTGGGCGTGACCCAGTACGACAAGCTGCCGGTGGCCGCCCGCCTGTACCTGCAGCGCATCGAACAGGTCACCGGCGTGCCCATCCATATGGTGTCGACCAGCCCGGACCGCGACCACACCATCATGATGCGCCACCCCTACCTGGCCGAGTGATTCACCAGTCGCTTAAGGAAAATGGGGCGCTAGCCCTCGTAAACATTACGTAGACAGCTATAAATACAGGAGCATCTTATGTTGACAGAAGACGGCAAGCACCTCTATGTGAGCTATGACGAGTACCACAACCTGATTGAGAAACTGGCCATCAAAGTCCACCAGTCGGGCTGGGAATTCGACACCATACTGTGCCTGGCCCGCGGCGGCATGCGCCCGGGCGACATCTTGTCGCGTGTCTTTGACAAGCCCCTGGCCATCATGTCCACCAGCTCCTACCGGGCCGAGGCCGGCACCCAGCAGGGCAAGCTGGACATTGCGCGCTACATCACCACGCCCAAGGGCGAGATCGCAGGCCGGGTTCTGCTGGTCGATGACTTGGCCGACTCCGGCCACACGCTGAATGCGGTGGTGCACCAGCTCCGCCACGATTACGCCCCCATCAGCGAACTGCGTAGCGCCGTCATCTGGACCAAGGCACTGTCCACATTCTCACCCGACTACTCGGTGGAGTATCTGCCCACCAACCCCTGGATCCACCAACCTTTCGAGGGCTACGACGCGATGCGTCCCGAACAACTGATCCAGAAATGGAGCGTGTAGCTGGCGAGGGCCTCTTCCCATGACCCAGCAGACCACCGGGCTGATCCACCACCCTTACGTGCCGCCATCGGGTTTTGAAGCGCCGCAACCGGGCGTGTTCAAGGCCTCCACCGTTTTCTTTCCCTCGGTGGCCGCGATGCGCAGCCACCAGTGGAAGGACAAGACTGCCTATACCTACGGCCTGCACGGCACGCCCACCACCTACGCGCTGGAGGAACGCCTGTGTACGCTGGAGGGCGGCCTGCAGTGTCTGCTGGCCCCCAGTGGTTTGGCCGCTTTAGCGCTGGTGGCGTTGTCGCTGCTCAAGCCCGGCGACGAGGTGCTGATGCCCGATAACGTCTATGGCCCGAACAAGACGCTGGCCGAAGGCGAGTTGCAATGCTGGGGCATCACGCATCAGTACTACGACCCGATGAACCCGGCGGATCTGCAAGCCCGCTTGTCCGATCGCACCCGCTTGGTGTGGGTGGAGGCTGCCGGCTCGGTGACGTTGGAGTTTCCTGATCTGGTAGCCCTGGTGCGTCTGTGCAAAGCCAAGGGCGTGTGCGTGGCGTTGGACAACACCTGGGGTGCTGGCCTGGCATTCAAGCCCTTTGATCTGTTGCCCTCAGAGGCACCTGGCTTGGGCGTCGATATCACAACCCATGCGCTGACCAAATACCCGAGCGGCGGCGGTGACGTGCTGATGGGCAGTGTCATCACCCGTGACTTGGGTCTGCACCTGCGGCTCAAGCTGACCCATATGCGCCTGGGCTTGGGTGTGGGTGCCAATGATGCCGAAGCCGTGCTGCGTGGCCTGCCCAGTATCGCCCTGCGCTATGCGGCGCACGATGCCACGGCCCGCGCGCTGGCGCAGTGGTGCCAGGCACAGCCGGCATTTGCCCAGGTGCTGCACCCCGTGTTGCCCGATTCACCGGGGCATGCCCATTGGAAATCCTTGTGCCAAAACGGCATGGGTGGTGCGGCAGGCCTGTTCAGCGTGGTAATCGATGCCCGCTACAGCCAAGACCAAGTGGATGCTTTTTGCAACGCGCTGCGCCTGTTCCGTCTGGGTTATAGCTGGGGTGGCCCCATCAGCCTGGTGGTGCCCTACGCGTTGCCAAGCATGCGCACCGGCTGGCCAGCCTACCTGGCCCGCGGTACCGTGGTGCGCTTCTCCGCTGGCCTGGAGGCGGTGGAAGATTTGCAGGCCGACATCGCACAAGCCCTGCAATTCCTGTCCTGACACACAGCGGGGCGTGACTAGCCACTGCTGCCAAGGTGGTACAGTGTCGTCAACAACAGAAAGTACACCTTGGCAACACCCAATTACGGCTACGAAAAGCGCCAGAAAGAACTGGCAAAGAAGAAAAAGAAGGAAGAGAAGCTAAAGGAAAAGAATGCGCGCAAGGCCCATGGCCCAGCCGATGACGGCAGCGTTGCTACGGATGACAACGACACATTGCACACCGACAACCCCAGTCCGGCTCCCAGGCCGTCGGCGAATTGACCCGCAAACGGGTACTCTGACAAGGGCTTAGGCCCTCTCCAAATCCTGCAACATACGCCGCGCCAGTTGGCCCATGGATTCCTGCGATCTATCCCCGGATGAAATGGCTTGCGCGTTGGCGTATTGCGTGAAATTGCGCTGCATGGACTGCAGGTACACGGGATCGTAGTGCTGCGTCAGCAGGTCCTGCACCACGGGCTCCCAGTTGCCCACGGCAACCAAATCCTTCCAGGCCTGCACAACTGCCTTGCCGCGGAATTCGGCCAGCACATCCAGGCGCTCGCAGAAGTAGCGGCTGTCCTTGACGAAAAAATCATAGTCTTCCAGCAGCAAAGCCACCCGTTCCACCATGGGCAGGCTTACATCCCAACAAGGACTGGCGCGCATGCGCTCGACAAGGGGCATGGGCAGGGCCACATTGCCCACCTTCTTGCTTTCGCTTTCCACAAATACCGGGCGTTGTGGGTCAAAGTGCCGCAGGGCATCCCAAATCAAGGTATCAAAGCGTTTCTGAACCGGCTGCGATTGCCCGGGAATGGCGCCCAATACGGAGCTGCGGTGTTGGGCCAGTGCTTCCAAGTCCAGCACCTGTGCGCCAGCCTGGGACAGCGCATGCAGCAAGCGGGTCTTGCCCGACCCGGTGGTGCCGCAGACCACCTGTAAATTGAGTTGCGACACTCGCTGTGCCATATCCACCAGCACGGCGGCTCTGAATGCCTTGTATCCGCCTTGGACCAGCGTCACGCGAAAGCCTATCTGGTCCAGCACCAGCGATAGGGACCCGCTGCGCTTGCCACCGCGCCAGCAGTAGGCCAGGGGTCTCCATTCCTTGGGCTTTTCCAGCACATGGCTTTCGATGTGGTGGGCGATATTGCGTGCCGCAATGGCCGCTCCGCGCTTCTTGGCTTCAAACGGATTGACCTGCACATACATCGTGCCGATGAGTTTGCGCTCTTCATCGTTCAGCGTGGGCCAGTTCACCGCTCCGGGCAGCCGGTCCAGTGCAAACTCGGCTTCGCTGCGGGCGTCGATGACGGTATCGAAGCTATCCAGCTGCGCCAGCACCGCAGTGGCCGGCAGGATGTGCAGGCTCATGAAAGTTGCTTCTTCACCGTCGGCCACACATTGTTCAGTATCGTGGGATGGGCGGCTTCGGTGGGGTGTATGCGGTCGTTCTGGAACAGGCGTAGCGCATCGGGGCCATCCGCAACATCCTTCAGCAAAAAGGGCACAAGCGCTGCCCTGTTGGCCTTGGCCACAGTGGCATACAGGGCGGTAAAGCGTGCACCGTAATCCTGGCCATAGTTGGGCGGCATCTGCATGCCCAGCAGCAGCACCTTGGCCTTGGCGGCCTGTGCGGCCTGGGTCATGGCTTGCAGGTTGTCTTGTGTCATACCCAGCGGCAGCCCACGCAGTGCATCATTGCCGCCCAGTTCGATGATGACCAGGGTGGGCTGGTGTTTGCTCAGCAGGGCCGGCAGGCGCGAGCGCCCACCCGATGTCGTGTCGCCGCTGATGCTGGCATTGACGACGGTGGCCGTGATTTTCTCTTGTGTCAGGCGCTGCTCCATCAAGGCCACCCAGCCGCTGCCCCGTTTGAGGCCATACTCGGCGCTCAGGGAATCGCCCACCACGAGGATGGTTGCGGGTGCGCGGGCCGGTGTTGGCGCGGCCCATGCGGGCAATAACCCCGCGAACCCGGCCAGCAGACCCAGCGCGATACAGTGTCGACGAACCAAAGAGAGCCCCATGAGTGAAGAAGTCATTATTTCTGTTGAACACGTTTGCAAGTCGGTGACCGATTCCACCGGCACGCTGGAGATTCTGCGCGATATTGATTTTGCGCTAAAAGCACGCGAGACCGCCGCCATTGTGGGCGCATCGGGTTCGGGCAAAAGCACCTTGCTGTCCATCATCGCGGGCTTGGACACTCCCACCAGTGGTTCGGTTCATCTGGCCGGCGCCAATCTGTTCGCCATGGGTGAAGACGAACGGGCCGGTTTACGGGCCAGTCAGGTGGGTTTTGTGTTCCAGAGTTTTCAACTGCTGGGCAATCTCACAGCCCTGGAAAACGTGATGCTGCCGCTGGAGCTGGCCGCACGCAAGGACGCGCGGCAGGCCGCCACCGAGATGTTGGCCCGCGTAGGCCTGTCGCAGCGCCTGAGCGCTTATCCCAAGGTGCTCAGCGGCGGCGAGCAACAGCGCGTGGCCCTGGCCCGTGCCTTTGTCGTGCACCCAGCCGTACTGCTGGCTGATGAGCCCACGGGTAGCCTGGATTTCGCTACTGGTGAAAAGATCATGGAGTTGATGTTTGATTTGAATCGGGAGCAGGGCACGACGCTGGTGCTGGTCACCCATGACCGCGCTATCGCTGCGCGCTGCGACCGGCGCATCACCATCGAGGCCGGAAGGGTGGTCTGAAGTGGATGGGGTGGGGCGATAATCCCCGCATGTCATCCCCCAAAGTTCTATTCGGCTTCCATGCCCTGGGCGTGCGCCTCAAAACCGCACCGCAATCCATCATCGAGATTTACTTTGAGCCTACGCGCCGCGATGCGCGCATGCGTAGCTTTCTGGACCGTGCCAATGAGGCGGGGGTCAAGCTGGTGGAGTCCGATAGCGCGCGCTTAGCCAAGTTGTGTGGTGGTCATGGGCACCAGGGTGTAGCAGCCAAGGTGCAGGCCCTGGCCCAGGTGCATTCTCTGGACGAATTGCTCGAAGACCTGGAAGCCGCCAACGCAGCCTTGCCGAAGGAAGAGCGCAATCCACCGCTGATTTTGGTGCTGGACGGCGTGACCGATCCGCACAACCTGGGCGCCTGCCTGCGTGTGGCCGATGGCGCAGGTGCCCACGCCGTGATTGCGCCCAAGGACCATGCGGCCGGCATCAACGCCACTGTGGCCAAGGTCGCCAGCGGAGCGGCCGAGACCGTGCCGTACTTCATGGTCACCAACCTGGCACGCACGCTCAATGAATTGAAAGAGCGCAACATCTGGATCATCGGCACCAGCGACCAGGCTCCCGCCACCTTGTACCAGACAGACCTCAAAGGCCCGGTGGCCCTAGTGCTGGGCGCCGAGGGTGCCGGCATGCGCCAACTGACAGCTAAAACCTGCGACGCCTTGGTGAGCATTCCCATGCGGGGCGCGGTCGAGAGCCTGAACGTGTCGGTAGCCAGTGGCGTATGCCTGTACGAGGCCTTGCGCCAACGCACGGCCTAGGGGAGGGTGCCTGTGTTTGCTATGAAATTCAGAGCGTATTGTGCAGTATTGACGGGGGCTATCGCCCTATTTGTCTTGAGTGCCTGCACCCAGGAGCAGCAAAACAAGATCAGCCGCGACATCCAGAACTGGACCGGCACCAATGGCGTGCTGGAAATCTACGCCGGCGACAAGCTGGTGCGTCGCTTTATCAAGATCGACAAGCTCTCCACCGCCATGGGCACCGACGACAACAAACCAAGACCCTACCGCTATGGCTACGGCGTGCTGGACGAAAACCTCAATATGCAGGCCGACCCGGGCGAGAAGAAGGTTTACTTCGAAATCAGTGACTATGCGACCAACTACGTGTTCTTTGAGAACCCGCGCTAAGTTTTCACGGTCACACCCAGCCTAGGGCGCCCAGCACAGCACCCGCGCCCAGCAGCCACAGCATATGCAGCTTGGTGCGCCACACCAGAAAAGCGGTGGCCACGGTCAGCAGCCACGGCCGCCAATGCTCCAGCGGATTGCCGTGGCTGGTGGCCAAAATCCAGCCGGTGGCAATCAGCAGCGCAATGACGATCGGGGCCATGCCCTGCTTGAAGGCCCTTACGGCGCGCAGTTCGCGGTTCTGGTGGCCCCAGCGCGCGGCAACAAAGGTCAGCGTCGTGCTGGGCAGCATGATGCCCACCATGGCCACCACCACGCCTCCCAAAGCCATCCACCAAGCGTGCAGGCCGGCCCCCATGCCGCCGCCCGCATTCATGCCCACGTTCCACCCCAGCAGCGCAATGAAGAGCACATTCGGTCCGGGCGCAGCCTGCGCCAACGCGATAGATGATGTGAACTGGCTGTCGGTGAGCCAGGCCTTGTCGTTGACCAGGTAGCTGTGCATCTCCGGCGCTGTGGTGATGGCCCCGCCAATGGCCAGCAGCGACAACGACATGAAGTGCAGCAGCAGGGACATCCAATCGGCGGCCGAGAAACCGGTTGTCATCGCGCACCCTCCGTTGCCTGGGCACTGGCCAGTTGGGTATAGGCCCACACGCAGGCCAGTCCCCCCACGCCGAGCAGCACCCACACCAGTGGCAGGCGCAGCAGCGCGATGGCCACAAAACTCAGCACCGCCAAGCCCCAACACACGGCCAGCCCCATCACATTGCTCTTCAGCGCACCGATGAGTTTGATGCCGGTGGCCGTGATCAGGCCCGCGGCCACGGCGCCCATGCCGCGCAGGGCGCCCTGTGCTGCAGCGGTATCTGCAACGCCACCAAACACTGCGGCCAGCGCCAGCACAATGACCAGCGGAAAGGCCAGCATGCCGGCCAGGGCCGTCAGCGCGCCGCTGAAGCCGAAGTAGCGGTCACCAATCATCAAGGATAGGTTGACCACATTGGGCCCGGGCAGGATCTGGGCCACGGCCCAGTCTTCGACAAATTCCTCCTGGGTGAGCCACTTCTTTTTTTCGACCAGTTCGCGCTGCACGATGGCCAGCACGCCGCCAAAGCCCTGCAGTGCCAGCACGGAGAATGAAATGAAGAGGTCTGTTTTGGACTGCGGCCGCGGATGGGGCGCAGCGCCCGCCGGCTGCGGGTCGTGTTCCTGGGATGTCATAGTCCCACTTTAGCCGAAATACCTGACCTTGTAGTCAGATTGGTTACAGTTGCAGGCTGTCGTTGTTGTAGCAAGCACCGCGTGGTGCATAGGAGATATTAATGAGCTGTGGTCGTTTGAAGTGCGTGCCCGCCGTGGTGCGCTTGTTGGGTTTTGGAGGTATGGCGATGCTGCTGGCCAGTGCAGGCCAGGCTACCGAGGTGCGCCTGCGCATCATGGAGACCACCGACCTGCACATGAACATGCTGAGCTACGACTACTACCAAGACAAGGTCACCGACCAATACGGCCTGGCCCGTACCTTTTCGTTAATCAAGGCCGCGCGCGCTGAGGCCCCTAACAGCCTGCTGTTCGATAACGGCGACCTCTTGCAGGGCAACCCCATGGGCGACTATGTGGCCAAGGTCAAACCGCTGAAGGACGGCGAGACCCACCCCGCCTACAAAGTCATGAACCAGATGGGCTATGACGCGGCCAATATCGGCAACCACGACTTCAACTTTGGCCTGGACTTTTTGCGCCGCTCGCTGAAGGGCGCGCAGTTCCCCTACGTCAACGCCAATGTCTACCTGGACGACAAGGATCGCGACACCGACCAGGCCAAGCATGCCTTCACCCCCTATGTGCTGTTGGACCGCGAATTGGTCGATGGCCAGGGCAAGCCCCACCGCATCAAGATCGGCATCATCGGCTTTGCGCCGCCGCAGATCATGCAATGGGACAAAACCAACCTGGAGGGCAAGGTCGTGGTTCGCGACATGGTGGAGACTGCCCAAAAATATGTGCCCTTGATGCGGGCCCAGGGCGCGCAACTGGTGATTGCCATTCCCCATTCCGGCTTTGAGAAAGGAGCGGTGTCCCGCTTGTCCGAGAACGCGGTTGGGGGCTTGACCGAGGTTGCGGGTGTCGATGCCGTGCTGTTCGGCCACGCCCATGCCGAATTCCCCGGCGCCGCCTTCGCGGAGCACCCCAAGGTCAACCTGGAGCGCGGCACCATCAATGGCGTAGCGGCCGTCATGCCGGGCCGTTGGGGCGACCATCTGGGCGTCATCGACTTCACGCTGAACGAGACCGGCGGCCAATGGAAAGTGCTCAACAGCAAAGCCACGATACACCCCATCTTTGACAAGACCACGCGCCAGTCCGTAGCGGCGGCCGACCCGCTGGTGGAGAAGACATTGGCTGCCGAACAAACCGGCACGCTGGACTATGTGCGCAACAAGGTGGCCTTCAGCAGCGCGCCCATCTACAGCTATTTCGCGCTGGTGGCCGATGATCCCTCCGTGCAAATCGTCGCCAATGCGCAGATCGCCTATGTGAAGCGGGCCATGCAGGGCACGGATTACGAGAAGTACCCCGTGCTGTCGGCAGCCGCTCCCTTCAAGACCGGTGGCCGTCAGGGGTGGGACTACTACACCGATATTCCAGCTGGCCCCTTGGCCATCAAGAATGTGGCCGACCTTTATGTCTACCCCAACTCGCTGAAGGCCATGCTGCTGACTGGTGCCGAGGTGCAGGAGTGGATTGAAATGTCGGCAGGGCAATACAACCAGATCGACCCCAAGGGCGCGGCCCAGCAAGCGTTGCTCAACGACAGCTTCCGCTCCTATAACTTCGATACCTTGGACGGCGTCAGCTACGAGATCGATGTGACCCAGCCCGCGCGCTACGACGCCAACGGCAAGCTGGTAGCCCCCGACGCCCACCGCGTCAAGAAGCTGCAGTACCAGGGCCAACCGGTGCAGTCTGATGCCAAGTTTGTGGTCGCCACCAACAATTACCGCGCCTTTGGCGGTGGCAATTTCCCGGGTTTGAACGCCAGCAAAGTGATTCTGGAAGCGCCAGAAGAAAACCGCCAGGTGCTGATCGAATACCTGCGCATGATGGACACGTTATCGGCCAACAAGCAGGTCAACCCTTCAGCCGATGGCAATTGGCGCATCGCGCCGGTGCCGGGTGTGCGCCTGACCTTTCTATCGGCCAGTGCCGGCAAGCGCTACCTGAGCAGCCATCCCCACATTCACCTGATCAAGGACAACGGTGATGGCTCAGCGCTGTACGAAGTAACGCCTTGAGCTGAGCGTGGGGGCGAAAAATCCGCGTCGGGCCGCCCCAAGCGGATTTAGCCCCCTCGGGGGGCAGCGACCCGCGTAGCGGTGGAGCGTGGGGGCTATTTCTTTACGATACGCCCCGATTCGATCTGGTCCACTGCCTTGGGGTTTTCGTGCAGCCACTCCTCGAAGGCATCGATATCCATGCCCACAACCTCGCGGTTGCGCCCTTGCTTGAGCACGTTCAAATCGTTACCACCTTCGGCCATGAAGGTGTTGACGACGATGCGGTAGTCGCGCGTCAGATCCAATGGTTTTCCATCTACGGTGACCGACTCCAATACCGGCTCGGCACCTTGGGCTTGGCTCCACTGGTAGCGCAGATTGTTGGACACCTGCAATGTCGCGGGGCCATCGGTGCGCCGACTCTTGAGCTGACGGCGTATCAATTCCTGCAACTGCGGACCGGTCAAAGTCAACGCGATCAGTTCGTTGGTAAAGGGTTGGATCGCAAACAGATCGCTGAGCGTGGTGGTCTGCCCGGGTATCACCGTTAGATCGGCCCGTATGCCGCCGGAGTTGGTCATTGCAATATCGACCGCTGTGCGCTTCTTGGCAAAGCCCAGATGCGCGTCGGCCACCAGATTGCCCAGCGTGGAATCGCCAAAGGGCGGTGTCACGGAGCGCGTGGCGCCGCGTGACAACAAGGCCACGGGCTTGTTGCGTGCGGCCGTCGTCAAGGCGGAAGCGCGTTGCACCAGGGCCGCAAAGGCGGGATTGGGAGCGTACTCGCCCTGCAGCACCGGGTGGTTGACGGACTGCGCATCCAGCAGCTTGCCAGTTGTGTCAAAGGTCAAACGGCTCTCGGTCAACCAGCCGCCAAAGCTGCCGGCTTGCACCATCAAGCGACCATCGATCTTGCAGGTATAGGCTTGGTGCGTGTGGCCGCTGACGATGATGGCGTAGGCGGGGTCCAGGCGCTTGGCCACGTCGATACCGCGGCCCTGCAGGCCAGGGCAGGCGTAGGTGGGATCGGTGGCATCGCCGTCGTACATGGCACCCTCGTGCATGATGGCCACCAGCACCTGCGCGCCTTGCGCGCGCAACTCGGGCACCAGGGCGTTCAGCGTCTCGGCCTCATCGGCAAAGCGCAGGCCCACGATGCTCTTGGGAATCACCACCTTGGGCGTATCCCGCGTCACAGCACCCACAAAGGCAATCTTCAAGCCGCCCACCTCTTTGATGATGTGGCTGGGTAGCACGCGCTTGCCGCTTTCGATCTCAAACATATTCGCGGCTAGATACGGGAAGCCGGGCCCCTTGAACTCAGGCCAAACGCAGGTGCCATTGGGACACTCGCCCCGGGTCTTGCGCAGCAGTTCCGACAGCCCTTGGTCCAGGTCGTGGTTGCCCAGCGATGTGGCCAACAAACCCAACTCACCCAAGGCGGTCAGTGTGGGTTCATCTTTCAGCAAGGACGACATCTGCGGCGATGCGCCCATCAGATCGCCCGCCGCGACAAACACCTGGTTCTTACGCTGCGCGCGTAGGCCGTTCAACACCGTCGCCAAGTAGGCCACGCCACCGGCGGCTTGGGGTTTGACCTCGCCGGTTTTGGGATCGGGCAAGCGTGGCGAAATCGGCGTGGGCAACTTGGGCTGGATATGGCCGTGGAAGTCGTTAATCGAAAAAATGCTGAGCTCGATGGTCGACGGCGCCGCCATGGACGGTGCTTCGGCCGGCCTTTGGGTGGCGCAACCTATAAAAAAACTGCTCAGGACAAACCCTAATACGGGCGTAGAAAAGCGCTTCAAAAGTGCGCGAAAACGGTGCGTTTGCAAGGGTTTTGCTCCAAAGTAGGGACCCGTTTTAGGGCGTGGCGGACGGGGGGCGGTGAATCATAGCGGTGGTGTCTGGAATACAACAGTTGTCACAAAACTTTCCTGACTATATGGTTAACTTCATGGGTAGTATTACGGTTCTTTACGTTTTTTTACTTCTTCCAATAAATCACCCCGTTGGGGCCCATCTCGCTTAGGAGCTTTCAGGATGCGCAGTCAGGACCACGTTTTTTCCACCTTTTCGCGGACGGTGCTTAGCGCAGCGGTCGCGATCGTTGTTGCAGCGCCCGCCATGGCGCAAAACACCACGGCTGCCATCGGCGGCCAGATAACCGGCTCCGACGGCAAGCCCGTTGCCGGCGCATCGGTCAGCATCGTTCACGCGGAGTCGGGTTCGTCGAACAAACTGACGACCGACAACGAAGGCCGCTTCTCGGCCCGTGGTCTGCGCGTCGGTGGTCCCTACACCATCGTGGTGACCAAGGGTAGCGACAAGGCCACACGCGATGACGTGTTCCTGCAGTTGGCCGAAACCTTTTCGCTGGACCTGAAGCTTGGTGGCCCCGCTCTGGAAACCGTGGTGGTGACCGGTGCCGCCAACAGCAAGTTCAACTCCGCCAACATGGGCTCCGGCACCAACATCGGCCGCAAAGAGTTGGAAGCCTACGCCTCCATCGGCCGTAACCTGCAAGACTATGCCCGTGCCGATCCCCGCCTGTCGCAGACCGACAAGGAGCGTGGTGAAATCTCCGCAGGCGGCCAGAACAGCCGCTACAACTCCATCACCATCGACGGCGTGCGTATCAACGACACCTTTGGTCTGGAAGCCAATAACCTGCCGACGACGAAACAGCCCATCTCCATTGATGCCATCCAGTCGGTGCAGGTCAACCTGTCCAACTACGACGTCACACAACAGGGCTACACCGGCGCCAACATCAATGCCGTCACCAAGTCCGGCACGAATGAGCTCAAGGGCACCGTGTCCTACGTGTACCGCAACGAAGGCATGGGCGGCCAGCGCTACAACAAGACCACCGACAGCTACTTCAGCTTCTTGCCTTTCAAGGAAGACACCAAGGGCTTCACTCTGGGTGGCCCCATCATCGAAGACAAGCTGTTCTTCTTCACCAGCTACGAAGAACTCAAGAGCAACCGCGCGCAACCCGAATTCGGTGCCGTAGGCAGCCAACTGACGAATGTGGCGATTTCGCAGTCGTCCATCGACGCACTGAAGAACGCCGCCGCCACACGCTACGGCTTTGCCACCGGCGACGTGACCGGCCCCACCACCTTGTCGGCCAAAGACTATTTGTTCAAGGTGGACTGGAACATCAATGAGCAGCACCGCGCCAATATCCGTTTTGCGCGCACCGAACAGCTTGACACCAACAACGGCGCCTTCACCACCTACAGCGCCACCGGCCTGCAATTGACCTCGCAATGGTGGGATCAGAAGAAGAAGATCGACACCGTGGTGGCCCAATGGTTTGCCGACTGGACGCCTACATTCTCGACAGAGTTCAAGCTCTCCAACCGCGACTACAACAGCGTGCCGATCAACTACAGCGATCTGCCCGCCATGGCCTTCCAGTACACCGGTCCGGCACCCGATGGCGCACCCGCTGGCGTCAACACCGGCAGCCGCTTCCTGAACTTCGGTACCGAGCGTAGCCGCCACACCAACGTGCTGGACACCAAGACGCTGAACGGTTATTTCGGTGCTACCTGGGCACTGGATGCCCACGAGCTGAAGTTCGGTGGCGACCTGGACAACAACAAGGTCTACAACGCCTTCTTCCAGAACACCAAGGGCAACTACACCTTCAGTTGCCAGAACAGCAGCGCGACCTACACCTACAGCTTCGGCTCCATCAATTGCGCCACTGCAACCGCTGCGCAAATCGACGCAGCCATCCTGGAAAACTTCAACCGTGGCCGCCCCAGCAGCTACCAGGTGCAGGTTCCTGTGCCAGGCGGCTCCCTGGACAACGGCATTGCCCAATGGACACTGCGCAACACCGGCGTGTTCTTCCAAGACACCTGGACCGCCAGCAAGCAGCTGACGCTGACCGCCGGTGTGCGCATGGACCAGCTCAACACCAATGACAAACCCCAGTACAACGCCGCTGCCGCCGCGCCCACCGTGGCCGGCAACGTGACGGCAGCTGGTGTTGTCACCCGCAACACCGGTGGTTTTGGTCTGGACAACTCCGCAACCGTAGACGGCCAGCAACTGTTCCAACCCCGCGTGGGCTTCAACTACGCGCTGGACAGCGAGAACAAGCAAAAGACCCAGATTCGCGGTGGCTTTGGCCTGTTCCAGGGTGCGGCGGCCAATGTGTGGCTGTCCAACCCCTATTCCAACACCGGTTTGGCAACCCGCATCATTGCATGCGGTACCTTGGGCTTTGCGGCTTGCCCACCCGATGGCGGCATTTTCTCGGCTGACCCAACCAAGCAACCTACCAACTTCTCCGGCGCATCCCCTGCATCCAATGTGGACTACATTGAGAACGGTCTGGGTCAACCTTCAGTCTGGAAGGCCAACCTCGCGATTGACGCCGAACTGCCATGGGCAGGCCTGGTGGTCGGCGCCGAGTGGCTGGGTACCAAGAACAAGAACGGTATCTACTACCAGCACCTGAACCTGGGTGGCCCCACACGCACTGGGCCCGATGGCCGCCAGATGTTCTACAACGCCAAGGGCTACGACCCAGCTTGCTGGGCTAACGGCAGTGCCGTCAGCACCTGCGGTGTGTCCACCAAGGCCATGAGCAATGTGGCATTTGCCGACGTGCTGAAGGCCAGCAAGACCAGCGAAGGCGGCGGCAATGCCGTCACGCTGACGCTGACCGGTCCCCGCGTCTACGGCATGGACTGGAATGTGGCCTACACCCGCACCGATGCGACCGAAGTCAGCCCGCTGACATCGTCGGTTTCCTCGTCCAACTTCAACGCCCGCTCCATCTTCAACCCCAATGAAGAAGTGGCTGCCAATTCCGCCTACCTGGTCAAGGATCGCCTGAACGCGTCCATCAACTGGTCTGCTGCGTTCTTCGGCAAGTACAAGACCACTTTCGGTCTGTTCTATGAAGGCCGCTCCGGCAAGCCCTATAGCTGGACCTATGCCAACGACATGAACGGTGACAACATCTCCGGCAATGACCTGATGTATATCCCCAAGGGTCCTCAATCGGGCGAAGTGGTGTTTGCGGGTGATACCGCCACCAACCACCCTAACGAAGACCGCTTCTGGGCCATCGTCAACGCCAACAAGGAATTGTCGGATGCCAAGGGCAGCGTGGTCAGCCGCAATGGCAGCTACGCCCCCGTGGTCCACAACTTTGACTTGCGCATCAGCCAAGAGACACCTGGCTTCGCACCCAAGCACAAAGGCGTGATCTCCTTCGACATCTTGAATATCGGCAACCTGATCAACAAGGAATGGGGTCGTATCAACGAAATGGGCTTCCAGTCTTCTGGTGGCAATCGCCGTACCTTCGTGAACTATGGTGGTATCGATTCCCAAGGCCGTTATGTGTACTCCGTCAAGTCTGCAGAAGACGACCTGACCCTGCGCCAAGCCAAGGGCGAGTCGCAGTGGGCATTGCAAGTCACTGCACGCTACGAGTTCTGATTTCGGGGTAGTTTCGGGTTTCTCAGCCCGGGTGGCAACGCCCGGCGCATTTAAGGCTCCTTCCAGTGATGGCAGGAGCTTTTTTTTTGCTCACCCGTTGGGGATGCTTGTCTCTTTGGTGCCAGCCAAGCGCCGTGCCATCCATTACGCTGTGGTCCATCTCTTGCTGGAACCGACCACGACCATGAACCTGCGCCCCACGATCGATTTTTTGCTCAACGACTGGCTCAACACCGAGTCCCTGACCCAACGCCCTCGCTTCGCCGACCATTCGCGCGACACCTTTGACGCCGTGCTGGACACCTGCGAGCGCATTGCCCGCGAAAAATTCGCCCCGTTCAACCGCCTGGTCGATGTCGAAGAGCCGCGGTTTGATGGTGAGAAAGTGATTCAACCGCAGGCCAACCACGATGCCAACCGGGCCTATGCCGAGTCCGGCATGCTCAGCGCGGCACAAGACTACGACATGGGCGGCATGCAGTTGCCCTATAGCGTGGAGGCCGCCGCCAACGCCTTTTTCGCCTGCGCCTCGGTGGGCCTGGGCGCTGGCATGCTCAGCATTGGCAATGCCAATCTGCTGATGACCCATGGCACGGCTTTGCAGAAAGAGGTGTTCGCCAAGAATGAGTTTGCCGGCCGCTGGGCGGGCACCATGTGCCTGTCCGAGCCGCAAGCAGGCTCCAGCCTGTCCGATGTGGCGACCCGCGCCGTGCCAGACGGCGAGGGCTTTGAAGCAGACCCCCTGGGACCACGTTACCGCCTCAAGGGCAACAAGATGTGGATTTCCAACGGCGAACACGAGCTGACCGAGAACATCATCCACCTGGTGCTGGCCAAGATCCCGGATGAAAACGGCAAGCTGGTGCCCGGCACGCGCGGCATCTCGCTGTTCATCGTGCCCAAGAAGCTGGTCAATACCGATGGCAGCCTGAGCGGTGCACGCAATGATGTGGCCCTGGCCGGCCTGAACCACAAACTCGGGTGGCGCGGCACGGTCAACACGCTGCTGAACTTTGGCGAAGGCAAATTCCCTGTGGGGCAGGACGGCCCCTACGGCAAGGGCGCGGGCGCCGTGGGCTACCTGGTGGGCCAACCCGGCAAGGGCCTGCAATGCATGTTCCACATGATGAACGAGGTGCGCATTGGCGTGGGCATTGCAGCGGCCATGTTGGGCATGGCGGGTTACTACGCCTCACTGGACTATGCCCGCAACCGGCCGCAGGGCCGGCCCATCCAGGCTGGCGGCGGTGGCAAGGATGCATCGCAACCCCAGGTCGCCATCATCGAACATGCCGACGTCAAGCGCATGCTGCTGGCCCAAAAATCCTACTGTGAAGGCGCACTGGCGTTGGAGTTGTACTGCGCCCGCCTGGTCGACGAACACCACACGGCCGGTGGCGCAGTGGCCAATGATGCCCGCCTGCTGCTGGAGGTGCTGACCCCCATCGCCAAGAGCTGGCCCAGCGAATTTTGCCTGGAGGCCAACTCCCTCGCCATCCAGATCCATGGGGGCTACGGCTACACCCGTGACTTCCCGGTGGAGCAGTACTGGCGCGACAACCGCCTGAACATGATCCACGAAGGTACGCACGGCATACAGGCCACCGACCTGCTAGGCCGCAAGGTGCTGATGGAGGAGGGCAGGGGCCTGCAGCTGCTGGCGTCTCGTATCACCGCCACGATTGAAAAGGCCGCCGGAGTTCCCGCATTGGCTGCGCACGCCGCAGACCTCGGCAAGGCTTTGCAGCAAATAGGTGCGACCACGCAAGCGGCCTGGTCCAGCGGCAATCCGACCGAAGCGTTGGCCAATGCTGTGCCCTATATGCAAGCCTTTGGTCACACCGTAATCGCCTGGATCTGGCTGGATGTAGCTACCACAGCCTTGCAGACCGACCCCGGCAGCGCCAAGGCCGCCACCGTGGGCCGGCTGGGCGCCGCCCGGTATTTCTTCCACTACGAATTGCCCAAAATCGGGGCTTGGCTTAAAGTGGTCGCCGCGCGCGATGTCACTTGCGCCGATCTACCGTTAGAGGCATTTTGATGGAATCACAAGAACAGCCACAACGACAGCAAACCCTGAACCGACTGAAGACCACCATCTGGTTGCTGGTAGGTGGAGGGATTGCCGTATTTGTGGCTGGGCATTTTGTGGCCAGCGCCAGCGTTGATGCCGCCCGCCTGTTGGGCGTGTTGGGCATGCTGGCGGTAGTCACTGGGATCGTGCTGGGTTTTGTGCGTGCACGCATGAAGCGGCAACACCAGGCGCTTGCGACGCTGCCCACGAATCACCCTTGAGACAGCCCTGGCTGGGCTTGTCCAAGACAATCCTGTATCGATTTGCAATCCAACGGAAGAATGAACATGACACCACGCACCATCCAAAAACTGTTCGACCTCAGTGGTAAGACGGCCCTCGTCACCGGCGGTTCGCGCGGCCTGGGCCTGCAAATGGCCCACGCCCTGGGCGAAGCCGGCGCCAAGATCATGCTGAGCTCCCGCAAGGCCGAAGACCTGGAACAAGCCGCCGCCGAATTGCAAGCCGCCGGCATTGATGCCCGCTGGATCGCAGCCGACTGCGCCAAGGATGCCGACATCCAGCGCCTGGCCGATGAGACCCTGCAGCGCATGGGCGATGTGGACATCCTGATCAACAACGCCGGCGCCTCCTGGGGTGCACCGGCCGAAGACCATCCGGCCTCGGCCTGGGACAAGGTCATGAACCTCAATGTGCGCGGCTATTTCCTGCTGAGCCAGGCCATCGCCAAGAAGAGCATGATTGAGCGCCGCTCGGGCCGCATCATCAACATCGCCTCCATTGCCGGCCTGGGTGGCAACCCTACGGCGATGAAGACTATTGCCTACAACACCTCCAAGGGCGCCGTCATCAACTTCACCCGCGCACTGGCGGCCGAGTGGGGCGCCTATGGCATCAATGTCAACACCATTTGCCCCGGCTTCTTCAAGACCAAGATGGCTGCAGTGCTGATCGAAACCATGGGTGAGGACAAGATGGCCGATCATGCGCCGCTCAAGCGCATTGGCGACGATGAAGACCTCAAGGGTTTGACCCTGCTGTTTGCGTCCGACGCCGGCAAACACATCACTGGTCAGTGGATGGCGGTCGATGGCGGCGTATCCGTGGTTACCGGTGGCTGAATCCAAAGAATCCATTTGGGAGCGCGCTGTAGGTTTTGGCGTCGATATCCCCTTCGTCAAGCTGCTGGGCTTCGAGCTGACGCGGTTTGATGGCGGGCATTCGGAGATCGTCTACGCACCCAAGCCCGAACATCTGAATTCGTTCTCGGTCACGCACGGTGGCGCTCTGATGACGCTGCTGGACGTGACCATGGCCACGGCCGCGCGCAGCCAGGTGCCTGAGATGGGCGTGGTCACCATCGAGATGAAGACCAGCTTCATGCAACCGGCCCTGCCCAGCGCAGGCGCTTTGGTGGCCAAGGGGCAGTTGATGCACCGCACTGCTACCATGGCGTTTACCCAGGCTACGGTGTTTGATGGGGCAGGGCGTGCCTGCGCGCACGCCACCGGCACCTTCAAGTTCGTCAAGCGTCTGCCTACAGGCGCCAAGACCACCCAGCCGCTGAATACCCCTTTGGGGACTATCTCTACAGATTGAATTGGCCGCTAGCCCTCGCGAAATCTGCGTGAGAAGCTAGCAATTCAATAGCAAACCATTACACCCAAGGAGTACACCACCATGCCACGCAACCAACAAATCCACCTCGACAACCGCCCCGTTGGCGAAGCCGTTGCCAGCAACTTCAAGCTGGTCGTTGCCGAGACCCCAGCCGTGCAAGACGGCCAGGTGCTGGTGCGCCACCACTTCCTGAGCCTGGACCCGTACATGCGCGGCCGCATGAACGACGCCAAGAGCTACGCCCAACCCCAGGCCCTGGGCCAGACCATGGGCGGCGGCACGGTGGGCGAGATCGCCGAATCCCGCAACCCCAAGTTCGCTGTCGGCGACAAGGTTGTCGGCATGGGCGGTTGGCAGGAATACAGCGTGGTCGATGCCACGCAACCCGGCGCGCTGCGCAAGGTCGACACCACGCACGTGCCCTTAAGCGCCTACCTGGGCGCCGTCGGCATGCCCGGCGTCACCGCCTGGTATGGCCTGGTCAAGATCTGCACCCCCAAGGCCGGCGAGACCATGGTCGTGAGCGCCGCCACGGGTGCCGTCGGCAGCGCGTTTGCCGCCCTGTCCAAGGCCCGCGGCTGCCGCACGGTGGGCATTGCCGGTGGCCCGGACAAATGCAAATACGCGGTCGACGAGCTGGGTTTTGACGCCTGCATCGACTACAAATTGCATGACAACGCTGCGTCGCTGTCCAAGGCCGTGGCCGAAGCCTGCCCCGATGGCATTGACGGCTATTTCGAAAACGTGGGTGGCATGGTGCTGGACGCTGTGTTGCCCCGCATGAACGCCTTTGGCCGCATAGCAGTGTGCGGCATGATTGCCGGCTACAACGGCGCACCGCTGCCCTTGACCTATCCAGCCCTGATACTGACCAACCGCCTGACGGTTCGCGGCTTCATCGTCAGCGAGCACATGGAAGTCTGGCCCGAAGCCCTGACCGAACTGGGTACCTTGGTGGCCACCGGCAAGTTGAAAGCCCGAGAGTCGATTGCGCATGGCATTGCGGCGGCGCCCGAGGCCTTCCTGGGCCTGCTCAAGGGCAAGAATTTCGGCAAACAACTGGTGAAGCTCATCTGAAAGCCACTATGACAGACATCATCCTGCACCACTACGCCACGTCGCCATTCTCTGAGAAAGTGCGGCTCGTACTGGGCCACAAGAAACTGCCGTGGAAGTCTGTCCTCGTGCCGGCCATCATGCCCAAGCCCGATGTGCAGGCGCTGACCGGCGGCTATCGCAAGACGCCGTTCCTGCAAATCGGTTCCGACATCTACTGCGACAGTGCCCTGATCTGTGACGTGCTGGAGCACATCCAGCCCGCGCCCACGCTGTACCCTGAGTCGCACAAGGGCCTGGCCCGCGTGCTGGCCCAGTGGGCCGACACCACGCTGTTCTGGGCCGCCATGGCCTACAACCTGCAGCCCAAGGGCGCGATGACGATGTTCGAGTCGCTGGACACGGCCAAGGCCTTTGGCGCGGACCGCACGGCTATGAGCGTGGGCATGACGCGGCTGCGTCCCGGCGATGCCGCGGCGGCCTACCGGTCCTACCTGCGCCGCCTGGCCAATATGCTGGATGACGGCAGTAGCTTCCTCATGGGCAACACCCCCTGCGTGGCGGATTTCGCGGCCTACCACCCGCTGTGGTTCACCCGTTCGCGCGTGCCAGTGATGGCGGGCATCTTGGACGCGACCCCCCAGTTGCTGGCGTGGATGGACCGCATGGCGGCCATAGGCCATGCCAGCTCAGAGGAGATGTCTGCTATCGATGCGATAGCGGCATGTGCAGCTTCCACGAGGGCTGGAACGTTGATCGACGATACCTTCCAGGATGAGCACGGCATCCCTCTGGGTAGCCAGGTGACGGTAGCCGCCGAGACTTTTGGCCCCGAGGCGACCGAGGGCGAACTGGTAGCCGCCACCCGCACGCGCTACACACTCAAGCGTGTGGACCCGCGGGCTGGCACCGTGTATGTGCACTTTCCGCGCATCGGCTACGTGCTCAAGGCGGTGCAGGCCGCATGAGTACCGCATCGCAGACAACAACACCTGCCGCCGCGTTGGATTGGAAGCTCTGCGCCCTCGGTGCACTGAGCATCCCCGAGCTGTATGCCATGTTGCAGTTGCGCAGCGAAGTCTTTGTGGTGGAGCAGAACTGCATCTTCCAGGACATGGATGGCAGCGATGACCAGGCCATGCACCTGCTGGGTAGCAGGGGCGGTCAACTGGTGGCCTATGCGCGCCTCTTCCCGGCCGGCATCAAGTTCGCCGAGGCCAGCATAGGCCGTGTGGTCACCCGCAGTAGCGCCCGTGGCGGTGGCCTGGGCCATGCCTTGATCCAAGAGGCCATTGCGGCCGTGCACAAGCAGTGGGGCCAACAGCGCATACGCATTGGCGCTCAGGCGCGGCTCAAGGCCTATTACAGCCAACATGGTTTCGTCGATGTGGGTGTGCCCTATATCGAAGACGGCATCGACCATATCGAAATGGTCTGGAGTCCATAGCCCCCCACGCTCCGGGGCCCTCGCACCTTGGGGCGTCCCGGCGGCGTCCTTATCCAAAACCAGAGGAGTTTTCCTTCGATGATTTCTGACTTCAAAAACAAGACCGCCGTATTGACCGGCGCAGGCTCCGGCTTTGGCCTGGAGTGCGCCCGCATTGGCGCCAAGCTGGGCATGAACCTGGTGCTGGTGGATGTGCAGCAGGACGCGCTGGACCAGGCCGTGGCTGAAATGCAGGCTGCAGGCGCACCGGTGTTGGCCATGCGCGTGGACGTGTCCAAGGCCGACCAGATGCAGGCATTAGCAGACGCCACTTTCAAGCGCTTTGGTGCACCGCACTTTGTGTTCAACAACGCCGGCGTCGGTTCCGGCGGCCTGATCTGGGAAAACACAGTGCAAGACTGGGAATGGGTCATGGGTGTCAACGTCATGGGCGTGGTGCACGGCGTGCGCCTGTTCACACCGATGATGCTGGCGGCCGCCGAAGCCGACCCCAGCTACCGCGGCCATATCGTCAACACCGCCAGCATGGCCGGCCTGGTCAATGGGCCGAACATGGGCGTCTACAACGTCAGCAAGCATGCAGTCGTTGCCTTGAGCGAGACGCTGTACCAGGACCTGGCGCTGGTGACCGACCAGATCGGCGCCAGCGTGCTGTGCCCCTTCTTCGTGGCCACCGGCATCAGCCAGAGCCACCGCAACCGGCCCGAGGCGTTCAAGGCCGAGGGCGTCAAGCCCACGCGCAGCCAACTGATCGGCCAGGCCATGAGTGACAAGGCTGTGCACAGCGGCAAGGTCTCGGCGGCCGAGGTGGCGCAAAAGGTGTTTGATGCCGTGGCCGCCAACCAGTTCTATATCTACAGCCACCCCAAGGCCCTATCCTCGGTGCAAGTGCGCCTGGAAGACGTGGTACTGGCCCGCAACCCCACCGACCCCTTTGCCCACAAGCCGGAGCTGGGTGTGGAGCTGAAGAAGGCGTTGCGCGGCTAAGACTGCAGTCTCCGCATCTCAGTGCATTGGTTTTTAACTGGTATCTTTGATGCGATAGAGACGATTGCCTGTTCGGGGTTGTAATTGAGCGTTACCACCAATTACAAGTGGTATGGTCGATTTCCTAGCGTAAGCACTGATACCAAAAATCGCTTTGGTATTTACATTGCATACCACTATAAGATCAATTCAGACCAGATCTTGTAGTTGGTTGCCGTTGGGCCCCGCCTACCTTGGATGGACTCCATAAACGTCGACTTTTCCTGTGCGGTCTGCTTTGACTCGATCCATAGAAAGGTCTCTTTCATGCGAATTCGTTTATCCCATTTGTTGACGGTGCTGGCCATGACCAGTGGCGCCGGGCAGGCGCTGGCATACGACTGCACCGGTGTGCCCACCTGGACAAGCAGCGATATTTACGTTGCCAACAACCTTGTTAAATCTGACAACAAGGCCTACCAAGCTAAATGGTGGACCCAGAACAACCCGCCGGTCAGCAACTCTGGCCAGTGGGATGTCTGGCGTCCATTGGGTGACTGCACGGGCAACCCGCCGACCGACACCACGCCACCCACAGTACCGGGTGGTTTGACCAGCACGGGCCAGACCAGCAGCAGCATTTCATTAACCTGGGGCGCATCCACGGATGCCGGAAGCGGTGTGGCCAACTACCAGGTCTTCCGCGGAGCCGCGTTGGTGGCATCGCCCACCACGACGAGCTACACCGACACCGGCCTGAGCGCTGGCACCAATTACAGCTACACGGTTCGCGCGCGGGACCAGGCTGGCAATGTATCTGCCGCCAGCGCTGCCCTGATGGTCAACACCAGCAACGGAGCTTGCACCAGCGCACCCTTGGCGCCCACCGGTCTGAATTCGCCGAGCCACAGCTCCAACTCGGTCAACTTGGCGTGGTTTGCATCCGCTGCCGGCCCCAATTGCACGGTGCAGTACCGGGTGATGCAAGGCGGGCAGCTGGCCGCCCAATCGGCCACCACCGCCACACTGATTGGTAGCTTAGCACCCGACACCACCTACAGCTATACGGTGGTCGCAGTCAACCAGGCAGGGTCATCCCCACCGTCCGCGGCTATCAGCGTGCGTACGGACGCGGCCACCCAAACCGGCGCCAAACGGGTGCTGGGCTACTTCGCACAGTGGGGTATTTATGGGCGCAACTACCTGGTCAAGGACATTGATGCCGGTGGCGCTGGTGCGCGCCTGACCCACATCAACTACGCCTTTGGCAATGTGCGCAACAACATCTGCGAAGTGGGCTTGACGGTGCCGTCAAGCGAAAGCACCGGCGCGGGCGGTGATGCGTTTGCCGACTACACCAAGGCGTTCCAGGCAGCACAGAGTGTGGATGGCGTGGCCGACACCTGGGACAAGCCTCTGCGCGGAAGCTGGGGCCAGTTGAAGAAACTGAAGGCTAAGTACCCGCAGCTCAAAGTGCTGATTTCACTGGGTGGCTGGACCTACTCCCGAGGCTTCAGCAGTGCGGCCCGGCCCGAGAATCGCCAAGCCTTCGTTGCCTCCTGCATCGATGCCTACATCCGCGGCAACCTGCCGGTGTCGGACGGCGCTGGCGGACCCGGGGCGGCTGCAGGCGTATTTGACGGCATCGACATCGACTGGGAATACCCGGCTGCCTGCGGTCTGGCTTGCGGTGGCAGCGAAGACACCGTCAACTACACGGCGCTGCTGGCAGAGTTCCGTCGCCAGCTCGATGCGGTGCGTCCCGGCTTGTTGTTGACCATTGCAACGGGTGCCGGCATTGACAAAATCCGTGTCACGCAGCCCGACAAGTACCACCCCTATGTGGATGCCATCAACGTCATGACCTATGACTTCCATGGCGCCTTCGAAAGCACCACCAACTTCCATTCGCCACTGTACGGTTCACCCGCGGACCCATCCACCGGGGATGCGCGTAGCTACAACACCGACCAGGCGCTGCAGGCCTTCCTGACACGTGGCGTGCCCGCGAAGAAGTTGACACTGGGCATTGGCTTCTACGGCCGGGGTTGGACCAACGTGCCCAACATCAACAACGGCAAGTACCAAAGCGGCACCGGTGCACCGGGCACCTACGAGAGCGGCATTGAGGACTACAAGGTGCTCAAGAACCTCAACTACCCCAGCTTTGTCGACCCGGTCACGCGCGCCCAGTGGATCTACAACGGCAGCACGTTCTGGAGCTACGACACGCCTGCGCAGATTGCCGAGAAGATGCAATACGCCAAGACCAACGGCCTGGGCGGTGCCTTCTTCTGGGAGTTCAGCGGCGATGACAGCAACTCCACCTTGCTCAAGGCCGTAAGCGACGGTTTGAAGTAATCGCGCGCGGCACGTTTATCCAAAGAACACCCGCTGCTTTGCTGCAGCGGGTTTTTTTACGGCTGTTTTCAAACCTCAAACGGGTAGCGCACGCCCATCTGGGTACGCATGGCATCCATCCAGCCCAGAGTCGCCAGTGTCTCGGCATGGGACATATGCGGGCTTTCGATCAGTCCGGCGCGAATGCAGCGCATGGCCTCCACGACTTCACCCTCAAAACCATTGATCGCAAACGGCGCTTGCACCCGCTGCTGCGGCGCGGTACCGGCCTGTAAGACAACTTCGGTGGCTTCCCAGAAGTTGTGCGGGGCACTGATCCAGCCGCGCTCGCCCTGGATACGCAACGCATTGTCGGCTTGGCCATCGAAGCCGCACACCAACTGCGACACGACATCGCCATCCAATGCCAGCGTGGCCGCCAGTCGCTGGTCTACGCCGGTCGGTGCCAGCACGCTGTGTACCTGCAGGTCACGCAGGGCAGGGCAGGCGCCTAGTGCCATTTGCAGCACCCAGCGTGTGACGCTGAGGTTGTAGACACCGATGTCCAGCAGCGCACCGCCGGCCAGTTCGGGCGCATAGAGACGGCTGTCCAGGCCTTCCGTGGCGGCGAAGCAAAAGCTCGATTGGATGGACCGCACACGGCCTATGGCGCCGCTCTGCAGCCAGTCACCCATATGCGCATAGGCCGGCAGAAAGCGTGTCCATAGCGCCTCCATCAGGAAGACCTTGTTGCGCTGTGCCAATGCCATCAGGCTCAGGGCCTGTGCCACATTGGGCACTAGCGGTTTTTCGCACAACACCGGTTTGCCAGCCGCCAGGCAGCGCTGCACGGCGTCGTGGTGCTGGGCGTGGGGTGTGGCGATGTACACCGCGTCCACGCTGGGGTCGGTCAGCACCGCATCCCAGTCGGTGGCGGCGCGAACCGTGCCGTCACTGTGCTTGGACCAGCTTGCGGCAAAGGCCTGGGCGCGCGCGGCGTCGCGCCCCAAAACCCAGGCCAGACGCGTATCGGGCAGGCCTTGCACGGCCTGTGCAAAACGGTGGGCAATGCGCCCCGGCCCCACCAGGGCCCATGTGAATGTTGTGGTCATAGCAAACCCGGTGTTATGCGCATTGCAATGTAGACAGGCTGCCGTATTATGTGTCCATGAACAAAATAGGCCAGGGAGTAGCACTGACTGCAGGCATCGCTCTGTGCTATTTTTTACTGGGCAAATTGGGCCTGGCCTCGGCCCTGCCACCGGGCTATGTGTCCGCCATCTGGCCCGCTGCCGGTTTTGCCTTTGCCGTTACCGTGGTGCGGGGCGCCAAGGCCACTTGGTTGGGCATCTTCCTTGGATCCGTTGTGACCAATGCAACGGTAGGTGGTAGCTTCCATCTGAGCATGGTTGCGGTCTGTATCGCCGTCGGCTCCGCGGTGCAGGCGGCCATCGGTGGCACCGCGCTGAAACGCCTGATGCCTGAGCTGGAACTCAACGACCCGCGCACCGTGGTGCGCTTCTCGCTGCTGGGGGTGGCCTCGTGCCTGATCGCCGCGACGGTGGGCAACCTGACCTTGCTGGCCCATGGCTATATCGCGTTGGCGCAGGTACCGCAGAGTTTTGTGACCTGGTGGCTGGGCGACGCTTTTGGAGTGCAAATATTCGCCCCGCTGACGCTGGTGGTGCTGGCCCCTGACAGGGTATGGCGCCAGCGCCGTGTCTCGGTCGGGCTGCCCTTGTTGGTGGCCTTTTTATTGTCCGGCGCCATCTACCTGTTTGTGCGCGATGCCGATGAGCGTCAGCTGCGTCGCGATTTCGCCGCCGCGGTTGCCCCCTTTGAGAACGAGTTCCGCGCGCTGGAACAAACCAATGGCCAAGCCCTGCGCCAACTCGCGGCCAGCTACAGCCTACGGGGCACGCTGCCCGGTGCGGAATTCACCCCGGTGGCGGCCGAGGTGTCCAAGTCTCTGCCCAGCCTACGGGCCATTTCCTGGGCGCCTGTGCTTGATGCCGCCGCACAGGTGGCCTATGCCAAGGCCGTGCAGCAAGCTGACGCCACTGCCGCTGGCGCACCCCGACCCGTGCATTGGCCCACCGGGTTCAGCCGCAGCGACGATGGGCTCGTGGCCCCAGTGACCATGATCTACCCCTTGCCCGGCAATGAACCCGTGTTGGGTATGGATCTGCTGGGTGAGCCCACGCGCGCGGTCGCGCTGCGCAACGCACTGGTCAGCGGGCAACTGGCGATGACTTCGCCGGTGCGGCTGACGCAAGACCCGCAGGGCCCCGGCGCTGTGTTGCTGTTCGCCCCCATCCAGACCGGAACGGCACAGGGGGTGTTGTCTGGCGTCATCAATCTGCGCGTCATAGACCAGGCGCTGCAGGCCATACCCGGCGCGGTCTGGGAACTGCGCGAGGGGCTAACCACCGGGGAGCGCACCATCTGGCAGAGCAGCAAGCTCGTGATGCCGGAGTTTGTGGGCAGCACCTTTCTGGACCGAGTGGGCGTCTACAGCCAGCAGCGTGTCAAGATGGGCGGCAAGGAGTGGCATTTACTGCTGCACTTGCCCCATAGCCGCCTGGCCGCCGACACCAGCAGCAGCCCGCTGCTGGTGCTGATGATGGCCTTGTTCGCTTGCGCCATGGTGGCCCACTTTGCATTGATACGCACCGGCGAGCAGGAGCGCATCCGGGCCGAGGTTCAGGAAAAAACCGCTGCTCTCAATGCCGAAATCGCAGACCGCAAGGCCTACCAGGAGGCGCTGGAGCAGGCCAAGCAACTGGCCGAGAGTGCCAACCTGGCCAAGAGCCAGTTTTTGGCCACGATGTCGCACGAAATCCGCACGCCAATGAACGGCATCCTGGGCATGGCCCAGCTGCTGATGATGGATGGGCAGACCGAGGCCAAGCGCAAGGAGTTCGTGCGCACCATTCTGGGCTCGGGCCAGGCCTTGCTGGCCATACTCAATGACATCCTGGACCTGTCCAAGATCGAGGCCGGCAAGATGGAGCTCAACCTCAGCCCCTTTGACGCGGTGGCGCTGGTCGAGGATGTGGCGGCCCTGTTCCGTGAGTCGGCCAAGACCAAGGGCCTGAGCCTGGTGGTGCGGGTGGTCGACAACGGCGCCCGCTACATGGGCGACCCGATACGCTTGCGCCAGATGCTGTCGAACTATGTGGGCAATGCCATCAAATTTTCCGAGAAGGGCGAGATCGCCATTGAGTTGGCGGAGGGCGTGAATCCGCAGGGCGAGACCACGCTGGAGTTCTCGGTGCGCGACCAGGGCATGGGCATCAACCAGGGCAAGCTGGCCGAACTGTTCAAGCCCTTTGTCCAGGCCGACGCCTCGGCCACCCGGCGTTTTGGGGGCACCGGCTTGGGCCTGTCCATCGTGCGCCGCCTGGCCCAGCGCATGCAGGGCGACGTGGGGGTATACAGCCAGGTCGGAGAGGGCTCGCGCTTCTGGTTCACCGTGGTCTGCCCGCGCGTGGTGCGCAACCCGGACGCCCGGCGCATTGGGCGTGATCAGGATCAGGGTTCCACGTCGGCGGATGCGGCTTTGCGCGGCGGCTGGGTGCTGGTGGTGGATGACAACGTCATCAACCGCATGGTGGCGCAGAACATGCTGCTGCGCTTGGGGTTGCAGGTGCGCTGTGTCGAAAATGGCCAGGAAGCGCTGGACACCCTGTCGGCCTATGCATCCGATCCGCCGCTCTTTGTACTGATGGATTGCCAGATGCCGATCATGGACGGCTATGCCGCCACCCGCGCCATACGCGCCAGCGAGCAAGCCAGCGGCGCCCCGCGCTTGCGCATCATTGCGCTGACCGCCGGGGCCTTCGAATCCGACCGCCAGATGTGCCTGGAGGCTGGCATGGACGAATACGTGGCCAAGCCCATTGCGTTTGACCAACTCTCCCAAATCGTCAACGGGTGATCCTGTCATGCATGCACCCCATCTCAACCGCAACCGGGTTCGGCGGCTCCTGACCCAAGGGCTGCTGGCTTGCGCAGGCATCTGCCTGTTGGTGGGCCTGCCTGCCTGGGGCGCCGGCTTGCGCGTCGCCGTGGCCAGCAGTCCGCTATCCACTCCTTTTTTTGTGGCCGACAAACAGGGCTATTTCAAGGACGAGGGCCTGGACGTCGTCTCGGTTGCTTGCCCATCTGGTGGGGCTTGCCTCAAGCAGTTGCTGGAGTCCGATGTGCAATTCGCCACGGCGTCTGATCTGCCCATCACCTTTCGCAGCTTTGAAGCTGTGCCATTCCGGGTGCTGGCCACGTTTGCGATGTCCAGCAACGACGTGCACCTGATCACCCGAAAAAGCTCGGGCATCAAATCCACCAAGGACCTCAAAGGCCGCCGCGTCGCGCTGGTGCGCGGCACCTCGGGGCAGTATGTGCTGGACCTGACCCTGCTGGCCGCCGGGCTGGACCCGCGCACCGTCACCATCGTGGACCTGGACGTACAGCATCTGGATGCGGCCGCTGCGAATCCGCAGATCGATGCCTATACCCTGTTCCAGCCGGGCGCGCAGGCATTGCGCAAACTGCTGGGCTCCGACACTTACGTGATACCCGCGCCGCGCCTCTACACGCTGACCTTCAACCTGGTGGCACTGCGGGACAAGCCCGGCCCGTCCGAAGAGGATCAGGTCAAGCTGCTGCGGGCGCTGGCCCGTGCCGTGGACTACATCAAGGCCGAGCCGGTGCTCAGCATGCGCATACTGCAAGAGCGCCTGAAGATGGATGCCAGCGACATCGCCACCCTGTGGCCCGATTACCGCTTCGCACTCAGCCTGAACCAGTCGTTGATCGCTGCGCTGGAGTCCACCGCACACTGGGCCATCCAGGAGCAACTGGTCAAGGCCAGCGTAGCGCCCAACTACTTGGACTTCATCGACGTGCGCCCGCTCAAGCGCGTGCAGCCATCGGCGGTGACGGTCATCAAATAAGTCCCCACAGGGCCTTCACCCATGCGCCTGCGCAGACTCTTGAAACTCATCAGCGTGGTCAGCGTGGTGACGACGCTGGCCGTGGGCCTGGTGGTCGTCAAGCTCTCCCAACGGCTGATTGAGGTCGGGGTCGAATTGCAGCGTGTCAAGGCCATTGCCGACGATACAACCTCGCTGTTGCTGATTACCGATGACGCCGTTCTAGAGCATTCGGACCGTGCGGCTGAGCAGTGGTGGGTGCGCCACGATGACATTGCCGCCATTCTGGGCTCGGCGGATTCTGGTGCGACGGGCGGCCCTTTTGCCGACTTGGTCGGCAGTTTGCGCGAGCGGCACCAACGGGTGGGTGAGCTCTTCCGCGGGGTGTTCGATAACAGCGTGGATCTGGAGCCCCGGCTGATGGCCAGGCGCCGCACCCTGATGGTTGGTCGGCTCCTGATCGAAGTGGCGGCCATGGTAGAGGAAACCAACCGCTGGGAGAACCTGGTGATTGAGGAGCGCGACAAGAGCGAGGACAGCCTGCGCTGGGCGGCCAGGGGCTTGTTGGCCGTGTTTGCGTTGGCCTTGGGGCTCGTGATCGCCGTTGCCATGCGGCGCCTGATACTGCCGCTGTCGCAATTGGAAGCCGCCAGCAAGGAGGTTGCCCAGGGCAATTTTGGCCTGAAGTTGCCCGAGGGTCGCAGCGATGAATTCGGTGATGTGTCGCAGGCCTTCAACCAGATGACCACGGCATTGGAACGCCAGACTGCGGCACTCTCCCAGGCTAGGGATACCGCCGAAGCGGCCATGCATGCCAAGTCCGACTTCCTGGCCACGATGAGCCATGAAATCCGCACGCCGATGAACGGCATCCTGGGCATGCTCAAGCTGCTGCAGCACACCGAATTGACGACACGCCAGGCCGACTACGTGCGCAATGCCGAGGGCGCCACACAGTCGCTGTTGGGCATCATCAACGACATACTGGATTTCTCCAAGGTGGATGCCGGCAAGCTGGAGCTTGACAGTGCGCGTTTCGGGCTGGACGAATTGCTGCGCGAACTCTCGGTGATGCTCTCGGCCAGCGGCGATAAGCGGAGGCTGGAGGTACTGTTTTCCGTGCCGGCGGATGTGCCCATGGCTCTGGTGGGCGACGCGTTGCGGCTGCGCCAGGTTTTGCTGAATCTGGCCGGCAATGCGATCAAGTTCACCGAGCAGGGCGAAGTGGTCGTCGGCGTGCGGCTGGTGTCAAAGGATGCGGACTATGCGTCCCTGGAGTTTTCCGTCCGCGACACCGGCATTGGTATTCCCGAGCAGAAGCTGGGCTACATCTTTGAGGGCTTCAGCCAGGCGGAATCTTCCACCACACGCCGCTTCGGTGGCACCGGCCTGGGGCTGGCCATCAGCAAGCGCCTGGTCGGATTGATGGGCGGCGATTTGCAGGTGGAGAGCCGGGTGGGCAAGGGCAGCCGCTTTTTCTTCACGGTGCGTCTGGCCATGGCACCGGCAACGTTGGCGGCAGCCAAACCGGTCGATCCACCGACGGCGATGCGGGTGCTGGTCGTCGACGACTATCCCTTGGCCCAGGAGTTGCTGGCCGCGATGGTGGAGTCACTGGGCTGGGCCTGCACCTGTGTCGGCAGCGGCGAGGCGGCGCTGGCCTATCTGCAGGATCCCGCCACGCGGCCCCACCAGCTCATCGTCATCGACTGGCACATGACGGGCATGGATGGCTGGGAGACCGCCCGGCGCATCCGCCGCCTGCCGCACAGCGGCGCGCCGCCCATCGTGCTGATGACTGCTGCCACCGGGCATGAGCACCAGCACCAGAAGTCGCCCCGCGAGCTGGAATTGATCAATGGCACGCTGGTCAAACCCATCACGGCTGCGATGCTGCTGCATGCCGTCGACGATGTGCGGGCGCAGCGCGCTGGCGGCCAGCCGATGCAGGCTGCGGCCGCAGTCGGCCACCAACTGGCGGGGTTGCGGCTGTTGGTGGTCGAAGACAATGTGCTCAACCAGCAGGTCGCGCGCGAGCTGCTGGAACGCAGTGGCGCACAAGCCAGCATTGCGGACGGTGGCCTGACCGGTGTGGAACTGGCCCTGGCCTCCGACCCGCCGTTTGACGCCATCCTGATGGATTTGCAGATGCCCGACATCGACGGTTTTGAGGCAACGCGGCGCATACACGCCGAGCCGCGCCTGCATGGCATCCCCATCATTGCGATGACGGCCAACGCCATGGAGTCGGACAAGGCTGAGTGCCGTGCCGCCGGTATGTGCGACCATGTGGCCAAGCCCATCAATCTGGAGCAGTTGATTGCCGCCATCCTGCGCCATACCGTCCCCCCTGCACAGGCCAAACCGCTGGCCCAGGCCGTCGTTGATGTGGGCATGGCCGTGCAGCGCCTGGGGGGTAGCCAGGAGTTCTACCAGACCATTGTTGGGGTGTTTCTGCACGACGGTGTCAAACAATTCAAGGAACTGGCCCAGCGGATTGCACAAAACGACTACGCCACGGCGCTGCGCAATGCCCATACACTGAAGGGTCTGGCAGCAACGGTTGGCGCCAACCCGCTGGCCGCAGCGGCGGCGCAGGCCGAGTTGATGGTCAAGCGGCTGAACAGCCCCGAAGCCGAAGACGGCACATCGGAAAGCTTGCAGGCAGCGATGGCCCAATTGGATGAACAATTGACACTGACTTTGCAGGCCTTGGAGGCCCATGCGCCTGCGGCTTAGGGCGGGTGGCCCGCAGCGGCGGTACAAGAGCGAGGAGAGGACATGACATTGCAAGCATCTGACCCCAAACTGCCCATCTTGTTGGTAGTGGACGACCAGCCGGTGAACATCCAGATACTGGTCCACATCTTTCGCCCCGACCACACCATGCTGACGGCCAGCAGTGGCGCCGAGGCACTGGCCATTTGCGCCGAACAATTGCCCGATCTGGTGCTGCTCGACGTCATGATGCCGGACATGGATGGCCATGAGGTGTGCAGGCGGCTCAAGGCCGATAGCCGCACCAAGGACATCCCCGTCATCTTCGTTACCGTGCAGAACGACCCGCGTGAAGAAGCCGAGGGCTTGCGTGTGGGGGCGGTGGACTTCATCCCACGACCGGTCAACGCCGCCGTGGTGCGGGCCCGGGTGCGCACGCACCTGCAACTGCGCCAGGCCTTGCACCAGGTCTGGGAGCTGGCCTTTCACGACGCCCTGACGGGCCTGCCCAACCGCCGTCTGCTCAATGACCGCCTGAGCCAGGCCATGGCGGCCAGCCAGCGCAGCGCCTGCCTTGGCGCCTTGATGTTTCTGGATCTGGACAACTTCAAGCCGCTCAATGATGTGCATGGGCATGAGGTCGGCGACCTGCTGTTGACCGAGGTTTCGCGGCGACTCCTCCAGTGCGTGCGCGGGGTCGATACCGTCGCGCGTTTTGGTGGCGACGAATTCGTGGTTCTGCTCAGTGCCCTGGCGACCGAACGTAGCGAATCGTTGGAGGGCGCGACCACCGTGGCCGAAAAAATCCGCAATGCACTGGCCGAGCCCTACCATCTGCCGGTGGAGCAGGAGGGTTCCGCACCCCGCATGGTGGAACACCGCTGCTCCGCCAGCATCGGGGTCTCGCTGTTTTTTGGCCGCAATGCATCGACCGCCGACGTCATCAAGTGGGCCGATGTCGCCATGTACGACGCCAAAGATGCCGGGCGCAACCAGATCCGTTTCTACCAAGCGCCGGTGTTGAAAACCAGCTAGGGCCTTCCGTTGTCTACAACGGGTGCTTGGCGGTGATGCTGGTCCAGGCGCCCTTGGTTTTGAGCGCCGCGACCGATTTGTTGAAGGCTGCGATGATGTCCGCCCCCCTGGGATGATTTCGCGGCACCAGCAAATGGTTCTCGCTCCTGCCAAATGACTTGTTCTGCAAGGGTATCCGCAAGCCGGCTTTTGCAATGGCGATGCGCCCGGCATCCAGCGTGGTAACGAAAAAATCCACCCGGCCGGCCGCCATCATCTTGGCGCAACTGCTATGGTTGGGTGCAGTCTGCACCAGCAGTTCTTTGCGCTCGACCAAACCGCTGAACTCCTTGTACAGCGTGTAGCCCACAGGGCTGCAGTAGGTCTTTCCGACCAGGCTCGCCATGTCATCGGGATCGACGCCGCCGTCGGCTCGGTAGAACATACGGCGGTCCAACGTATAGAAGGGCTCGGAATACAGAAAGTCCTTCTCGCGGTCTGCATTGCGACCGTAGGGAAAGGTGGCGTCGTATTGGCCGTCCAGCGTACTGGCGTAGCCTCTTTTCCAGGGTAGGAAATCGATTTTGATAGCCATGCCTGCTTCCGCAAAAGCCAGCCGAACCATCTCGGTCAAGGGGCCCCCGCCCGGCAATAATTCACCGGTAAAGGGCTCGTATTCACCGGTGGCCACTGCCAAGGTATCAGCAGCCCACGCCGGCCTCAGCAGCGCAAGGGCGCACAGAATGACCCATCGCAGCCATGGCGTGGGCCTACTCCGTGTTGCTGGCAGTTGTGTGAATGGCACGGTCTGCACTGTGCCACAAACCGCTGTGGGTTGGCAGCAACAAGGCGGGAGTGCGCACTGAAACCCTGCGACCGAGGCCCCATCGCGCCATAGGCAGGCGTGAGGAAAATCCCCGGGGTCCGGCCTGTGGCACACTCCCGGCCTTGATTCCGTTTTAGTTAGCGCCACCTGCGGTGGGTTAGTCTTTCACCGTAGCGTCAGTCATTTTCGTCATGCAAAAAATCATCGCGCAGCTCGCGCAAGAAATCCGTATCCGCCCCAACCAGGTCGAAGCCGCCGTGGCCTTGCTCGACGGTGGGGCCACCGTACCCTTCATCGCCCGCTACCGCAAGGAAGTGACCGACGGGCTGGACGACATCCAGCTCCGTGAACTGGAAACCCGGCTGGCTTATCTGCGTGAACTGGCCGACCGCAAGGAAGCTGTCATCAAGGCCATCGACGAGCAGGGCAAGCTGACCCCGGCGCTGATGGCCGCTGTGCACAACGCCGCCACCAAGCAGGAAGTGGAAGACATTTACCTGCCGTTCAAACTCAAACGCCGCACCAAGGGCCAACTGGCCAAGGAAGCCGGTCTGGAACCACTGGCTGACGCACTGTTCGCCGACCCCACGCTAGTGCCTACCGAGGCGGCGCAGGCCTACCTCAAGCCCCCGCTCACCGCGGAGCAGATTGCTGACAAGCAACCCGACTTCTCCACCGTGTTCGCCGTGCTGGACGGTGTGCGCGATCTGCTGTCTGAGCGCTGGGCCGAAGACCCCGTCCTGGTGCAGGACCTGCGCGAATGGCTGTGGGCCGAGGGCTTGTTGCAGTCCAAGCTGGCAGAGGGCAAGGACGAGAACAACCCCGACGTGGCCAAGTTCCGTGACTACTTCGACTACGACGAACCCATGGGCCGCGTGCCCAGCCACCGCGCACTGGCGGTGTTCCGTGGCCGGGCTCTGGATATTCTGGACGTGAAACTAGTCCAGCCTGAGCCGCTTATGCCAAATGGGGCTCCAGCCCTCGCCAAATCTGCACCATCCGCTACCAATTCAGTAGCATCGGCAGTGGCGGCCCGTGCCGCTGCTGCGGTGACGCTGGCTGAAGGGCGCCTCGCGCTGAAGCTGGGATGGAGCCATTCTGGCCGCGCAGCCGACGACTTGATCCGCAAGTGCGTGGCCTGGACCTGGAAGGTCAAACTGTCCATGTCCACCGAGCGCGACCTGTTTACCCGTCTACGCGAAGAGGCCGAAAAAGTGGCCATCAAGGTATTCGCGGACAACCTGCGCGACCTGCTGCTGGCGGCACCCGCCGGCCCCCGCGTGGTCTTGGGCTTGGATCCGGGCATCCGCACCGGCGTCAAGGTGGCGGTTGTCGATTCGACTGGCAAGCTGGTCGAAACCGCCACCGTGTTCCCGCATGAGCCCAAGCGCGACTGGGAAGGTTCGCTGCACACGCTGGGCAAGCTGTGCGCCAAGCACAGCGTCAACCTGATCGCCATCGGCAACGGTACCGCCAGCCGCGAGACCGACAAGCTGGCGGGTGACCTGATCAAGCTCTTGGCCAAAATGGCGGCCCAGGCCGGCGCGCCCGAAATCAAGATCGACAAGGTGGTGGTTAGCGAGGCAGGCGCTTCCGTCTACTCCGCCAGCGAATTCGCGTCGCAGGAGATGCCCGATGTGGACGTCAGCCTGCGCGGCGCGGCGTCCATTGCACGCCGCCTGCAGGACCCACTGGCCGAGTTGGTCAAGATCGACCCCAAGAGCATTGGCGTGGGCCAGTACCAGCACGACGTCAACCAGAGCGAACTGGCCCGCACGCTGGATGCCGTGGTCGAAGACTGCGTGAACTCCGTCGGCGTAGACCTGAACACGGCCAGCATACCGCTGTTGTCCCGCGTGTCCGGCCTGTCCGGCGCCGTGGCCAAGGCCGTGGTGCGCTGGCGCGAGGCCAATGGCGCCTTTGGAAGCCGCCAAGATCTGCTCAAGGTCACCGGCCTGGGCGCCAAGACCTTTGAGCAGGCGGCAGGCTTTTTGCGCATACGCGGCGGCAACAATCCGCTGGACATGACCGGCGTGCACCCCGAGACCTATCCGGTGGTGGAGCAGATCATCGCCAAGACCGGCAAGCCGGTGGCCGAGATCATGGGCCGCGCCGACATGCTCAAGACGTTGCGCCCCGAGTTGTTCGCCAACGAACAATTTGGCGTGATCACCGTCAAGGACATCCTGGGCGAGTTGGAGAAGCCGGGCCGCGACCCGCGCCCAGACTTCAAGGTGGCCCGCTTCAACGACGGCGTGGACGACATCAAGGACCTGAAGGAAGGCATGATTCTGGAAGGCACGGTCAGCAATGTCGCGCAGTTCGGCGCCTTTGTGGACCTGGGCGTGCACCAGGACGGCCTGGTACACGTCAGCCAGTTGGCCCACAAGTTCGTCAACGATGCGCGCGAGGTCGTCAAGACCGGCGACATCGTCAAGGTGCAGGTGCAGGAAGTGGATGTGGCCCGCAAGCGCATCAGCCTGACGATGAAGATAGGCTCGGCACCCGCCGGCAGCAAGGACAGGGCAGGGGACAACCGCTACCAGGGCCCGGCGCGGGGTGAGCGCCAGCAGGGCAGTTATCGGGACAACAACGCGGCTGTGGGCAATTCGGCCATGGCGTCTGCCTTTGCAAAACTAAAACGCTAGATTCAGCGCCAAGCCTTGTAATCGACGGGCCATAATGTTGACAAAACATCGTTGGTCCCATTGATGCCTGGAGACTGTTTGCCATGAATCTCAGTGCCTTGTTGGAGCAGCAGTTCTATCTGCCCAGCATCCCCAAGGTGGTGGCCTTGCTGCTGACCGAGCTGGAAAAGGCCGAGGTGGACCTGCGCAAGGTCACGCAGCTCATCAGCACCGACCCCGCGTTAACCACGCGCTTGCTGCAACTGGCCAATTCCGATTTCTTCCAGCTGCAGGGCAAGATCAGCAGCGTGTCCGAGGCGCTGGCCGTGCTGGAGCTGGCCCACGTGAAAACCATGGCCCAGGCCGCCGCGGGTGTGTCATCCCCCAAGGCGGTGCCCGGCATCCAGCTGGCGCAGTTCTGGCAATACAGCCTCAATGTGGGCAAGGTCTCGCGGGCGCTGGCGGGCTTGGTGCGGCAGAACCAGCAAGCGGCCTTTACCTGCGGACTGATCCATGCCATTGGCGAGTTGGCCATGCACCTGGCCATGCCCGACGCGATGGCCGTGCTGAACGTGGATGTCTCGCCGCTGGACCTGCGCCGCGCCCGCATGGAGCGCCGTGAGTTCGGCTACTGCTACGCCGCGGTGGGTGCGGGGTATGCCCGCATGTGGAATTTTCCGCAGCCCATGGTCGATGCGCTGGAGCACCAATACGCTCCGTTTGAAAACAATGTCTATGAACCCCTGGCCGGAGTCATTCACCTGGCCACCTGGCGCGCCCGTGCCCGCGAAGCACGGATGGACGAGCGCGCCATGGCTGTGACCTTCCCCGACGCCGTAGGTGTGGTGCTGGACCTGGACATTGACGCGGTGCTGCAGCAAGACCCATTCGATTGGGCTGCGCATACATAATAGCGCCCACGCTCCGCCGCTGCGCGGGTCGCTGCCCCCCAAGGGGGCTAATTTTCCTTGGGGCGGCCCTGCGGAAAATTGCGCTTCCTACGGGCAGTTACGCTTCTCCAATCAGATTTCAAGCATGCAAGCACTCCACATCCATGCCGGTCCGCTGGCACGCCAAACCATTGCCCAGCAGGGCCTGCAAGCTAGCGCTGTGCACACTATTCCCGCCGCAGCCGGTGGCCCGAAGGGGCTGATCCTCGGAGCACTGGACCGCTTCATCTTTGGTGAGTGGCTCACCGGCTCCACCCAGCCGATTGATCTGGTCGGCGCATCGATTGGCGCATGGCGTATGGCCACGGCCTGCCTCAACCAGTCCACGTTTGGGTTCAGGCGCTTGGAACATGACTACATCCACCAGCACTACGAGCTGGCGCCTGGCGAGAAGCGCCCCAGCGCAGCCATGGTCAGCGAGCTGTTTGGCCAGAACCTGGAGGCTTTCTACCGCGGGCGCATACCGGAGATGCTGCAGAACCCGCGCTATCGGCTGCACATCGTCACCTCGCGAGGGCGGCATCTGCTCAACACGGAGCACGGCCTGCGCACGCCGTTGGGCTACTTTGGCGCCTTCGTGACCAACGCCGTGCGCCGCAAGGCCATGGGAGCCTGGCTTGAGCGGGTGGTGTTCTCTACACCCGACACAGCATTACCCTTTGGTGCCGACGACTACCGCACCCGCCAAGTGCCTTTGAGCGAACGCAACTTCAACCAGGCCCTGCAAGCCAGTTGTTCCATCCCCTTTGTGCTCAAGGCCGTGCACAACATCCCCGGTGCGCCACCGGGTGCCTATTGGGATGGGGGCATCACCGACTACCACCTGCATTTGAACTACCGGGCGGGTTCGGCATTTGCTGCGGATTCAGGAGCAAGTCAATCAGCAGCGACGAGGGATAGCGGACAATTTGATCAAAGCAGCCTGGTCCTGTACCCCCATTTCCAGAAAGCCGTGGTGCCGGGCTGGCTGGACAAAGGCCTGAAATGGCGCCACCGCGCCACCCACCACCTGGACAATATGGTGCTGCTGGCACCCAACCCGGAGTGGGTCAAGACACTGCCCAATGGCAAGCTGCCGGACCGCACGGACTTCACGCGTTATGGCAACGACCTGGCCAGCCGCGTCAAGGCCTGGAACACCGCCTGCAGCGCCAGCAACCAGTTGGTGGATGAGTTCGCGGCCTGGCTGGAGAAGCCCGACATCGCACGGGTGCAGTCACTGTGAAGAAAGTTTGTTCGGTATTGAAGCGGCTGCTAGGGGTATGGGTGCTGGCGTCGTCGCCAGTGTGGGCGCAGCAGGGCTGGCGCGCCCAGCATTTCGCGTTGCAACTCCAACCGCAGTTTGAGAGCAAGACCATCATTGGCGCGCTGGACCTGGAATTTGTGTTGCAGGACCGCACGCTGCGGCACCTGGACTTGGATGCAGGCGAGCTGGTGGCGGACTCCGTCACCTTGGGTGAGCGTGTCTTGGCCTTCGAAAAAGCCGGTCAACGCCTGCGCGTCACGCTGCCGGATGACTTGGCACTTCATACGCGCCAGCACCTGCGTATCCGCTACCACGGAATGCCAGGTAGCGGCCTGCGCTTCGATGGCGATATCCTGCAAGTGGCAACCGCGTTCTCCACCAGCCAGTGGATGCCCTGCCTGGACGACCCCTCGGTGCGCGCCAGTTTTGCATTGACGCTGCTATTGCCGTCTCAGTTGGTCAGCGTGGGCAACGGCAATTCAGTGCCACCCGCGCAGCGTCCAGATGGGCTGAGCCAGCACGTGTGGCAGCTCGACAAACCCATGCCCAGTTACCTGTACGGCTTTGCCGCCGGCCCGTTTGCACAGGTGCAACAGACTGCGGGCAAGACCACGTTGCAGTACTTTGGCCCGCACCCGTTCACGCCCCAAACCCTGCAGAAGGTCTTTACCGAAAGTGCCGACATGCTGGCCTTCTACGAGCGGCGCTCTGGCGTTCCCTATCCGTTTGCGACCTACCGGCAGGTGTTGCTGGCGGGGCCAGCCGCGCAGGAGATGGCGGGCTACTCCACCATGGGTGTGCGTTACGGCAACCGCGTACTGGCCAAGCCCGAGTCCGTATGGCTTGGGGCGCATGAGATGGCGCACCAATGGTGGGGCAATGGCCTGACCAACCGGTCCTGGCGGCATTTTTGGTTGAATGAGGGCATAGCCACCTTTATGACAGCCGCTTATTTGGAGCACCGGTTCGGCGTTGAAACCTATGCGGACAACATCGAGGCCGCGCGCGAAAAGTACCTGGCGATCAAGGCCGCAGGCCAGGACCGGTCCTTGGTTTTCCCAGACTGGGACAAGCCCACCGCAACCGACCGCTCACTGGTCTACGACAAAGGCGCCTTGGTGCTACACGAGCTGCGCAACGAACTGGGCGAAGCGAAGTTCTGGAAGGGCCTGAAGCACTACACCCGGAAGCACTGGGGCAAGTCGGTAGAAACGGCTGATTTCAAAAAGGCGATGGAGGAGGCGACAGGCCGCGACCTGTCGCAGTTCTTCGCGCAATGGGTCGAGATTGCGCCAACCCGAAGTCAATAGTCAGACCTAGACGGCAAACACCAGTTCCTGCGCCTTGGCCGTTGCATTCTTGCGGCCGGGGTAGCTAAGCCAGGTCATCGCGATGTTGAGGTCCTGGACCAGGGTTGCGGCGTCCAGCTTGGCACCATTTTCCAAGTCCATGGTCTTGGTGGTGTGGGCATCCTTGACCAGGGTCAGGTCATAGCCACGCTCCAACGCGCCATAGGCCGTGGCCCGTATGCACCAGTTGGTCGCGCAGCCGGCCAGCACGATGTGCGTGGCCCCCCGCTTGGCCAGCTCGGCATCCAGTGTGGTCTGTTCAAACGACGAATTGAAGTTCTTGTGGATCAGCGGCTCGCCAGCGGCGGGCACCAATTCGGGCGTCCACTGCCAGCCGGGGCTGTCCTTGACCAAGTCTTCGTCCGCATGCTGCACCCAGATGACAGGCACACCCTGGGCACGCGCCCGCTCCACGGCCTGCACCATATTGCCGACGACGCGCGGCGCCTCCCATGCGCCTTTGACGACGTCCACCTGCACATCAACGACCAGCAGAACAGACTTGTTACCTTCACGAACGGTTGCCATGGTGATTTCCTCGGGGCGAATAGTGGTTGAATGCTGCGTTTATAACGCCTCCGTCAACATCGCCCGGTAATCGTCCGCCGTGGCCAGGCGCGGCCCGGTCTTGTGGCAGTGGTCGGCCAGTGCGCCGGTGATGATCTGGTCGAACTGCGATGCCTGTACGCCCATCTCGGCCAAGCCGCTGGGTAGGCCCAGGCGGGCATTCATGTCCTTGATCGCCGGGCCGATGTCGCTGGCCGACTGCAATCCCATGGCATGGGCCATGCGCTGAAGCCGCTGGTTCTGGACCATGGACTCGGCGCTGGCATTGAAGGCGATGACGGCCGGCAAAAACATGGCATTGAGCGTGCCGTGGTGCAGGCGCGGGTCTACACCGCCCAAGCTGTGGCTTAAGGAGTGCACGCAGCCCAGGCCCTTCTGGAAGGCCATGGCGCCTTGCATGGAGGCGCTCATCATGTTCTGGCGCGCCTCACGGTCCAGGCCGTCTTGGGTGGCACGGGCAATGGCTGACCAGCCGCGCTGCAGTCCATCCAGCGCAATGCCGTCGGCCGGTGGGTTGAAGACCGGCGCCATGAAGGTTTCCATGCAATGGGCGATGGCGTCCATGCCGGTGGCTGCGGTCAGCTTGGGCGGCAGGCCAAAGGTCAACTCCGGGTCGCAAATGGCGGTCTTGGGCACCAGGTGCCAGGAGTGAAAACCCAGCTTGCGGTGGTCGTCGACGATGATGATGGCCCCGCGTGCCACCTCGCTGCCGGTGCCGCTGGTGGTGGGTACGGCGATGATGGGGGCCACGCGTTCCGTGATGCGCACCGAGCCGCCTTCGATGGTGGCGTAGTGGGTCAGCGGGCCCTCGTGCGTGGCGGCAATGGCCACGCCCTTGGCGCAGTCGATGGCGGAGCCACCGCCCACCGCAATCAGCCCGTCGCACTGGTTGGCCTTGTAGACATCCACCGCGGCACGCACCGCGGCCTCGGTGGGGTTGGATGGGGTTTGGTCAAATACGGCCACCGGCAGGCCGGGCAGGGCGTCCAAGGCTTTTTGCAACACGCCCGCTGCTTTGACGCCGGCGTCCGTAACGATCAACGGGCGGGTAATGCCGACCCTTTCACACTCTTGCTTGAGCAGCTTGACGGCACCGAAATCGAACTGAATTTGGGTGATGTAGTAGATCAAGGCCATGGTGTGTTTGGGGTTAGGATTGAAAGTTTGCACTGTAGCAAGAACCCATAGAAGCATGAGTCACCCACGTAACCCCCAGGCCCTGCTGACACCCGCAATGCGCGGCGTACTGCAGCGCATGGCCCGGGCCGGCCACCCGCCGTTTTACACACTAGCGCCCGTGCAGGCGCGCGCAGCCTATGCAGCGGGTGCCGACATTCTGGAACTGCCGGTGCAGACTATGGCGCGGGTCGAGGATTTCCACATCACGGCCCGCGACGGTTTTGCCATTCCCGTACGCCTGGTTGCACCCAGCCAGGAACGCTTGCCGGTGCTGGTGTATTTCCATGGCGGCGGCTTCACCATCGGTAGCGTGGAGACACACGACGGCCTGTGCCGCCAACTGGCGCACCGGGCGCAGTGCGCGGTGCTGTCGGTGGACTACCGGCTGGCACCGGAGCATAAATTTCCCACTGCGGTGGACGATGCCTGGGATGTAGTGCAGTGGGTGGCGGGGCAGGGTGCCGCGCGCAACATTCTGAATTCCCATATCGCTGTCGGTGGCGACAGCGCCGGCGGCACACTGGCCGCAGTCTGCGCCATCCTGGCGCGCAACGCCAATATCCGCCTGGCCCTGCAACTGCTGTTCTACCCCGGCACGGCGGCGCACCAGCACACGGATTCGCACCGCCTGTTCGCCGAAGGTTTTGTGCTGGAAGAACCACATATCCAATACTTCTTCAACCAATACCTGCGCACCCCCGAAGACTGGGACGACTGGCGTTTCGCCCCGTTGGATGGGGTGGACGCCACCGGCTACCCAGTAGAGCTGGATGGCGTGGCTCCAGCCTGGCTGGGCCTGGCCGAATGCGACCCGTTGGTAGACGAGGGCGTGCAATACGCCGACCGGCTGCGCATGGCTGGCGTGCCGGTGGAGCTGGACATCTACCGCGGCGTGGTGCACGAATTCATCAAGATGGGCCGCGCCATACCGGAAGCGGCCAGGTCCCACGCCGACGCGGCCCATGCACTGGCGAATGCTTTCAAGGAGATGATGTAAATGGCAAACACCCAACGCTCCGACTTCCGCAACTTCCACCGCCTGCAGGTGCGCTGGGCCGAGGTGGACATGCAGAAGATTGTCTTCAATGCCCACTACCTGATGTATTTCGACACCGCTATGTCGGACTACTGGCGCAGGCTGGCCTTGCCCTATGAGGCCACCTTGCAAAGCCTGGGCGGTGACCTGTTTGTCAAAAAGGCCAGCGTGGAGTACCACGGCTCGGCCCGCTACGACGACACCATTGACATAGGCCTGCGCTGTGCCCGCGTTGGCACATCGTCCGTGCTCTTTGAAGGCGCCATTTTCCGGGGCGATACGCTGCTGATCACCGCCGAACTGGTCTACGTCTATGCCAACCCGGGCAGCCAGACCTCGCAGCCCGTGCCCGATGCGTTGCGCGCAGTGTTTGATGCCTACGAAGCCGGCAAGCCGGTGACGCACCTGCAAGTGGGCAGTTGGGACAGCGTGGCGGAGCTGGCATCAGCGCTGCGCACCGATGTCTTTGTCCAGGAGCAGGGCATCGGCGCCCATATGGTGTGGGATGACGTGGACGCAACGGCCATTCATGCCCTGTTGTGCAACCACATGGGCCGCCCTGTAGCTACCGGGCGCTTGCTGCAGCATGCGCCGCGGGTAGGCCGCATCGGGCGAATGGCGGTGGATCGGGGTTTGCGGGGCTCCCGTTTTGGGCGAGACGTCTTGATGGCCTTGGTGGACGCTGCCCGCCAGCGCGGGGATACCGAGGTGATGCTGCATGCCCAGTGCAGCGCAGAGGGCTTCTACCAGCGATTGGGGTTCACCGCACGGGGAGCGGTATTTGAAGAAGCCGGCGTACGGCACATCGAAATGGCGCTGCCGCTGGTGTGAGCCCCACGGCCAGGGATATCAGAAGCCCAGCGACGCCAATAGATCGTCCACATCGCCCTGCGCCAGCGCTTCGGATGCGGCCTGTGGGCCCTGCAATTGGTGGGTCTCCCCGGTGAATTCTTCGACCGGCTTGTCGGCTCGGTCGGGAGCGCTATCGACCAACAACTGCACCAACTGCAGCTCGGTGCGATTGATGATGTCAATGACTTTTTTGATGACCTGGCCGGAGAGATCTTGGAAGTCTTGCGCCATCATGATGTCGCTGAGGATGGTGCCTTGCTTGCCGGCAAACTCCGACGTGCGTTCGACAAACTTGGCGCACACGCCCATCAGTGCACGGGCACGCTCCACGGTCAGATCTTCCGACGCCGCCATGCGGTGCAGGGACTGGCTCAATTCTTCGCCGCGCTTGGCCAGGTCATCGCACTCGGGCTTGGCCGCGTCGACCAGATTGAGCACGGTATTAGCTGCGTTTTCGGTCATTTTGCCGACGTGGGCCAAACGCTCACGCGCATTGGGAAACTCTTCCACGACGTCGTGCAATTCATTGCTGCCGCCCAAGACGCTGAAGGCCTCATGCATCTCCCGGGTAATGGCACCCAGACGGGCAAATGCTTCTTCTTTGCTTATCGGATTTGACATCTTTGGAACCAAGCCCTTCTAGACAGTTGGTTGGATTTTGGCTCCATTATGAATGGTCCAAATACCCACGCCCTGCAATTTACCTGCAAATTTTGCGTTTGCGTCGCACCGGTATCAAATGTCGTCGAGCAACGCATAGGGCAGGGGCAACATTTGCAATGCGGGGCCACGGCCGGAGCCATGGTGCAGTGGCCCGCGCTCAATGGCGGACAGTTGCGCGGACACAATGGCGTCGTAACCTCCATCAGGGGCCGGCGCGACCTGCACGACGGTGGCGACCGGTTGGCTGTCGTCGTCCGCACCAAACAACTCGTCACCCGCAGCCATGCTGGTTGGCGCATGCACCACGAAGGCTCGGCGTTTGAGCGTGCCGCGGAATTGGCTGCGCGCCACCACCTCCTGGCCGGGGTAGCAGCCCTTTTTGAAATTAACGCCGCCGACCGATTCGTAGTTGAGCATCTGGGGCACGAAGGCCTCAAACACCGGGGTGGAAACCGTGGCCACCGCGCTGTGGACCTCGGACCATGCCCACAGTGCCGTCGATACCGCGGCGCCCTGTGGTGCGGGCGTGCCCATGGGCGCCACCCATAGTTGACGGGCCACGCCCTGGGCAGGGTACAGATTGACAACCGACCCTCCGTCGATCTCGGCCTTGGCCCACGTGGAATCTGCATATCCGGCTATCGGTTTTGTAGCATTCCCCAGCAGGCCCAGCACCTCAAACTCTGCACTGGCATCGCTGAGCTTGGCCTTGGCCCGTAACAAAAACATGGATAGGCGCTTGAGGGTGGCGGGCAGCAGGTCTTTGCTGCACACCAGCAGAATCTCGGTGGCACTGCGTTTGAAGCCAATGAAGCTGGCTTGCATGCGCCCCTTGGCTGAGCAAAAGGCTGCCAGGCGCGCGGTGTGCAGGTCCAGTAACGAGAAGTCCTGGGTCAGTTGACCGTGGATGAACTTGGCGGCGTCTTCGCCTTCAACCTTGATGACGCCCAGGTTAGGCAAAGGAGCTACACCATTCAAAAGGGTGAGGGCACTGGTTGGGGGGGAGGAGTGCATCGGGGGCGTCGTCGTGTTCATGCGCTGAATTATCATTCCTCCCATGATTTCATTTGGCTTGTAGGGCTGTGCGCTTTTTCTTTGCTGTCGTATTGACACTGGCCCTGGGTGCATCGGGCGCGGCCTATGTCTGGCTGAACCAACCTTTCGATTTGCCCACCGCCACCGTCGACCTGTCGATTGAACCCGGTGTAGGCGCCCGCGATGCGGCGCAGGCCGTTGTGCAAGCCGGCGTGCAGACCAATGCCTTGCTGTTGCACATCTGGTTCCGCCTATCGGGTCAGTCACGCCAGATTCGGGCCGGTAGCTATGAACTGGACCGCAGCACCACGCCCCGCAGCCTGCTGCAAAAACTGGTCCGTGGCGAAGAGGCGCTGCGTAGCGTCACATTGGTCGAGGGCTGGACCTTCCGCCAGGTACGTGAGGCCCTGCAAAAGGCGGAGCAGCTCAAGGCCGACACTGCGCCGCTGACTCCCGGGGACATCATGGTGCAATTGGGTCAGCCCGGTGTGCCCGCTGAAGGGCACTTCTTTCCCGATACCTACACCTATAGCAAGGGCTCCAGTGATCTGGCGGTGTTGAGGCGGGCCTTGCGTGCAATGGACAAGCGTCTGGCTGCGGCCTGGGCCCAGCGCGCACCGCAATCGCCGCTGGCCAGTCCCGAGCAGGCCCTGATACTGGCCAGTATTGTGGAAAAAGAAACCGGCTCGCCCAACGACCGTGCGGCCATTGCCGCCGTCTTCAGCAACCGCTTGGCCATAGGTATGCGGCTGCAGACCGACCCGACTGTGATTTATGGCATGGGCGAGGCGTTTGACGGTAATTTGCGCAAGAAGGATTTGCTGACCGACACACCGTGGAACACCTACACCCGTGTCGGCCTGCCCCCCACGCCTATTGCGCTGCCCGGCAAGGCCTCGTTGCTGGCGGCCGTGCAGCCGGCCCCGTCCAAAGCCCTGTACTTTGTCGCCCGTGGTGATGGCAGTAGCCAATTCAGCACCACGCTGGACGAGCACAATAGGGCGGTCAACAAATACCAGCGTGGAAGACAGTAAACAGTGAGCAATGGACTTTTCATCAGCTTTGAAGGCATAGACGGTGCCGGAAAATCCACGCACATCGACAGCCTGGCACAGGCCTTCAAGGCCCAAGGTCGCGTGGTCACGCTGACCCGCGAGCCGGGCGGCACACCGTTGGCCGAGCAGTTGCGGCACATGGTTCTGAATGCCCCCATGGACGCCATGACCGAAGCCCTTTTGGTGTTTGCAGCGCGGCGTGACCACCTGCAAAAGATCATCCTGCCAGCACTGGCACGGGGCGAGGTACTGCTGTGCGACCGGTTCACCGATGCGACCTTTGCCTACCAGGGCGCGGGCCGCGGCTTTGATTGGCAGACGCTGCTGGTGCTGGAAGAGTGGGTGCAGGGCAGGGCGGCTCAGGGTGAACCCGATCCAACGGCCAGTCGCGCGCTGCAACCGGATCTGACCATCTGGTTTGATTTACCACCCGGTGTAGCTGCACAACGCCTGAGCCAAGCCCGCGTGCCCGACCGTTTTGAGTCACAACCTCTGGCATTCTTTGAACAGGTCGCGGGCGGGTACGCCCGGCGCATGGAAGCCGACCCTCGCCGTTTTGCTCGGATCCATGCCGACCAGGCACCCGACGCCGTGGGGCGCGACGTGTTGCAGGCCGTGCGCAACAAGGGTTTGTTGGCATGAGTAGCGAAACGGAAGCCGTGGACCCGGCACCGCCCCCCTGGATACAGGCGCAGGCCCGGTTGCTGCTGGCCCAACGCGGCCACGCGTGGTTGCTGCACGGTCCGTCGGGCCTGGGGCAATACAGCCTGGCCATGGCATTGGCGCGGGCCTGGCTGTGTGAGCAGGCCACTTCAGATGGCACGGCCTGTGGCGTGTGCGGAAGCTGCCATGCGATCGATGTGCGTACCCATGCCGATCTGTGTGTTCTGATGCCGGAAACCACACTGCTGGAGCTGGGCTGGCCCCTGGGCGAAAAGGCCCAGACCGAAATCGACGACAAGAAACGCAAGCCGAGCAAGGAGATACGGGTAGACGCCATGCGCGACACCGTAGAGTTCGCCCAGCGGACCAGTGCGCGTGGCCGCGGCAAAGTGGTGCTGGTGTTCCCAGCCGAGCAAATGAACACCATCACGGCCAACGCGCTGTTGAAGACCCTGGAAGAGCCGCCCGGCGATGTCAAGTTTGTACTGGCCAGCGAGTCAGCCCACCAATTGCTGCCCACAATCCGCAGCCGATGCCTGGGCCATAGCATGCATTGGCCGCAAACTCAGGCTAGCCAACAATGGTTGCAAACCCACGGCTTCGATGCTGCACAGGCCCAGTTGCTACTCCAAGCCATGGGTGGACGCCCGGAGGATGCCGCCGCCTTCGCTGCCTCGGGCCGTGAGCCAAGCGCCTGGGCCATGCTGCCCAAGGCGGTTGCTAGGGGGGATACCGCTTTCTTCAAAGACTGGACGCTGGCCCAGGTGCTGGATGCCCTGCACAAGCTATGCCACGACCTGATGGCTTTGCAAGCCGGTGCGGCCCCTCGTTTTTTTGCGGCAACGGACCTGGTCACTGGTACGCCGCTGGCGGCACTGAGCACCTGGTCCAAAGCCTTGTCACGGGCCATGCGCACTGTAGAACACCCTTTCAATGCCGGCCTGATGCTCGAAGCCCTTGTGGGACAGGCCAAATCGGTCTTAAACTCGGCACACTGAATCTGCACCATGAGCACAGCACCCACTACCTCCACTCCCCGGCCCAGCGTCATCCAGCTCTCCATCAAGGAAAAGGCAGCGCTGTACGCGGCTTACATCCCCATCTTTGCCGAGGGGGGAGTGTTCATCCCAACCGCGCGGGAGTATGTGTTGGGAGACGATGTCTATGTGCTGCTGTCACTGCCGGAAGATATGCAACGCTATCCAGTGGCTGGCAAGGTGGCGTGGGTGACGCCAGCCAAGGCCGCCGGTGGGCGCACGCAGGGCGTTGGTATCACCTTCCCCAAGGACGAAAAGTCACACGCGCTGAAGCTGAAGATTGAAGAAATTTTGGGCGCCCACATGGCGTCCGAGCGCCCCACTCAAACCATTTGAGTTTTTTGCCGTAGCCAAGGGTACGGCGCCCTACCCAGGCGCAAGCCATGTTCACTGATTCCCACTGCCATCTGACCTTTCCAGAGTTGGCGGCTTCACTGCCCGCCATCCGCCAATCCATGGCCGACGCCCAGGTCGACCGCGCCCTGTGTATCTGCACCACGCTGGAAGAGTTTCCAGACGTGCACCGACTGTCCACGCAATATGACAATTTCTGGTCCAGCGTGGGTGTACACCCCGACAACGAAGGCGTTACCGAACCCACGCTGGACGATCTCTTGCAGCGCGGGCAATTGCCACGTGTGGTGGCCATTGGCGAAACCGGGCTGGACTACTACCGGCTAGGCGACAGAACCGTTGCCGATATGCATTGGCAACGCGAACGCTTTCGCACCCATATTCGCGCCGCACGGCAGTTGCAAAAGCCCCTGGTGATACACACCCGTAGCGCATCCGACGACACCTTGGCTTTGTTGCGGGAGGAGGGGGAGGACGGTGGTTCGGGCTCTGCCGGCGGGGTGTTCCACTGCTTCACCGAAACCCACGAGGTGGCGCGACAAGCCCTGGACCTGGGTTTCCATATCTCCTTCTCCGGCATCTTGACATTCAAGACAGCGCAGGATCTGCGGGACGTAGCGGCCTGGGTGCCGATGGACCGCCTGCTGATTGAGACCGACAGCCCCTATTTGGCCCCGGTTCCGTACCGCGGCAAGACCAATAACCCATCCTATGTGCCGTATGTGGCCAAGCAATTGGCTGACCTGAAAGGCTGTAGTGTGGAAACCATTGCGCAGGCTAGCAGCGACAACTTCACCCGCTTGTTTGCCGGCGTTCAATCATGAGAAAACACATTAGGTATTTTTTATACCTGTATGTTTTTATTGGATTTTCTGTCGCACACGGTGGTTCCTATGACGATTTTTTTCACGCCATCCGGCGGGATGATGCGACTGTGGTACGTGCGCTATTGAAACGCGGCTTTGACCCGAATACCGTGAACCCGAAGGGCGATCCTGCATTGATCGTGGCCTTGCGTGAGCCATGGCCGGCTGCCGCGGCGGCTTTGCTGGAAAGCCCGGCTACCCAGGTGGAGGTTCGGACCGCGCAGGATGAGAGCCCACTGATGCTGGCTGCGCTCAAAGGCCTGCTGACGATTTGCCAGCAGCTAATAGCGCGCGACGCAGACGTCAACAAGCCCGGTTGGGCGCCACTGCATTACGCGGCCACAGGCGGCCATCTGGCCGTCATGCGCCTGTTGCTGGACAACCATGCCTATATCGACGCCGCATCGCCCAATGGCAGCACACCGTTGATGATGGCCGCCCAGTACGGAACGGATGATGCCGTGAAGTTGTTGTTGGAAGCCGGTGCAGATCCCACATTGAAGAATACTTTGGGCTTGAGCGCGATCGATTTCGCTCGGCAGGTGCAACGTGAAGAAACGGTTTCTTTAATTGCCGCCGGGATCCGAAAGATGAACAAGGGAGCCTGGTAGCGCCTCGCATTTTACTTGATACGATGTATATTATGTTAAGTTTAATGTTCTAAAAAATACCAACCCTCTACAGGATGGCAAATGCTACCGTCGGAACACTGGCATCTGCGAACGACGCACCCAAAGCCAACTCCCCTTTGCCGTGCAGTACGCACTCGGCACGCCTCAGCAAAACGTCTGATCCAGTGGTGCCCGAAAAGCGTACCCAACTGCCGTAGCTGCTGGCATCCACAAACACCACGCTGCCGTTGCGCCACTCCAGCCGTGCATGGATGCGGGATACGCGGGGGTCGTTCACTACGAAGTCTGCATCTCGCACACGGCCCAACTGCACCGGCAATTCAAAAGATCGAAAGCGTTTGGTGGTGCCTGACCATGTGAGTTCGACCTCGCGGCCCAGCACATCGCGCTCGCCCGATACCAAGGCCGGGTCCAAGGCACCCTGCATCGTCAGGAAATCCGACGCGACGTCCTCGTGCCACTCGATTTGGTAGACGATGCATGGCTCCGCGCGTCCGCGGATGTTGATGGGGCCCAGCACTCGAAAACTGGTGCCTTGGGATTCATTCGCCAACACCAGAGCCGCTGCATTGGCCCATATTTGGTAGGGGCCGCAAAGATCACACAAGCGAGATGCGACATTAACGGCGTCACCGTAGCAGTCGCCCGCGACGATCTCCACCTCGCCGCTGGCCACGCCAACGCGCATGGGCATGCGCAACTCGGCATCCAAGGTCTGAAGCCACTTGGAATGGGTTCTTTGAATTTCTACGACGGCGTTGACGGCTTTTTGGCCATCGGGAAACATCGCCAAAACCCCATCGCCCAATGTCTTGACAACATGGCCGCCGTTTTGAACGCATTGCCGAGCAATGCGGGTTGTAATTTCGGTAACCGTATCGGTTGCCACGGCATTGCCGATAGCCTCAAACACCGCCGTGCTGCCGTGCAAGTCTGTAAAAACGACGGTGGTTTGAACGCCCATTCCCGATTGTTCCGATTCGTATCTTGTACAGAGTTTAGGGCATTGCAGCGGTCTTGAGAACCCGATGGCATTTTGCCTGTCCAAAACACGAACGACCGTGCGGAGCCGACAGACAGCAACAGAAATTGCGCAACTCGGCGCTTTTCCCTATTGCCCAAACAGTGCTTTCTTTGGTAAGGTCGCGCACCCTTTCCTTTTCTTCAAAAGCCAAAAAATGAGTTGGACTTCTTCGCCTTTGGTAGCAGGGGTGCAAAAACTTTTCAGCGGACATAGCGGCAAGCAGGCAGCGCGAATTCAGTCTGCGTTGGAAGATATCCGCGAAGCCATGCTGGATGGACTGGGCGTCACCGGCGCCGTTACAGCCTCCAAGCTGGAACTGAAAGTGACCCACGCCAACGACCTGCACGACCTGTGGTACCTGCGTGGTGACGTCATGGCCGCCATCTCCGCTATTTCTGGCGAAGCACAGGCCCGGCGCAAATTGGATGAAATCAGCGCCATGTTTCGCGGCTTACTGCCCAAGGCCCTGACGGCCCGCCCTAACAACTTGGGGTGATTGCTGCCATTGCGCCGCTTAGTGGTGCTCATGATGGTGGTGGGGATGCTGGTGGCCCCAGAACAGCAGGGTGTCGCGCCCTTCCGCCAGCAAATCGGCCTTGGCACCCACCGGTAACAGCACCTTGGTGGCAACGTGGCCATAGGGTAGATTCGTCAATACCGGTGTCTTGATCTGCGTACGCAGCCAATCTACAACCGTTTGCAACTTGAATCCCTTGTCATGCGATGACAGCTTGTATTCGGTGAACTGCCCCAACAGAATGGCTTTCTGCCGAGCCAAAACGCCGGCGTGCAGCAACTGGGTCAATAGGCGTTCAATACGGTATGGGTGCTCTCCCACGTCTTCCAGGAACAAGATGCCGCCTTTGACGTCGGGGAAGTATGGGGTGCCCATCAACGAAGTCAGCAGCGTCAAATTACCGCCCCAAATCGTGGCCTGCTTGGCGCGGACGACGGTGTCCTGCGATTGCCCGGTTTCGCGGTTTTGGCGCCAACCTGTGCCCTCCCCTTGCCCTGTCAGCATGTCGTTGAAGCAATCCTCCATGATGTCATCGGGAACCGGTGCCTCAGCATGACCATGACCGTCCAGCAGATCGGGCTTGCCGCCCACGCCAAACCCCTCGCACAGTGCAGGACCGGCCCACGTGACACTGCCTGTTTTGGCCAGCAGCGCCATTTGCAACGCAGTGAAGTCGCTGATGCCCACAAACTGGGTACCACGCTCAATGGCCTTAGCCAGGCTTTTGTATTGGATGCTGCCCAAGATACGGGTCAGGCCATAGCCACCCCGGGAGATCATCGCCACGTCCGCACCGCTGGCGGCGGCGCGGTGGATGGCAGCCAGACGGGTGGCATCGTCACCCGCAAAGCGCATGTGGTTGCTCAATGCATCGACATCGACCTCCACCTCATGGCCCAGGGTTTGCAGGCGTTTGACGCCACGTTTGAAAGCGGCCTTGTCGCGGACCGCACCGGATGGGGAATAGATGTAGATGTGTTTTTTCACCGCGCCATTATCGGGCAGTGAACAACCGGAAAAATCAGCTCGCAGCGCCGCGGCCTTGGATCCACTGCACCAGATCGTTGGCGATCATGGGCTTGGCGTACAAATAGCCCTGACCCTCGTGGCAACCCATCTTCAGCAGGGTCTGGGCCTGCTCTTCTTCTTCAATGCCCTCGGCGATCACCGTAAGGTTGAGGTTGCGCCCCAATTCGATCACCATGGAGGCGATATGCCCGCCCATAACCGCGCTGTTCAGTTCAGTCACAAAGGCACGGTCGATCTTGAGACGGTCTATCGGCAACTGGCGCAAGTGGCTCAGCGACGAATAGCCAGTGCCAAAGTCGTCGATGGCGATGGAAATATCCATCTTGCGCACCTTGTGCAGGGTCTCCAACATGAAGTCCGGGTCTTCCATGGCCACCGATTCGGTGATTTCCAGCTCCAGGCACTTTGGGTTGATGCCAGTGTCGGTCAGCGCCGAACGCAATTTATCCAGGAAGCCGGGGTGGCGGAACTGGATTTGCGACACATTGACCGACATACGCAGATCCGGCAGCCCCAGGGTCTGCAGACGCGCCAATTCGAGGCAAGATACGCGCAACACCCAGTCGCCGATGGCGACGATCATGCCGGAAGCTTCCGCCAACGGGATGAACCGGTCCGGCGGCACAAAACTGCCATCTTCATTGCGCCAACGTATGAGCGCCTCTACGCCCACCAACTTGCCGGTGATCAGATTGACCTGGGGTTGGTAGACCACAAACAGGCGCTCGCTTTCCACCGCATGGCGCAAGGCCTGCAGCAGACGCACCCGTTCACGGATATCGGCGCCCATCTGCGCCGAGAACATGACGAAACCGCCACGCCGATTCTTCTTCGCCAGCTTGAGCGCAATGTTGGCATCCTTCAGCGCATCGCGCCCCGCAATGCCTGCGCCCAGCTCTTGGGTCAAGCCCATGGTGGCCGTGACCACCATCGAATCATCCTGCACCTTGAACGGTGAGCGGAACAGGTCCAACACCGTCAAGGGGTCCAGCACGCAGCAATCACCCATCAGGCCAAAAGTGTCGCCGCCCAAGCGGGCCAGGACTACGTCGGACCCCAGTTCCAGCTTCAGGCGCTCAGCTACCGCCTGCAATAAGCGGTCACCCTGTTGATGGCCCAGGGCATCGTTGATTTCAGAGAAGTCATCGATGTCCAGGATGGCAATCACATCCGATGTGAATTGGCCGGACAACAGCCGCTCATCGGCCAGGTCGATGAATTTATTGCGGTTGGGTAGGCTGCACAGGCGGTCGTAAAACGCCAATTGATCCAACTTGCGGATCTGTTCATAGGCTCGTACGGCCGCCGTCACGGTGGCGTAGAGTTTGGTACGGGTGAGTTCGGATTTGGTCTTGTAGTCGTTGATATCGAAATCGTGAATGGTTTCGATTTCGGGTGCATAGCCGGGTTGGCCGGTACGAAGGATGATGCGTAGCTCTGCCAAGCGCAGATCCTGGCGGATGGTCTTGACGAGGGCCAGACCTGCGTCTTCGCGCTCCATCACCACATCCAGCAGCACCACGGCGACATCGGGTTCCGATCCCAACAGCAATGTCGCTTCGGCAGCCGAATAGGCGTGCAGAAACTGCAAAGGCCTTCCCAGTATTTTTACTCCAGCCAACGCAAAGGTCGTCGCCCGATGGACATCTGGCTCGTCGTCGATCACCATCAGGCGCCAGACCAGTCCCGCAGCGACTCCGGTTTCGCTTTCGTCGTCCAGGAAATGCAGCGTGTCAGTATCGGTATGCATTCAAACTACAAATGTTGTCTGTCCGTTGTCTTTTGAAACATTGTGCACCACCAAAAAAGAAAAATGTTGGCAAACAACCAAAACATCGCAAAACATTTGAAAAACCCGGCGCCCCGGTTTGGGGATAACCCTTGAAATCCCTCTCAGAGAGATTGAAAGAAGCGGACAGCCGCCTGTGCAATAGGTTCCCCCACTTCTTGCAGGAAATGGCCGCCCTCTTCCATGCGCAATGGCTCAGGACAGTTACGTATGGTCTGCCGCAATTGCAGCATCACAGGTTCGCCCAGCACTGGATCGCGCATGCCAATGGCCATCATGCTGCGTCCCCGCCACTGGGTCTGCCAAAAGTCGCGTGCGGCGCGGGAAATTGCGGCTCCTTCGCTTGCCTCGCTGTCCGGAACCAAGGCCGGAAAAACCCGCGTAGCGGCACGGTGGCCTTTATCGGGGAATGGAGCCGCATAGGCCGCACACTCCGCCGCAGACATATGAGGATTCCCCCGCGCGAACAAGCGCGCGATGTCGTACTCTGGTTGCTTGGCACACATGTCGCGCCAAGCCAGAAATCCAGGGGACAGGGGTATGTCACCGGTGGCCAGCGTGGTGTTCATGACCAGCAAACCCTTGAAGCGCTCCGGCATGGCCATGGGAAGGGTCAGGCCCAGCAAACCGCCCCAATCCTGCACGACCAGCACGACGCTTTGTAGATCCAGCCGCTCGATCAATTCCAGCAGGCTCTGGCGATGGAATGTGAAACTGTGCGCGGATTCCTTCTTAGGCTTGTCACTCTTGCCAAAACCGATCAGGTCAGGGGCCACGACACGGTGCCCAGCCTGCAGAAAGACCGGGATCATCTTGCGGTACAGGTAGCTCCAAGCCGGGTTGCCGTGCAGACACAGGTAGGTCAACTCGGCATCGGCGGGGCCTTCGTTCAGGTAATGCATGCGCCAGCCCGATAGTGCTGGCAGATCGCTGATATAGCGTGGTGCCCACGGGTAACCAGGCAGATCCGCAAACCGGGCATCGGGCGTGCGCAGGGCATCGTCCCGCAGGGGGTGTTGCGCCCTCTTCTCTTGTGTTTGCACGTCGCGCCGATTCTGGAAGAAGCTCTGCAACGCCGCACCGCAGGCCTGGGCGTGTACGCCGCCGGTGATCTCGGTCTGGTGGTTGAGTTGTGGATTGGCAAACAGATTGACGACCGACCCAGCGGCCCCCGTCTTGGGGTCGGCGGCACCGTAGACCACCCGCGCCAGCCTGGCATGCAGCATGGCGCCACTGCACATGGCGCAAGGCTCCAGCGTGACAAATAGTTCGCAGCCGTCCAGACGGTAGTTGCCAAGATGCAGGGCTGCAGCGCGCAGAGCGACGATCTCCGCATGGGCCGAGGGGTCATGGGAGGCGATAGGGCCATTGCAGCCGGTAGCAACGACTTGGCCATCTTTGACCACGACCGCACCCACCGGCACTTCGCCGGCTTCGGCGGCTGCACGCGCCTGTGCCAGCGCCATCTCCATAAAGTCGATGTCACGCGCGCTTGCTAGCATTACGATAGCGCCCTATATAGAGTTTATGAGGGCTAGAGGTATTTTTTTTCTAAGGCCTACTTGTCTTCCGGCATGGGCCGCGCCTGTTGCATCGTGCTTTCCACACTTTGCTTGACCTGTTGTTGAATGAGCTGGCTCTGCTCTTTGACGGTAGTGCCTGCTGGTGCGCTGGCCATACCCGCAGGCGGTGCAACAGTGGTGACCGCACTCAGTTGTTTCTTGGCCAACACACCAATGATGGCCAGCGTCAGCAGCAGGCCAACAATTCCAAACAATCCGCGCATAGGTCCTCCTGTTGCAGTTGGTGTTATTCCCACTCAATCGTGGCCGGCGGCTTGCTGGACACGTCATAGGTAACGCGGTTGATGCCGCGCACTTCGTTGATGATGCGCCCGGATACCTTTTTCAGCAAGGCATAGGGCAACTCGGCCCAGTCGGCAGTCATGAAGTCGCTGGTCTGCACCGCACGCAGTGCCACCACGTATTCATAGGTACGGCCATCGCCCATGACGCCCACACTCTTGACGGGCAGGAACACGGTGAAGGCCTGGCTGGTCAGCTCGTACCAAGTTTTGCCGGTGGCTTCGTCCTTGAAGTTGCGCAGCTCTTCAATGAAGATGGCATCGGCCCGGCGCAGCAGGTCGGCGTATTCCTTCTTGACTTCGCCCAGAATCCGCACGCCCAAGCCAGGGCCGGGGAACGGGTGGCGGTAGACCATGTCGTGCGGCAGACCCAGGGCGATGCCCAGTTCACGCACCTCGTCCTTGAACAGCTCGCGCAGCGGCTCCAGCAGCTTCAGGCCCAATTGCTCGGGCAAGCCGCCCACGTTGTGGTGGCTCTTGATCGTGACGGCTTTCTTGCTCTTGGCGCCGCCCGATTCGATGACGTCCGGGTAAATCGTGCCCTGGGCCAGCCACTTGGCACCCTTTGCGCCCTCGCCCTTGAGCTTGGCAGCCTCTTGTTTGAACACGGTAACGAATTCGCCACCGATGATCTTGCGCTTGGCTTCCGGGTCGCTGACACCAGCCAGCTTGCCCAGGAACAGGTCGCTGGCATCGGCACGTATGACCTTGGCGTGCAGCTTGCCGACAAACATGTCCATGACCATGTCACCTTCGTTCAGGCGCAGCAGGCCGTGGTCGACAAACACGCAAGTGAGCTGGTCGCCGATGGCGCGGTGGATCAGCGCCGCGGCCACAGATGAATCGACACCGCCCGACAGGCCCAGAATGACTTCTTCACTGCCGACCTGTGCGCGGATATGCTCCACCGCTTCGGCGATGTAGTTGCCCATGACCCAATCGGCCTTGGCACCGCAGATGTCCAGCACAAAGCGGTTCAGGATGGCGGCGCCCTGTGTGGTGTGGGTCACTTCGGGGTGGAACTGCACGGCGTAGAACTTGCGCTCTTCGTCTGCCATGCCGGCGATGGGGCAGCTGTCGGTGGTGGCCATCAGCTTGAAGCCTGGGGGCATCTCGGTCACGCTGTCGCCATGGCTCATCCACACGTGCAGCATGCCATGGCCTTCTGGCGTGGTGTAGTCGGCAATGCCGTCCAGCAGCTTGGTGTGTCCACGGGCACGCAGCTCGGCATAACCAAATTCGCGCTTGTGCCCGCCTTCGACCTTGCCGCCCAACGCCTCTGCTATGGCGTACATGCCGAAACAGATGCCCAATACAGGCACCCCCAGTTCGAACACCGATTTGGGTGCCCGCAGGGTTTCGTCTTCCCACAGGCTGGCGTGGCTGCCCGACAGGATGACGCCCTTGAGCTTGCCGTCCTTGGCGTATTCACGCACCCAATCGTCACTCACATCGCAGGGATGCACTTCACAGAACACATGGGCTTCGCGGATGCGGCGGGCGATGAGCTGGGTGACCTGGGAACCGAAATCGAGGATAAGGATGCGTTCGTGTGTCATGGGGAGGAGATCAAGCTTGGGATATGCCAGCCCGCAGTGCGCGCTGGCGTTGGAAATGCCAAACCGCCAGGCCCAGGGCCAGCAGCTGGATCAGGCCGCCGACGAAGAAGGGCAGGCCCAGGCGGATGTCGCCGCGGGGGGCGTCGGATACCAATGCCAGCAGGCCGGCGCCGGCCACGGGTGCCAGTACCGCCATCAGGCTGTTGACGGAAGATACGGCGCCCAGTGTGCGGCCTTGGATCTTTTCGTCTGCCGCGCCGGACACGATGCTCTGCAGGTTGGAGCCGGTGGCCGCCGAGAACATGTTCAGCACGATGATGACGAAGAGCATCCAGGATTCGGTAGCCAGACCATAGGCCACATAGGCCAGGCTGGCGCTGCACATGCCGATGACGGCCAGGCGCTGGGTGGAGATGCGCTTGAGGATGTGCTTGAGCAGCACGCCCTGCATCAGCACGCTGACCACCCCCACTACCATCAGCGACCAGCCGGTTTCCTTGGGGCCCCAGCCGAACTTGAAGGTGGTGTACAGCACCCAGGTAGCGTGCAGCATGAACTGCGCCAGTGTGGTCAGCGCCAGCACGGCAACCAGCGGCCCAATGCCGCGCAGGTCAATCAGGCCCATCAGCGAGGAGACAGGGTTGGCCTTGCGCCATTCGAAAGCACTGCGTTTGGCGGCTGGCAGGCTCTCGGGCAGCACGAAGAAGCCGTAGATCCAGTTGACCACCGCTAGTGAGCCCGACGCCACAAAGGGCAGGCGCAAATCCACATCCCCCAGAATGCCGCCCAGGGCCGGCCCCATGATGAAACCCAGGCCCATCATGGCGCCCAACAGCCCGAAGCGGCGTGCCCGATCTGCGGCAGGTGTGATATCCGCCACATAGGCATTGGCCACGGCGATGTTGGCCTGCATGGCGCCACCCACCAGGCGCACCGCCACCAGCATCCACAGGCTGTGGGCCGCAGCGGTCATGAAAAAGGTGAAGGCCAGGCCGCAAAAACCCAGTAGCAAGACAGGTCGCCGTCCAAAACGATCGGACAGCGCGCCCAGAATCGGCGCGCCAAAGAAGTTGGCGATGCCAAACGCAAACATCATGGCGCCAAACCAGAAGGCCTGGTCGCCTTGCGAATGCGTGAACTGGCCCACAAGGTGAGGCAACACCGGGATCATCAGGCCGATCGACACCATGTCGATCAGCACGGCGATCATGATGAAGCGCATCGCTGCGGGCCGCCCCTCGGCCAGGACTACGGTGGCGGCCGGGGTATCAGTCGGCACGGTAATTGGGAGCCTCTTTGGTGATTTGCACGTCGTGCACGTGGCTTTCGCGGATACCGGCGGTTGTGATTTCCACAAACTCTGCCTTGTCCTGCATGTCCTGAATGGTTGCGCAACCACAGTAGCCCATGCTGGCGCGGATGCCACCGGCCATCTGGAACACGATGGCGACCATGGAGCCTTTATACGGCACACGGCCTTCGATACCTTCAGGCACCAGCTTGTCCGCATTCGGGTTGCCGCTTGTGGACTCCTGAAAGTAACGGTCTGCACTACCCTGCTGCATGGCACCGATGGAACCCATGCCGCGGTAGCTCTTGTAGCTGCGACCTTGGTACAGGATGACCTCGCCCGGCGCCTCTTCGGTACCGGCGAACATGCCGCCCATCATCACGGTGCTGGCACCGGCCGCGATGGCCTTTGAAATATCGCCGCTGTAGCGGATGCCACCGTCGCCAATCAATGGCACGCCGGTTCCCTTAAGTGCAGTTGCCACGCTGTCGATGGCCATGATCTGAGGCACACCCACACCGGCCACGATGCGGGTGGTGCAGATGGAACCGGGGCCGATGCCGACCTTGACCGCGTCCGCGCCCGCTTCAACCAATGCCAGTGCCGCTGCTCCGGTGGCAATGTTGCCGCCGACCACGTCGACCTGTGGAAAATTCTGCTTGACCCAACGCACGCGATCGATGACGCCTTTGCTGTGGCCGTGGGCGGTGTCCACGACGATGGCATCTACGCCGGCCTTGACCAAGGCCTCGACGCGCTCTTCGGTTCCCTCGCCCACGCCCACGGCGGCGCCAACGCGCAGGCGGCCAGTGGCATCGCGGGCGGCATTGGGGAAGTTCAACTGTTTGGTGATGTCCTTGACGGTGATCAGGCCCTTGAGTTCAAAGGCATCGTTGACGACCAGCAGGCGCTCCAGCTTGTGCTTGTTGAGCAGGGCCTTGGCGGCCTGGGGCGTGGTGCCATCGGGTACGGTGATCAGACGTTCGCGCGGTGTCATGATCTCGCGCACGGTTTGCTCGTAGCGGGTTTCAAAACGCAGGTCACGTCCGGTGACGATGCCGACCACCTTGCCGCCATCCACAACCGGGAAACCGGAGACACCCAACTGTTCGGACAGCGCCATGACTTGGCGCACCGTGGTGTCGGGGGTGATGACGACCGGGTCGCGCAGCAGGCCGGACTCGTAACGCTTGACTTTGGACACCTGGGCGGCCTGCTCGGCAGCGGTCAGGTTCTTGTGGACGATGCCCATGCCGCCTTCTTGCGCAATGGCGATAGCCAAGCGGGCTTCGGTGACCGTATCCATGGCGGCAGACACCAGTGGCAGGTTCAGGGCGATGTTGCGGGAGAAGCGGGTGGCGAGGGAGGTGTCCTTGGGCAGGACCTGGGAGTACGCAGGGACCAACAACACGTCGTCGAAGGTGAGCGCTTTGCCGAGGAGGCGCATGTCAAAGCTCCAAATAGCGAATTGTACCCGTGGCGCCAGGGCCCTTGGCTGGCAAAGGGCACGGTTGAAGGGCAAAAATACAGCAGTTCGTTCGATTTTTGCTGCCTGCCGCGGCCTGGAAGGCTACACTTTGGCCATGAAACTGATTCAGACACTCTTGGTAACAGCGTTGTTGGGCCTGAGTTTTACGGCATCGGCCCAGTGGCAGTGGCTTGACAAAGACGGACGCAAAGTCTTCAGCGACCGGCCGCCGCCCGCGGATATTCAGGAAAAGAATATCCTGAAGCGGCCAGGAAGCTACAAACCGCCGGCGGCACCAGCCACGGATGCCAGTGCCCCCGCCGACTCCAGTGGCGCTGCGGTGCCATCCGCTCCCTCTCCCGCTCCTGCAACGCCTGCTTCTGGCGCCAAGCCTACCGCCCTGGAAAAGGAATTGGAAGCCAAGAAGAAACAGGCACAAGAAGCCGAGGCCGCGAAGAAAAAAGCCGCCGAGGAACAAGTCACCAAAGCCAAGATTGAAAGCTGCGCAAACGCCAAACAAGCAAAAACGGCGTATGAGTCAGGCGTGAGAATCGGACGGACCAACGCGGCTGGTGAAAAAGAATTCCTGGATGATGCCGCGCGCGCAGAACGCCTAAAGCGCGCCGAAGCGATCATTGCGAGAGACTGCAAGTAATTGAGACGGTCTCCGGGCCGTCCTTTAATACCCAGCCTTGGCTCCAACCCGACGCTTGGCGAACAAACCGGCCGCCTTCTTTGCGCCTTGGCCCATAAAGCGCTCACGCCGCGCCACTTTAGGGTCTACGGTCAGCGGGCGGTAGACCTCCAGACGGTCTCCGTCTCGCAGTACATGGCTGGGCGCAATATTCTTGCCCCAAATGCCCACGCCTGCGGTCGGTGCTGCCAGTTCTGGAAATCGTGCCGTCAGCCCACTGGCTTGCAAGGTTTGCAAGGCCGTAGCGCCCTCCTCTATCAGCATGGTTTGCTCGACGACGTGACGTGCCTTGGCAGAATAGACGACGGTAATGCGAATGGCCATGTCAGTCACCATATACCTGCTCGGCACGCTTGACAAAGGCGTCGACCAATTCACTGGCGACCTTGTCAAACGCGGGGCCAGCCAGTTTGCCCAGTGTGGAACTGTTCAAGCGGTAGTTGACGGCCAATTCCACCTTGCAGGCGCGTTGCGACCCGTCTCCCAGCGGCAGGAAGCTCCACTGCCCATCCAGATGGGAAAACGGGCCATTGAGCAGCTCCATATCGACCTGCTTGTCTTGGATGTGCACATTGCGCGTGGCAAAGGTCTGGCGTACGCCGCCAAAGGAAATGGCCAGTTCGGCGGTCATGCCGTCATCATGTGTTTCAACAATCCGAGCCCCCTCGCACCAGGGTAAGAATTCGGAATACCGCGTCACATCGGTCACCAGTTCATACATCTCATGCGGGCTGTACCAGAGCAAAACGGACTTGTTAACGGTTTTCATAGAATGGAGGTCTGCGCGGGATTGTAGACAAGCACTCAAGCACGCCTTTCATTCCCGTCTGTCACCCCTATTTAAGCTCCATGGCCAAAAAACCCGCGATCGATACCCGCATTGCCGACAACAAAAAAGCAGCGTTCAACTATTTCTTCGAAGAGCGCTTTGAAGCGGGTCTGGTACTGGAAGGCTGGGAGGTCAAATCCCTGCGTGAAGGCAAGGTGCAACTGACTGATGGCTATGTGGTGATACGCGGTGGCGAACTGTTCATCATCGGACTGCAGATCAATCCTCTGCACACCGCATCCAGCCACGTCAGCCCGGACAAGGTGCGTACCAAGAAGCTGTTGATGCACAAGGAGCAGATCCTGCGGCTGATTGGCAAGGTCGAGCAAAAGGGCTACACGCTGGTGCCGATCAACTTGCACTGGAAAGACGGCAAGGTCAAATGCGAGATCGCGCTGGCCAAGGGCAAGGCCGAGCACGACAAGCGCGACACGATCAAGGACCGTGAAGGCAAGCGGGAAGTTGAGCGGGCTATGAAGAGTAAAGCACGTTAGAGGCCGGGCGGCTGGGCGCCAGAGCGTTTTGCTCCGTGTCCCCCGGCCGCAAGCGGCCTCCTCCTTTTACCTACGCAAAACGCTCTGGCGCCCAGCCTCTTTGTGTAGGCTTAGGCCAAATCTTTCAGGGGGTGGGTTCCTGCCGGCCACGGGCTGGTAAAGAAGGGTTCCACCATATCCAGCGTTACATCCTCAATACGCGACGGGTTCCACACCGGTTTATGGTCCTTGTCGATGGCCAGGGCGCGGATGCCCTCCACCGTCTCACTACGGGTGCCTGAGCGGTCCAGATGGGCCGTGTAGAAGCAATGCTGTACCAGGTCACGCTCCATACGCAGGTCGTCGGCCAGCGTCAGGCCACGGGCGCGGCGAATCTGCTCCAGCACCACATGCAGCATCAGCGGGCTGCGGTGTCGCAGGGTCTTGACAATGGCCAGTGCTTTGTCCGTACCAGAGGCTTCCAGTGCCGACACGATGGCGGGTATAGTGTCCAGCCCGAACGCAGCAAAGTCGCTTACATCCAATATGGCGCTAGCCCTCGTCGCAATTGAATATTCTGCTATCACATTCGCAGCAATCCACTGCTGCAGGGTGTCCAGGCTCCCCTGGGTTTGCAACGCATCCCACAGTGCAGGCAATGCATTGGACGGTACACAAACGTCGGCCAGCCCCCAGGCGACGGCTTGGGCGCCGCCAATGGTGTCGCCGGTCAAGGCCAGGTATTCACCGACATGGCCCGGACAGCGGCTCAGGAAGTAGCCACCGCCCACGTCCGGGAACAGACCGATGCCGGTTTCGGGCATGGCCATCTTGGTGGTCTCGGTCACGATGCGCAGACTGGCCCCTTGACTGATCCCCATGCCGCCGCCCATGACGATGCCGTCCATGAAGGCGATGTAGGGCTTGGGGTAGTTGTGAATCAGATGGTTGAGGGTGTATTCGTCGGTGAAAAACGTGTCCAGCGCCGCATCACCCGCCAAGGCGGCCTGGTGGAAGAAACGGATGTCGCCACCGGCACAGAAGCTGCCGAAGAAGCTCTCCGGGCTGCCGGGAGCACCGACTCTGTTGGTGCCGCGGATGGCCACTGCAAACACGGCCGGGTCATCGCGCCAAGCCCTCAGCGTAGCCAGCAGGGTCTGCACCATGGGCAGAGACAGGGCGTTCAGGGCCTTGGGACGGTTCAGTGTGATGAGCCCAACACCGCCAGCAACGGTGGTGTGGACTTCAGCGATGGCGGAGGTGTTTTTGTCGTTCATGGTGTTGGTTGATTCCTTTGTTTCCAGCCCAGCAGCTCGTTGGCAACCAGGGCCCCGATGACCAGCGTTCCGCCGACCAGCACGGTACTGCCCGGAGCCTCTCCAGCGCCCAGCCAAACCAGCAGGATGCCGAATGGCACTTCCAGCAAGGCCAGCAGGGACAATTCTGGGGCCTGCAGCACGCGAGCGCATAGCACGGACAAGACACAAGGGACGGCCAGTTGGAAGGCACCGAGGTAGCCCAGCAGGCCCAGGTCATGGGCCGTGGCCTGGAAAGGATACGCCAACGGCAAAGTCACCAGCGCGCTGATCACCGCACCCACGAACACGGCCGGCACTAGATCGACGTCATGCCCTTGAGCGTGGGCGTTTTGCGTGACTGTCCAGTTAGTGGCGCCCGCAATCGGCACACACAGGGCCACCAAAGTACCCAGCATCTGGCCGCCTGCGATCTGCGGAGCGTACATATAGGCGATCCCCAGGCCAGCCACAACAATGGCCATCCAGGTGCGCAAGGCAATGCGATGGCCGATAAAAATTCGGGCGATCAAGGCCGTCATCAGTGGCCCCAGCGACATGGTAATCAGCACATTCGCCACACTGGTCAGCGTGATGGCCACCATATAGGCGGTGAACATCACACTCCAGCACACGCCCGATATCCAGAAGGCCCGTCCGGCGTGCCGGATATTGGCGAAGACTGCCCGCCCCCGCATCATCGGCAGGATGAACAGCATGGCAAGCACCGTGAACAGCGCCCGCCAGAAGGTCACCTCAAAACTGCGCGCACCATCCAGATGGCGCGACACCACCCCTGCGGTTGCCCACATGAAGGTCACCAAGACCATGAGTAAAACCGCCCGGTTGTGTGTCAGTTTCATGCGTTGAACGGAGACTTCACAAGGACGCGCACCAACACGGAGCGCGTGCCTCAATCCAGGGTTACCGCGGAACCGGCTTCGCCAGGCCGCAGGTAACGCCCCCTGGGGGGGAGGCGGCCGCCAGGCCGCTTCGGGGGGTTACGACCGGCTTGCGCGTTTGCGATCGCTCTCGCTCAGGTGGCGCTTGCGCAGGCGCACCGACTTGGGCGTGATTTCGACCAGCTCGTCGTCCTCGATGAATTCCACGCCGTATTCCAGCGTCAGTTCGATCGGGGGCGTGATCTTGATCGCGTCTTCCTTGCCGGACACGCGGAAGTTGGTCAGTTGCTTGGTACGTGTGGCGTTGACCACCAGGTCGTTGTCACGGCTGTGGATGCCCACAATCATGCCTTCGTACACCGGGTCGTTGGCGCGCACGAACATGCGGCCGCGGTCGTCCAGCTTGCCCAGGGCGTAGGTGAAGATTTCACCGGCGTCCATGGAGATCAGCACGCCGTTCTTGCGGCCGCCGATGTCGCCCTTGTGTGGCTCGTAGCAGTCGAAGATATTGGAGATCAGGCCGGAACCACGCGTCAGATTCAAGAACTCATTGGTGAAACCGATCAGGCCACGGGCCGGGATGCGGTATTCCAAACGGACACGGCCGCGGCCGTCCGGCTCCATATTCACCAGCTCGCCCTTGCGTTCGCCCAGTGCCTGCATCACGCCACCCTGGTGGGTTTCTTCGATGTCAGCGGTCACCATTTCGATGGGCTCGTGCTTCTCGCCGTTGATGTCCTTGAACATCACGCGGGGCTTGGACACCGCCATTTCATAGCCTTCGCGGCGCATGTTTTCCAGCAGGATGGTCAGGTGCAATTCACCACGGCCCATGACTTCGAAGATACCTTCTTCGTCCGTTTCGTTGACGCGTAGTGCCACGTTGTGTTGCAGTTCCTTTTGCAGGCGGTCCCAGATCTGGCGGCTGGTGACGTACTTGCCTTCGCGGCCGGCCAACGGGCTGGTGTTGACGCAGAAGTTCATCGTCAGCGTGGGCTCGTCAACCTTCAGCATGGGCAGCGGTGCAGGGTTGGCGGGGTCGGTCACTGTCACGCCGATACCGATGTCTTCGATACCGTTGATCAGCACGATGTCGCCGGGGCCGGCTTCGGGCGTCTGCATGCGGTCCAGGCCCTGGAAGGTCAGTACTTGGTTGATACGGCCCTTGACCTGTTTGCCTTCGGGGCCTTCCATCACCAGCACATCCATGCCGGGCTTGATGGTGCCCTGGCTGATACGGCCCACGCCGATACGGCCCACGAACGAGGAGAAGTCCAGTGCAGAAATCTGCAATTGCAGCGGGGCGGTGGGGTCACCCGAGTTGGCGGGCACGTGTTTCAGCACGGTGTTGAACAGGGCCGACATGTCGGGACCCCACTGTTCGCCTTGGCCGCCCTCTTCCAGCGACGACCAGCCGTTGATACCGGAGGCATAGACCACGGGGAAGTCCAACTGCTCGTCGGTCGCGCCCAGCTTGTCGAACAGGTCGAACGCGGCGTTGACGACCTTGTCGGGGTTGGCACCGGGCTTGTCCACCTTGTTGACGACAACGATGGGCTTCAGACCCAAGGCCAGCGCCTTTTTGGTCACGAAGCGGGTTTGTGGCATGGGGCCTTCTTGGGCGTCGATCAGCAGCAGCACACCGTCCACCATGGACAGGGCACGTTCCACTTCACCGCCAAAGTCCGCGTGTCCGGGGGTGTCGACGATGTTGATGTGGGTGCCTTCCCAGCTGACAGCGCAGTTCTTGGCCAGAATCGTGATGCCACGTTCTTTTTCAATGGCGTTGTTGTCCATCACCGTGTCGACGACTTTCTCGTGCTGGGCGAAGGTGCCGGACTGGCGCAACAGCTGGTCGACCATGGTGGTCTTGCCGTGGTCAACGTGGGCGATGATCGCAATATTGCGAATTTGTTTGCTAGAGCTCATGGTTCACTTTCTCTGTTGAATCTGTTGTTGCGCCAGACGCCGGGGCGCTACCTGGGGCTTCCTGGTTTCCTGCTTGCTGGGTCTGAGATTGCGCAATCTCCAGCGGGCTCAGCAAGCGCCCCGGTATCAATTCCCCTGCCTCGGTGCGGGCCGTGCCCAACAAGGCGCGCGGCGCAGTGCCATACACCGCGACTTGCTCCGCATCCGGCCAGCTTCCGCGGCGGCGCATCCCGCTCAGGAAACGCCCCGTATTCTCGCTGTCCAGCGTGACCGGTGTGTGGCGTTCCAGCAGCGCATCCACGGGCAGCAGGCATGCCAGCCGCTGGGCTTCCGTCATGGCCTCCAGGGCCTCCAGCGTCACGCACTGCGCTGCCGTGAAACCGCCCGTAGCCGTTCGGCGCAAGCGCGTAAGGTGTGCGCCGCAGCCCAGAGCTTCCCCGATGTCTTCACCCAGGGTACGGATATACGTGCCTTTGCTGCAGCTGACTATTATATTGATAGCGAGCTGCTCAGTATTCGCGAGGGCTAGCGCCACATCCAGCTTATGGATGGTCACGCTGCGGGCCTCCCGTTCCACTTCAACTCCGGCCCGCGCATATTCGTACAAGGCCTTGCCGTCTTTCTTCAGTGCGCTGTGCATGGGCGGCGTTTGGCGTATGGCTCCCGTAAATTGGGGTACCACCCGCGCAATGTCTGCCGCATCCACTTGCACCGGACGCTGTTCAATCACATCGCCTTCCGCATCGCCAGTGCTGGTTTTGATGCCCAGCAGCGCGGTGGCCTCGTATTGCTTGTCGGCATCCAGCTGCATCTGGCTGAACTTGGTGGCAGCGCCAAAACACAGGGGCAGTACGCCGGTGGCCAGCGGGTCCAGCGTGCCGGTGTGGCCAGCCTTCTCGGCCCGCAGCAGCCATTTCACCTTTTGCAAGGCGTCATTACTCGACCAGCCCAAAGGCTTGTCCAGCAACAACACCCCATGCACGGGGCGACGCACGGTACGCTGGCGCGGCTCACCACTGTGCCTGCTTGGTTTAACCGCGGGCACGCCATCGCCGCCCCCCAGGGGCGCCTGCGCACCCTGGAGTGGCCTGGCGGTGTTCATGCTATTCCTCGTTCTTGGAGCGCGATGCCACGGCCTGCGCAATCAATGCATTCATATCGGCCGCACGCTCGGTGGTGCGGTCGAACACGAAATGCAGCGTGGGCACGGTGTGGATGTGCAGGCGCTTGAACAGACCATTGCGCAAAAATCCGGCGGCCTGGTTCAGGCCTTCGGCGGTCTCCACTGGGTCACCCTTGAGCAAGCTGAAGAAAACCTTGGCATGGGCGTAGTCCGGCGTGACCTCCACGGCCTGGATCGTCACCATGCCCACCCGCGGATCCTTGAGCTCGCGCGCGATCAGCTCGGTCAGATCGCGCTGGATCTGATCGGCCACGCGGAAACCGCGGTTGGGGGTGGATGACTTCTTGCGCACCATGCCAATTTCCGTTTACAGAGTACGAGCGACTTCGCGAATTTCGAAGAACTCCAGCACATCGCTTTCTTGGATGTCGTTGTAGTTCTTGATGTTCAAGCCGCACTCGAAACCTTCGCGCACTTCCTTGGCGTCGTCCTTGAAGCGCTTGAGCGAATCCAGCTCACCGGTGTAGATGACCAGGTTGCTGCGCAACAGGCGGACACGTGCGGTACGGCGCACCACGCCTGAGGTGACCATACAGCCCGCGATGGAACCGATCTTGGAAACCTTGAACACTTGGCGAATCTCGGCAGTACCGATGACTTCTTCCTTCTTGTCCGGTGTCAGCATGCCCGACATGGCCAGCTTCAGGTCGTCCACGGCGTCGTAAATGATGTCGTAGTAACGAATGTCTACACCATTGCTCTCGGCCAGCTTGCGCGCGCCGGCGTCTGCACGGGTGTTGAAACCAATGATGACGGCCTTGGCGGCAATCGCCAGGTTGACGTCGGATTCGCTGATGGCACCGACCGCGGCGTAAACCATCTGCACCTTGACTTCGTCGGTCGACAGCTTGAGCAGGGACTGCGCCAATGCTTCCTGCGAACCCTGCACATCGGCCTTGACGATGATGGGCAGCATCTTGACCTCACCAGCCGTGATGTCGCTGAACATATTCTCCAGCTTGGCCGCTTGCTGCTTGGCCAGCTTGGTATTGCGGAACTTGCCAGCGCGGTAGGTGGCGATTTCACGGGCGCGGCGCTCGTCGGCCAGGATCATGAATTCATCGCCGGCCTGCGGCACTTCGGTCAAGCCCTGGATTTCGACCGGAATCGAAGGTCCTGCGGACTTGATAGCGCGACCGTTTTCGTCCAGCATGGCGCGCACGCGACCATAGGTCTGGCCTGCGAGCACCACGTCGCCGGTCTTGAGCGTGCCGGATTGCACCAGGATGGTCGCAACCGGGCCGCGACCCTTGTCCAAACGCGCTTCAATGACCAGGCCCTTGGCCATGGCATCGACCGGTGCCTTCAGTTCCAGCACTTCGGCCTGCAGCAGCACTTGCTCCAGCAGTTCGTCGATACCCTGGCCGGTCTTGGCCGACACGGGTACGAAAGGCGAGCTGCCGCCAAACTCTTCGGGAATCACCTCTTCCACCACCAACTCGTTCTTCACGCGCTCGGGGTTGGCATCAGGTTTGTCGATCTTGTTGATGGCCACGACGATGGGAACACCAGCCGCCTTGGCGTGCTTGATGGCTTCCTTGGTTTGCGGCATCACGCCGTCGTCGGCAGCCACCACCAGAATGACGATGTCGGTCGCGTTGGCACCACGGGCACGCATGGCCGAGAAGGCCTCGTGACCGGGCGTATCCAGGAAGGAAACCACGCCACGCGGTGTTTCCACGTGGTAAGCCCCAATGTGCTGGGTAATGCCGCCTGCTTCGCCCGCAGCGACCTTGGCGCGGCGGATGTAGTCCAGCAGCGACGTCTTGCCATGGTCCACGTGGCCCATGACGGTAACCACCGGTGCGCGCGGCAGCGCTTCAGCGTCTTGCTGTTGCACTTCGTCGTCGGTGAAGGCTTCGGGATCGTCCAGTGCGGCAACAACTGCCTTGTGGCCCATTTCCTCGACCACGATCATCGCGGTGTCTTGGTCCAGCGGCTGGTTGATGGTGACCATCTGGCCCATTTTCATCAGCGACTTGATCACTTCCGAGGCCTTGACCGCCATCTTGTGCGCCAGATCGGCCACCGTGATGGTTTCGGGCACGTGCACTTCGATGATGCGGGCCTCTGTGGGTGCGGACACCACGGTTTGGCTCTCGCGGTCCCGATCATTGGAGCCACGGCGGCCACGGGGGCCAGCACGCCAATTGGTCGCACGGCCGGCGGTTGCGCTGGTTGTATCGCCTCGGGTCGGGATAGCCTTCTTCTTGGCGGGATCGCCCGCCCAACTGCTGGAGAGCTTGGCGGATTTGACTTCCTTGCCGCCGCCGCTAGGTGCGCTGCCGGTGTCGTTGCCGGTAGCCGCCTTGGCAGGCTTGGCTGCCGTGGTTCCGGCAGCGGGCTTGTGCAGCGTACCCTTCATTCCAGCCTTGGCATCGGCTGCAGGCTTGGTTTCCTCTGGCTTCTTGGCGGCTGTCAACACGCGCTTGGGTGCGGCCATCATGGAGCGGATGGCGGCAGCCTCGGCCTCGGCCTTGCGCCTGCGGTCGCTCAAATCCACGGCACGTGCCACTTCTTCGTCGGCCACTGCCTTGGCTGCAGCGGCTGCAGCAACAGACTTTTCAAGTGCCACAGCGGCATCAGCCTGCGCCTGGGCTTCTGTAGCCTCGTTGGCGGCTTGGCTCTTGGCTTTCTTGTTGGCTTCAGACGCTTTCTGGGCCTGTGCTTCGGCTGCTGCTTTTTCTGCAGCTTCGCGGTCCCGGGCTTCCTGCTCTTCACGGTCACGGCGACGCTGAGCCAGTTCTTCTTCCTGGCGACGGATCAGTTCGGCCTGGCGACGGGCTTCCTCTTCGCGGCGGGCTAGTTCGGCGTTATCAATCACCGGCGCAGCGGGCGTTGCGACTGCAACTTCAGTTTCCACGGCCTCGGGCGCTGCCACCACGTCGTCATCGCGTCGTACAAAGGTGCGCTTCTTGCGCACTTCCACCTGGATGGTGCGTGCCTTGCCGGTGGCATCCGCCTGCTTGATCTCCGTGGTCTGCTTCTTGACCAGAGTGATCTTTTTGCGTTCGAGGCTCACGGTGCCATGGCTGTTCTGCAGAAAGCTGAGCAGGCTGTGCTTGTCGGCATCGGTCAGGACGTCGGAGGCGGCCGCTTTCGCGACTCCGGCCGACTTCAGCTGCTCGAGCAGCGTGTCAGTGGATTTTTTGAGTTCATTGGCAAACTCGGCGACGGTCGTACTGGACATTGTTTGTGTAACCTTTGGCGGTGGCCCAACTGCCCTTGGAGCAGTTGCAGGCCTGAACTGAAACTCTATTTACATAACCATTACTCTTGAGAAGCGGCTTCATCGGTAAACCAATGCTCGCGCGCTTTCATGATCAAGGTCTTGGCATCGTCTGCGGACTGGCCGGTGATGTCGGTCAACTCGTCGACCGCCAGATCCGCCAATTCATCCAGCGTATGCACGCCGGCATCGGCCAACTTGCCGATCAACTCGGGCGTCAGGCCTTCCAGATCACGCAGATCTTGTGACACTTCTTCCACGCTTTCTTCGTGCGCGATTTCCATGGTCAACAACGCGTTCTTGGCGCGCGTGCGCAGCTCAGTCACCGTTTCTTCGTCGAAACTTTCGATCTCCAGCATTTCCTGCAGCGGCACATAGGCCACTTCTTCCAAGCTGGTAAAGCCTTCGGCAATCAGGATGTCGGCGATTTCCTCGTCCACATCCAGCTTTTCCATGAACAGCTTGCGACCCTGGTCGGTTTCGCTGGCCTGCTTCTGGGCAGACTCGGCGGCGTCCAGGATATTGATGCGCCAGCCGGTCAACTCAGACGCCAAACGCACGTTCTGACCGCCACGGCCAATCGCAATGGCCAGGTTTTCTTCATCGACCACCACATCCATGGCGTGGCGCTCTTCGTCCACGACGATGCTCGATACATTGGCCGGGGCCAAAGCACCAATCACGAATTGAGCCGGGTCTTCGCTCCACAACACGATGTCCACGCGCTCACCGGCCAGCTCGTTGGTCACACCGTTGACACGGGTGCCACGCACGCCGACGCAGGTGCCGATGGGATCCACGCGCTTGTCGTGCGACAGCACGGCGATCTTGGCGCGAGAGCCGGGGTCGCGGGCACAGGACTTGATCTCCAACAGGCCCTGTTCGATCTCAGGCACTTCCTGGCGGAACAGCTCGATCATGAACTCGGGTGCAGAGCGCGATAGCACGATGGGTGCGCCACGCAGTGTCAGGTCCACTTCCATGATCATGGCGCGCACGCGGTCACCGGTCCGCAGGTTTTCCTTGGGGATCATCTCGTTGCGGCGCAGGCGGCCTTCGACACGACCGCTCTCCACAATCATGTCGCCCTTGTCCATGCGCTTGACGGTGCCGACAAAGATCTTTTCGCCGCGCGACATGAAGTCGTTGAGCAGCATTTCGCGTTCGGCATCACGGATCTTTTGCAAGATGACTTGCTTGGCCGCCATGGCACCGATACGGCCGATCGGCACGGAGGGCACCGTTTCTTCGATGTACTCATCGACCTCGATGTCAGCGATCTGCTCTTTGGCTTCAAACAGCAGGATTTCCTGGTCGGGCAATTGCAGACCAGCCTCATCGGGCACCACGTGCCAACGACGGAAGGTCTCGTAATTGCCACTATCGCGGTCCAGGGCAACGCGAATATCCACATCGCCGGGATACAGCTTTTTGGTCGCCTGGGCCAGGGCCGCTTCCACGGCACCCAACACCACATCACGTTCCACGTTCTTTTCACGTGAAATTGCCTCTACCAGCATCAACAGTTCGCGATTCATGCCATGACTCTCCTGAACACTCGATTTAACCAATACAAAATTTCAAAACCCGCCGATGCAGACCCCTGACCGGCCTGCCACCCTTACCTTTTATTCCGCGTCGACCTCTGCGCCATCAGTCCCGCCAGCCGCGCCGCGGCCTTTGAAACTGACAATCGGCGCCAACCTCGACTCACGCAGCTCGTCCAGCGTGAAGCCCAGTGCCTGCAGCGGTGGCGGCACACGCTTCTTGCTGACTTTCTGACCCGGCTTGACCGGCGGCGCATCGCTCCAGACGATTTGCCAGGACGTTGCTCCGTCGGCCGAGACCACCTTCTCCAGCGTGCCGCGAAACTTCTTGCGGTTGGCATGCACCTGCCCGCCAGCCGCAGCCCCCATCGGGGCCTTCAGCGTGATGTCGATCACATGGCCGACAAAACGTTCGTAATCCTGCGCATGGCGCAGCGGACGGTCGATACCGGGCGAGGAAATCTCGAGCCGCTTGTATTCAATGCCGTCTACTTCCAGCGCAAACTGCAATTGGCGATTGACCTTTTCGCAGTCCTCAACATTGATAAACTGCTCCGTAGCGGCAGTGCCTTCTGCAGGCTGCACCCAAGGCAGATCAATGGTGATGCGCAGCAAACCGCCGGCGGAGCGTTCAATCTCCACCAAGTCATATCCCAGACCACTTACGGTTTGTTCAACAATGTCCTGCAATGCCACTTAGGATCAGCCCGATCAAGGTTCAAAAACAATCGCCCAAAAAAAACGGGCGGTAATTACCCGCCCGTTTGGTCGTGAATCTGAATTGTAACGCAAAAATGTGCTAAGTGCCTTGATTTGTAAGGCTTATTCGAGTGGCTTGCAGGAAATATCGCCGATTAGGGCGGCTTATATGGAGGTCCGTCGGGCTGCGGCTGCGGCCTAGCCATAAGCCCCTCCTAGGCGTGCGACAATTCCACATTGAGACATGCCATACACATGAGGACGAAATGGGATTTTTAGCAGGAAAAAAATTATTGATTACGGGTGTGTTGTCCAACCGCTCCATTGCCTATGGCATCGCCAAGGCCTGCCACGAGCAGGGGGCCGAACTGGCCTTTAGCTACGTGGGCGAGCGCTTCAAGGACCGCATTACCGAATTCGCGGCCGATTTCAACTCCAAGCTGGTATTTGATTGCGATGTGGGCGACGATGCGCAGATCGACAAGCTGTTTGCCGATTTGGCCGTGCACTGGCCCAAGTTCGACGGCTTTGTGCACAGCATTGGTTTTGCCCCACGTGAGGCCATTGCCGGAAACTTTCTGGACGGCCTGAGCCGCGAAAACTTCCGCATTGCCCACGACATCAGCGCCTACAGCTTCCCGGCTATGGCGAAGTCCGCCTTGCCCTACCTGAACGACAACGCCTCGCTGTTGACGCTGTCTTACCTGGGCGGCGTGCGCGTGGTGCCCAGCTACAACACCATGGGTCTGGCCAAGGCATCGCTGGAATCCTCGGTGCGCTACCTGGCCGAGGCCGTAGGCGCCCGTGGCATGCGCGTGAACGGTATCAGCGCCGGTGCCATCAAGACCCTGGCTGCCAGCGGCATCAAAGACTTTGGCAAATTGCTGGCTATTTCGGCCAACGCAGCGCCTATGCGCCGCAATGTGACCATTGAAGAAGTTGGCAATGTGGCCGCCTTCCTGCTTAGCGATCTGGCCTCCGGCATGACCGCGCAGATCACCTATGTGGACTGCGGCGTCAGCCAGTCGGCTGTGGCCGTTCTGGAGACACCGGCTTGAGCCTAACTGCCCGCTAGCCCCCGCGGAATATGCGTGAGCAGCTATCAGAAAAATAGCGCCTCCGGGGCGCTATTTTTGTTTGGCGCAACCAGCGCCTACCTCACACAGTCAGCGTAGTAGCGCACTACACCGTCTTCACCGCGCTCTTCCACCAAGCCGTGGATGTCGGTCTCAAAGCCAGGGCACTTGGCATTGAATTCGCGTGAGAACTTGAGGTAGTCCACGATCTTCTTGTTGAACACCTCACCAGGAATCAGCAGCGGGATGCCCGGAGGGTATGGCGTCACCAGGCCTACGGTGATGCGGCCTTCCAGCTTGTCGATTTCCACCCGTTCGGTCTGGCGTAGCGCAATGTGGGCGTAAGCGTCGCTTGGCTTCATGGCCGGGGTCAGGTCGCTGAGGTACATATCCGTGGTCAGGCGTGCGATGTCGTACTTGGCGTACAACTCGTGCACAAACTGGCACAGATCGGCCAGGCCCATCTGCTCGTACTGGGGGAACTTCTGGCAGAACTCGGGCAGGATGCGCCACATGGGCTGGTTCTTGTCGTAGTCGTCCTTGAACTGCTGCAGCGCGGTCAGCATGCTGTTCCAGCGGCCCTTGGTGATGCCGATCGTGAACATGATGAAGAAGCTGTACAGGCCGGTCTTTTCGACCACCACGCCGTGTTCGGCCAGGAACTTGGTCACGATGCTGGCCGGGATGCCGGTCTTGGCAAACTTGCCATTCAAGTCCATGCCCGGTGTCACCACGGTGGATTTGATCGGGTCCAGCATGTTGAAGCCGGTGGCCATCTTGCCAAAACCATGCCAATTGACGCCGGCCTTGGCATTCTTGGACTCACCCTTGATGATCCAGTCGTCCGAACGGCCAATACCCTCCTCAGCCAGCTTGTCCGGTCCCCAGACTTTGAACCACCAATCTTTGCCGTACTCCTCGTCCACCTTGCGCATGGCGCGGCGGAAGTCCAGCGCTTCGGTAATGCTTTCTTCCACCAAAGCGGTGCCGCCGGGTGGCTCCATCATGGCCGCGGCCACGTCGCAGCTGGCAATGATGCTGTACTGTGGTGATGTGGAGGTGTGCATCAAGTAGGCCTCGTTGAACAAATGCTTGTCCAACTTGACAGTCTGCGAGTCCTGCACCAGCACCTGGCTGGCCTGGCTGATACCCGCCAACAGTTTGTGGATGGAGTGGGTGGCGTACACCATGGCGTGCTTGGGCCGAGCACGGCGCTTGCCCATGGCATGGTAGGAGCCGTAGAACGGGTGGAAGGCCGCGTGGGGCAGCCAGGCCTCATCAAAGTGCAGGTTCTCGACGTAGCCGTCCAGCATGCCCTTGATGGTCTCGGTGTTGTACAGCACGCCGTCGTAGGTGGATTGGGTCAGCGTCAGCACGCGGGGTTTGACCTTCTTGGCATCCACACCCCGCAGCAAGGGGTTGGCCTTGATCTTGGCCTGGATGGCGGCCGGCTCAAACTCTTCCTTCGGGATAGGTCCGATGATGCCGAAGTGGTTGCGCGTAGGCTTCAGGAAGACCGGAATAGCCCCGGTCATGATGATGGAGTGCAGGATGGACTTGTGGCAATTGCGGTCCACAACCACCACATCGCCTGGCGCCACCGTGTGGTGCCAGACCATCTTGTTGGATGTGCTGGTGCCGTTGGTCACGAAGAAGCAGTGGTCGGCATTGAAGATACGCGCTGCGTTGCGCTCAGAAGCACCCACAGGGCCGTCGTGATCCAGCAGTTGGCCCAACTCTTCTACCGCATTGCAGACGTCGGCACGCAGCATGTTTTCGCCAAAGAACTGGTGGAACATCTGGCCCACCGGGCTCTTCAGGAAGGCCACGCCGCCGGAATGTCCAGGGCAATGCCACGAATAAGAACCGTCTTCCGCGTAGTCCAACAAAGCCCTGAAGAACGGGGGCTGTACACCCTCCAGGTAGCTCTTGGCTTCGCGCAGGATGTGGCGGGCCACAAATTCCGGCGTGTCTTCGAACATATGGATGAAGCCGTGCAGTTCGCGCAGAATGTCGTTGGGGATGTGGCGGCTGGTCTTGGTCTCGCCGTACACATAAATGGGCACGTCCAGGTTCTTGCGGCGCACCTCTTCAATGAAATGGCGCAGGTTCAGTACCGCAGGGTCAAGGTCTGGGCCGGGTGTGAACTCTTCGTCGTCAATCGACAAAATGAAGGCGCTGGCACGGCTCTGCTGCTGCGCGAACTGGCTCAGATCGCCGTAGCTGGTAACGCCCAGCACCTCGAAACCCTCGTTTTCAATCGCCTGGGCCAGCGCGCGGATACCCGAACCTGAGGTGTTCTCAGAGCGATAGTCCTCGTCGATGATGACGATGGGGAAGCGAAATTTCATGAAAGGCTCCAGGATGCAAAGGGCGCAAATAAGAAAAACAGGCGCGAAGTGTAAGGACATATTGTGTCTCGCAGCTTGCGCGAGCCGCCTTTTGCCCCAAAATGTGGTGATCGCAACACATGCAAGGACGGTATGGCCCAATCCACACTCTGGTGGCTGCTCGTTGGCGCAGCGGTAGGCGTCGAATTGGCCACCGGTACCTTCTACCTGTTGATGCTGGCCGTTGGGTTGGCCCTGGCGGCCATTTCTGCCCATTTGGGCGCCAGTTTTGCCGTGCAAATCGTGGTCGCCGCGGTTGCCTCCATCGCCACCGTGTGGGGTTGGCATGCCTACAAGAAAAAGACGCAACCCGTGAATCCGACGGCCAGCGCTAACCGCGATGTCAATCTCGATATTGGCGAGACCGTACAGGTGGATGCCTGGAACTCCGATGGAACAGGCACGGTGAAGTACCGCGGCGCCCAATGGTCGGTGGCCAGCGTTTCGGGTTCGCCCTTGATGGCCGGCCCGCACCAGGTGGTGGAGGTGGTGGGCAGCCGCCTTATCGTTCGCAAACTGTAGACGCCAGGGTCTGCTCCCCGACAGCACAGCATTTCTCAAGGAGGCAAGATGGAAGTTGCAATGGTTCTACTGGTCGTCGCCATCATTTTTGGCTTCAAGACCATCAAGGTCGTCCCCCAACAACATGCCTGGGTTATCGAACGCTGGGGCAAGTACAAAGACACCTTGACCCCCGGGCTGAACTGGGTCGTGCCCTTCATGGATCGCGTGGCCTACAAGCACTTGCTCAAAGAAGTGCCGCTGGACATACCCAGCCAGGTTTGCATAACGCGCGATAACACACAGCTGCAGGTCGACGGCATCCTGTACTTCCAGGTGACCGACGCTATGCGGGCCAGCTATGGCTCCAGCAACTACGTAGTGGCCATCTCGCAACTGGCGCAGACGTCGCTGCGGTCGGTAATCGGCAAACTCGAGTTGGACAAGACTTTTGAAGAGCGCGACATCATCAATGCCCAGGTGGTGCAGGCCATCGATGAGGCGGCCTTGAACTGGGGCGTCAAGGTGCTGCGCTACGAGATCAAGGACCTGACACCGCCCAAGGAAATTCTGCACGCCATGCAGCAGCAGATCACCGCGGAGCGCGAGAAGCGCGCGCTCATTGCCGCATCCGAAGGCCGCCGCCAGGAGCAGATCAACATCGCCACCGGCGAGCGCGAGGCCTATATCGCCCGATCCGAGGGCGAGAAGCAGGCCGCCATCAACAACGCCCAGGGGCAGGCGGCGGCCATTCTGGCCGTTGCACAGGCCAATGCGGAGGCCATTGAACGCGTTGCTGCCGCCATACGCCAGCCCGGCGGGGAACAAGCCGTGCAGTTGAAGGTGGCCGAGCAGGCTGTCAACGCCTATTCCAAGGTCGCGGCCGATGCAACCACAACGCTGGTGGTTCCCAGCCATATGGCCGAAGTGGCTACTTTGATCAGTTCGGCCATGAAGATGACGCAGTTGCCAAAATAACAGTAACTTCACTGCATCCTCGACGCTGACGGGATCGACAGCCCCGGGACTGCAATTAAGGAGGTTTCGATGCTACAGCTTCGCCCACCGGCAGTAGCCGGAGCCTTCTATGCGGGCCAAGCAGACGTGCTCGCCCACGATGTTGCCAACCTGTTGGACGCGGCTGATCGTGCGCAGGTGCGCGGAGCTGTCACACCCAAAGCACTCGTCGTTCCCCACGCCGGCTATATCTATTCGGGTACAACCGCAGCGTTGGCCTATGTTCGCCTTGCAGCAGCCCGCGCCACCATCCGCCGTGTCGTTCTGTTGGGACCTGTACACCGGGTCGCGGTACGGGGCTTGGCCCTGGATAGCGCCACGGGTTTTGCTACACCGCTGGGTACCATTCCCATAGACCAGGAGGCCGTGGCTTTGCTGAGGGGGCTGCCGCAAGTAGTGCTCAGCCCACAAGCCCATGCATATGAGCATTCGCTGGAAGTGCAACTCCCTTTTTTGCAATCCGTGTTGGACGACTTTCGATTGCTACCGCTGGCGGTTGGCAATGCCACGGCAGAGGAAGTAGCGCAGGTGTTGGACCTGGTGTGGGGTGGCCCGGAAACGCTCTTGGTCGTCAGCACGGATTTGTCGCACTTCCTGCCCTACGCCCAAGCTCAGGCTGTTGATGGTGCGACAGTCAACCATATCTTGAGCCTGGAGACTGGCATCACGCACGAGCAGGCCTGTGGTGCCACACCTATCAATGGCCTGCTGTTGGCTGTCCGCCGCCGCCATTTGCAGCCGCACCTGCTGGGCCATTGCAATTCCGGAGACACCGCTGGCGACAAAGCACGCGTCGTGGGCTACGCTGCTTTCGAATTCACTGAGGTTGTTGCTAATGCTTCCCATTGACGCAGGAACCTGCCTGTTGCCGATAGCCCGTGCCGCCATCGCCTCAGCGCTAGGACAAGAGGTTTTGGCTCCCGCTGAAGACGCGACCTGGCTGCGAGAGCCTGGCGCCTGCTTTGTCACCTTGACCCAGGCAGGCCAGTTGCGCGGGTGCATAGGCTCGCTGGAAGCCAGGCGCCTTTTGCTGGCAGACGTCAAAGCCAACGCCGTGGCCGCCGCCTTCCACGACCCTCGCTTTGCACCGTTGTCTCTCCCAGAGTTAGGCGTCACCCAGGTGGAGGTCTCCGTGCTATCACCGATGCAAGCCATACACTTCGTCAGCGAGGCCGACGCGCTGTCGCAATTGCGACCTGGTATCGACGGCGTCGTGTTGGAATGCGGGAGCCAACGCGGTACCTTCTTGCCCCAAGTGTGGGAGCAACTCCCCTCCCCCACTGGTTTTCTGGGGCAACTCAAGCGTAAAGCCGGATTGCCCATAGGTTTCTGGTCGGACCAGATTCACCTATATCGCTACACCGTCAGCAAGTGGTCCGAACACAGTGGATGAGAGGCCATGATGCAATTGGCAACGCCCTACCCCGCGCGCTACTGGCATTCATTGAATGACGGTCGCATCCAATGCGATCTGTGCCCGCGCGATTGCAAACTGCATGCGGACCAGCGCGGGGCCTGCTTTGTGCGCAAGCGCGAGGGCGATGCCATGGTCCTGACCACCTATGGGCGCTCATCCGGCTTTTGCATAGACCCCATCGAGAAGAAGCCACTGAACCATTTCTATCCCGGTAGCAGCGTCTTGTCCTTTGGCACAGCAGGGTGCAACCTCGCCTGCAAGTTTTGCCAAAACTGGGACATCAGCAAATCCCGTGACATGGACCGGCTCATGGACCAGGCCTCGCCCGAGGCTATTGCCAAAGCCGCGGCAGACCGTGGCTGCAAGAGCGTGGCCTTCACCTACAACGACCCTGTGATCTTTGCGGAATATGCGATGGACGTGGCCGATGCCTGCCACGCGCGGGGTATACAAACCGTCGCCGTTACTGCGGGCTACATCCATGCCCAGCCGCGCCGCGATTTTTACGCCAAGATGGACGCCGCCAATGTGGATCTGAAAGCCTTCACCGAAGACTTCTACTTCAAGATCACCGGCTCGCATCTGCAGCCCGTGCTAGACACCTTGATGTATCTGCGGCACGAAACCCAGGTGTGGTTCGAAATCACAACCCTGTTGATACCCGATCACAATGATTCTGACGCAGAAATCACCGCAATGAGTCAATGGATCATGCGGGAATTGGGGCCGGATGTGCCATTGCATTTCTCTGCCTTTCACCCCGACTACAAAATGCCGGATGTGCCGGCTACACCCAAGACCACGTTGGCGCGCGCACGGCAGATTGCATTGCAGGCGGGCCTGCATTATGTGTACACCGGAAACGTGCATGACGAGGAAGGTGGTACGACCTATTGCGCGGTTTGTCAGGCTCCACTGATCGTGCGGGATTGGTACCAGATCAAACAATATCGACTAAGCCCCACAGGCTTTTGTCCAGATTGCGGCGCCCAAGCAGTTGGACGGTTTGCCAAGCAAAGATCAGACTTTGGCCGTCAGCGCATCCCGGTTTCAATCCAGCCCACCTAAGGGGTAATCGTCTTGGCAAAGAAAAAGCCCTGCACTTCAGCAAGTACAGGGCTCTTCAATATCAAATTGCGACCTTGAATCCAGGCCTATTGCCGGGGCGGCAAATTTTTCAGGCTTTCCAGATCCGGCACTTCTGTACTGACAACGTAAGGAACAGGTTTTGGAGATTCAGAAATAGCAGATGGCTTCACCGTATAGGTCGACGTTCCACTAGAGTAATCGACAGAAGTGCCACTAGAGCACTGCAGCGACTCAGTACCGTCAGGGAAATAAAACTCCATGCAAACCGACGAACCTAACAAATTGAGCGACCTCGAAATAATGGCGAGGCCGTCATTGCGAAGATAGCCAACGACGGGTTGGCCCATCAACTGCGGACAGCCTACTTCTGTGCCATAGATGTCGTTGTACTTGTTCAAGTAGACTTTTTTGGTATTGCAATAGCCTGTCAGCCGCACGTAAAAGGGCCCAGAGTCCGCGGCCCAAGCGGATTGGGACATTGCGGCCAAGCCCCAAAGTACCAGTTTGATAAGTAATTTCACTTTTCCCCCTGTTTTAAAAAGCACAAAAAAACGCGCAACCCAAATGAGTTGCGCGTTTTTTATATCTGGCGGAGCAGGCGGGATTCGAACCCGCGGTGGGTTTTACCCCACGCACGCTTTCCAGGCGTGTGACTTAAACCGCTCATCCACCGCTCCAGAGCCTTCTATTCTAACCTGCCTTTTGCCCGGTTTCAAAATCGGACCGCTCAAATTCAGAAAAAAGAACCATTGGTCACATGGTGCGCGTTCGACCGGCTACTTTTTGGTCTTGATGACGCGGGCCAAGGTTTGGGCCACTGCTGAGCGCACAGCGCTTTCCATTTCCTGCTGCAGATGCGGGCCAGACTCCCGCATCTGTTGTTCAATCAGCACCTGCAAAGACGCGCGGAGCTGCTGTTCCAATTTGGGCTTCACCGTTTGCAGTACCTGTTCAGCCAGCCACTCAGGGTCTATGGCCGAGATGCTCTGGGTTTGCCCCGGCTGCACGACCTCTGTCAGCGTGGGCACAAACCGGGGAACGGCTTTGTTGCTCTGCATCAGTCCGCACGTTTGAGGCTCAGGTCATGCCGGGTAATGGCGTAGCCCTGGTCAGTGTAGTGACGCCAGCGTCCTCGCGCCACCGCGCGGTCGTCCTCATTGGTGCTCACGACTTCGATCAGGCGATCAAAACGCTCAAACCCCGCTGGAACGGCATCTGTCAGATTCACCAGCACCCCGTTGTGCCCAGGGGCTTGCGCCGTATCGGTAACCAGCATGACGGGTGAGCGGGCTTGCAAGGCGGGCGCGGCAGGTGCCACACAATGGGGCAAGAAGTCAGTGGCCGACAAGGCCCATAAATCCGCGTCCAAGCGCGCGACAGCCTGCGCATCTGCGACCAATACCACTTTGGCTCCACTACCCACGGCCTTGCGCACCAAACGGCACGCATAGGCCAGCTTGTCTGGCGCGCCAAAGTGGAAGGCCAGGTCGGTCACTTGGCAGGTGCCTGGCTCAGCAAGTATTCAACCAACAAACCAACGGGGCGCCCAGTCGCGCCCTTGGCGGCACCGCTCTTCCAGGCGGTTCCGGCGATGTCCAGGTGCGCCCACGGGAATTTTTCGGCAAAGCGCTGCAGGAACTTGGCCGCCGCAATGGCACCGCCCGCGCGGCCACCCAGATTGGCCACATCGGCAAAATTGGTCTTCAGGCCTTCGGCATACTCTTCGTCCAGCGGCATTTTCCAGCAGCTGTCTTGTGCGGCTTCACCCGCGGCGAACAATGCGTTACCCAAGGCTTCGTCCGCCGCAAACAGCCCGCTGCGCACGCCACCCAGAGCGATAACGCAAGCGCCGGTCAGGGTGGCGATATCCACCACGGCCTTGGGCTTGAAGCGTTCCGCATAGGTCAGCGCGTCACACAGGATCAGACGGCCTTCTGCATCCGTATTGAGGATTTCGATGGTTTGACCGCTCATGCTGGTCACGACGTCACCGGGCTTCACCGCCGAGCCGCTGACCAGGTTTTCGCAGGCAGCGATCAGACCCACCACATTGATGGCGGGCTTGAGTTCTGCCAGAGAGCGGAATACGCCCAGCACACTGGCCGCGCCCGACATATCGAACTTCATTTCGTCCATTTCGGCAGCCGGCTTGATGGAAATGCCGCCGCAATCAAAGGTGATGCCCTTACCCACGAGCACCGTCGGGGCTTGGCTCTTGGCTGCGCCGTTGTATTTCAAAACGACAAACCGCAGGGGCTGATCCGATCCCTGGGCCACCGCAATAAAGGAACCCATGCCCAGCTTGGCCACTTCTTTGGGGCCCAGCACCTCGCAGCTGATCTTTGGCGACTCTGCCAAGGCCTGGGCGGCCTGTGCCAACAGGGTTGGAGTCGCGTGGTTGGCGGGGCGATTGGCCCATTCCTTGGCCAGTTCGGCACCGACCACAATACCCGCCGCACGGTCAAATGCGCTTTTGACATCCGCCGCATTGGGGGTGGCGACCAGCACCTTGCTGAGGGTGCGCCCTTCCGGTTTGGACTTGGTCGTGGTGTAGACATAGCTGGCGTCAGCCACGGCGGTTACCACCGCACGCACGGCCTCTTCGCGGGCCGGGCTGGCAAAGCAGACCAGCAGTTTTTTCAATGAGGCCGATTTGACTGCGGACACCGCTGCAAGCACCGCACCGCGCACATCGCGTGCGGAACCCGCCCCCACACCTGCCAGCACCACCCGCGTGGCCTGTGCCTGCGCGGGTCGGTAGAGGGTCAGGGATTTACCGGGTTTGGTGTCCAGGTCTCCCGCTTTGATGGCCTGCGCGATCAGCGCTGAGACATCATCCTTGCCGGCTTTGAAGTCCTGGGGTACCAGGACGATCAGCGCATCGCATTTCTCGGTAGAGACCCCTGCGAGGCCGGTAGCTTTCAGTTCAAAGTTCATAATTCAGGTTTTCCTTTTGCCGCAATGTTATTCCATTCCTCCATCCGCAAAGAACTGGCCCGCAGTTTCGGCGCGACCCTGGTGGTGCTGATCACCGTGGTCATGACCATGACACTGATACGCACCTTGGGCGAAGCCGGGCGCGGGGTATACAACCCGTCGGATGTGATGATCATCATGGGCTACACAGTCTTGTCCCAGATGCCCACCATCTTGGCCCTGTGCCTGTTCCTCGCCGTGCTCAGTGTGCTGACCCGCATGTTCCGCGACAGCGAAATGGTCATCTGGTTTGGCAGCGGGCGCGGCTTGACATCGCTGATCAAACCCCTCTTTCGCTTTGCCTGGCCCATTCTGGTGGTCATTGCCGCGCTGTCCTTCTTGATCCTGCCCTGGGCCGAGGGCCGCATTGCCGACATGAAGGACCGCTTCGAGAAGCGCGGCGATATTGCCCGCATTGAACCGGGGCAATTCCAGGAGTCGTCCAGCGGCGATCGGGTCTTTTTCATCGAGAAAGATGCCAACAGCAAGACAGCTGGCAACAACGTATTCATTGCCACCCACAAGAACGACAAGGAATCCGTGACTTCGGCGCGCAGTGGCCATGTAGAGTCCTTGCACGGCGAGAAATTTCTGGTGCTGGAGAACGGTCAGCGCCTGGAGAAAAATGTGGGCAAGCCCGATCTGACGGTGGCGGTGTTCAGCACCTATGGCGCCCAAGTCGACTCAGACGACCAGTCGGCCCGCGCCTTCGTACCCTCCGGCGCCAAAACCACGCTGGAGCTGTTGGCTGCACCCAATCTTGCCCACCTGGCAGAGCTGTGCTGGCGGGCCGGTCTGGCCCTCTCAGCCATCAATCTGGTGATCATGGGCCTGGCAGCGGCGGGGGTGAACCCGCGCGTGGGGCGGACGGCCAACCTGGGTTTTGCCTTCGGCGCTTTTGTTGTCTACTTCAACCTGCTGATACTGGGTAAGAGTTGGATTCAGACGGGCCAGGTGCACTTTGGCGTTTTCCTGGTAGCGCTGCATGGCGGCGCATTGGCCTTGGCCCTGCTGTGGCTGGCCAAGCGCCACAACAACTGGATGCTGCGCCTCCCGGGCAGCCAGGCCCGCCGTGCCCAGTGCAAGCCGAGCAAGGCTACGCCATGAAAACCGTACGCAAACTGATCTACAGCGAGGTCATACTGGCCGTCTTCCTGGTCACGTTGGGCTTTGCGACGCTGTTTTTTTTCTTCGATTTCGTCGAAGAATTGCAGGCTGTTGGCAAATACAGCGCCACTGGCTACACCTTGCCACAGGCGCTGATGTATGTGGCGCTGCTGCTGCCCAGCCATCTATACGAGTTGCTGCCCATCACGGTGCTGATAGGCACCATCTTCGTGATGGCCCGTTTCGCACAAAGCTCTGAGTTCACGATCTTGCGCACCAGCGGGCTCGGACCCTGGCTGGCGCTGCGCACGCTGTTGGTGCTGGGCCTGGTCTTCGTGGTCTTCACCTTTGCGATGGGCGACTATATGGCGCCCATTGCAGACAAATCAGCCCAATTGCTGAAGTCGCGCTACCAGGGCAAGGTCACGGTGGGCAAGACCGGTGCTTGGCTGAAGGAAAAACAGTCCTACAGCCACTACGCCGTCAACGTGGGCGCCCTGACGCCGGACGGCAATATGCGCGATGTGCGCATCTTCGAATTCGACAACCAGGGCATCCTGGTCTCCATGACCGAGGGTGCCACCGCCAAGTTTGGCCGGGATGACTCCTGGCTGCTGGAAAAGGCGGACCACACCGAATTCACCAGTGCCGACGCCAATGCGTCCAAGGTTGACCGCACCCTGGTGGACACCTTCCGCTGGCCCACGCAGATCAGCGCCGAAATGGTAGCCACCGCCGTGCTGCGGCCCGAACGCATGGGCACGATCGACTTGTTCCAGTACATGCGCCATCTGGACGCCAACGGCCAGGCCGCGGTGAAGTATGAGATCCAGTTCTGGAAAAAGGTGTTCTACCCGCTGAGTTGCCTGGTCATGGTGGTGCTGGCCCTGCCCTTTGCCTACCTGCATTTCCGCTCGGGCAGTGTGGCCAGCTATGTGTTTGGCGGAGTCATGGCGGGCGTCAGCTTTGTATTGCTGAACAACGTGCTGGGTGACCTGGGGGCATTGCGGGGTTGGTGGCCGTGGATTACCGCAGCGCTGCCGGGCCTGATCTATTCCTTCGCCTCGCTGACCGCCTTCACCTGGTTGGTGATACGGCGATGACGCAACCAGCGGCCCCGCGCGGCATCATCCTGTTTGGCCATGGCTCGCGCGACCCGCTGTGGCACAAGCCGATGGAAGCCGTTGCCGCGCAGATCAGCCAGCTGTCACCGCAAACGCCGGTGGTCTGTGCGTACCTGGAACTCAGCTCACCCGACCTGGCCACGGCCACCCAGACCTTGATGGACCGTGGTGTGCACAGCATTACCGTCCTGCCCATGTTCCTGGGTGTCGGCAAGCATGCGCGCGAGGATTTGCCCCGCCTGGTCGCCACTCTGGAAGCCGTTCACCCGGGACTGACTTTCGCCCTGCAAGCCGCTGTGGGGGAAGACCCACGCTTGGTGCAATTGATGGCACAAATTGCCCTGGACGGCCTGTAGAAGCCCTTTGATCCGGCATAATGAATCTCTTCTTTAGTTGAGATTCGATATGAACCTGCACCAGTTCCGTTTTGTTCAGGAAGCCGTACGCCGCAACCTCAACCTGACCGAGGCCGCCAAAGCCCTGCACACGTCGCAACCGGGTGTCTCCAAAGCCATCATCGAGCTGGAAGAAGAACTGGGCATAGAAATCTTCGCCCGCCATGGCAAGCGCCTCAAGCGCATCACCGAACCAGGTCAGCACGTGCTCAAAAGCATAGACCTGATCCTGCGCGAGGTCGGCAACCTCAAGCGCATTGGTGAGCAATACAGCGCCGAAGACAGCGGCACCCTGTCCATTGCCACCACCCACACCCAGGCCCGCTACGTGCTGCCAGAAAAAGTGGCTGCCTTGCGCACCGCCTACCCGAAGGTCAACATCAGTCTGCACCAGGGATCGCCCGACCAGGTGGCCCGCATGCTGATCGACGAGGTGGCGGAGATCGGCATTGCCACCGAATCTCTGGCCGACTACAGCGAGCTGGTCACACTGCCCTGCTACGAATGGCAGCACATGCTGGTCCTGCCCACCGACCACCCGCTGGCGCGCAAGGAGCGCATCACGCTGGAAGATGTAGCGCAGGAGCCACTGATCACCTACCACCCCTCGTTCACCGGCCGTACCAAAATCGACACTGCCTTTGCCACCCGCAAGCTGACGCCCCGCATCGCGCTGGAAGCCATTGACTCGGACGTGATCAAGACCTATGTGCGCCTTGGCATGGGCGTGGGCATTGCCGCCGAGATGGCCGTGCGCGATGTGGTGGAAGACGGCGGCAAGAGCGGCCTGGTGGTGCGCCCCGGCGGCGGCCTGTTTGGTCAGAACGTGGCGCGCGTGGCCTTCAAGCGCAGCGCCTACCTACGCAACTTTGTGTTCACTTTTGCCGAGCTACTCAGCGACAGGCTGGACCGCAAGCTCATCGCCCGCGCGATGGATGGCCATACTGAAAATTACGACTACTGATGACTCCTGCTCTCACCTCTCGCTTGCCCGCCGTGGGCACCACCATCTTCACCGTGATGTCGACGCTGGCCGCACAGCACAAGGCCGTGAACTTGGGCCAAGGCTTTCCCGACTTTGCCTGCGACCCCGCCCTGGTGGACCAGGTCACGCAGGCCATGCAGGCCGACCACAACCAATACCCGCCGATGGCAGGCGTGCCGCTGTTCCGCGAGGCGATTGCTAGCAAAATAGAAGCACTGTATGGCCATTCCTACAGGGCTGCAGACGAAATCACCATTACGGCAGGTGCCACACAGGCCATCATCACAGCAATCCTGGCCACCGTACACCCCGGTGATGAAGTCATCGTGCTGGAGCCCTGCTACGACAGCTATGTGCCCAATATCGAACTGGCCGGAGGCACCGCCGTGCGCGTGCCGCTGACGCCGGGCAGCTTCCGGCCCGACTTTGGCGCCATTGCCACAGCCATCACACCCAAGACCCGCGCGCTGATCATCAACAGCCCGCACAACCCCAGTGCTACGGTGTGGACGCGCCAGGACATGCTGCAACTGGAAGACATTCTGACGCCGACCAATGTGCTGCTGATCAGCGACGAGGTTTATGAGCACATGGTGTTTGACGGAGCCCCTCACCAGAGCGCGGCCCGCTTCCCCGGTTTGGCCGAACGTGCCTTCATCGTCTCCAGCTTTGGCAAGACCTACCACGTCACGGGCTGGAAGATTGGTTATGTGGCCGCCCCCGCCGCGCTGACGGCCGAGTTCCGCAAGGTGCACCAGTACAACGTGTTCAGCGTCAACACGCCGGTGCAGTACGGCTTGGCCGCGTACATGGCCAACCCGGCGCCGTATCTCGACCTGCCCGCCTTCTACCAGCGCAAGCGCGACCTCTTCCGCGCCGGCCTGGCACACACGCGCCTGCGTCTGCTGCCATCCGAGGGCAGCTATTTCCAGTGCGTGGATATCTCCGCGGTCAGCGACCTGGGCGAGGCCGACTTCTGCCAATGGCTGACGGCCGAAGTGGGCGTGGCGGCCATTCCGCTGTCAGCCTTTTACGGCAATGGCTTCGACCAACGCGTAGTGCGTTTCTGCTTCGCAAAGCAAGATGCCACGCTGCACGCGGCGCTGGAGCGACTCAAGGCTTTGTAGCTACTGACGGCGGGTACATCTTGCCGAACCACGCGTAGTAGTGCTCCACCAGTGCGTCGTCCGGGGTCTTGGCGCGCAGCTCGTGGTACAGCCGCTCCTGTGCGTCGATGTCGGATGTGCCGGTGTAGACATCCAGCAAGCGCCAACGCAGGTCATTGCGGTCGGGTGCCAACCGTAAGGCCCGCTCGTACAGCGGGGCGGCGGCCTCGAGCCAATACACATCAAAGTGCAGGGTCTCAGCCAGTTGCAGTACCGTGCCAAGGTCATCGGGTTGTGCCGCGAGCCGGGTTTGCAGTTGCTGTAGGCGCTGGCGCAGTGCGTTGTCATCCACAGCCAGATCCGGCGCCGCCGTACGGTCTGCATACAGCGCACGGGCCGCTGGCTGAAAGGCCTGCGCATAGGGAAACTTCGCGTACTTCTGCACGGCTGCCCCACCCTGCTCCGGCAGCACAAAATAGGCCTGCGCCTTGGGCTCGTCCACCAACCAGCGGCCTTGCGCATTGCGGTGCAAAAACACCGGCAACACCGGCTGCCCAGGCTGGAACACCGCCACCGCCTTGTCGCCGCTCTGCCAGATGGACAGCGGCAAGGCCTTGTCGTAGAACTGCGCGAGGCGCCGGGCATAGGCGGCGGCCATGGGCTTTTCCATGCGGTAGTAGCGGCTACCCTCGGTTAGCAAGGGCAGCATCGGCGAGCCCAGGCCTTCGCGCAGAGAGCGCAGGTACTGCATGGCAGCGTCGTTCGCCGAGGCCTGGGGCTCAAAGTCTTTGGCAGCCCCCTCTGACAGGCGCACTTGCGTGGCCTGGGCTTTCTCCAACGCGGCGGCATAGTCGCGCCCGACGATACCACCGCCACCCGACCAATAGGACGACAGGCCATAGGCACCGGCGAGCGTGGGCGCCGCCAATGGCGCCACGGCACCACCAGCGGCTTCGCGTGATGCCAGGTAGTGCAGCCGCAGGGTCACCATCAGTTCGGTCAGAAAGTCGCGCCGCGCATAGGGGTTGGAGGCCAGCATATAGCCGCGCGCGGCCTGCTCCAGCTGGTGGCACAGCAGATCGGGAAACACCGACTCCAGGCTGTAAGACACCTCGATCTTGAACTGCCGCTCGGCCTCGGACCATACAAACAGCATCGCCTTGCCCTGGTAGCCCTTGCCCAGGCCGTGCTGCTCGAAGAAAGCCTCGGCCTGGCGTTCAATGGTTTGGCCAGATGGCAATTGGTCCTGCAGAACAATGGCCAGGTTGATGCCCGTGGCCTGCTGGAAGATGCGGATAGAGGCCAGCAAGGCGCGGTCGTAGCGCTTGAGCGGCGTGTCGTTGACCAGCAGCGCAGTCAGTGGTGCCTGCTGCGGGTTGGAACGCGCGCCATAGGCGAACCAGGCACCCAGCATCAGCACCAAGGCTGCCACTACGGCAATAGCGGTGCGGCGGCGTGTCAAAGGAAGTCCAACGCGCACAGGTAGTCAAAAAATGCCTGGCGGTTGCGTGGTGTTTCTTCCGGGAAGGCTGCCATCAGCAGGCTGTAGGCTTGGCGCAGCTTTTGACTGGATTGGTGCACATTGGGGGTGAAACTGGCATCCCACTGGCCACTGCTCACGCCGGCAGCCAGCTTGGCTTCAAAAAAGGCCAGATGCTGCTGCACGGCTTGCACGACCAGGTCGGTGGCCGCGCGGGTTTGCTGGGTGGTGCGGAGTTGGCGCAGGGCATCCAGCACCGCCGCGTAATCGCGCACGATAGTGCGCAATCGGCTGGTGTCACCACGCTTGAGCGCGTCCAACCCCTCGACGCGCAGCACCGTGCCGCGGTCCGATAACTCAAACAAGGGCTGCAAGGCGTCAACCTGCCCACGCGACAGGCGCGAGCCGGCCATGTCGAACTGTGTACGCTGGTGTGGGATGGCCGCATAAGCCTGCTCCACCGTCATGGCGGCAGACGCGGCAAGCGGCAGGGCCGCGAGCAAGGCTATTCCAATGAACTTGATCATGGCTGGATTCTGCCAGAACGGCAAATCACACCCATTTTGGGTATTTTGTATGGTGTCATATATAGAACAAGCCTCTAGCCCTCGTCGAATCTGCATAAGTAGCTATCTAAACAATAGCAACGCGCCACCAGTCGGGCAGCCGTGTGCGGTAGCGGTGCTCGCGGTAACGGTCGTCCATCAGTAACACAGCGCCGGTATCAGTGGGCGTGCGTATCACCCGCCCGGCGGCCTGCACCACCTTTTGCATGCCGGGGAACACATAGGTGTAGTCATAGCCCCGCCCGAACAGGGCCTGCATACGCTCGCAAATGGCATGGTTCACCGCATCAAACTGCGGCAAGCCCAGCGTGGCGATGAAAGCGCCTATGAGCCGCTTGCCGGGCAGGTCCACCCCCTCGCCAAACACGCCGCCCAGCACCGCAAAGCCAATGCCCTGCCCCTGCAGGTCAAACTGCTGCAGAAAGGCGCTGCGCGCGGTCTCTCCCATCTGGCGCTGCTGGGTCCAGACCGGCAGGCCGGGGTGGCGCGCCTGCAGCCGCGCCAGGGCCTGCTCCAGGTAGTCAAAGCTGCTGAAGAAGGCCAGATAGTTGCCTGGCTGCTGCTCGAACTGCGCGGCCATGGTGTCGACCAGTACATCCAATGTAGCCAGCCGATCATCACGCCGGGTGGACAGGGGGTGGATGCTGACGGCCAGCTGCGCCGGGTCAAACGGGCTGGGCACATCCATGGACTGCGTGGTATCGGGCAGGCCCAGCAGGTTGATGTAGTAGTCGGCCGGGTTCAGCGTGGCGGAAAACAGCACCAGGGAATCGGCCGCGTCCAGCCGGGGGCGGATGAAGTGGGCCGGCACAATGTTGCGCAGGCTCAGGCTGGCCTCTGCGCCCATGCCGTGCACCACTTCTCCGTCAACCAACAAATCGGTCTGGCCAACATGCTCCGTTGCGGTGGTCGTTGCAGCCAGGCTCAGTTCGCACAGAGAATGCTCGCCAAACTCTTCGGCCAGCGTCGCAAAAGCCAGGGTCTTGAAGAAGAACGACAGCCAGGCACCGTGTGTGTCGGCCGCGTGCTCGTTGAGGTATTCCCCCACGGCGCTGTTGAAACGCTGCAGGCTGCGCAGCCAGGCCTCCGGCAGCTCCTTAAGCAGCCGCCACGGCGTGGCGGGGGCCTCGCGCTCGGCCGCCAAGGCCAGTAGATCCCATTGGTTCAACACTTCTTCCGCGGGCTTGCGTAGCACGCTCGGCAGCTCGGAGCAGGCCGCAGTGGTCTCAGCGCGGGCCAGGTCAGCGCTGTACATGCTGCAGGCGCGGCTGTAGAGGTTGTGCGCCTCGTCCGCCAGCACGCTGATGCGCCAGGCATTGCTGGCGGTTAGCGCATAGAGCATGGCGCTGCGGTCGAAATAGTAGTTGTAGTCGCCCACCACCACGTCGGCCCAGCGCACCATCTCCTGGCCCAGGTAGTAGGGGCAAACCGCGTGCTGCAGCGCAATCGTGCGCAGGCTGGGCTGGTTCAACCAACCGCGCTGTGCGGCGGCACGCCTGGCCTGGGGCAGCCGGTCGTAAAAGCCCTGGGCCAGCGGGCAAGACTGGCCGTGGCAAGCCTTGTCCTTGTGCTCGCACGACTTGTCTTTGGCCACCAACTCCAGTACCCGCAAGTCCAGGCCGATATGGGCGCCGCGCACGGCGTGCAAGGCCTCCAGCGCCACTTGGCGGCCTGGTGTCTTGGCGGTCAGAAAGAACAGCTTGTCGATGCCACGCTCGGGCATGGCGCGCAGCGCCGGGAAAACGGTACCGATGGTCTTGCCAATGCCGGTAGGCGCCTGCACCAGCAGGGTTTGGGACTGCATGCAGGCGCGGTATACGCGGCCTGCCAGTTCGCGCTGGCCGGGGCGAAATGGCAACTGGGGAAACTCCAGCACCTGCAGAGCCGCATCACGCGTGCGCCGGTGCGCCTGTTCGCTGTGCGCCCACGCCACAAAGCGGGCACACAAGGCGTCAAAGAAGGCCTGCAGGTCAACGGCGGACCAGTCTTCGTTGATGGGATGCTCGGTCTGATCCACCACGTCAAAGTAGACCAGGCTCAGCGTGATGTGGGCCAGGCCGCGGCTCTGGCACATCAGCCAGCCATAGACCTTGAGCTGGGCCCAGTGCAGCGCGCGGTGGTTGGGGGCGATGGCCGCCACTGCGCCACGGAAGGTCTTGACCTCTTCCAGCACGTTGCTGGCCGCGTCGTAACCATCGGCACGGCCGCTGATGCGCAATGTGGTCTCGTATGTGCCTGTCAGCGACACCTCTACCTCATGCTCGGGCGGCCGCCGGCTGGCCACCAATTGATGGCCTTCCCTGCCTTGCTGTGCGGTGGGCGACGGAGTGAAGCGCAGATCAAGATCCCCCGCCTTGGCCGCAAACTCGCACAGGTTGCGCACGGAGACGCTGTAGCTCGCGTCGCTCATGGCTGCGATTTGTCGAGCGGCGGAGGTTCCGACGCCTGCTCCACCAGCATGGACTGGTCTGGCCCGTCTTCGGTACCCAGATCGGCATGGGCGCGCAGCGGCGTGGCCTTGGCCAGCACCATCCACAGCGCAAACGGCAGATCCGCGACGGCGCGCTTGGGGGCATTGCGCACCACCTCCAGCCGAGCGCCGTGCCACACAATGACACCGCATTCGACGGGGATTTCGTCGGCCTGTGCAATCGGTTGGCCCTTGCGGTCGCAGCCCAGCACATACCAGCACTGGCCGCCAGCATCCAGGTAGCTATCGCGCTTGTCTTTGGACTTGAGATCACCCAGCAAGTCGGCCCGACTGACCTTGATCTCGTGCACCACAGGCTCCAGGTAACCGGCTACCGTGGTGTTGCGGATGGAGAACACATCGGGCATGCACACCTTCCAGCGGCGGGGCTCCTCGGGTTCGGAGGGTAAGCGGGCGCGAATGCTCAGGTCGGTCCAGACGATGCGCCCGTCGCGCAACATCTGCTGCGCCACGCGATCGACCAGTTCCTCATGTGCCGAGCGCGCCTGGCGGTTGGTGTGGAAGGCCTGAGCGAGGAAGGTGATGCCCGTGTCCGTGAGCCGCACCTTGTCGTGGCCGCTGGGCTCCACCAGGCGCTCCAGCAGACCGGCTGCGAGCAATTCCACCTCCACACTGTCCAGGCAGGGCCAGCCGGCCGAGCGGTAGACATCGCGCAGCCGCCGGGCGTGTGCGCGGCCTAAGGCGATGGCGTTGATGACAGTGGTGCGGGGCATGGGGGCTTGGGCGCTGAGATGGCAATAATACTGTATAAACAACCAGCATCACAAGCCCGGAGGCTTCGTCGCCATCCATCGGCCCAAGCACCGCCCTCTCCACCACAGACAAAAACCCGGCGTTGCGCCGTTGGGGCTTAGTCTAAGAGCGCTTCAAATGGATCGGTCGCCTACTTGCTCTTTTTTGCAGCAGCTGCCGCCGCAGCGGCTTTGGTGGCTGCAGCGGTAGCGGCAGCTTTGGCAGCCGCAGCATCCGCTCGCGCAGCTTCTGCCGCCGCCTTTGCAGTTACGGGCGATGCCGCTAAGGATTTATCTCCGCTTGCAGCTGCCGCTGCCGCCGCATCGGCCTTAGTAACAGCCGCCGCGGCGGCATCTGCCTTTGCTGCGGCGGCTACCGCGTCGGCTTTGGCAGCGGTTGCAGCAGCATCCTTGGAGTTGGCGTCGGCCTGCCGGGCCCCGGCCGCCGCACGCTGCTGCTCGGCAAGCTCTTCAGGTGTCGGCGTGCGGGCTGCGTTGTCCGCCACTTTATTGCAGTCACTTCCGCCGTTGGCCTCGCATTCAGCCTGGAGTTCCTTGGCGCTCTTACTCGGTGCCGATGCTTTCTTAGCCATACGCGCTGCTACCGCGGCCTCTTCCGCCGCCTTCACACGGGCATTGATGGCTGCGTTTTCAGCAGCCCAGTTTTTGCCTGCGGCGGGCTTGACACCCGGAGGGGGTGCCACGATGGGTACTACTGTTTCCTTGGCGTCTGCCTCCACGCAGGGCGTCGATGAATAGCTGGTTTTGCCGTCCGCCATTGTGCATTTGAAGACCTCTGCCTGTGCCCACTGAGACGACAAGGCCAGTGGGAGAAGCAGTGATAAAACAGCCGGTGAAATCGTTCGCATGGTTATTCTGGCTCCCTGGATTTCGCAATAGGATGGGTGTGAGACGACGCTACCGCGTACCCAAAAAGAAAGTAGCTGCTGCAAGAATTTTAGGGCTGATGCAGAAAATACCAAGGCTTGCTGACCAAGCCATCCGTAAGCAACGGTAACCGGGCAGGCCAGACATTGACTTTAGCACCCGCCCATAGGACGCAAGAGTCCTGTCACTTGGCACTGTACCCAGCGGGTTTTGAAGACTACTGGACTTTGTGGCCAACAGGACTAATATTGCCAACAGGCATTTTCGTAGATGGCTCTCACATTGACGAGGTGGTGCAATGAAAAAGCTGCTGGCGCTCGTTCTGTTCTGGATGCTGTCTCTGCCTGCGTGGGGCGATCTGGCGGTCACTCTCACGGAAACCCCCAACCCCGCGAACCCACCCGGCTCTTTCTTCACCGTATCGGTGCCTGTTGTCGACCAGATGAAAGCCGCCGCACAACCGGGTCAGCATGTGTACATGTTCATCGGCGTGCTGCATGCACCCAACGCCGCGGGCCTGATCCCCGTGGATATGTTGAGCCTCAACACCACGCAATACACCGTCGGCACGCTCAAGGGCTATGGCACCGTATCCACCCCCTTCACGGTTGACCCCAATGCCCCCGCCAACCCGCCAGTCAATGTCAATACCCCCAACAGCACTACCGGGCTTTCGATTGCCATCGACCAGAGCACCATCGTCTCCACCGATGTCTCGACCATTCTGGCAGGCATGAAGGGCGGCGATGCCATCTGGGTCGTGGTGGGAACGGGCGCCAATCCGAACGAAGCCCTGGCCAATGGCATTTTGAGCGGCAACACCAAAGAGGTGTTCAAGAGGCCGCCCTTGATGACCGTAGCCCCCAGTGCGCTGACGAATGAGCACAAAGTCGGCACGACCCCCTGCCCACAACTGATAGGCACCATCAACGTGACCAGCCAGTTGGCTGCCGGGCAGTTGTTGAACGTGGCTGCAAGCAGTTCCAACCCGGTTTTTCAACTGAGCTGGCCGGCCGCCAACAACGCGAATGCGTCCAACCTGTCGGTGCCCGTCGGGGCCGCCGTGCCGGTCTCGGTGTACTACGACTGCACCAAAAATCCCCCGCAAAGCGGAACGATCACGCTCACGGGCAGTTCGGCCGCTGTGGGGTATAACCAAACCGCCATTGTTACGATAACGCTGGCTGCCAAGTAGTGGGCACCGGACATACGCTTTGCATTTGAGCCACTCCCACCCCTAAAAAAAAGAGCCAACACCTTTCGGTGTTGGCCCACTCGGTTAGTGCAAACCTAATTCGTGCTAAACAACTGTCAGAAGATCAGAAACGCTTCCAGAACTTCGCGAAGTACGACGCGCCGTTCAAACCGAACTGCACGCTGTCATAAATGAAGCCGTTGTCGGTTTCATTCGGGTCTTGCTTGGTGGGCTTGACGTTGAAAATATTGTTGCCGCCAATGGTCAGCTTGGTGTTCTTGTCGAAGCTGTAAGTGAAGCTCAAATCGGCAGAGGTCTTGGGCTCGTAGTAGGCGTTGGGTACGCCAGCTTCGGTGCCGGAGAAGGTGCCCAGGGTCTGGCTGCCAAAGTGGATGATCTTCAGGTTGGTTTCCCATGCGCCCTGGCTGTAGTCAAAGCCCAGTGTGGCCTTGGTGCGGGGGCCACCCTGCTCGATGAACAGGCGTTCGCGCTCCGACAGCAATACCGACTCATAGCCCTTCAGCGACGCGGGCGCATGCACGCTCACCACATCGGTCTGGCTCAGGTTGACGGCCAGGAAGGTGTTGAGCTTGCCGTCGCCCAGGTCGGACTTGTTGGACACGGTCAGGTCCAAGCCCTTGGTCTTGGTGTCGATGGAGTTGACAAAGAACTGCGCCTGGCCCACGCCCAGGGCGGCCAATGTGGCGCCCAGCGCGGGGAAGTTGTTGGCGTCAAAGCGGCCGGACAGTCCGATGCGGTCGGTGATGTCGATCTGGTACAGGTCAGCCGTGACCGACGTTGTCTTGCTTGGCGTCAGCGTGAAGCCCAAGGTGTAGTTCTTGGAGTTTTCTTCCTTCAGCTTGGGGATGCCGGCCGCGTTGGCGATGGTGCCGCCATTGGGAGCCAGCACCACGTCTTGGGCCTTGCCGCTGATGAAGTCGGTAAACGTGGACGAGAAGTAGACCTGTTGCAAAGACGGTGCGCGGAAGCCCGAGCTGGCCGAGGTGCGGAACAGCAATTGGTCGCTGGCCTTGAAGCTGGCCGCCAGCTTGCCGGTGGTGGTGTTGCCAAAGTCGCTGTACTGCTCGGTGCGCACGGCGGTTTGCACCTTGAGCTGCTGGGTCACGTCGGTCTCGACGTCGATGTACAGCGCGGTGCTGTCGCGGTTGCGATTGGTCGCATCCGCAGGCTGGAAGCCGGGGAAGCCCTGGCTGCCGGCGTTGCCGCCATTGCCCACGCCGTCGGCATCAATGTACGAACCGGGTTCGCCCGCGTAGATCTGGTAGTTTTCGCGGCGGTATTCGGCGCCGAAGGCCACGTTGGCGCCTTGGAAGAAGCCATCAAAGAAGCGGCTGAAATCGATGTTGGTCGTGGCCTGCGAGAACAAGAAGCCACCGGCCTGGAACACGCTGGCGCTTCGGCCAGCTCCGCCGTTCAGCAAATCCTGGTTGGCGATGGAGGCATTGATGGTGTTGGAGATACGGTAGCGCATCTCGTTGGAGCCGTAGGTTTGCGACAGGTCGGCTGTCCACTCACCCAATTGCCACTTGTGGCCCACGATGGCGGTGCGGTCGCTGATGTCGCCATTGATGAAGGGCACAAAACCGCCAGGGTACATGGCGGCCGAGTTGCGGGTGGGGATATCGTCCGAGCCCACACCGCCGCGCGCAAAGGCGGCAGACGATGCATCGCGGTTTTGCGCGCCCAGCGTGAAGTACAGCTTGCCGGTGCTGCTGGTGGGCAGTTCGCCGTTCAGGTACAGCGTGGAGTTCTTGGATTGGGTGTCGCCAATGATGCGGGGGTTGCCGGGGTCGGCGCGGTTGGAGCGGCCGCGGTCCGAATACTCGGCCGTGATGCCCAGCACGCCGTTGTCGCCAATGCCAAAACCGCAGTAAGCCGATGGCAGGTAGTTCTTGCCGTCACCCACCGAGTACTGGCTGTAGCCCAGAATGGCCTCGCAGCCCTTGCTCTTCTTCAGCGAGATGTTCATGACGCCGGCAATGGCGTCCGAGCCGTATTGGGCGGCCGCACCGTCGCGCAGGATCTGCACGTTGTCGATGGCCAGCACGGGGATGGCGTTCAGGTCGGTACCGGTGTTGCCGCGGTTGCGGGCACCAAACAGGTTGACCAGGGCCGTGGTGTGGCGGCGCTTGCCGTTGACCAGCACCAGGGTCTGGTCCGAACCCAGGCCGCGCAAAGAGGCGGAGTCGATCAGGTCGGCACCATCGGCACCGGTCTGGCGGGTGGAATTGAAGGATGGCGACAGGTATTGCAGCGATTGCGCCAGGTCAAACTGGCCGCCCTGCTCCGATGTCTTGGTCAGGGGAATGAAGTCGATAGGCACCGGCGTGTCGGTGGCCGAGGCATTGGCCTTGCGCGAGCCGATGATGGTGACGCTGTCCAGGCCGGCGGCTGGGGCTGCGCCGGTGGTCTGGGCGACCGCAAACGATACGGGGGTGAGCGCGGCAACTGCCGCCGCGCCATAGAGTCCAATGGATAGTGCCTTGCGCAATACAGTCATAGCTCGCCCTTTTTGAATAATGTGAGGATGGGGACCAAGCTGGAAATTCTAGGGGTGCCTACCACGCCATGGGGGCCCTTGTTTCAGCCTTACCACACTGCTATGACGATTTAGTCAAACGGATATGACCCTTTAATAGGTCATCAGTTTTGCTAATAGAGAGGGCGAAGTTTCACCGCCGGGCAGCCCCAAGGTGAAACAGCCCCCTTGGGGGCAGCGACCCGCAACGCGGTGGAGCGTGGGGGCTAAATCCGTCTGCGGCGTGGCAACACGCCCAGTTGCATGCTCAACTTGGCCGGCGATGCGCCTAAAACGAGTGTTTGCGATGCAATATCGACCAATTGGTCGGGGTGCCAGACCTTGATCTGGGCGGCGCCCTCGGGCAATTGGTCCAGCGCCGCCACGCCATCGGCATTGGTCAGCACGGCCCAGGGCGAATCGCTGACGTAGACGTGGCCGCTCATGGAGGCGTGAATATGGCAGCCCAAGAGCACGGCACCCACCTTGTTGAATGTCACCTCGGCCGAATGCGGTTTCTTGTCGGCGGGTTTGCCGTCCAACCGCAGCTCGAAGCCTTCGCCGCTGGCGGCATTGAAATTGGCACTGCCCGCCGCCGAGCCGCGAACATGGTGCTCCCACGCGTCGTTGTTGGCGAATTGCACCTTGGCGCCCAACGCCACGATGCTGATGGCCGGCACAAAACGCATCTTCTCCTGGTAAACGGTGGATTGCTGGGGAAGCGCTTGACTGGGCCCATCTGACTTGGCGGATGGCACCACCACGACCACGGCATTGGGCACGGGCTTGCCGTCCTTGTCCAGCACCGTCACTGAGACATTTGCAGCGCTAGCCCTCGTGGAATAGGCGCAAGTAGCTAGCAAAACGATAGCAAATGACAAAAATCTACGAACCGAGTGAGCGTGCAGGGTCATGGCGGTACCTTTTGCTTTATTGCGCTGCGGACACGGCCTTGGCCAACTCGGATGTCTCAGTGCAGGTGGCGCACAGAGTCTGCAGCTTGGCCAACTGCACCTGGGCCTGCGCTTTTTGGCCGGTCTTCAGATAGGCGATGCCAGAGTACTGCAGCGCTCCCCGGTGGTTGGGGTCCAGGGCCAGGGCTTTGCCATAGGCAGCAAAGGCCTCATCGTATTTGCCCAGCCAGCGGTTGGAGTAGCCCAGGTAGTTGTAGGCGTCAGCATTCTTGGGGTTTTTTGCAACGACCTTGCTGAAGCTGGTCACGGCCTCGGCCCACTGCTTGCTATCAATCGCTTTTTTGCCTGCGGTGAAGTCGTCGACCTGCGCGTTCTCGACCGGTGTGGTCTGCATATCGGCCGCCTGCGCAGCGCTGGCGCATGCCAGAACCATGAAGGGCACAACGAAGAATGAGCGAAGGTTTTTTGCGTGCATGGAAGCATCCTTTTAGAAATGGGTTTGAAAGCAATGCGCTGCAAGACAGCACCTGGGATAAACGACGCGCATCGGCAAACAGATGCAGCCCCGACAAAAAATAGGCGTTAAAAATTTGTGGGCCGCATTGCATCCAAACCTGGACCGGCGTCGTTTGTCAGTCGTGTTTTTCCCTTTCATCTTTATAGAAAGCATTCCATGACACCGTTCACTTCTCCATTCTCGTTGGGTTCGCGTACCGTGCTGGCCGCATGCCTGGTCAGCCTATTGGGCGCCTGTGCCTCCAACCCGCCAGTTGCAGAGGCTGTGGTAGCGCCGGCTGCGCCCGCCGCACTGGCGGTGGCCGACACCGAGCGTGCGGGCTTTGTGTGGCATGCCATTGGCTCACAGATCTACGAGTGCAAGCCCTCCGACAAGGGCGGCTTTAGCTGGGTCTTTGTGGCACCCGAGGCTGATCTGTACAACCAGAAGGATGAGAAAGTCGGCACGCATGGTGCCGGTCCATTCTGGGCCGCGCAAGACGGTAGCCAGACCTTGGGCACGGTCAAGGCCCGCGCCAATGCTGCGCGTGCCAACGACATTCCACTGCTGCTGCTCAGCACCAAATCCAACGGCACGGCCGGCAAGATGGCGCGCGTGAGCAGCGTACAACGGCTCAACACCGAAGGCGGCGTAGCACCAGCCAAAGGCTGTGTGGAAGCGGCGGACGCCGGCAAGCGTGTCAAGGAAGGCTATACCGCAGACTACGTGTTCTTCGTCGCCAAATAAATACCACGACACCACCAACCGTGGGCATCTTCGAGCACAGACAACGCACTGTAAGTTTGAGAAAAGCCACTGTTGGCGAATGGTTGTTTGCTTGACGTAAGTGATGCGTGTGACAGTGCTGCCCATGAAAAAAATGGGGACACTGTCATGCGTGCATCACGCTGGATTGCGCATCCAAGGTGTGCCTGCTTGTCGGCATGAAGCTTAGTCCACCACCGTCACCCGAAAAGCAGGCGGCCATACTGCACGCCGCCATCCTCAACCATTCGGGTTACGGGATCATTGCAACCAATGTGTCCGGCATCATCACCGTTTTCAGCCGCACTGCCCAGACGATGCTGGGGTACAGCGAAACGGAACTGGTCGGCAAAGTCACGCCAGCGGTGTTCCACTTGCCTTCTGAAGTGACGTTACGCGCAACTCAGTTCTCCAGTGAGTTGGGCCAAATCGTAGCGCCCGGCTTTGACGTGTTGGTGATCAAGACCAAGCTCGGTCTACCCAATGCGCATGAGTGGACCTGTGTGCGCCGCGACGGTTCGCGCTTTCCCGCCGTGCTCACGGTTACAGCCTTGCAAGACGAAGTGGGCCGCCCGGCAGGCTATCTGGCCATGGTCGAGGACATCACCGAGCGCAAGCGCAGCGAGGAGTTGCTCGCCGAACGCGAGGCCCAGCACCGCGTGCTATTCCATGACAACCCCAACCCCATGCTGTTGTATGACACAGAGTCCGTGAAAATTCTGGCGATCAATGCCGCAGCAGCGCAGTTGTATGGCTATCCTGAAACAGAGTTGCTGGGCAAGCACCTGAACGCCTTGCTGCCCGACTTTGAACACGCGCGCTTGCAGGAAGTGCTGGCCTTGGGCAGCAGCAGTCTGCGCAAATACCGCTGGCACCACCGGCGCCGCAATGGCGCACTGTTTGTAGTGGATACCGTGTCCAAGCCGGCGCAAATCGGCAAGTTGCGCGCCCGCATCGTGCTGATCTCGGAGCTGACCGATATCGTCAAGATCGAGGCACAGGTCGCGGACCAATCGCGTTTCCTGGAAGGCCTGCTCAGCGCCCTGCCCCTGCCGGTTTTCTATAAGGATAGACAGGGGCGCTATCTGGGAGCCAACCCGGCCTACCTGGAATTGACCGATCTGACTTTGTCAGACTGTATTGGTAGACGCGCTTCGGAGTTTCTTCCCCACACGCTTGCCAAGCGTTATGAGGCGGCCGACGAGGCTTTGTTTGCAGCACCCGATGCGACGCAAAACTACTCCGTGCAGATTGGCACGCGCGGCAAGGGGGTACGCGATGTCGACTTCTGGAAGGCGACCTTTCGCAACCACGAAGGCCAAATCGCGGGTCTGATCGGCATGGGCTTCGACGTCACGGAACAACGCCAGACGCTAGCGGCGCTGCAAGACAGCGAAAGCCGTTTGGTCCAGGTGTTGCACGGCAACCCGGTACCAACCTTTGTACTGGACGATCAGCATAGGGTTGTCATCTGGAACCCGGCGTGCGAGCGCATTTTGGGGGTCGAGGCCTTGGAGATGCTGGGGAAAAAAGACGTATGGCGCGTGTTTTACCCTCAGCCCAGGCCCGTCATGGCCAATCTGATCGTAGACGGTGGCGATCAGATTGAATTGCTCGGCTACTACGGCGAGGCCTGCAAGCGCTCGCACGTGAATCCAGATGCATTCGAGAGCACAGGCTTTTTCCAACATATGGCCGCTGGCGCGGGGCGTTGGTTGCACTTTTGCGCGTCGCCGTTACGCGATGGTAGGGGCAAGGTCGTAGGCGCCATCGAAACGCTGATGGACATTACCGAGCAGAAGCTGGCCGAAGAACGCGCCAGCCGCGTCAATGAAGACCTGGAGATCCGCGTACTGGAGCGGACCACCCAATTGGCGCTCGCCAACGAGGAGTTGCGCGCAGCCATGGACCAACTGGTTCAGGCCGAAAAATTGGCATCTCTGGGCCGCTTGGTGGCCGGCGTTTCCCATGAGCTCAACACCCCCATCGGCAACCTGGTAACAGTAGCCAGCACGCTGCGCGAAGTATCCGAAAAGTTTGCACAGTCCGTCGCCGATGGAACAGTCACCCGCAGCGCCATGGCGCAGTTTTTGGAGCAAAACCAGGAAGGTACGCAGCTGCTGTTGACCAGTGCAAAGCGCTCCGCCGAGTTGATTCAGAATTTCAAACAAGTAGCGGTTGACCAGACCACGGACCTAGCGCGGGAATTTGACCTGGGCGAGCAAATTTCCGAAGTGCTATCGGTCATGGCCCATGTACTCAAGCCGCCCATCCAATTGGTGCAGCGTCTGCAAGCGGGCATTGCCATGCACACCTATCCGGGCCCGCTGGGTCAAGTGCTTACCAACCTGGTCATGAACGCCATCCTCCATGGTTTCGACAAGGGTCAGGCCGGAACCATCACCGTGGCCTGTGAGCAGGTTGGCCAGCACGTACACATCACCGTGCATGACAACGGGCAGGGCATTCCGGCAAAAGACCTTGGCAAGATTTTCGATCCATTTTTCACCACAAAAATGGGCCAAGGGGGCACCGGCTTAGGTCTGCATATTGCACACAACATCGTGCATGGCCCCCTGGGCGGTCGCATATTTGTTCAGAGCCCCTCCGGTACGGGTACGACGTTTACGCTGGTGTTGCCCTGCACCGTCAAGGCCGCCACCCAAGCCGACGTTGTGTAAAGGACGGTGAATGCGCGGGTGCTTCCGGCCATACGCACTTATCGCCCTTGACAGATAAGGCCGCTGGGCCTATTTTCGGGTCCATACTTAGAGCGCATGGAGCCACGCCTTATGCAGGACCTGACCCTCAAAAAGAAGTTCATGATCGGCCTGGTCGTGGTCATTCTGGTGTCGCTCAACACCCTATGGGGGCTTCGCCTGATGGGCAAAGGCGCCCTGTTCCACTACCTGGAGCGCAACCACCTGGAAAACGTGATGCGCATCGACACGGCCTTCAAGCTGGCCGAGCAAGGCGGCAAGGCGGCCGAGGCGCTGCGACGTGAGGACCTGCTCAAAGCCATTGACGAGAACATCGTGCTGGCCGGGCGTGCCGACACCGAGGTGTTCTACATCGAGCAGCTGATTTTCAGGATGATGGGCTTCAGCGACATCTTCGACCTGCCCGCCAAGGACATCAAAGACCACCAAAAACTCCGCGCGGCGCTGGTGGCAGCGCCCGGCACCGGCATCAGCCAGGAATTCGCTGTGAACGTGCGCCCAGAGATGATTGTCATCTTCGACAACTCGTCCAAGTTCGTCGTGCTGGTGTCCGAGGCTGTGGCCTTCATCAAGAACCTGGTGTTGGCCGAATGCATTGCCGGCATGTTGGCAGTGGTGGCTATCTTCTGGCTGCTGCGCCGCAGCACCCTGGACCCGTTGAACGAGGCCCTGGCCTTTGCCAAGTGCGTGACCGCCGGTGATTTGACGGCCCGCGTGACGATACGCTCGCGCGACGAGATCGGCCAGCTATGCCAGGCGCTGGACGATATGAATGACAGCCTGGCCCGCATCGTGGGCGAGGTGCGCAACGGCGCCCTTGCCATTGCGACGGCGACCAAGGAGGTGGCCGCCGGCAACCAGGATTTGTCGCAGCGCACGGAGTCGCAGTCCAACGCGCTGGCCCATGCCTCGTCCAATATGCAGGAGTTGACCAGCACCGTGCGCAAGAACGCCGACAACGCCAGCCAGGCGAATCAACTGGTGATAGACACCTCCAAGATTGCCGGGCGTGGCGGCGATGTGGTGTCGCAAGTGGTCTCCACCATGGACAAGATCACCGAGTCGTCGCACAAGATTGCCGACATCATCGGCGTCATCGACGGGATTGCCTTCCAGACCAATATCCTGGCGCTAAACGCGGCAGTGGAGGCCGCGCGTGCGGGCGACCAGGGGCGTGGCTTTGCGGTGGTGGCGGCCGAGGTGCGTAGCTTGGCACAACGCTCGGCCGAGGCCGCCAAGGAAATCAAAAGCCTGATCACGAGTTCCACCGAGCGGGTCGAAGATGGCTCCCGCCTGGTGCACCAGGCAGGCGCCACGATGCAGGAGATCGGTGCATCGGTCCAACAAGTGACCAACATCATGGCCGCGATCACCGGTGCCAGTCAGGAGCAGCGCGCGGGTATCGAGCAGATCAACCAGACCGTTGCCCATATGGACGATGTCACCAAGCAAAACGCTGCACTGGTCGAGGAAGCTGCGGCCGTGGCCCACAGCCTGGAAGAGCAAAGCGCGGTTCTGGCGCGATCGGTCAGTGTCTTCAAACTGCGCGACGACGGCCGTGGCGGCCGCCCTGCCGTACCCGCTTACGGAACGGCGCTGGCGTTGCCCGCCAGCCGCGGGGCCTAGCAATGCCCTACATCAATACGGCCGAAGCCCTGCGCCAGGGGCAGAGCCATCTGCTGGAACTGATCGCCAAAGGCGTAGAGCTGAAAGAGGTGCTGGACAGCCTGATGCTGCTGATCGAATCGCAGTCCGAAGGGTTGTACTGTTCGGTGCTGTTGTTGGACGAAGACGGTATCCACATTCGCCCAGCCTCGGGACCCAATATGCCGACGAGCTACATGGCGGCGCTGGACGGGTTTCCCATCGGACCGGTGGTGGGCTCCTGCGGCACGGCCATGTACCGCAAGGAATCGGTCGTGGTGACCGACCTGATGAACGACCCGCTGTGGGCGCCGTATAAGAGTCTGGTCGAGCCGCATGGATTTCGCGCCTGCTGGTCCAAGCCGATTTATTTGAACCGCGAGGTGGTGCTGGGTACCTTTGCCATGTACTACAAAGAGGTGCGCAGCCCAGGGCCCAAGGAGTTGGGTCTGATGGATGTGGCCACCCATATTGCCGGCATCGCCATTGAGCGCACGCGGCGCGAGCGCGAACTGGAGCGCCACCGCTTCCACCTGGAAGAGCTGGTAGCCGCACGCACAGCCGAACTCAGTGCCACGCAGGAAGAGTTGGTGCGCCGGGACAAGCTGGCCGCGCTGGGCGCCCTCGTCGCAGGTGTGGCGCACGAACTCAATACCCCCATTGGCAACAGCTTGGTAGCCGCCAGCACACTGGCTGACCGTGCCCAAAATTTCGCCGCGGGCTATGCCACGGGCCTGACCCGCAGCGCCGTGGAGACATTTATTGGGGATGCCACGACAGCCAGCGAACTGCTGGTGCGCAGCCTTCAGCGCGCCGCCAATCTGGTATCCAGTTTCAAGCAGGTGGCCGTGGAGCAATCGAGTGCGCAGCGTTGCAAGTTCTCGGTAGCGGAGTCTCTGCAGGGCCTGGATACGCTGTGTGGTCGCCCGGGTTTGACGATCCACTGCAGCGTCGAGGGCACGATAGAGATCGACAGCTACCCCGGCCCGTTGACGGACGTGCTGCTGAACCTTGTGAGCAACGCGATGCTGCACGGCTACGCGGGCCGCGCCACAGGTGATGTTTACGTCAGCGCCAAACCGGCCGCCCCCGGCTGGATGGAGCTGACCGTGGAAGACCGGGGCGACGGCATTGCTCCGGCCAACCTGAAGCGCCTGTTCGATCCTTTTTTCACGACACGACTGGGCACGGGCGGCTCTGGTCTAGGTCTGCACATCACGCACAACATCATCACCGGCATCCTGGGCGGGCGCATCAAGGTGCACAGCGCGCTGGGGCAAGGCAGTACGTTTGTGCTGGCCCTGCCCCTGGTTGCACCGATGTTCCAGCCTGGGATGGCACCAGACCCTACGAGCCCATCTGCGTCCAGGCCTTCTCCAGGCGCTTGACGCTAACGGGCTGCGGCGTGCGCAACTCTTGCGCGAAGAAGCTGACGCGCAGCTCCTCCATCAGCCAACGGAACTCTTGCATGCGCTCATCGACCGCACCCTTGCGCTCAGCCACCAGGCGCCAGTAGCGCTGTTCCAGCGGGCGCAGCTCGGCCAGGCGCGCCACGTCGCGGGCGGGGTCGGCACGGTACTTGTCCAGCCGCAGCGTGATGGCCTTCAGGTAGCGGGCCAGGTGCTGCAGGCGCGGCCAGGGCGCGGCTTGCAGAAAGCGCTTGGGCACAAGCCGGTTGATCTGCTGGGCGCAGTCGGCCACAGCGTCCGGGGCATTCTTCGTGTCCTTGATCTTGCGGGCGGCGGTGGCATGCTCTAGCAGAATGATCCCGGCCAGGCGCGCCACCTCGTTGGCGATCAGCGTCAAGCGGCCACGCCCCTCCTCCACCCGGCGCTTGAAGGCGAACTCGTCGGTGGGCAGCGGGTCCAGCAAGAAGGCCCGATCCAGCGCCACGGCAATGATCTGCTCGCGCAGCTCTTCCACCGTACCCCCACCGGTGCCGTTGTCCGCCTTGCCCACGTTCATGTAGGCCACGGCCATCTTCTGCAGGTCGGGGATGTTCTTCTCCAGGTACTTCAGCGCATCCTTGATCTGCAGCGCAAACAGGCGGCGCAGGCCGGCCTGGTGTTTGGCGGCGGAGACCTCAGGCTCGTCGAACACCTCGATGGTGACGGCGTCCCCTTGGTCGATCAGCGCCGGGAAGCCAATCAGCGTCTGGCCGCCCTTGCGGATCTCCAGCAGCTCGGGCAGTTCGCCAAAGGTCCAGGCGGTGTGGCGCTGGTCGGTGACCGCCGCCGGGTTAGTCTTGCCTTGAGGAGAAGCTGTTTGGTTTACTCCTGACTTGATAGCGGCTGATCCAGATTTTACGAGGGCTGGAGGCTCATTTTGCTTAAGTGATTTGCCGAAAACGGCTTCCGTTGCGCCCGGCGCCTGCGCCAGCTTGAGCCCTGCCAGCGCCTGGAACGCGCCACGCGCCTGGGCGCCCAGCTCGGCCTTCAACGCGCCCAGGTTGCGGCCATGGCCCAATTGGCGGCCATGCTCGTCGACCACGCGGAAGTTCATGAAGAAATGCGGCGTCAGCATGTCGACCTTGATATCGGCCTTGACGATATCCAGCGATGTGGCTTCGCGCACCAACTTCAGTACGGCATCCACCAGACCACCTGTGCCAAACCGTTCGGGCGCGTTCAGCGTCTCGGCAAACTTGGTGGCCGTATCGGGCAGTGGCACCAGGCGCGAACGCGGGCGCTGGTGCAGGGTCTTCAGCAGGGCCTGCACCTTGTCCTTCAGCATACCGGGCACCAGCCATTCGCAGCGCTCCTCGCTGACCTGGTTCAGCACAAACAGCGGCACGGTCACCGTGAGGCCGTCGCGCGGGTCGCCGGGCTCGTGCAGGTAGGTAGCGGCACAGTCCACGCCACCCAGGCGTATGGTTTTGGGAAAGGACGCGGTGGTGATGCCGGCGGCCTCGTGGCGCATCAGCTCCTCGCGGGTGAGCTTCAGCAGGTTGGGCTGCTTCTTGACCTCTTCCCGGTACCAACGCTCCAGCGAGTAGCCGCTGCACACATCGGCTGGCAGCTGCTGGTCGTAAAAGGCGTAGATCAGCTCTTCGTCTACCAGCACATCCTGTCGGCGGGACTTGTGCTCCAGCTCCTCCACCTGGCGCACCAGCTTCTGGTTGGCGGCCAGGAATGGCAGCGGTGTCTCCCACTCGCCACCCACCAGGGCCTGGCGAATGAAGATCTCGCGGGCGCCGGGCATGTCCACGCGGCTGTAGTTGGTGCGACGGCCGTTGTAGACGACGATGCCATACAGCGTGGCCCGCTCCAGCGCTACCACTTCGGCGGCCTTTTTCTCCCAGTGCGGGTCCAGCAGTTGCTTTTTCAGCAGGTGGCCGCCCACCTGCTCCAGCCATTGGGGTTCGATGTTGGCAAGGCCGCGGCCAAACAGGCGTGTGGTTTCGACCAATTCGGAGGCGACGATCCAGCGCCCCGGCTTCTTGGTCAGGTGTGCGCCGGGGTGGGCGTAGAACTTGATGCTGCGGGCACCCAGGTATTCGCCGTTCTGGCCCTCCTCCAGCTTGCAACCGATGTTGCCCAACAGGCCCGACAGCATGGACAGGTGCAATTGCTCGTAGCTGGCGGGCTTGGTGTTCAGGCGCCATTTGTGCTCAGCCACTACGGTGTGGAGCTGGCTGTAGATGTCTTTCCACTCGCGCACGCGGCGGATGTTGACGAAATTTTGGCGCAGTAGTTGTTCGTACTGGCGATTGCTCAGCTTGTGCGTTGTTGCAGGCGCTAGGAGCTGGGGTGGCCGGGCGTTCTGCTCCGTGTCCCCCGCCCTTAGGGCTCCTCCTTTTACCTGCGCAGAACGCCCGGCCCCCCCAGCTCCTGACACCTCGGCAGAAGAACCGCCACGCGCATCATGGATCCACTTCCACAGCTTCAGGTAACCGGTGAACTCACTCTTCTCATCATCAAACTTTTGGTGCGCGGTGTCGGCTTGCTGCTGTGCCTCCATGGGTCGGTCGCGCACGTCCTGCACACTCAGTGCCGAGGCAATCACCAGCGCCTCGTCCAATGCCTCGCGAGAACGCGCCTCCAGCAACATGCGCCCCACCCGCGGGTCTAGCGGCAGGCGGGACAGTTCGGTGCCCAGCGGTGTCAGCTCATTCGCGTCGTCCACGGCACCCAACTCGTTCAGCAATTGGTAGCCATCGGCAATGGCGCGCCCGCTGGGACGTTCCAGAAACGGAAAGTCTTCCACGATGCCCAGGTGTAGCGACTTCATGCGCAGGATGACGCCAGCCAGTGAGGAGCGCAAGATTTCCGGGTCGGTGAAGCGCTCGCGTCCGTTGAAGTCTTTCTCGTCGTAGAGGCGGATGCAGATACCGTTGGCTACCCGCCCGCAGCGGCCGGAGCGCTGGTTGGCAGCGGCCTGGCTGATGGGCTCCACCAGGAGTTGCTCCACCTTGCTGCGGAAGCTGTAACGTTTGACGCGGGCAGTACCCGCATCGATGACGTAGCGTATGCCGGGCACGGTCAGCGAGGTCTCGGCCACATTGGTGGCCAGCACCACGCGCCGGCCGGTATGGCCGTCAAAGATGCGGTCCTGCTCTGCAGGGCTCAGGCGGGCGAACAGCGGCAGCACTTCTGCGCTGCGCATGATGGGCTGGTGGCTCAGGTGCTTGCGCAGGTGGTCCGCCGCCTCGCGGATCTCGCGTTCGCCGGGCAGAAAGACCAGGATGTCACCCTGGTTGTGGTGGTCCCGCCAGAGCTCGTCCACACCATCGGCAATCGCGTCATTCAGATCGTATTCGCGCGACTCTTCAAACGGCCTATAGCGCTGCTCCACCGGGAACATGCGGCCCGACACCATGATGACGGGGGCAGGTCCTTTGCTGGATTTGAAATGGTCTGCAAAACGCTGGGCGTCAATCGTGGCCGAGGTCACCACAATCTTCAGGTCTGGCCTGCGCGGCAAAATCTGGCGCAAATAGCCCAGCAGGAAGTCGATGTTCAGGCTGCGTTCGTGCGCCTCGTCGATGATGATGGTGTCATAGGCGTTGAGCAGCGGGTCGGTCTGCGTCTCGGCCAGCAAAATACCATCGGTCATCAGTTTGACTGATGCATCCTTGCCCAACCGGTCGTTGAACCGCACCTTGAAACCCACCACATCGCCCAACGGCGTCTTCAGCTCTTCCGCAATGCGCTTGGCCACGCTGCTGGCCGCAATGCGGCGCGGCTGGGTGTGGCCGATGAGTTTGCCCCTTTGCCCAGAGGGATAGTTCAGCTTGCCCCGCCCCATGGCCAGTGCGATCTTGGGTAGCTGTGTGGTCTTGCCCGAACCGGTCTCGCCGCAGACGATGATGACTTGGTGGGCGGCCATGGCGGCCATGATTTCTTCGCGTTTGCCCGATACCGGCAGGGATTCGGGGAACTCAATGTGCAGGGAGCTGGAGGTCAAGGTACAAACTTCGTAGAGAATCAGGGATTATCCCAGTCTCGCTGCCCCTATTGCCGCCCTAACCCGAGTGCCATGACCACTGTTTTCAATTTCACCTTCGTCCCCTGGTTTCGCTCGGTCGCGCCCTACATCCACAAGTTTCGCAACCAGACCTTTGTGGTGGGCATCGCAGGTGAAGCCATTGCCGCTGGCAAGCTGCCCCATCTGGCGCAGGACCTGGCCATGATCCAAAGCATGGGTGTGAAGATCGTGCTGGTGCATGGCTTCAGGCCCCAGGTGAATGAACAGCTCAAAGCCAAAGGCCATGCCGCCAAGTACTCCCACGGCATGCGCATCACCGACGAGGTGGCGCTGGATTGCGCGCAAGAGGCCGCCGGGCAATTGCGCTACGAGATCGAAGCGGCATTCAGCCAAGGCCTGCCCAATACGCCGATGGCGGACTCTACCGTGCGGGTCATCTCCGGCAACTTCATCACCGCGCGCCCCGTGGGCATCGTGGACGGCATCGACTTTCAACACTCGGGTCTTGTGCGCAAGGTCGACACGGCGGGCATCACCCGCGTGCTCGACATGGGTGCCCTGCTGCTGGTCTCGCCCTTTGGTTTTTCACCAACCGGCGAGGCCTTCAACCTGGCCATGGAAGAAGTGGCCACCTCGGTCGCCACGGCCCTGCAGGCCGACAAGCTGATCTTTGTGACCGAGGTACCCGGCATTCGCATGCGGCCCTCCGAAGCGCCATCCGAAGACAACCCTGTCGACACCGAATTGCCGCTGGCCGCCGCCGAACTGTTGCTACAGCAGCTGCCCGCAGCCAACCATCCCACCGACACGGCCTTTTACCTGCAGCACTGCGTCAAGGCCTGCAAGAATGGCGTGGAGCGCAGCCACATCATCCCTTTCTCGGTGGACGGCTCCATCCTGCTGGAGGTGTATGTGCACGACGGCATAGGCACCATGGTGGTGGACGAGAAGCTGGAAGAGCTGCGCGAGGCCTCGGTCGAGGACGTGGGCGGCATCCTGCAGTTGATAGAGCCCTTCGAGAAGGACGGCACGCTGGTCAAACGCAGCCGCACCGAGATAGAACGCGATGTCGGCAACTACACCATCATCGAGCACGACGGCGTGATCTTCGCCTGTGCCGCGCTCTACCCCTACCCCGAAGCCCGCACCGCCGAAATGGCCGCACTGACCGTATCGCCCGATGTGCAGGGCCAGGGAGATGGAGAGCGCGTGTTGAAACGCGTGGAACAGCGCGCCAAGGCCGCCGGCCTGGACAGCATCTTCGTGCTGACCACCCGCACCATGCACTGGTTCATCAAACGCGGCTTTGTGCAGGTCGACCCCGAATGGCTGCCCGAGGCCCGCAAGCGCAAGTACAACTGGGACCGCAAGAGCCAAGTGCTGGTGAAGAAACTAGCCTAGCACCAATTCTTTCGCAGGCTCCGGTTCGGTATCAGCGGCCTTGTTGGCTACCGGCGCTTTGTACTGGGCCAGAACAGACATGCGCTGCCAACTCTGCGTGCGCTCAAGGGCGTCGTCACAGACCCGCATGTTCACGATGAACTCGATCTCATTGCGCTCAGTGTCATAAAAATCGGCGCACGCAAAATCGATCAGGCCATGCTGCGACATTTCGGCAAATAGTGCGGCAAAGGATGCAGGTGTAAATACCCAGCAGTGCACATCGTGGTAAGTCCCATTTACAAGGGCATCCCGCGCAACCTGCAAGGCGCCTTCCAGCGTGTGTGCCTTCTTCAGTGAAGCGACATCCAGCGTGCCATTCCACGCTGCAATGCTGTCTACGGGAATTTCGTTCAAGCAAAAATCAAGGAGGCACTGAGTTGTAGGAATGCGCGCTTTGCTGGCAAATGCAGCCATCACGTCGGTCAGATTCGTCGGGCGGCGCAGGTAGTCAAAGGTATAGCGCCGATCGGGAACAGCCAGCCTGACAGCGCCATCGCTCTTCAAAATGGACCGGATCTCGTTCAGCCATGTCACTAAGTCAGGCACGTGCTCGATGACATGGGAAGCAACGACGTAATCCAGCACCTGGGTGGCGGTACCTGCGCCAGCAAAGTAGCCATCGATCCCCTGCCGCAGGGTCTGTGCTCCCCAGACGGCGTCCACGCAGATCTTTGCTAAATCAACATTCTTGTCATTGGCATAGTTCGCGCGCAACTGGTCAGCATCGCAGTGGTCGACATAGATCACATGGCCCAGGCCTTTGCTGACAAGCGGATTGTGCAATGGCCCGATTTCTGCACCGACGAGATTGGCCAAGTCAAGGCCACCCAGAAGTTTTTCTTTTCTGCTCTTCATTCCATCCCTCCGTTTTATAAACCTTATCACACGGGGGTGAAGCCCCTGCCACCGGGCACGGGTACGGTGTTACGGCATGTAAGCAGGCCGCACGGACAAGGGACGAAGACTAACGGTGCGAATACACCGCTTGTGCGTCAAGCCTTGCGGCTACGCCTCCACACCAACACGCCGCCCAATAAGGCTAGACCGCAGAAACACACAAAGGACCAGTTGGCGATGGAACCGCCCAGGAAGGTCCAATCCACCTTGGTGCAATCGCCGCCGCCTTTGAAGATCATGGGAATGGCGCGTTGCAGCGGGAAGGTTTCGATCATGCCGTAGATATCGCGCCCGCAGGACACGACCTCGGGCGGATACCACTGCAGCCAGCTCTGGCGGGCTGCCACATAGGCGCCGGCGATGGCCAACAGGACCAACACCACGCCACCAAATATGTGTATACCTTTTCGGCCGCTAGCCCCCGTTAACGCTGCACACAATGCTACCAAAACGAGAGCGTAGCGCTGCACAACGCACATCGGACATGGATTCAATCCCACCACATGCTGCAAATACATGCCAAAGGCCAGCATGCCCACACAGGCCAAACAGATGGTCGCCAGGATGCGGCGGGGGGCCGTGTCAAAGAGTGCCAAAACGAAGTTCAAAATAACGGTCCTGTCAAAAGTAAGCGCTCCTGGGTGAGCGCACTGCGGAGTTGGTGTGCATTTTGCCCGCGAAGTTCCCAGCCCATCTACCCGCCGAAAGCCCAACCCGCACAAAGCGAATAAGATTCAGCCTATGGGCTCCCTTTTGAGCCCCATTTTTTTCATCAAGCAGAGGTTTCTCATGGCACGCACCGTCAACTGTATCAAGCTGGGCAAAGAGGCTGAAGGGCTGGACTTTCCCCCCTACCCTGGCGACCTGGGTAAACGCATCTGGGAAAGCGTGAGCAAAGAAGCCTGGGCCGCCTGGCTCAAGCACCAGACCATGCTGGTCAACGAAAATCGCCTGAACCTGGCCGATGCCCGCGCCCGCCAGTACTTGGCCCGTCAGATGGAAAACCATTTCTTTGGCTCTGGCGCCGATGCGGCCCAGGGCTATGTGCCGCCCAGCGCCTGAACTACGTCCCCATGCTGCCGCAGGGTGACCTGGCATCTTGTGGTCTACCGGCCGCGTGGGCTGGGCACCATGCGTGGACTGTACTGGATGCCGCCGACGCAAGCGGCGCACACTTGGCAGACATCTGGCTGACATGGCAGCACGATCCGCAGCGGCCGCACATGCTGCATTATGTGGTCGTCGCCCCATCCATAGAAACCTGGTTGGCCGCACATACCGGGCACGAAACACCCAAGGGCTGGCACGATTTCGCAGCGCAGTGCACGGAACTGGGCAGCGGCTTTCACCGCCTGGTATTGGAGGGCGGCCGGGTTTCTGTAACCCTGTGCCTGGGCGACCGCCAGGCTTTATTGGCCGAATTGACTTTCCAAGCCGACACCTTATTTGCGGAACAGCCCGCAGACAAATGGGCCGCGCAACTGCTGGCACGGCGTTGCAAGCGCGGCGCACGTATCTGCATGCGGATGATGGCGCCAGTCGCAGACTCGCAGTGCGTCCCTCTGCTGCGGGCAGTGGGATTTCAATTGGATGCGTTGTCGTCGGACAATCAACGCTTGCTTGGGCGCTTCGATCCCATTTGGGACATTCCAACCACCCGCACCGATACACGGCACAGGGTTCAAAGCCCCTCCCGTTGCGCGGTGCTGGGTGCCGGCATAGCCGGTGCCAGCGTGGCCCATGCCTTGGCGGTGCGGGGTTGGGATGTCTGCGTGGTCGATCAGCACACCACGCCGGCCGGTGGTGCCTCGGGCCTGCCCGTTGGCCTCGCTGTGCCCCATGTGTCAGCCGACGACAACCCCCGCGCCCGCCTGTCCCGGAGTGGCATCCACCTGCTGGCCCAGCATGCACACCAACTCCTCCAAATGGGGCACGACTGGAACCCCATTGGTGTGGAAGAGCGGCGCCCCGACGGCAGCACACTTTGGCACCCCACGGCCTGCTGGATCAAGCCTGCCAAGCTGGTGCAGGCCTGGTTATCCGCCCCCGGCATACGCTTTATTGGCGGACACCGCATCAATGCCCTCCTGCGCACCGACGACGGTGTCTGGTGGCTGTGCGATGGGTTGGGCGAAGAGCTCGGTCCGTTTGAGACCGTGGTATTGGCCAATGCCATCGGCAGCGTTGCGTTGCTGAACACACTCCCCACTACCACTTCGGCCGGTGCGGATCTACGCGACAAGCTAAACGCCCTGCAAGCGGTGCATGGCACCTTGAGCTACGGCCACCATGCCCAGATGACGCCGGGTTTGCCTGCCACGCCCATCAACGGCAATGGCAGCTTCATCCCCCACATACCTGGCGCGGACGGTGAGCAATGGTATGCCGGCTCAACCTTCGAGACGGATGGCATTTTGGCAACCGACCTAGTGGCGCAGCATGCGATCAATGTGAAGCGCTTGCGGCAATTGCTGGCCCGTGAAGGATCGCAGTTAGTGGAGGCATTGCTGCAGAATCCCGCCATGCAATGGTCGTCTACGCGCTGCACCACGCACGACCGCCTGCCCTTGGTAGGACCTATCGATACCGGTCCCCATACAGGCCTGTGGCTATGCGTTGGCATGGGGTCCAGGGGCTTGAGTTTTTCCGCTTTGTGTGCCCAGTTGCTGGCCGCTCGCCTGGGCGGTGAGCCGCTGCCCGTGGCCCAGAGTCTGGCGCGCAGCCTGGACGCTAACCGCCTGCAACGGCGGTCCGGCAGCGAGTCAGAGGCCTAGACTTTTTGCAGCAACCCCAGGACCTGGGGCGGGTTGAAGGGGATTTCCAGCAAGCCGGCGCAGCCGGACTGCTCGGCCCGCTCCATCACAGACCAGGAGGGTTTGTCGGTCGTCAAAATGATGGCCTGGGGCGGCGTGGGCAGCGCCTTGATGCTTTCCACCAATGCCCAAGGGTCTGCATCTGCCAATTCCAGGCTGACCATGACCACATCGTAGTGGCGGTGCTCCATGCGAATGCTGGCTTGGCGTTCGGTCTCTGCCTCATCCACGTCGGTCAACCCCGCCAAGGAAAGCCGTGCTCGCAGGTACATGCCGTCCTCGCGGTTCAGGCCGACCAACAGCGAGACCCGCACACCCGGCGGCACCGTTTGCTCCTCCAGCTCGTCAAAGCCAGTCACCACATCCACATACGCGTGGGAGGCAAACAAACCATCCAACACCTGCACCATCGCATTCCAATCCACCGGGCGGTGGAACGAGCGCCAGGCCTGCGGATGGGTTTTTGTGCCTACGCAAATGGTCTTCAGATGGGGGTTGAAGGTGGGCGAAGCCAGCTCGACTTCGGCCTCGTGGCAGTCCATATCAATCAAAGACACATGGGGTGGCGCCGGCGCATCCGGCGTCCACAAGCAATAGGCAGGCGTCTGGCGCACGGACAGGCGAAACAGCGTGTTGAGCGAGTGCCGCTCAACTGCGCTGAATCCAACCACTTTGACCCAAATACTGGATGACATGCTGGTAGTAGTGACGCGATGGTAAAACTAAGAGGGCTGGGCCACAAGCGTTTGCCAAGCCGAGACTCTAGCAGTGTATGCCATCGGTTTCCTGACTACTTCGCTACTTAGCGGTCCTTGCTATAAGGACGCCCCAGAGCCTTGGGTGCGACCGCCGTGCCAATGAAACCGGCCAATAGAACAACCGTCAACACATAAGGCAAGGCCTGGATGGCTTGCACGGGCACTTCGCCCACCAAAGGCAAGGCCACACCTTGCATGCGGATGGCAGCGGCATCCAGGAAGCCAAACAGCAGGCAGGCCCACAGAGCACCCACCGGGTACCAGCGGCCAAAGATGAGCGCTGCCAGCGCCATGAAGCCGCGGCCGGCTGTCATATTCGGAGAGAAATTGGCACTTTGGGCCAGCACCAGGTAGCTGCCCGCCAAGCCGCACAACACGCCATTCAACGTGAGCGCGGTATAGCGCAGACCGGAGACCGATACACCTGCCGCATCCACCATCTGCGGGTTTTCACCCACCGCCCGCAGGCGCAGGCCAAAGCGGGTGCGAAACAGCAACCACCACGAAGCTGGCACCAGGGCCAAGGCCAAATACACCATGGCGTTGTGGCTCAAGAGGCCCTCACCCAACAGCGGCCCGACCCAGGGAACACCCGCCAGGCTAGCAGCCGCCTGTGGCAGCAGAGGCTGGATGCGAACGGCCGTGGTCACCGGCGGGGTCTGCCCCCCCTGAGCGAACCAGGCAATGCCCAGCACCACGGTCAAGCCCGATGCGATGATGTTGATGGCCACACCGGACACCACCTGGTCACCTTTGTGGCTGACACAGGCCAGGCCGTGCATCCACGACAAGGCGACGGCGATGCCCAAGGCGGCCAGCATCGCTAGCGTCGTGGAACCCGACACCGCGCCCACGGCACCCGCCGCAAAGGCTGCGAAGAGCATCTTGCCTTCCAGGCCGATGTCCACAACGCCCGAGCGCTCCGAGAACAAACCCGCCAAGGCGCAAAAAATAAGAGGGGTCGCCAGGCGCAACGTAGACGCCAGCATGGTCCCCAACAATGCGTCATCCATGGGCAGCTCCTGACGCAGCATTGGACTTGGGTAGTACACGGATAACCAGCGCCAACACGCGCGCCACGATGGGCGCAATCACATAGGCCATGGCGCCCGAAAACAGCACGATAAAGCCCTGCAGCATGACCACCATGTCACGGCTAAAACCGCGCACTTCAAAGGCAACCTCGGCCCCACCTTGAAACAGCGCACCGAACAGGATACTGGCCAGCACAATGCCCACCGGGTGGTTACGCCCCATCAGGGCCACGGCAATGCCCGTAAAGCCCGCACCACTGACAAACTCCAGCAGCAGCTTGCCATTGACACCTGCAATCTCGTTCATGCCCACCATGCCCGCCAAGGCACCGGACACGGCCATCGCAATCATGATCTGGCGCTTGGGCCGCATGCCCGCATACTCCGCAGCACTGGCGCTGGAGCCCACCGCACGCAGGTGGTAGCCGGCGCGGGTGCGCCACAAGAACAGATAGACGCCAACGGCTGCCACCAAGGCCAACAGCACACTGAGGTTCAGTGGCGAACTCGGCCACTCCACCCCCAGCCAGGCCAAGGCTTCGTGCATGGCAGGCAGCTTGGCCGAATCGGCGAAGGGGACGCTCTCGACCGACATGGAACCCGCCGGGCGCAAGTGGTTCACTAGCAGATACACCAGAAGGCTGCTGCCAATGAAGTTGAACATGATGGTGGTGATGACCACATGGCTGCCCCGATAGGCCTGCAAGTAAGCCGGAATCGACGCCCAGACCATGCCGAACAGCGCACCCGACAACAGCATCAAAGGCAGCATGATCCAGGCCGGCAAGACGGGAGACAACCACAGCGCTATCAGCCCCGTGCCCAGCCCGCCCAGAATGGCCTGCCCCTCCCCACCGATGTTGAACAGGCCGCCATGCAAGGCGACCGCCACGGCCAGCCCGGTGAACACAAACGTGGTCGCGTAGTACAGCGTGTAGCTGAAACCGCGCGCCGTTCCGAAGGCTCCGTGCACCAGCACCGCAATGACCTCGGTCGGACTTTGCCCGACCAGAGCCACAACGCCGCCCGCGGCGAGCAAGGCCACACCCAGGCACACCAGGGGCAGCAGCACAAGGTCCGCCCAACGCGGCAAGGTGCTATTGGCACTGCTGCTCATGCGGCCTCCCCCATCGCATCGCCCACCATCAACAGGCCAATGCTGGCCTCGGTGCAGTCTTCTATTGCCAACTCACCGGTTACACGCCCTTGGTTCATCACGATCACCCGATTGGCCAGCGCCAATATTTCATCCAACTCACTGGACACCACCAACACGGCGCAACCCGCATCGCGCATGGCGCGCAGTTGGCTGTAAATGAATTCAATGGCACCAATGTCCACGCCGCGCGTGGGTTGCCCCACCAGCAGCACCTTGGGTTTTTGGCCGATCTCGCGTGCCAGCACCAGCTTTTGCTGGTTGCCGCCGGAGAAGCTGCGGCTGCGCAACTCGGGGGCGCGCGGGCGCACATCAAAGTGCTCCATCATGTCGGCCGTCGCTTGGCGCATCGCCGTGTGGTGCATCCAGCCACCGGATGAGTACTGGGGCAGCCCCTCGTAGCCCAGCACCGCCGACTCCCAGGCCACGAAATCCATGACCATGGCCCGTGCATGCCGGTCTTCCGGCACATGGGCCAGGCCCAATGTGCGCGCCGCGTGCGGGTCCAGCCAAGAGCTGGCTTCAAATGTGGTGCCACCCAGTTGCAGTTGGCCTTCGGTAGGTTGCAGCAGGCCCGAGAGCACATCTAGTAATTCACTTTGGCCATTGCCTGAGACACCCGCCACACCCACGATTTCACCGCCCCGTAGCGTCAAATTCAGGCCACGCAAGCGCACCACATTGAGCGCGTCGCGCACCAACACATTGCTGGCTTGCAGCAAGACCTCGCCCAAGGGTTTGGCCTCTTCATCCACACGCCCAGTCTGCACCTTGCGCCCAACCATGGCCTCGGCCAGGCCTTCGCAAGAAGCTTGCGCAATGGGCAACTCGTGCACCACGCGCCCCGCGCGCATCACGGTCACGTTGTCGCACAGTCGCATGACTTCCTTGAGCTTGTGGGTGATCAACAGAACGGTGGTGCCCTGCTCGCGCAGCACGCGCAAGACATCGAACAACTGCTCGGTCTCCTGCGGTGTCAGCACCGCAGTCGGCTCGTCCAGAATCAAGATCTTGGCGCCACGGTACAGCGCCTTCAGAATCTCCAGACGCTGGCGGTCACCAACCGGCAGATCCGACACCAGTGTGTCCAGCGCCACATGCAGCCCTGTGGATTGCATCAGCGCCGTGAGCTGGCTGCGTACCTGGGCATCAGCCCGCTTGAGCAGCCAATGGGGCTCGGCGCCCAGCATCACGTTTTCCAGTGCGCTCAGCGTGTCCACCAACATGAAGTGCTGGTGCACCATGCCAATACCCAGCGCGATGGCGTCGTCCGCATTGCGAATGGTGGCCGGCTGACCAAAGATGTCGATGGCGCCGCTATCGGCCTGGTAGAAGCCGTAGAGCACCGACATCAGCGTGCTCTTACCGGCGCCGTTCTCTCCCACAATGCCATGCACGGTGGCGGTGGGAATGCTCAGATTGACGTCCGCATTGGCAGCCACTGCGCCGAAGCGCTTGTGGATACCGCGCATGCGGACCGCGATGGCCGCGTGCGCGGCAGTCTCCGTCATCAGTACTTGCAGGCGTTGTCGGCCATGTAGTCGGCGGCCTTGATCTTGCCGCTGACGATGTCGGCCTTGATGGCCTCAACCTTCTTCTTCATGTCGGCCGTCACCAGCTTGGCGTTGTTGTCGTCCAGCGCGTAGTCCACGCCGCCTTCCTTCAGGCCCAGTGCAGACACACCGGCCTTGTGGCCCTTGGCCACGTTGTAAACGGCCAAGTCCACCCGCTTCACCATGGAGGTGAGCATGGTGCCGGGCTGCAGATGGTTCTGGTTGCTGTCCACACCGATAGCCAGCTTGCCGCTGTCCTTGGCGGCCTGGTACACACCCATGCCAGTGCCACCGGCTGCGGCAAACACTACATCAGCGCCCTTGGCGAACTGGGCCTTGGCCAACTCACCGCCGCGCGCGGGGTCGCTCCAGGCGGCACCAGTGGTGCCAGTCATATTGGCAAACACCTCGGCCTTGGGGTTGGCGTACTTGGCGCCCTGCTCGTAACCACACTGGAACTTGCGGATCAGCGGGATGTCCATGCCGCCCACAAAGCCCACCTTGCCGGTCTTGCTGGCCATGGAGGCCATGGCGCCGACCAGGAAGCTGCCTTCGTGTTCCTTGAAGACCACGGATTGCACATTGGGCTGGTTCACCACCATGTCGATGATGGCGAATTGCAGCTTGGGGAACTCCTTGGCAATCTTCTCGATGCTGGAAGCCTGGCCAAAGCCGATACCGATGATGGGGCTGGCGCCACGCTCTGCCATGCGGCGGATGGCCTGCTCACGCTGGGATTCGTTGGAGATTTCGAAATCGAGGTAAGGCTTGCCGGTTTCCTTCTTCCACTGCTCCATGCCGCGGTAGGCTGCTTCATTGAAGGATTTGTCGAACTTGCCGCCCATGTCGTACACGATGGCGGGCTCGGCCATGGCCTGGAAGCTGGCGGCCAGCGCGAGGCCCAACACACTCAAGCGCACCACATTTGTAAAACTCATATCAAACCTTTTTGTTGACTAAATGATCAGGAAAATGGGCGTAAGGTTATAGTCCTAGCACGCCTCTTGCAATCAGGGTGTTTCCCTAGCGCAAATTTTTGAACCTCTGTATTTTCCACTACACAATGGACACCCCATTGCAACCGCCTAAGACTTCATGATACTGGTAGCTGGCTCCTCCAACCTGGACTTTGTGGTCCGGGCCCACCACATTCCCGCGCCGGGCGAGACAGTGCTGGGCCACGATTTCAAAACATTCCCTGGTGGCAAGGGTGCCAACCAGGCCGTTGCCTGCGCGCGGGCCGGTGGTGCACCTACGACCTTCCTGACCGCCCTGGGCTCCGACGCCTTCGCCGCTCCGCTAGAGGCATCACTCCAGGATGCTTCGGTAACGCTGAACATTGTTCGCTCCACCGACCAGCCCACGGGTACAGCCTTTATCTGCGTCTCCGCAGACGCCGAAAACGCCATCACGGTAGCACCCGGTGCCAACCTCAGCCTGCTGGAGCAGCATTTACCCAGCTTGCAAAATGTGAGCCACCTGCTGATGCAGTTGGAAATTCCTCTGAACGCGGTCGTGGCCTACGCAAAAGCCGCGCACCTGCAAGGCGTGACCGTGGTGCTCAATGCGGCCCCCATACAGGCACTCCCCGCGGAGTTGCTGCAGTGGGTCGACATCCTGGTGGTCAACGAAGGCGAACTGGCCAGCCTGTCCGGTCACACCGGCAGCATTGCCGAGTGTCTGCAGCGCATTGCCGTGCCCACGGTGGTGGTTACCCTGGGCCATCGTGGCTGCTGTGCACGTTTTCAGGGCACCTTCGTGGTGCAGCCCGCATGCGCCATCACACCGGTGGACACCACGGCTGCAGGCGACACGTTTTGTGGCAGCTTGGTGGCCGCTTTGAGCGAGGGGGCCAGCATGCAGACGGCATTGTCCGTGGCTGGCGCCGCCAGTGCCCTGGCCTGCACCCGTCTGGGCGCGCAATCCAGCATCCCGCGCAAGGCAGAAGTGACAGCCTTCCTCGCCCAACAACCCCAAAAGACCACCGCACAAATGGATGCACTCGGCGCCTATTGCGGTCTGCCCGTTGGCAGCTATTCTTGAAGACCAGATGATGAACACCGAAGCACCCCGCAAAGTTATTTATGACACCGACCCTGGCGTGGACGACGCCATGGCCCTGTATTTCGCGCTGGCCCATTCCGGTATCGACATGGTGGGCATCACCACCACGTTTGGCAATGTATCGGTTGAACAAGCCGCCACCAATGCGCTGTACCTGACAGCCATTACCGGAAAAAAAGTCCCGGTCACCAAAGGCGTCAAGTCGCCTTGGGTCAAGCCCGGCGAGGCACCACCTGATTTCATCCACGGGGCCGACGGCCTTGGCAACTTAGCTAGCCGTGTAGCGACGACCAATGTGGTGGACCCGCGCTCGTCAGCACAGTTCATCGTGGACATGGCCCGCGCCTATCCCGGCGAGATCACTCTGGTGGCCGTTGGCCCGCTGGGCAATCTGAGCCTGGCCCTCAAGCTCGATCCCGAGTTGCCCAAACTGCTGCGCGAAGTCATCATCATGGGTGGCACCATCGACGAGCCGGGCAATGTGTCTCCGGTGGCCGAAGCCAATATCTGGAACGACCCCCACTCTGCTGATCACGTGTTCACTGCAGGCTGGAAGCTGACGATGGTGGGCCTGGATGTGACCCACAAGGTGGTGACCGAGCTCACCCTCTTCCAGAAGATTGCAGAGCACCACGGCCACATCGCCACGGACACACTGCACCACGCAGTGGCCTTCTACTCCAACTTCTACAGCGGTCTGCACCCGCATCTGGCCGCCAACCCCGGTTGCTTCGCCCATGACTTGCTGGCCTTCATCTACCTGGTCAGCCCCGAGTTGTTCAAGCTGGAGCGTGGCTGCATACGTGTGGTCACCGAGGGCATCGCCCAAGGCCAGACCATGCTGAACCGCCGCGCCTACATCGACTACCCGCAGGCCGGTTGGGGCAAGCACCTGCCGATGACCGATGTGTGCATGCAGGTGGACGCGCCGGGTTGCCTGGCGCTGTTTGAGCAGGCCCTGATGTCTGACTGGTTGACAAAAAACTGAGCGAAAAAACGAGAAAGCGAAAGAGACGAGCCATGCATTTACCCGTTGTTGATTTCCGCAGCCCCACCGCTGCCCAAGACTTCTGCCGCAGCCTGCACGAAACCGGCTTCGGCGTGCTGCGCAACCACCCGTTGGAGCAGGCCATGGTGGAAAACATTTATGCCGAGTGGCTGGCTTTTTTCAAGACCGAAGCCAAGCACCAGTACCTGACCGACCCGGTCAAGCATGACGGCTACTTTCCGCCATCGGTGTCCGAAATTGCCAAGAACAACACGCAGCGCGACTTGAAGGAGTTCTTCCATATCTACCCCTGGGGCCGCTACCCGGCCGAGGTGTCCGACACCGCACGCCGCTATTACGACCAGGGCAACGCATTGGCCCGCACGCTGCTGAACTGGGTAGAAGAGAACTCGCCCGCCGACGTCAAGGCGCGCTACTCCATGCCCCTGCCCCAAATGCTGGAAGGCAGCGACAACACCCTGTTGCGCGTGCTGCACTACCCGCCTCTGCGCGGCGATGAAGAACCCGGTGCTGTGCGCGCTGCTGCCCATGGCGACATCAACCTGTTGACCATATTGCCGGCGGCCACTGAGCCCGGCTTGCAGGTTTTAGGCAAGGACGATGCCTGGCACGATGTGCCTTGCGACTTTGGCTTGCTGATCGTCAACATCGGCGACATGCTGGAAGAGGCCTCGGGTGGCTACTACCCCTCCACCGTGCACCGGGTGCTGAACCCCGTGGGTGCAGCGGCCACCAAATCGCGCATCTCGCTGCCGCTGTTCCTGCACCCGCAGCGCGATGTGGTGCTGTCAGACCGTTACACCGTGGGCAGTTATTTCGACGAACGCATGCGCGAGTTGCGTGGCGAAAAGAAATGAAAAAAGCCCCGGCAGTCCGGGGCTTTGTTGTTTTTGGGTGCCCGTTCTTCAAGCGAGGAGCTTGAACAGCATGAAGAGCATCAGCCCCAACTGAACGCTCCAGAACGACGCCCGCACCAGCACATGGAGCTGCCCCACGCCAGTCAGGTGCGTCAGTGACTGACCAATGCGCGCATACAACACCCACGGCGCCAACGCAGCAATAGCGTCCACGCGGCCCATGGCAGTAGCGCCCAGCACGATGACGGCGAACACCGGCAGGTTTTCCAGGCAATTGGCATGGGCATCTTGAAGGCGTTGGACAAAGGCCGAGTCACCGGCTTGTTTGGAACCCCGTGGCCAGCTGTTGATGGGCATGCCGCTCACAAACCGCAGTCCGCGGTACAGGAAAACACCCAAGACCAAGAGTGCGGTCCATGCGGCAAATCCCAAAAGAGCTTGAATAGCGGTCATAGGCTGGAGTCCCCTGTAAATTGTTGAAGCGCGTACGGTAACCGATGGCGTCGCAACACCATATTCGAATTAAGAATAAGGAAATAGCTAAAAAATATTTTTCAATATAAGCACGGAAGCCTACAGTCGCTTCCATGCATGAATTAGCGTTTGTCTTCGCGGGTTTCTTTGTTGGCACCATTGTTGGTTTGACTGGCGTGGGCGGCGGCTCCCTGATGACGCCGATTCTGATCTTCTTCTTTGGCATCAAGCCTTATCTGGCCGTCGGCACCGACCTGCTGTTTGCAGCCTTTACCAAGATGGGGGGCACGCTCAAGCTGGCACGCTCCAAGTCCATCGACTGGCCGGTCGTGCTCAACCTGTCAGCCGGCAGCATTCCCGCCGCACTGATCACGCTGTACCTGTTGCACAACGTGGGCGCCACCAGCGTCCAGGTGCAAAAAGTCATGACCTTGACCCTGGGCGCGGCCCTGCTGCTGACAGCCGCCGCCACGCTGTACAAGGTGGTCCGCGGCAAGATCACCCCCAAGACCATCGCCAAGGGCCAGGAGGCCGCCGCTGCCCGCCCCCGTCACTGGAGCCTGCCGCTGCTGTTTGGCGCCCTGATCGGCACGCTGGTCACGCTGACATCCGTGGGCGCGGGTGCCATTGGCGTCACCGTGCTGATGATTCTGTACCCCAAGCTGCCCTTGCCACGCATCGTGGCAGCCGACATTGCCTACGCCGTGCCGCTGACCCTGGTGGCTGGCTTTGGCCACGCTTCCCTGGGTTCTGTGGACTGGTCCATGCTGGCCTGTCTGTTGGCCGGCTCCCTGCCCGGTATCTGGGTTGGCTCGCACCTGATGTCCAAGACACCTGAACGCGTCATCCGCTCCCTGCTGTCCGTGCTGCTGGCCTACGCCGGTTTGAAACTTATCGCTTTGTGAGACCTTGCGGGACAGACCAAGAGTTCGCGCAGTGAACTTTGCTCTGTCCTCAACTGATTAAAACCATGTACCAATACACCGACTTTGACCGCCAGTTCATCCGTAGCCGCGCCGCCCAGCACCGCGACCAGCTGGAACGCAACTTGGCCGGCACCTTAAGTGACGACGAGTTCCGCCCGCTGCGCCTGCAGAACGGCTGGTACATCCAGCGTTACGCCCCCATGTTGCGCGTGGCCGTGCCCTACGGCGAGCTGTCCAGCAAACAGCTGCGAGCCCTGGCCAAGATTGCACGCGAATACGACCACCCCACCAAGGAAGTCTTTGACAAGGCCATCGGCACCCAGGCCACCTGGGGCACGACGCACCTGCCGGTGGGCTACGGCCATTTCACAACCCGCCAGAACGTGCAGTTCAATTGGATTCCGCTGCACAAGAGCGCCGACGTCATGGACCTGCTGGCCAGTGTGGACATGCACGGCATCCAGACCAGCGGCAACTGCATCCGCAACATCACCAGCGACGAGCTGGCCGGCATCGCGCCCGACGAGATTGCCGACCCCCGCCCGTTTGCCGAAATCATGCGCCAGTGGAGCACGCTGCACCCCGAGTTTGCCTTCCTGCCGCGCAAGTTCAAGATCGCCATCACCGGCGCCACCGAGGACCGCGCGGCCACCTACTGGCATGACGTGGGCCTGCACCTGATCAAGAATGCCGCTGGCGAGCTGGGCTTCAAGGTGCTGGTGGGCGGCGGCATGGGCCGCACGCCCGTCATCGGTACGACGATCCGCGAGTTCCTGCCCTGGAACCAGATCATGAACTACCTGGAAGCCGTAGTGCGCGTCTACAACCGCTGGGGCCGCCGCGACAATCTGTACAAGGCGCGCATCAAGATTCTGGTCAAGGCCGAGGGTCAGCGCTACATCGACGAGGTGGAAGCCGAATACCAGCAAATCATCACCGTCGACGGCGCGCCGCACACCATCACCCAGGCCGAACTGGACAGGGTCTCTGCATCGTTTGTGCCGCCAGCCCTCGCCAATACTGAACATGCCGCTACCAGAACCGTAGCAGTCCCAGCGGACCGGCAAAAAGACTATGAGCGTTGGTTGAAGCAAAATGTGGCCGCTCACCAGAACCCTGCCCTGCGCGCCGTAACGCTGTCCTACAAACGCCTGGGCCAGGCTCCTGGCGACGCCGACGCGGACCAGTTGGACACTGCGGCCGCCCTGGCCGATGAATTCAGCGCTGGCGAAGTGCGTGTGACGCACGACCAGAACCTGCTCTTGCCCTGGGTACGCGCCGAAGACCTGCCCGCCCTGTGGGTGGCCGCCTGCCACGCCGGCCTGGCGCGCTCCAACATCCGCCTGCTGACGGACATGATTGCCTGCCCCGGCGGCGACTTTTGCGCGCTGGCCAACGCCCGCTCCATCCCGATTGCGGCGTCTATCACGGAGCGCTACCAGGACATGGACGAGCTGCACGACCTGGGCGAGATCGACCTGCACATCAGCGGCTGCATCAACAGCTGCGGCCACCACCACAGCGGGCACATCGGCGTGCTGGGCGTGGACAAGGACGGCAAGGAGTGGTACCAGATCTCGCTGGGCGGCTCGGATGGCTCCGCCCTCTCCGGCGCCGCAGTACCTGGCAAGGTGGTCGGTCCATCGTTTGGCGCGGGCGAAGTACCTGGCGTCATCGAAGCCTTGCTGGACACCTTCCGCCTGAACCGCAACGGCCGCGAGACCTTTATCGACTGCGTGAAGCGCGTCGGTTTTGACACCTTCAAGACCGCGGCCAACAGCGCTCGCCTGGCCGACAAACACGAAGACCTGCACGCCCTGCCCAAGTCGGCCGGCTATGCAAAAGACGCACAGGAAGCTTAACTATGAAATTGATAGCTGCAGAAGCACATTCTACGAGGGCTGAAGGCCAAAACGTCGTAGAGCTTGCCAATACGGAAGACCCCCGCACGCTGGCGCTGGATGGTGTCGACCGTATCGACCTGGTCTTCCCCAAGTTCACCGATGGCCGCGCGTTCACCCAGGCCTTTTTGCTGCACCGCCGCCTGGGCTTCAAGGGCGAGATCCGCGCCACTGGCGACGTGCTGGTCGACCAATTGGCGCAGATGCAACGCAGCGGTTTCACCTCCGCCGTGCTGCGCGCAGGCCAGGACGTAGGCACAGCCCAGCGGCAATTGGACCGCTACACCGCCTTCTACCAAGGTGACGCCGTCACCGTGAAGCCCCACTTTTCCCGGGAAGCCGCATGAGCACCGCAAGCAATACTCTCGATCTCGCAAAGATCAACGCCGAGCTGGGCCGCGACGCCCAAGCCCTGGTCGCATGGGCCATAGGCCTGAACCAGAGCCCCATCGTCACCACCAATTTCCGCCCGTTCGAGGCGGTGATCCTGCACATGGTCACGCGCGCCAAACCCGACGTACCCGTGGTCTGGATGGACAATGGCTACAACACCGAGGCCACCTACCGCTACGCCGACGAAGTGACCAAGCAACTGGGCCTGAACCTGCGCATCTACCTGCCGCTGCGCTCACGCGCGCACCGCGAGGCCGTGGATGGCCCGCTGCCCGGGCTGGACGACCCGCGCCACGCCGCCTTCACCGAAGAGGTGAAGCTGGAGCCCTTCGCCCGCGCGCTGCGCGAGACGGCGCCCAAGGTCTGGTTCACCGCGCTGCGCGCCACCGACAGCGCCGTACGCGCCCAGATGGACCCTGTGAGCATCAACCCGGACGGCCTGATCAAGGTCGCCCCGCTGCTGCACTGGTCGTCCAAAGACCTCTACCAGTACTGCGAGGCCCACGGCCTGCCCAACAATTTCGACTACGTGGACCCGACCAAGGGCGAAGAGCAGCGCGAGTGCGGCTTGCACATTGCGCACTGACTAAACTCCCTGAATACGACAACGCCATGAACGCCATGACTGAACCCACCCATTTCGAACGCCTCTCCAACCAGCACCTTGATGCATTGGAAGAAGAGACGATCTTCATCCTGCGCGAAGTCGCCGCCGCCTTTGAGCGCCCCACGCTGCTGTTCTCCGGCGGCAAGGACTCGCTGGTCATGCTCAAGTGCGCCGAAAAAGCCTTTGGCGTGGGCCGCATCCCCTACCCGCTGTTGATGATCGACACCGGCCACAACTTCCACGAAGTGACCGATTTCCGCGACTTCCGCGCCAAGGAACTGGGTGCCGAACTGATCGTGCGCAGCGTCGAAGACTCCATGGCCCGCGGCACCGTGCGCCTGGCCCACCCCGGCGAATCGCGCAACGTGCACCAGTCGGTGACGCTACTCGAAGCGATTGAAGAATTCCGCTTTGACGCGCTGATCGGCGGTGCCCGCCGCGACGAAGAGAAGGCCCGCGCCAAGGAACGGATCTTCTCCCACCGCGACAGCTTTGGCCAATGGCAACCCAAGGCCCAGCGCCCCGAACTGTGGACGTTGTTCAACACCCGCCTGCAACCCGGCGAACACTTCCGCGTGTTCCCCATCAGCAACTGGACCGAGCTGGACGTGTGGCAGTACATCGAACGCGAAAAGATCGCGCTGCCGAGCCTGTACTACACGCACAAGCGTGACGTGGTCGAACGCAAGGGTCTCTTGGTGCCGGTGACCGACCTGACTCCGGCCAAGGACGGCGAAACGATTGAAAGCCGTGACGTGCGCTTTCGCACCGTGGGCGACATCACCTGCACCTGCCCCGTGGACAGCCTGGCCGCAACCGCCGCCGATATCGTCATCGAGACGCTGCAGGCTGACGTGTCCGAACGCGGCGCAACCCGCATGGATGACAAGACTTCCGAAGCCTCGATGGAAAAACGCAAGAAAGACGGATACTTCTGATGAACGCTACTACTTTGATAGCTGACCACGCAAATTCCACGAGGGCTAGCGGCGAATTTGACATACAGTCCGCCCTGCGCTTCATCACCTGCGGCAGCGTGGACGATGGCAAGAGCACGCTGATCGGCCGCCTGCTGGTGGACAGCCGCTCGGTGCTGCAAGACCAGTTGGCCAATGTGTCCAAGAGTGGCGAGGCCGACCTGGCCTTGTTCACCGACGGGTTGAGCGCCGAACGCGAACAGGGCATCACCATCGACGTGGCCTACCGCTACTTCGCCACCCCCACCCGCAAGTTCATCATCGGCGACGCGCCGGGCCACGTGCAGTACACCCGCAACATGGTCACCGCAGCCAGCAGCGCCCACGCCGCCGTGGTGCTGGTGGATGCCACCAAGCTCAAGTGGGATGTGGAAGGCCTGGTGGACCTGCTGCCCCAGACCCGCCGCCATTCGCTGTTGGTCAACCTGCTGCGTGTGCCCAGCATCGTCTTCGCCGTCAACAAGCTGGACGCCCTGGGTGCCGATGCTGCCAAGGCTTTTGCCAAGATCCGCGAGGCCCTGCTCGCCTTTGCCGAGCACGCCGGCATTGCCGTCACGGCCACCATTCCGATGTCGGCCCTGAAGGGCGACAACGTGGTGACCGCAACCGAAGGCTGGTGCGGTTATACCGGCCCCAGTCTGCTGGCCCTGCTGGAAACCCTGCCCGTGACCGCCGCCGAGACCGACGTGCCCTTCGCCTTCCCGGTGCAGTGGGTCGAGAAATTCCACAACTCGGCCGACACCACCCAGGGCCGCCGTGTGTTCTGGGGCCGTGTGGCCACCGGCCGCGTCCAGCCCGGCGACACCATCACGATACTGCCCAGCGGCCAGACCGCCGTCGTGGCCCAGGTGGTCAACCACGCCCGCGTGCCTAAGGGCGTAGCGGCTGGCCATGGCGCCGGCATCACGCTGGACCGCGAGGTCGACGTGTCCCGCGGCGACTGGCTGCTGTCCACCGCGACCACCGCCCCGGCCTCGGACGACGAGTTTGCCGACAACACGCCGGTCAAATTCTTCCAGCCCACGCGCGAGATCAAAGCCACCGTGGCCTGGATGGACGACGAGCCCCTAGTTGCCGGCCGCGTCTACCTAGCCCTGCACGGCCACCGCTGGATCAAGGCCAAGGTCAAACGCATCGTGCACAGCCTGGACGTCAATACGCTGGAAGAACACGACGCGACACAGATCGAGCCCAACGCCATCGGCCATATCGAGCTGGCGCTGCAAGAGCCTATCGCCGCCCTGCCCTACAGCCAGTCGCGCATTCTGGGTGCGCTGATTCTGGTGGATACGGCCAGCCACAAGACCTCGGGTGCACTGCTGTTGAACTGAGCGTCGGTCCGCACGATGGTGCAATGTCGCTCATCCTGGCGTACCCATGCGACAGGATGGGTGACCAATTGCCAATAAAATCAAGAAGTTGTTAAATCTCTTCTCGCACTAGAAAACAAAATGACCCATACCGTCACCGAAGCCTGCATCAAGTGCAAGTACACCGATTGCGTCGACGTCTGCCCCGTGGATTGCTTCCGCGAAGGCCCCAATTTCCTGACCATCGACCCCGATGAATGCATCGACTGCGCGGTGTGCATCCCCGAATGCCCGGTCAACGCCATCTACGCAGAAGAAGATGTGCCCGCCGACCAGCGCCACATGACGGCCCTGAACGCCGAACTGGCCAAGCTGCCCACCTGGAAGAGCATCACCAAGCGCAAGGCCGAGCTGCCCGAAGCCGAAGAGTGGAAAGACAAGACCGGCAAGCTGGTCCACCTGATCCGCTGATCTGGCCGTGCCCATGGCACCGCCGCCCGCCCCTGTTATAGAAACCGATGCGCTCATCATCGGTGCGGGCCCGGTGGGCCTGTTCCAGGTGTTCCAACTCGGCTTGCAGGAAGTCCGGGTGCACGTAGTGGACGCACTGCCTGGCCCCGGTGGTCAGTGTGCCGAGTTGTATCCCGATAAACCCATCTACGACATCCCGGCCCTGGCCGTCTGCACCGGCCGCGAACTGGCCGACAAACTGATGGCCCAGATCGCCCCCTTTGGTGCGCATTTCCATTGGAGCCAGGTCGTCACCCACTTGCAAAAGCAGCCGGATGGCCTCTTTTTGGTGGAGACATCCCAATCGCAGCGTTTTCTGTGTAAAACCGTTTTCATTGCCGCAGGTGTCGGGGCGTTCCTGCCACGCACCCTGCATGTCGAAGGGCTGTCCGCGTTTGCCGGCACCCAGTTGCTGCATAGCGTGCCCGAGGCGTCGGTGTGTGCGAACAGAAATGTCGTGATCTTTGGTGATGGCGATGCCGCACTTGAATGGGCGCTAAAGCTCTGCACCGCCCACCCCGACGGCCACCCCCATAAGGCCAAACGCGTAACCGTAGTTCACCGCCGCGATGTGTTCAGCGCCGCACCCCAGACCGTGGAGCGTTTCCGCGCATTGGTGCAGCAAGGCCACTTGCACTTCGTGGCCGGCCAGGCGCAGGGCCTGGAAACGGTGCAGGACCGCCTGACCGGCATTCAGATCCTGGACTCCGAAGGCCAGACACGCACACTTCCGCTGGAGATGTTGCTCGTCTTGCAAGGCCTCTCGCCCAAACTGGGCCCAGTGGCCCAGTGGGGCTTAGACATCGAACGCAAGCAGTTGCAAGTGGATACCGAAAAGTTTTCCACCAGTGAACCCGGCATTTTTGCGGTGGGTGACATCAACACCTATGCTGGCAAGAAGAAGTTGATCCTGTGCGGCTTCCACGAAGCCACCTTGGCTGCCTTCGGCGCCATGCCCTTCATCTTCCCCGACAAGAAAGTGATGTTGCAGTACACCACGACCAGTCCCAAGCTACACAAGTTGCTGGGCGTGGAAACGCCGTCACATGACTGACCGGTGCAAATACGAATTGCGAACTTTTTTCAAAAAAAATGGCGCCTCTTGCAAAACACCAAATTTGCACGCTATAATTTGAGGCTTCATTCCTCGATAGCTCAGTCGGTAGAGCGCCGGACTGTTAATCCGTAGGTCCCTGGTTCGAGCCCAGGTCGAGGAGCCAAATTAGAGAGCCCACTGTCGCAAGACGGTGGGCTTTTTCTATTCCCGAATCCACATACATTGCCGCACCGCCATGAGAATCAATCTGGTAACCCCTTTTTCAGAAAAGGACGCCGCCAAGGCGCTGGGAGCCCGTTGGGACGCTGCAAAAAAGCAGTGGTACATCGTCGACGTGGCGGATCTCACGCCCTTTCTGCGCTGGATTCCCCAGGCGGACGGTTCGACGACTGCCAACCAAGCTTCGGGCGCCACGGGTTCACGGCGGTCGCCTGATGACAAAGCCCCGATCCGGCGATCGGCAGGCGTCCTCACCACGTCTGCAGTGCAAGTGACACATTGTGGTTGCGCCGTGCGCGCGTGGGAAGACTGCCCTCACACACTAGCCGGCAAGGCTTGATCCCACACAAAAGGCCGGATAAACCCAGGCTTTGCGCCGGATCGCCACGGCCTTTTTCCTGGACACTCCCAATTGCAGCCCGCATTGGCGGCGCAGTGGTCGTCGCGCTCGCAAAAAGGCACATCCAGTTTGACGATAGTTCCTGCATACTGGTGCGCTAAATGCAATGCCGCCCGGCTTTTTTAGGCGCAGCAACCTGCTGGAGTGATTGTCATGGCCTCCCCCTTTGTGGGAATGAGAACGGAAGATATTGCGGTCCTGACGACGAGTCAACTTGATCACTTGTCGACAGCGGACTACGCGTCTCTGACGACAGCCCAGATCGCTGCCTTTACAACCAACCAGATTACATCGCTGCGGCCTCTGTTCGTTGCAGCACTCACCAGCTCAATCGTCACGGCGCTGAGCACGGATCAGGTAGTAGCTCTGCGAACCGACCAAGTCGCGGCGCTGACCACAAGCCAGGTCATGGCCTTGGCTACCCAGCAGATCGCAGCCCTGGAGACGCGTGATGTGGCCGCCCTGTCCACGACCAGCCTCAGTGCTTTGGGCACCGACCAGATTAGCAAGGGCCTAACGACAGACCAAATCGTGGCCCTTCGCACCGACCAGATCGCCGCGTTGACCACGAATCAGGCAGTGGCCCTGACGACCAACCAGGTGGCTGCGCTGGAAACGCGGGACCTTGCTGCATTCACTACGGCCGGCATTGCTGCACTCGGCACGGACCAGGTCAGTAAAGGTCTGACGACCGACCAGATCGCGGCGCTGCGCACGGATCAGGTGGCGGCCCTTGCCACTGCCCAAGTAGCCGCATTGACGACTAGCCAGGTAGCCGCGTTGGAAACCCGGGATGTGGCAGCACTGACCACCAACGCACTCACGGCATTGTCGACCGCCCAACTGAGCCAAGGTTTGACGACCAGCCAGATCGCAGCCTTGCGGACCGACCAAGCCGCTGCGTTGAAAACCAACCAGGTCACTGCTCTAACCACCGACCAGGTCGCAGGACTGAGCACGCGTGCCATCGCGACGCTGACCACGTCCAGCCTGGCGGCGCTGACCACTGACCAGGTCGGCAAGGGCCTGACTACATCCCAGGTCGCAGCCATCAGCACAGCGAGTCTTGTTGCATTGACCTCCGCCGGTGTGGCTGCATTGACAACGGATCAGATCGTTGCCCTGCGTACCGACCAGGTTGCCAACCTGGCGACGGGCCAGATCACTGCTCTGACCACCAACCAAGTGGCCGCCTTGGAAACGCGCGACATTGCTGCGATGGCGACCTCCAGTTTGGGTGTGCTCAGTACCGACCAAGTGAGTAAAGGTCTGACGACCGACCAGATCGTCGCCTTGCGCTCCGACCAGGTTGCCGCCCTGACCACTAACCAAGTGGTTGCCCTGACCAGCACCCAGGTTGGCGCCATAGAAACACGCGATATTGCCGCACTGACCACCGCCAGTGTGGGCGCGTTGACGACCGACCAGATCAACAGGGGCATGACAACCGCCCAGGTCGCAGCGCTGACCACCAACCATGTTGGTGTGTTGAGCACGGATCAAATCAGCAAGGGATTTACCACCGACCAGGTGGTGGCCCTGCGCACCGACCAGGTGGTGGCGCTCAAGTCTGGCCAGGTCGGCGCGCTGACAACCAGCCAAGTGGCCGCATTGGAAACCCGCGACGTAGTGACGTTGACGTCCTCCAACGTTGGTGCTCTCTCGACAGACCAACTTGTCCTGGGCCTTGGCACTGCGCAAATCGCAGCACTCACCACGGCCAACATCGCTGCGCTGAGCACGGACCAGATCAGCAAAGGCCTCAGTACCGATCAGATCGTGGCGCTGAGAACCGACCAAGTCGCGGCACTGTCCAGCAAGCAGGTTGCAGCCCTCTCGACCAACCAGATTGCGGCCATGGAAACCCGCGATGTTGCCGCACTGACGACAAGCAATGTCGCAGTGCTGTCAACCGACCAGGTCAGCAAGGGCATGGGCAGCGCCCAGATAGCTGCATTGCGGACTGACCAGGTAACTGCATTGACGACCAGTCAAATCGCAGCGTTGACAACCAGCCAGGTCACAGCCATTGCCACACGCAATGTCGCGGTACTCACCACGGCAGATATAGGAGCCCTGTCCACCGATCAAATCGGCAAAGGGTTGACAACGGCACAGGTTGCGGTGCTGACGACGGCAGACGTCGCCGCGTTCAGCACCGACCAGCTCAGCAAAGGCTTTACCACCGATCAGATCGTCGCACTGCGTACAGACCAGGTCGCTGCGCTCAAGTCCAGCCAGACCGCTGCGCTCACCACGGACCAAGTAGCAGCGCTGGAAACCCGTGATGTGGCGGCCATGGCGACGGCCAACATCGCCGCGCTGTCGACTGACCAGATCAATAAGGGGCTGACCACCACTCAGATTGCCGCATTCACAACGTCCGGCATCGCAGCTTTGGGCACAGATCAGGTCAGCAAAGGCTTGACCACCGCCCAAGTCGTGGCGCTACGGTCTGACCAAGTGGCTGCCCTGTCCAGCAAGCAGGTGGCGGCGCTGACATCCGACCAAGTGGCGGCGCTGGAAACCCGTGATGTAGCGGCCCTCACCACCAACGATATTGCCGCACTCACGACAGACCAAGTCAGCAAAGGCCTGACCAGCACCCAAATTGCAGCCCTGCGAACCGACCAAGCCGTTGCCCTGACGACCAACCAGGTGGCTGCGCTGACAACCACGCAAATTGCGGCTTTGGCAACGCGCGACGTTGCTGTGTTGACAACAGCCAGTATTGCCGCCCTGTCCACAGACCAAATCAGCAAGGGCATGACGACGGCCCAGATCGCAGCACTGACAACGGCCAGCATTGCCGTCTTGAGCACAGACCAGATCAGCAACGGCCTCACCACCGACCAGATCGTCGCGCTGCGCACCGATCAGATTGCGGCGCTGAAGTCGGCTCAAGTGTTTGCCCTGACCAGTAGCCAAATGGCTGCCCTGGAAACCCGCGACATTGCCGCACTGACATCCGTCGGCATTGGGGCTCTCAATACCGACCAAATCAGCAAAGGTTTGGGCACGGCCCAGATTGCCGCCCTGACCACAGCCAGCATTGCCGCGCTGAGCACTGATCAGATCAGCAAAGGCTTGACCACCGACCAGATCGTGGCCTTGCGGACGGACCAGGTGGCAGCCCTGTCCACCAACCAAGTCCAGGCGCTGACCACCAGCCAGATCGCCGCGATGGAAACACGCGACGTGGCCGCGTTCACGACCGCTGGCGTTGGGGCCCTCAGCACGGACCAGGTCAGCAAAGGCTTGACGACAGACCAGATCGTGGCCCTGAGGACGGACCAGGTCGCGGCGCTCAAGACGGTCCAGGTCGCGGCCTTGACCAGCAGCCAAGTAGCCGCAATGGAAACTCGCGATGTGGCCGCCTTGACCACCGCCAGCATCGCGACTCTGAGCACGGACCAGATCAGCAAGGGCATGACCACGGCGCAGATTGCAGCACTTACAACGGCTGATATCGGGGCACTAAGTACCGATCAGGTCAGCAAAGGATTGACCACCGACCAGGTGGTGGCGCTCAGGACTGACCAGATCGCTGTGCTGAAAACCGCACAAGTTGCAGTACTCACCACCAATCAAGTGGCCGCCATGGAGACGCGTGATGTGGCGGCGATGGGCACCGCCAATATTGCAACACTGTCTACCGATCAGATCAGCAAGGGGTTGACTTCGGCACAGGTGGCCGCGTTGACCACGGCAGGCATTGCCGCGCTGAATACAGACCAGATCGGCAAAGGCTTCACCACCGACCACATCGTGGCACTGCGCACCGACCAGATTGCCGCGCTCAAGACCAGTCAGATCGCCGCGCTAACCACCGACCAAGTAGCCGCACTGGAGACACGCGATGTCGCAGCCCTTACCACGGCCGGCATAGGCGCGTTGAACACGGACCAGGTCAGCAAGGGACTGACGTCAGCCCAAATGGCGGCCCTCAGAACCGACCAGGCTGCTGCGCTCAGCACCGCCCAAATTGCTGCGTTGACCACCAACCAGGTGGCAGCACTCGCGACGCGCAATGTCCCCGTGCTGACTTCGGCTGGCATTGCAGCCCTATCCACGGACCAGATCGCCAAGGGGATGACAACATCCCAGGTCGCTGCACTTACCACAGGCAGCGTGGCAGCACTCAATACGGACCAAATCAGCAAGGGCCTGACGACGGACCAGATCGTTGCACTGCGAACCGATCAGATCGCTGCGTTGAAAACAGCCCAAGTGGCAGCCTTGACCACCGACCAGATAGCGGCTTTGGAGACGCGGGATGTTGCGGCGCTGACCTCCAGCGCCATTGCCGCACTCAGTACCAACCAAATCAGCAAAGGGCTGACAAGCGGTCAGATCGCCGCATTGACCACCGCCAACCTGGCTGCTCTCAGCACGGATCAAATCAGCAAAGGTTTGACCACGGACCAGATCGTGGCCCTGCGTACCGACCATCTAGCCGCCTTGTCCACCAACCAAATAGCGGCCCTGACGACCAGCCAATTGGCCGCGCTGGAAACACGGGATGTGGCAGCACTGACCACCGTCGGCATAGCGGCTTTGGGTACGGATCAGATCAGCAAAGGGCTGACCACAGACCAGATCATTGCACTGCGTACCGATCAGATTGCGGCGCTGAAGACCCACCAAGTCGCTGCGCTGACCACGGATCAAGTCGCAGCGCTGGAAACACGGGACGTGACCGCACTGACATCCACGGCTGTTGCGACACTGAGCACCGATCAGATTGGCAAGGGTCTGGGGACCGCTCAGATTGCCGCACTGACTACGGCCAATATCGCCAGCTTGAGCACAGACCAAGTCAGCAAGGGCCTGACGACCGACCACGTCGTCGCGCTGCGGACCGATCAGGTCGCCGCGCTCAAAAGCAGCCAAGTCGCGGCACTAACGACCGACCAATTGGTGGCGATGGAGACCCGTGACATTGCCGCACTGACCACGGCGAACGTGGCGGTGCTGTCCACGAACCAGATCAACAAAGGCCTGGGCACCGCGCAAATCGCCGCGCTGACGACCGCTGCTATCGCGGCGCTGAACACGGATCAGCTCAGCAAAGGCCTCAGCACCGACCAAGTGGTGGCCCTGCGTACAGACCAGGTCGCTGCGCTGAAGTCCAACCAGGTGGCGGCGCTGACCACGGACCAAATGGCCGCGCTGGAAACACGCGACGTGGCGGCCTTGACCACAGCCAATGTCAACGCGCTCAGCACGGATCAGATCAACAAGGGTTTGACAACGGACCAGATCGTCGCGTTGCGCACCGACCAGGTCGCGGCGCTCAAGACCCAGCAGGTGGCTGCGCTGACAACCGATCAAGTCGGCGCGCTGGAGACACGGGATGTGGCCGCGCTGACCTCGACCGCCATCGCGGCATGGAGCACGGACCAGATCAGCAAAGGCCTGACAACGGCCCAAGTCGCAGCGTTGACCACGACCAACGTCAACGCGTTGAGCACCGACCAACTCAGCAAAGGTTTGACCACCGACCAGATAGCGGCTTTGCGCACAGACCAGGTAGCTGCGCTGTCCACCAACCAGCTCACAGCGCTGACGACCCTACAGGTCGCCGCGCTGGAAACCCGTGATGTAGCCGCACTGACCACCGTCGGCATCGCCGCTCTGAGCACCAGCCAAATTGCCAAGGGCCTCACCACTGATCAAATCGTCGCGTTGCGTACTGATCAAGTGGCTGCATTGAAGACCGCTCAGGTGGCTGCGCTGACAACGGACCAGGTGGCTGCGCTGGAGACGCGCGATGTCGCGGCCATGGCAACGGCCAATATCGCCGCACTATCGACCGACCAAATGCAGCAGGGCATGACCACAGCCCAGGTCGCCGCGCTGACCACCGCGGGCATCAATGCCTTGGGCACAGACCAGATTAGCAAAGGGCTGACAACCGACCACATCGTTGCCCTGCGAACGGACCAGGTCGCCGCGCTGAAGACTGCACAGCTTGCTGCTTTGACGACGGACCAGATTACCGCATTGGAAACACGCGACATCGCCGCGCTGACGACCACCAGCGTTGCCGTGCTGTCAACCGACCAGATCAGCAAGGGTCTGGGCACGGCCCAGATCGCCGCATTGACCACGGCCGACATCTTTACGTTGGGCACAGACCAGATCAGCAAAGGCTTCACCACCGATCAGATCGCGGCCTTGCGAACCGACCAGGTGTCGGCGCTCAAGACCAGCCAAGTGGCGGCTTTGACGACAGACCAGGTCGCAGCCATGGAGACGCGCGATGTCGCAGCACTGACCACCACTGCCCTCGGCGCGCTGAGCACGGACCAGGTTAGCAAGGGCCTCACGACCGACCAGATCGTGGCACTGCGCACCGACCAGGTGGCTGCACTCAAGTCCAATCAATTGAGTGCCCTGACGACGGACCAGATCGCGGCGATTGAAACGCGCGACATTGCGGTGCTGGCAACGGCCAGCATTGCGATTTTGTCAACAGATCAGATTGGCAAGGGTCTGACGACCGCGCAAGTGGCCGCGCTGACGACTGCAGGCATTGCGGCACTGGGTACCGACCAGATCAGCAAGGGGCTCACGACAGACCAAGTGGCTGCCTTGCGCACCGACCAGGTGGCTGCGCTGAAGTCCAGCCAGGTCGCCTCACTAACAACGGATCAGCTTGCAGCCATCGAAACCAGGGACGTTGCCGCTATCACATCGGTAGCAGTTGCTGCGCTGAGCACTACCCAAATTGCGCTGGGCTTGACCACGGCCCAGATTGCAGCGTTGACAACGGCCAATGTCAATGCGCTCAGCACCAGCCAGATCAGCAAAGGCTTGACCACGGACCAAGTCGTGGCCCTGCGGACGGACCAGATTGCCGCGCTGTCCAGCAACCAGGTTGCTGCCCTTACGACGGACCAGATCGCGGCTCTGGAGACACGGGACATTGCGGCACTGACCACCACCAACATCGGCGCCCTGAGCACGGACCAGGTCAGCAAGGGTCTAACAACGGACCAGATCATTGCCCTGCGCACAGACCAGATCGCCAATCTCAAGACAGCTCAGATCGCAGCGTTGACGACCGACCAGATCGCCGCCTTCGAGACCCGCGATGTGGCTGCACTCAGCACAGCCAGCATCGCCGCATTCAGCACCAGCCAGATCAATAGCGGCCTGACCAGCGCGCAAACTGCAGCGCTGACGACTGCCAATATTGCAGGTCTGACCACGGACCAGATCAGCAAGGGACTGAGCACGGACCAGATCGCAGCACTGCGTACGGACCAGGTCGCAGCACTCAAGTCCAACCAGATTGCGGCCCTGACAACGGACCAGATTGCCGCGCTGACCACACGAGATGTTGCCGCCCTCACCAGTTCTGGAATAGCTGCACTCAGCACCAACCAGATCAGCAAAGGTTTGGACACGGACCAGATCGCAGCCCTGACCACGGCCAACATCAACGCACTCAGTACCGACCAGATCAGCAAAGGCTTGACGACCGATCAGGTTGCGGCCCTGAGAACGGACCAGGTTGCCGGGCTGAAGACCAGCCAGCTTGCGGCGCTGAGCACGGACCAAATCGCTGCGATGGAAACCCGCGATATCGCAGCGATGACCACCCAGCAGATCGGAGCGTTGGGCACGGCACAGATCGGCAAGGGGCTCACCACCGACCAGGTAGTCGCCCTGCGGACCGATCACATCGCGGCCCTGTCGACCGCCCAGGTCGCCACCCTATCCACGGACCAGATCGCTGCACTGGAAACGCGAGATGTGGCGGCCCTCAGCACCACCAGCGTGGCGGCCCTTAGCACCGATCAAATCCAAGCCGGCCTGGGGACAGTGCAGCTCGCCGCATTGACAACCGCCGGTGTGGTCGCGTTGAGCACCGATCAGATCAGCAAAGGCCTTACGACAGACCAGATCGTGGCGCTGCGCACCGACCAGGTCGCGGCACTGAAGTCCAGCCAAGTTTTGGCTTTGACCACGGATCAGATCGCCGCGTTGGAGACACGCGACGTGGCGGCTCTGACCACGGCCAACATCACCACTCTTTCCACGGATCAAATCAGCAAGGGTTTGACGACGGAGCAAATCGCCGCGCTGCGGACCGACCAGGTGCAGGCACTCAAATCCAGCCAGGTGGCAGCGCTGACGACAGACCAGGTCAGCGCGCTGGAAACGCGCGACGTCGCCGTGCTGACGACAGCCAATTTGGCGCTTCTGTCAACGGCCCAAATCAACGCCGGTTTGACCACCGCACAGATCGCCGCGCTGACCACCGCCGGTATTGCTGCGCTCAGCACCGACCAGATCAGCAAGGGCTTGACGACGGACCACGTCGTTGCACTGCGTACCGACCAAGTGGTGGCGCTCAAGACCCTGCAATTGGCCGCTTTGACGACGGACCAGGTTTCCGCCCTGGAAACGCGGGATATTGCCGCCCTGACGTCTGCACAGGTTTCCGTGTTGTCGACCCAACAAATCAACCTCGGCCTGAGCACCTCGCAACTCGCTGCCCTGACCACTGCAAATATCGCAGCACTCAGTACCGACCAGATCAGCAAAGGCCTGAATACCGACCAAATTGCTGCGCTGCGCACAGACCAAGTGGCGGCGCTCAAGACCAGCCAAGTTGCGATGCTCTCCAGCGATCAGGTTGCGGCGCTGGAAACCCGCGACATTGCTGTACTGACAATTGCCAGCATTGCGGCGCTCAGCACGGACCAGATCAACAGGGGGCTGACGACCGATCAGATTGCCGCACTGACAACGGCTGGCGTGGGTGCACTGAGTACGGACCAGCTCAGCAAGGGGTTCAACACCGACCAGATTGCCGCGCTGCGGACAGACCAGATCGCCGCGCTGAAGTCCAGCCAGGTAGCGGCTCTTACTACGGCGCAAGTGGCGGCACTGGAGACACGTGACATTGCAGCCCTCACCACGGCAAGTATTGTTGCGCTCAGCACCGATCAAATCAGCAAAGGATGGACGACGGACCAGATCGTTGCGCTACGCACAGACCAGGTTGCAGCGCTCAAGACCAACCAGGTTACTGCGCTGACCACGGACCAAGTCGCCGCCCTGGAGACCCGGGATGTCGCGGCCCTGGCGACCGCCAACATTGCCGTGCTGTCCACCGACCAGATCGGCCAAGGCATGACCACGGCGCAAGTCGCGGCCTTGACCACGGCGGGCGTAGCGGCCCTCAGCAGCGACCAGATCGCCAAGGGCCTTACCACGGATCAGATCGTCGCACTGCGCTCGGACCAGGTTGCGGCACTCAAGACCCTGCAGCTTGTGGCGCTGACGACGGATCAAATTGCCGCGCTGGAAACCCGCGACATCGCAGCATTGACGACGGCCAGCGCCGCCGCGCTGACCACGACCCAGATCAACAAGGGATTGGGCACGGACCAGATCGCTGCCCTCACCACGGCCAACTTGGTAGTACTAAGCACAGACCAGATCAGCAAAGGCTTGGCCACCGACCAGATCGTGGCGATGCGTACCGACCAGGTTGCCGCGCTCAAATCGAGCCAGGTCGCTGCACTGACAACGGACCAGATCGCGGCACTGGAGACTCGTGATATTGCCGCCCTGACAACGGCAAGCTTGGTCGTACTGAGCACAACACAAGTTCGCTATGGGCTTACAACCGACCAAATCGCCGCCCTCCGGACAGACCAGATCGCGGCACTCAGCAGCATCCAGGCCACGACACTAACAACCGACCAGATCGCTGCACTAGAGACCCGCGACGTGGCCGTTTTGACGACGGCTAATCTTGCTGCGTTGTCGACCGACCAGATCGCCAATGGCTTCACCACCGCGCAGATCGCAGCGCTGACAACTGCAGGCATAGCGGCACTGGGAACCGCCCAAATCAGCAAGGGACTGACCACCGATCAGATAGTGGCCCTGAGAACCGACCAGGTGGCCGCGCTCAAGTCGAGCCAGGTGGCTGCGCTGACGACGGATCAGGTCGCTGCTTTAGAGACACGGGATGTTGCCGCCCTGACAACTGCAAACGTCTTGGCGCTCAGCACAACCCAGGTACGCGCTGGTATGACCTCCGATCAGATCGCCGCACTGCGGACCGACCAGGTCGTGGCACTGGGCAGCAGCCAGGTTGCGGCCCTCACAACCGACCAGGTAGCTGCCTTGGAGACCCGCGATGTAGCGGTTCTCACAACGGCCAATCTTGCCGTTTTGTCAACCGATCAAATTGCCAGCGGATTCACCACCGATCAGATAGCCGCATTGACCACCGCCGGCATAGGCGCGTTGAGCACCAACCAGATCGGCCAAGGCTTGACGACCGATCAGATTGCTGCGTTGCGCACGGACCAGGTGGCGGCTCTCAAATCCGGCCAAGTCTTGGCACTGAGCACAGACCAAGTGGCGGCGTTCGAGACCCGAGATATTGCAGCGCTGACAACCGCCAACGTAGCCGTGCTGTCGACCGACCAAATCAACAAAGGACTGACAACCGAGCAGATTGCTGCGCTGACAACAGCAGAAGTGGCCGCGCTAACCACAGATCAAATCAGCAAGGGGCTGACGACCGATCACGTAGCAGCCCTGCGCACCGATCAGGTGGCCGCGCTCAAGTCAAGTCAAGTTGCGGCACTGGCAACGGATCAGATCGCCGCAATGGAAACGCGCGACATTGCCGCCCTGACAACGGCCAACTTGATCGCACTGAGCACCGCGCAAGTCCGTAGTGGGCTGACAACGGATCAAATCGCAGCCCTCCGAACAGACCAGATCACAGCGCTTAGCAGCAACCAGGCCGCGGCACTGACGACCGATCAGATTGCTGCTCTGGAGACGCGTGACGTGGCCGTTTTGACGACGAGCAATATTTCCGCGTTGTCGACCGATCAGATCGCAAGTGGCTTCACTACCGACCAGATCGCTGCTCTGACCACGGCCGGTATAGGCGCTCTGAGTACCAACCAGATCAGCAGAGGCCTGACAACCGATCAGATTGCGGCGCTGCGCACTGACCAGGTTGCGGCACTCAAGTCCAACCAAGTCTTGGCGCTGACCACCGACCAGGTGGCTGCGATAGAGACTCGAGACATTGCTGCGCTGACCACGGCCAATGTAGCCGTGCTCTCCACCGACCAGATCGGCAAAGGTTTCACCACAGACCAAGTCGCCGCCCTGACAACCGCAGAGGTTACTGCACTCAGCACGGATCAAATGGGTCAGGGTCTGACAACAGATCAGGTCGTTGCATTGCGCACGGACCAAGTTGCGGCTCTGAAGAGCAGCCAGGTGGCTAGCCTGACAACAGACCAGATTGCCGCACTGGAGACGCGCGATGTGGCCGCGCTGACCACGGTCAACGTCGCTGCACTGTCCACCACCCAGGTCCGCAAAGGCTTCACAACCGACCAGATCGCCGCACTGCGTAGTGATCAGATTGTGGCGCTGCGAACCGACCAGGTCGGTGCATTGACGAGTGACCAGATCGCTGCAGTGGAAACCCGCGACATCGCGGTATTGACGACCGCCAACATCGCCGCGCTATCGACGGACCAGATTGCATCGGGATTGAGCACCGACCAGGTGGCCGCCTTCACGACCGCCGGCATCGGGGCTCTGAGTACTGACCAGATCAGCAAAGGCTTTACGACGGACCAGATCGCGGCCTTGCGCACCGACCAAGTGGCCGGACTCAAGACCAGCCAAGTGGCTGCGCTGACCACGGATCAAGTCGCGGCCTTGGAAACGCGCGACGTGGCTGCGCTGACTACCACCAGCATTGGCGCGCTGAGCACCGATCAGATCCGCAAGGGCTTTACAACTGACCAGATTGCCGCACTCCGTACCGACCAGATCGCAGCTCTGAGCACCAGCCAGGTAGCCGCTCTGACCACGGATCAGGTTGCGGCCATGGAGACGCGCGATGTGGCCGTATTGACCACGGCCAATGTTGCCGTGCTGTCCACCGACCAGATAGGTATGGGCCTGACCACAGACCAGATCGCAGCGCTGACGACCAATGGCATCGTTGCCCTGAGCACCAACCAGATTGGCAAGGGCTTCACAACGGATCAGATCGCCGCGCTGCGAACCGATCAGATTGCTGCCTTGAAGACCAGCCAAGTGGCAGCCCTAACCACCGATCAGGTTGGTGCGTTGGAGACACGGGATATCGCCGCCTTCACGACGACGAACGTTGTGGCTCTGACCACGACCCAAATCAACCTAGGGCTGACTACCAGCCAAGTGGCGGCGATAACCACAGCAGGCGTCGCAGCATTGACAACCAATCAGGTCAGCATGGGTCTGACCACCGACCATATTGCGGCGCTGACCACCAACCAGGTTGTAGCCTTGAGAACCGATCAGGTCGTCTCGTTCCAGACCGGACAAGTAGCCGCCTTGACGACCAATGGAACCGCCGCACTGGAAACCCGAGACCTGGCGGCACTGACCACCACACAGGTTCAAACCGGGCTGTCCACCGACCAGATCGTAGCCCTCACGACAAACCAGGTCGCAGCACTGACTTCCGAGCAAACAGCCGCACTCACTACCGACCAATACGCCGCATTCACAACGGACCAACGACCGCACCTGACCTATGGCACGCCATTGATTCTGGACCTCAATGGCGACGGCATCTCTACCGCCAGCATTGACCACGGCGTGCAATTCGACATCTTTGGCGTGGACCAGGCTGTCAACACCGGCTGGGTTGCCGGAGGCGATGGCCTGCTGGTCATGGACAGAAACCACGACGGTTCCATCAATGGTGGTCGTGAGCTGTTTGGCGAGGGCACAACCCTGGCCAATGGACAAAAAGCCGACAACGGCTATATGGCGCTGGCTGAAATGGATAGCAATAGTGACGGCGTCGTCAATGCGGCAGACGCCGGTTTTGCGGATCTGATGGTCTGGGTGGACAGTGACTCGGATGGTGTCAGCCAAACATCTGAACTGCACACATTGAACAGCCTGAACATCACCCAGCTCGACTTGCATGCCCAAGCCTCCGACCAGACTGACAACGGTAACTTGATTGGTCTGACGTCCAGCTACACGACGGCCGATGGCGCCAGCCATGGCATGGCGGACGTGTGGTTTGCAACCGAAAGCACTGGCGCGCGCGCGGCAACACCCGCACTCTCCCTCCCATCGCGGGCGGCAGAGCAGGCTGTCGTGGCACAGACACAGACCGACACGCAATGGCAAGTGGGTTCCATGGTGGATGCGATGGCCAAATTCCAGACCATGAGCCCCGCACAGGGCGAGCTCAGTTCCCTGAGCACACAGCCTGCATCACCAAGCCTGGCACCCACCGGCAGGGACACGTCTGTCGCCGGCATGGTGGATGCCATGAAACAATTTGCGGCCCAGGACCCCGGCAAGCCTGGTCTAGCCGTGGCGGCGCCCTCTGCAGCCGCGGACGCGCTGGCAGCGCCGCATAGCCCGAAACCGGTCAACGCCCTGCTAGCAAGCCGCTGAGGCACGCCAGGGTTTGCTACGGATGCTTTAGCGCCGCCAGTCGCCCTCAATGAATTGCACCACGCTGTCGAGATGGTGTGGACCGATCACGGTATGGGCTTCCTGCTTGACTGCATCAATGGCATTGGCCATGGCAATACCTCGGTGGGCGGCCCGCAGCATGCTGACATCGTTGACGTGGTCGCCAAAGACCACGATCTCCCGCTCGGTCAGGCCATAGCGCTCGGTCAGCGTCTGGATCGCCTGGTCTTTGCTGGCGCGCTTGTCGTGCACAGTCAGCCAGGGCCAGCCTGGGCAATACAAATCTTCCGCCAAATGGGTTTCGACCGCGTCACCACACAGCTCCTCTATGGCAGCCTGCAAGGCCAGCAAGGGGGCTTCTCGATCAATCACCATCAGCGTCACTACCGGATCGACCAATTCGTCCTGCAAACGTGCCGATTGGCGCAAGCGCGGGTCACCGATGCTCAGGCGGTCGTCCAGGAACATCTGCTGGCCTATGTTGCTTGCCGAGTGGTAGAACAGGTGGTCACCCCTGGGGCCATGGGTAGAGAACATGGGTAGCAAACCGTGCGCACGCACCAAGGCAAAGATGGACTGTGCCAAGCCTGGGTCTATAGTGCGCACCAGTTCGTGGCGGCCGCTGCGCATATCGCTGATGTAGGCGCCGTTGCCCGAGATAACCGGCAGGCGCAGGGGCAAATCGCCCAGCAGGCTGTAGATCGATGACACGTGGCGTGCGCTGGCCACAGTGAACAACAGCCCCTGCTCCAGCAGGTGCGTCAAACCCACGCGGCTGCGCTCGGACAGTTTGCCTTCACGGTTCAGCAAGGTGCCATCCAGATCCGATACGTACAGCGTCATCCCAATACTTCCCGCAACAGCCAATGAAAAAGGCCGGGCCTTCTTGCGAAAGCCCGGCCCCCGGCAGTCTAGCAAAGACGCAGACGGCTTAGTGGAACTGTTCTTCTTCGGTAGAACCGGTCAGCGCCTTGACGGAGGATGTACCGCCTTGGATCACGGTGGTCACGTCATCGAAGTAACCCACGCCCACTTCCTGCTGGTGCGACACGAAGGTGTAACCCTTGTCGCGGGCAGCAAATTCGGGCTCTTGCACCATTTCGGTGTAGTGCTTCATGCCTTCGCCGCGGGCGTAAGCGTGGGCAAACTGGAAGGTGTTGAACCAGTTGATGTGGATACCGGCCAGCGTGATGAACTGGTACTTGTAGCCCAGTGCGGACAGGTCTTCCTGGAAGGAAGCGATCTGCGAGTCCGACAGGTTCTTCTTCCAGTTGAAGGAAGGAGAGCAGTTGTAAGACAGCAGCTTACCGGGGCACTCTTTCAACACGGCCTGGGCGAATTCGCGGGCGAAGCCGATGTCGGGCACGCCAGTTTCGCACCACACCAGGTCAGCGTAGGGAGCGTAGGCCACGCCACGGCTGATGGATTGCTCCAGGCCGTTCTTGACGCGGTAGAAACCTTCTTGCGTACGCTCGCCGGTGATGAAGGGCTTGTCGTTGGCGTCGTAATCGCTGGTTATCAAGTTGGCGGCTTCCGCATCGGTACGGGCCAAGATGATGGTGGGTACGCCCATGGTGTCGGCGGCGAAACGGGCAGCGATGAGCTTTTCGATGGCTTCGCGGGTGGGAACCAGCACCTTGCCGCCCATGTGACCGCATTTCTTCACGGCAGCCAACTGGTCTTCAAAGTGCACGCCGGCAGCACCGGCTGTGATCATGTTCTTCATCAGTTCGAACGCGTTCAGCACGCCACCGAAACCGGCTTCCGCGTCGGCCACGATGGGCAGGAAGAAGTCGATGAATTCTTTGTCACCGGGGTTGATGCCACGGCCCCACTGGATTTCGTCGGCGCGCTTGAAGGTGTTGTTGATGCGGCGAACCATGGTGGGCACCGAGTCGTAGGCATACAGCGACTGGTCGGGGTACATGGTTTCGGATGTGTTGCCGTCAGCTGCGACTTGCCAGCCCGACAGGTACACGGCTTCCAGGCCAGCCTTGGCTTGTTGCATGGCTTGACCGGCGGAGATTGCACCGAAGGCGTTCACGTAGCCTTTCTTGGCACCACCGTTGACCTTGGCCCACAGCTTTTCGGCGCCGTGCTTGGCCAATGTGTACTCGGGCTGCACGCTGCCGCGCAGGCGAACGACGTCGGCTGCGGAATAGCCGCGCTTGACGCCTTTCCAGCGGGGGTTGGTGGCCCAGTCTTTTTCAAGGGCTGCGATTTGCTGTTCACGGGTCTGAGTAGTCATGGAATCACTCCGTCGTAGTTAAAGAAATTCTGCGCCTGAAGGGAGCTTTGCATTTCAAGCTTGGCCCTATTGTAGTCTTCTATAAGACTTAAATTGTATCTTATGTCTTATATATGACTAAATATTTTTCCATACAAATCAATGGCTTACATCATTCATTTCTCAATGTGAACTTTAAAAATTGCGATATGAAAATTCTGAAGGGCAAATGCATGCACCGTGCCAACGCCCCAGCCCTCTGGCTGCAGGACCGCTTTACACATTGCACACGCCCAACATGACGGGCAAACGCCGTTTCCCTTACAAACTGTTGGGATAATGCGCGGTTTTTAAATAAAAGGAGTGCGCCGTGCTGTTGACCCTGGTCATCGTCTACCTGCTGATCACCATCGCCATTGGTCTCTACGCGGCCAAGCGCGTCAAGAACACCTCGGACTACGCGATCGCAGGTCGCAATCTGCCTTTGATCATGATCGTCACCACGACGTTCGCGACCTGGTTTGGTTCCGAAACGGTGCTGGGCATTCCGGCCAAGTTCGTCAACAGCGGGCTCAACGGCGTTGTCGAAGACCCGTTCGGCGCTGGCACCTGTCTGATCCTGGTGGGTATGTTCTTCGCCGGCAAGCTCTACAAGATGAATCTGCTGACCATCAGCGACTACTACCGAGAACGCTTCGGCCGAGCAGTAGAAATCGTCTGCTCCCTGATCATCATGCTGAGCTATCTGGGCTGGGTGTCGGCGCAGGTTACCGCGTTGGGCCTGGTGTTCAACCTGCTGTCGGCCGGAGCCATCAGCGTTCCCATGGGCATGACAATTGGTGTGCTGTCCATCCTGGCCTATACGCTGTTTGGCGGCATGTGGTCGGTGGCGGTGACCGACTTCATCCAGATGATCATCCTGGTCGGCGGCTTGGCCATCCTGGCCGTGTTTGCCGGCAACATGGCCGGTGGCGCCGACAAGGTAGTCTCCCTGGCGGTCAGCAAAGACATGTTCAAGTTCTTGCCCGAGCCCAGCTTCAAGGACATTGTTTTCTTCTTTGCCGCAGCCATCACGATGATGCTGGGCTCCATCCCCCAGCAGGACGTCTTCCAGCGCGTGATGTCGGCCAACAACATCAATGCCGCAACCAAGGGCCCCGTCATCGGCGGTGTCTGCTACATCCTGTTTGCCTTTGTGCCCATGTTCCTGGTGGCCAGCGCGCTGATCATCATGCCGGAGCAGACCGCGGCGCTGCTGAAGGAAGATCCACAAAAAGTGCTCCCCACACTGGTGCTGGAGCGCATGCCCTTCGTGATGCAAGTGCTGTTCTTTGGCGCACTGCTGTCGGCCATCAAATCCACGGCTTCGGCCACCCTGCTCGCCCCCAGTGTGACCTTTGTGGAAAACATCTGGCGCCAGTTCAAACCCCGCATGGGCGACAAGGAAGAGCTGCGCACGATGCGCATCACCGTGCTGGTCTTTAGCGTCTCGGTGTTGGCCTACGCCATCAAGACCCAGGGCACCCCGATTTATGAAATGGTTTCGGGTGCCTACCAGGTGACCCTGGTAGGCGCCTTCGTGCCCTTGGTGTTCGGCTTGTACTGGAAGCGCGCCACCACGCAGGGGGCCCTGTTCTCCATCGTGCTGGGTCTGCTGACCTGGGTGCTGTTCCTGGCCACGCCCGCTGGCACCGAGTTCCCCGCCCAGCTCGCCGGCGTCCTGGCCGCTCTATTGGGCATGCTGGTGGGCTCTTTAGGCCCACAGGCCATCAAGAACGCACACGCCGGCCACCACAAGCTGTCTGGCGAGACCGCTTGACAGGTACCGCCGGGGCTAAGGCCACATCATCGGCCAGGCAGCCGGCTCGCTGGCTGGCCTATGGCAGCCTCGGTCTGAGCATGGCCTTGGTGGGCAGCTATGTCGCGCTGTCCAAGCCATTGGTGGCCGCACTATCAGTCTTCTTGCTGGCCTGGCTGCGCTTTGGCATAGGCGGCATCGCAATGGCGCACTGGCTCAAGCGCACCCCAAACGAGGCGCCGATGACGGGCGCCACCAAGCGCCTTCTGTTCCTGGAATCCTTTGTCGGGAATTTTTTGTTCTCCATCGCCATGCTGTTCGGCGTCAGCATGACAACTGCAGTGTCGGCCGGCGTCATCATGGCGACCATACCCGCCGTGGTGGCGGTGATGAGCTGGGCGTTTTTGAAAGAACGCATTGGCCTGCGCGTTTGGCTGGCCATTGCCTGCGGCGTGCTGGGCATTGCCTTGGTGGCGCTCTCAAAAAGTGAGCTGTCCACGCATATTTCACGAGGGCCAGAGGCCCATAGCGCCAATGACCTCTCCCTGTGGGGCAATGTCCTGGTGTTTGTGGCCGTGCTGTGCGAGGCGGCCTATGCCGTCATCGGCAAGAAGCTGACCGGCAGCCTGTCACCCAAACGCATCGCGGCACTCATCAACCTGTGGGGCTTTGTGCTGATGACGCCGATGGGCCTGTACGCCGCCCTGCACTTCCAATTTGCAACGGTCACGCCTGGCCTGTGGCTGCTGCTGGTCTTCTACGCCTTGGCGGCCAGCGTATGGACCGTCTGGCTATGGATGACGGGTCTGCAAACCGTGCCCGCGGCCCGCGCTGGCGTGTTCAGCGTGATGCTGCCCATCGCCGCCGCGCTGGTGGGTGTGTTGGTGCTGGGTGAGGCGTTGAGCGGGATGCAGATGCTGGCCTTTGGCATCGCGCTCTTAGGCGTGCTGCTGGCCACACTGCCCTCGGGCAGTACGACTACACCAGCGCCTTAGACGCGACGACGATGCCGTCTTCATCGGCATAGAGCCAATCGCCCGGGCGCACCCACACGCCCTGCACTTGTACGGCCACGTCGGCTTGGCCCTGGTTGCGCTTCTCGGTGGGCAGGGGCATGGCGGCCAGGGCGCGTATGCCCACCGCCTGCGCGGCCAGTTCTGCGGTGTCGCGCACGCAGCCGTCGATGACGACACCGGCCCAACCATTGCGGGCAGCAGCCGCGCCCAGGTTGCCGCCCAGCAGCGCCTTGCGCAAGGATCCACCGCCATCGACCACCAGCACCTTGGCCACGCGGCCCTCAGGCGTCTCCAGATAACCCGGTGAATCAACTGCGGCCTTGACCAGCGTATTGTCTTCAAAGCACTTGACCGTCGCCACCGGGCCTGCGAACTTTTTGACCCCGCCAAAGTCCCGAAACACCGGTGGAAGCACCCGAAAATCGCCAGTGGAATCCCCCTTGTGGTCATCGCACAGGTCACAGGTTGCAAACGCGATCGCCATAGCTCATCTCTCCTTTTTGCCAAATGGGCCCATTCTCCAATGGAAAAAACAACATTTCCCAATGAAAAAGTCATTTTTCCGCTGGATAAGGCGCTTTTTCTCCAGTAGCATCCGGGTACCAGTGAAAGGGCAGCTTTTCACTGGCGATTAATCAACTTCAAGAAGGACGTTCAATCATGGCAACTGCAAAGAAAGCTCCGGCTAAGAAAGCGGCACCTGCTAAAAAGGCAGCCGCTCCGGCAAAGAAAGCTGCTCCTGCAAAGAAAGCAGCAGCTCCCGCTAAGAAAGTAGCCGCCAAGAAGGCAGCTCCCGCTAAGAAAGCGGCACCTGCCAAGAAGGCAGCTCCCAAGGCTCCCGCCAAGAAGCGCACCGTGAATGCTGCATTCATGAAGGCCTTGACACCTAGCGCCGCTTTGGCCGCTATCGTGGGTGCAACCCCCCTGCCACGTACAGAAGTGGTGAGCAAGCTGTGGGCTTACATCAAGAAGAACAAGCTGCAAGACGCCGTCAACAAGCGCATGATCAATGCAGACGCCAAGCTGAAGGAAATCTTCGGCAAGATGCAAGTCTCCATGTTTGAGATGGCTGGCCTGATCGGCAAGCACCTCAAATAATTGGCATCTGCCAAACCCAAAAAGGCCGATCTTGTCGGCCTTTTTTTATGCCCGTCGCCAGCAGTTCTTGGGATGCAGAACATAGGTGACAACTAGGTAGAAACACCGTGCCAAGAGGGTCGCGGCCCGGTTTTTGCATTGGTAGAATGCGGGGCCTCACGCACCAGCCCGGTGCAGGCCTTTTTGTCTATACAACTCCCACAACACCAACCCCATGCTGCGCTTTTTGTTCACGCGCTTGAGCCTGATCATCCCGACTTTTTTCGGCATGACGCTGGTGGCGTTTTTCCTCATTCGCCTGGTCCCTGGCGACCCTATTGAAACCTTGGCTGGTGAGCGCGGCATTGATGCCGCGCGCCATGCTGTGCTGCTCAAGGAATACGGTCTGGACCGGCCCGTCATCGTGCAATACGGCATCTACATTGCCAAGGTTTTGCAGGGTGATCTGGGCAAGTCCATCATCACGCAGGCCCCTGTGCTGAGCGAGTTCACCGCACTCTTTCCAGCCACGGTGGAGTTGGGTCTGTGCGCCATCTTGTTCGCGCTGCTGATCGGCATACCGGCGGGCATCATCGCCGCAGTCAAGCGCAATTCCATTCTGGACCATGGCGTCATGGGCGTATCACTCACCGGCTACTCCATGCCCATCTTCTGGTGGGGTCTGTTGCTGATCCTGCTGTTCTCGGTACAGCTGGATCTGACGCCGGTTTCTGGCCGTATCGCCGTGCAGTACTTCATCGAACCGGTGACCGGCTTTTTGCTGATCGACACACTGCTGGCGCATGAGCACGAGGCCTTCTGGTCCGCCGCTGCACACCTGATCTTGCCGGCCATCGTGCTGGGCACCAATCCGCTGGCCGTCATCGCGCGGATGACGCGCTCCGCCATGCTGGAGGTGCTGGGTGAAGACTACATTCGCACCGCGCGCGCCAAGGGCTTGTCCAGCTTCAGCATTGTCGCCGTGCATGCGCTGCGCAACGCATTGATTCCCGTCATCACCGTCATCGGCCTACAAGTGGGCGTGCTGTTCACCGGCGCCATCTTGACGGAGACCATCTTTTCCTGGCCCGGTGTTGGCAAGTGGTTGATCGAAGCCATCAGCCGGCGCGACTACCCCGTATTGCAAGGCGGCATGCTGTTGCTGGGCTCGCTGGTCATGGCCGTCAACCTGCTGGTGGACGTGGCCTACGGCATCATCAATCCGCGCATTCGCCACCAAAAATGACGACGACATCAAACACTATGGCTGCACCTTCTGAATCGCCCGCACAGGCTGCTCCACTGCATCCGCTCAAAGACTTCTGGCGCTACTTCAGCGCCAACCGCGGCGCCCTGGGCGGGTTGCTCATTGTGATGACGGTGCTCTTGCTGGCGGCCTTGGCCAATGTTGTGGCCCCCTACAACCCCGACCTGACCGACAACGCCGTTTTCCTGGTACCACCCGCTTGGACGGCCGGCGGCTCGTCGGCCCATTTGCTGGGCACGGATGCGATTGGCCGTGACATCCTCTCGCGCCTGATCCACGGCGCACGGCTTTCGCTGACCATCGGCATCGCTGTGGTTGCCTTGTCCGTGTTGATCGGCACCACGTTGGGTCTGCTTGCTGGCTACTTCCGCGGCATGTTCGAGATTGCGGTCATGCGCATCATGGACATCATCCTGACATTGCCCAGCCTGCTGTTGGCGATTGTGATCGTCGCCATCCTTGGCCCCGGTCTGATGAACGCCATGCTGGCCGTGTCCATCGTGGTGCTGCCGCACTATGTGCGCATCACGCGCGCGGCGGTCATTGCAGAGACCTCGCGCGACTACGTCACCGCGGCCCGCATGGGAGGTGCCGGGCACCTGCGCATCATGTTCAAGGAAGTGCTGCCCAACTGCACAGCACCGCTGATCGTGCAAGCCTCGCTTGGCATTTCCACCGCCATTCTGGATGCGGCTGCGCTGGGCTTCTTGGGCCTGGGCGCACAGCCGCCCTCACCCGAATGGGGCACCATGCTGGCCGACGCACGCGAATTCGTGCTGCGCGCCTGGTGGGTGGTGACCTTCCCCGGGCTGGCCATCCTGATCACCGTATTGGCCTTCAACCTGCTGGGCGACGGACTGCGTGACGCGCTAGACCCCAAGCTCAAACGTTGAAGTATGGCCCCCACGTTCGGCACTTGCGTGTCCTCTCTGCCCCCCGAGGGGGCTAATTTTCCTTGGGGCGGCCCTGCGGAAAATTCACCTTCAAGAAGCTGTATTCAAAATGGCATTGCTAGAAATTGAAAACCTGTCGGTCGAGTTCCCCTCGCACAACGGCACCATGCACGCCGTTGACGGCGTCAGCCTGAAGCTGGACACCGGCGACGTGCTGGGCATCGTCGGCGAATCCGGCTCCGGCAAAAGCGTCACCATGATGGCCCTGATGGGTCTGGTGGCCTACCCCGGCCGCGTCAAGGCTGACAAACTGCGCTTTGATGGCCATGACCTGTTGGCCCTCTCCGACCGCGAACGCCGCCGCCTGACGGGCAAAGATCTGTCGATGATCTTCCAGGACCCGACCACCAGCCTGAACCCCTGCTTTACCGTGGGCTTCCAACTGGCCGAGACCTTGAAGCTGCACATGGGTCTGGACAAAGCCGCCGCCCGCAAGCGCTCCATCGAGCTACTGGAGCAGGTTGGCATCCCCGCGCCCGAGAGCCGCCTGAGCGTCTACCCGCACCAGCTCTCTGGCGGTATGAGCCAGCGCGTGATGATTGCGATGGCTATTGCCTGCAACCCCAAGCTGCTGATTGCCGACGAGCCCACCACCGCGCTGGATGTGACCATCCAGGCCCAGATCCTGGACCTGCTGCGCAGCCTGCAAAAGGACCGCGGCATGGCCCTGGTGCTGATCACGCACAACATGGGTGTGGTCAGCGAAATGGCCCAGCGCATCGCCGTGATGTATGCCGGCCAGATCATGGAAGAGCGCGGCTCCAACACGCTGTTCACAAGCCCCCAGCACCCCTACACCGAAGCCCTGATGGCAGCCCTGCCCGAGCGCAACGACGGCCACTCGCGCCTGGCCACCATTCCCGGCATGGTGCCCGGCCTATACGACCGCCCCAAGGGCTGTCTGTTTGCGCCCCGTTGCAGCTATGCCAACAATGGCCTGTGCCAGACTCGCCCGCCGCTGCGCGCCTGGCAGGACGGCGCCGTGCGCTGCCACTATCCCTTGGGTGACCCGGATCGCAATGCCCATGCCCCCAAACACGCGGAGGCCGCAGCATGAGCACCCCTAGCACCACCACCACAACGCCCGGCAAGACTGTCGTCACGGCCAAGGACCTGCGCCGTGTCTACCCCATCAGCCGAGGCATGTTCAGCAAGCCCGACCTGCTGCAAGCCGTGGGCGGCGTGTCGTTCACCGTCGAAGCCGGCAAGACGCTGGCCGTCGTCGGCGAATCCGGTTGCGGCAAGTCCACGCTGGCCCGCATGGTCACGCTGATCGAACACCCCACCGGCGGCAGCCTGCACCTGGGCGATATCGACGTGGTCCATGCATCAGCGCACGACAAAAAAGCCTTGCGCAAGAAAGTGCAGTTGGTATTCCAGAACCCCTATGGCTCGCTGAACCCGCGCAAGCGCATCGGCCAGATTCTGGAGGCACCGCTGGAGATCAATACCGAGCTGACGGCCGCACAGCGTGCCGAAAAAGCCCGCTCCATGCTGGCCCTGGTCGGCCTGCGCCCCGAACACTACGACCGCTACCCGCACATGTTCTCCGGCGGCCAGCGCCAGCGCATTGCGATTGCACGCGCGCTGATGTTGGAGCCATCCTTGGTCGTAGCCGATGAACCTGTGTCGGCGTTGGATGTATCCATCCAGGCCCAGGTGCTGAACCTGCTGGCCGATCTGCAGCGCGACCTGGGCCTGGCCTATCTGTTCATCTCGCACGACCTGGGCGTGGTGCGCCACATTGCGCACGATGTGCTGGTCATGTACCTGGGCAACACCGTGGAGCATGGTGAGAAAAACGCCATCTTCAACCGCCCTCTGCACCCCTATACCCAGGCCCTGCTGGCCTCCACCCCCGGCCTGGCTGGCAGCGGCGCAGTGACGCAGCGCATCGTGCTCAAAGGTGAGCTGCCATCACCACTCAATCCACCGGTGGGCTGCGTGTTCTCCACCCGCTGCCCGCACGCCACCGACCAGTGCCGCAAAGAACGCCCCGTGCTGCAAGAGCTGCATGGCCGTCTGGTGGCCTGTTTTGAGGCACCGCGTCTGGCTGCGGCAACCTAAATCCCTAGCAGTAGGAACCCCAATACAGGGCAGCTCTTTACTCGCGTAACATGGGTGTTCGGCGATCAGGCCACAAGCTTGGTTCAATCCTTCCTCAGGGGTAGCTTGCCACCCCTTTTTTCTGGAGTTTTCTTGATGACCACTTCTATTCCACGCAGCCGACTGCGTGCCAGCAAAATTGCCATGTTGTGCGCGGTGGCCCTGCCCGCCTTGATGGCCCTGACACCGGTTGCCGCCAAGACCCTGGTGTATTGCTCCGAAGGCAGCCCTGAGAACTTCTACCCCGGTATCAACACCACCGGCACATCGTTCGACGTCAACTCCCAAATCTACGGCCGTATCGTTGATTTCGAGCGCGGCGGCACCAAGGTTGTGCCCGGCCTGGCTGAAAAGTGGACCGTGTCCAATGACGGCCTGGAATACACCTTCCACCTGCGCAAGGGTGTGAAGTGGCACTCCAACAAAAACTTCAAACCCACACGCGACTTCAACGCAGACGACTTCATCTTTGCGATCCAGCGCCAGTGGAACGAATCCGACCCCTACTTCAAGGTCACCAGCTCCAACCACTCCTACTTCAACGACATGGGCATGCCCAAGCTGCTGAAGGCCGTGGACAAGGTGGATGAATACACCGTCAAGATCACGCTGAACAAGCCCGAGGCCCCCTTCCTGTCCAACCTGGCCATGGAATACGCCGGCATCCAGTCCAAGGAATACGCCATCGCCATGCTCAAGGCAGGCACACCGGAGAAGATCGACCAAGAGCCTATCGGCACCGGCCCCTTCATGATGGTGCAGTACCAAAAAGATGCACTGATCCGCTTCAAGGCCTTCCCTGAATACTGGGCTGGCAAAGCCAAGATCGACGACCTGATCTTCTCGATCACACCCGATGCATCGGTGCGCTGGGCCAAGTTGCAAAAGGGCGAATGCCACGCCATGCCCTACCCCAACCCCGCCGACCTGGACGCCATCCGCAAGGACAGCAACATGGTCGTGCTGGAGCAGGCTGGTTTGAACATCGGCTACCTGGCCTACAACACCACCAAGAAGCCCTTTGACGACCCCCGCGTGCGCAAGGCCATCAACATGGCCATCGACAAGAAGGCGATTGTGAATGCCGTCTACCTGAGCACCGGTGTCGCCGCGACCAACCCCATCCCCCCTACACAATGGTCGTACAACAAGTCCATCAAGGACGAGGCCTATGACCCCGCAGCCGCCAAGAAGGCACTGGCTGCCGCCGGCTACCCCAACGGCTTCACCACCGACCTGTGGGCCATGCCTGTGCAACGCCCCTACAACCCCAATGCCAAGCGCATTGCCGAGCTGATGCAGGCCGACCTGGCCAAGATCGGCGTCACTGCCGAGATCAAGAGCTTTGAGTGGGGCGAATACCGCAAGCGCATGCAAAACGGTGAGCACCAAATGGGCATGATGGGCTGGACCGGTGACAACGGAGACCCAGACAACTTCCTGAACACGCTCTTGGGCTGCGACTCCGCCAAGACCAATGGCTCCAACGTGGCCAAGTTCTGCTACCAGCCATTTGAAGAAGTCGTGCAAAAAGCCAAGGTGGTGTCCAACCCCGCCGAGCGCACCAAACTGTACGAAAAAGCCCAGGTGATCTTCAAGGAACAAGCTCCTTGGTTCACGATCGCCCACGCCGTGCAACTGATGCCCGTGCGCAAGGAAGTGATCGACTTCAAACTGAGCCCATTCGGCCGCCACACCTTCTATGGCGTGGACATGAAGTAAGCACGCGAGTTTGTTCTAGTTTTTCTCAAGAGGTTAAGGCCGGTGCAAACCGGCCTTTTTTTTTGCCCTGGCCGGCTTACCTTTCCTTACTTTTCAATGGCACGCGCTGTTTTGCTGAGCCATGCCTCGTGAATTGCCGACCAGGTTTGGCCCTGGTCTGTGGAAGATTCCCACAGATGGTGAACCCGCCCATCCGGTAGCGGTGTCCAAAAAGTGCGGTGCAGTTCTCTTTGCCCCTGTGCATTCACGTAGTAACCGGCCATAGCCATCGCCTTTCCCGTCCAGCCACCATCGATGGACAACAAATTGCCGCGCACGCTGAACCACGAGTGGTTCCACAGCTTGCGCTTCTTGTCATACATGCTCAGGCTGGTGCCCGCGCCGTTATCCTCGCCCTCCCCACGCCACCATTCCTGCAGCGCGCAGCCCCGCTCTACCAGCTCCACACGCTGCAGCCCCAACAACTTTCCCTGGGCATCTCGCGCCTCCCAATTGCCCACCCAGAAGTCCAACCGCCTATGCTCCGGCGTGTCGCAATGGGTCTGTGCAGACCATGTCGGCAGCGCAGACAGTGCCAGCGTGAATGCGAGAATGAAACGGCGTGCGGAATCGATAGAAAACGTCATGGTTTGCTTGAAGTGATACGGTGCCCGCATCTTAGAAAAACTGTCACACCCTGCATACCCACAGGTTTGAGAACGTGAATTTCAATTTTGAACAGAAGTCGCTGAACTGGGACGACCTCAAACTGGTGCTAGCCATCGCCAAGTCGGGCTCGTTATCGCAAGCGGCCACCAAGCTCGGCACCAGCCATCCAACGCTGTACCGCCGCCTCAAGGCGCTGGAGACCTACCTGGGCGCCCCCTTGTTTGACCGAAGCCGCAGCGGCCACACGCCCACGGAATTGGCCGCAGAGCTGATTGCTTTGGCCCAACGCTTTGACGACGACCTCAATGCGGTGGAGCTGCGCCTCATGCAGCACCGGCGCCAACCCTTGGGTCGTGTGCGCATCACCACCACCGCAACGCTGATGCAGAGCGTGTTGCCCGAGGTTCTGGCCTCCACGCGCAAAGCCATGCCCGACGTGACTTTGGAAATCACCACGGCCGACAACCTGTTCAGCCTGGGTCAGCGCGAAGCGGACATTGCACTGCGTGCTGGCTCCGTTCCGCCCGACGACGTGGTCGCACGCAAGGTGTGCGGCATCGCGGTGTGTGCCTATGCGCCGCAGGATTGGGTTGACGTTTCGCTCGACCGCGCCGACCGCTGGCCCTGGGTCGTTCCCGATGCATCCCTGAGCCACCTGGCATCCGCACGCTGGCTCGAAGCGCGGGGGCTAGCCTCCACCCCGGCCGCACGGGCCAATGGCTTGCACACCCTGGCTTCGCTGGCCGCCGCCGGCCTGGGAATGGCCTTGCTGCCCTGCTACCTCGGGGAGCGCACCCCAGGGCTGCGCCGCGTGTCCCCACCCTTGCCGGCACTAAGCTCCGAGCTGTGGCTGCTGACCCACCCGGAGCTGCGCCGCGTGCAGCGCGTCAAAAGCGTGGTGCAGCATCTGCACAGCGGCTTGACCGCACAACGGGCGTTGTTCGAGGGCGAGGATCAGGGCCACCACTCCAGCCCGTAGAGGCGAAGCGCGATACCGAGTGGCAACTTCCGTCTCGGTAAATACCCAAGCTCCTCTTAGCCGCTACATATTTGATAGCTACTAAACCATATTTGACGAGGGCTAGTGCAAAAAATATTCCGATGGCCGGTCAAAATCCATCCAAATGACCCAATATGGGTATGAGCGAGTGTCTAAGCCTGCTTGGGCTTCAGAACTTGCGCTCAAACTTGGCAAGAGCGTCTTCCAGTTGCCACTGCAGCTTGGCCTTGGCGCTCTGGTCCAGATACGCCTGGCATTGCTTGCCCACACTGGTAGCACCGGGCCGGCTACCCGCGCAGGCGGCGACGGGTTGCTGCTTCTCCACATCCTTCCACAGCGCCCCGCCCTCCACAAACGCATACTGCAAACTATTGCGCGCCATGGTCTTCAGCTGCCGGTAGCTGATGTTCTGCTCCTGCACCGCCCGCGCATACTCGTGCGTCATTTCCGAGCGCGAAACGCCTTCGTCATCCGTAGCCAACGCCGTGGGTACGCCGTACTTCAAGTAAGCTGACAGCGGGTGCTGGGTGCCGCTCACACCCAGGATGCCGGTGTTGCTGGTCAGGCAGATCTCCACCATGATCTTGTCGCGTGCCATGCGCTTGAGTAGTCCCACGGCATCGTCTTCCTGCATCACGTCCACGCCATGGCCTATGCGGGTGGCGTGGCCGCGTTCGATAGACTCGCGGATATGGAAGCGCAACCCGTCAGGTGGCACCAGGCCGGGCGTCAGTTCACCCGCATGCAGTGTGACCTGCACCTTGGGGTAGACGCTGTGCAGGTAGTCCAGCAGGCGCATGTGCAGCGAGAAGTCGCGCATGGGCACCAACGCGTCTTCGGGCATGACCAGGTTCAGGCCAACCACTTGTGAGTCAGCGCGGCTGGCCAGTTCGAACCCGGCCAGCATCTGGGCAAACACGATCTCCTTGGGCAGGCCACGCAGCACCTGGTACAGGTAGCGCATCGCCACACCGCAGCCGGGCGCGGCCTGTGCCGTGCCGCAGCGCAAGAGTTCGGCCTTGCGGGCGCCGGCGCGGGCCAGTTCGTCCGCCGCCGCCTTGGCGGCATCGGGCATGCCGGCCTCCAGCATGGCTGCACGCATCTTGGCAAAGTCGTCGTTCCAGCCGGCCTTGGCGGCTACCTTGGACACTTCTGACCCGCCCGGGGTCAGCATCAGCTCCAGATAGCTGACCTGGCCCGCGCTGGCACGCGCGGCCACTTCGGCCAGCATGTCGCCGGTGCGGTTCTTGTTGGCGGCGCCAAACTTGCCAAAGGTATCAAAGAACTGGTCATGGCCGCTCAGGCCCGAGGTCTGCGCGTTGCGCATGGACCAGGCGTCGATCATGCGGCGGTACAGCAGGCCATCGGCCTGGGCCTCTTTGGCGCCTACCTGCCCCTGTGCAGCGTCACACGGCGCTTTGACGATGGTCAACGTCTTGGTATCGACGCACAGGCCGTCTTCAGCCGCCCAGCCGATCATGGACTCGGCATAGACGGCGCCCGACAAATGACTATGCAGGTCGCCGCCCTTGGGCATGTCCTTCAAAAAGGCCCACAGCTCGGGCGGCTGCGCGCGCACGGCGCGGAAATGTGCCTCGGTGCGCTGCTGCGCGGTGGCGGCGCCTGGCGATTTGGTGGTGGTGGCAGCCTGACCGAAGGCTGGCGTGGTGAAGCTGGCAGCCAGTGCCAGGCCCATGCAGAGCGCCTTCATCTTGGTCGTGCTTGTCTTGTTGTTTTCGTTGTTATTGTTCATGGTGTGTGCGTGGTTTTCAGCGGCGTTGAAAAAGAGAAAGGCCCCAATGAAGGGGCCATCATATGCGCGGTGCGGCAGCTACTTGGTGGGTGTCTCGCCCGGGGTGGTGGATGCCGGCTTCTTGCTGTTGAACTTGGCCGCAGCCTCTGCCCGCTTGCGCGTGCGCTCGGCATTGGTACGCTCCAGCTGCGCCTGGCTGGTCCTCTTCATGTTGGGATCTTTCCCGAATACGCCTGCCATAGTGTGTTGACTCCTTCGGCTCAGTCTAACTGAAAATCCTGGCGATCTGCGACACAACAGCAGCCGCATGACATGCTTCACTTTTCATAGCGATACATTCATATTCCGCGAGGGCTACAGCCAAATTTACCTTCAATAATTGGAGAAAAGCCTCCAATTAACCCAAAATAGGTATATTGAGGGCCTGCCCAGTACCACGCACCGCGCCAGGACTCTACCGAACCCAGTGGGGAAAATAGCCCAGCGTATCCTGCACCGCGCCATCGTGCGCGGGCACCACCACCAGCTCCGGGTACTTCTGCGCCACATCGCGCACCTGCTCCACGCTGCGCAGGGTTTGCGCGCGGTCGTTGTCCACAACCACGCTGGCGGCCCAGAACTTGGGCGCACCCGCCATCACTGCGCCGGTCTTCCAGGCCACGTCGCCGATGAAGAAGTAGCACTTGCCGCTGTCCACGGTCACAAACATGCCGATAGACCCCGCCGTGTGGCCGGGCATGGCCACCAGCACCACGCTGCCATCGTTGAACAGGTCCAGGCTCTGGGCGTAACCTTTGTAGGCCACGGGCTGGAGCTTCAAGGGCGCCCAACGGATGGACGGGCCCGCCACTTGCGAGGGCCAGGCCGTGCCGGCGCCGGACTCGGGATGCGCAATGCCGGGCATCTCGTCTTCAGAGGCGAGGATTTGTGCTTCGGGAAAGTCCGGCACGCCGCTGGCATGGTCCCAATGGCTGTGGCTGATGATCACTTTCTGGATAGGCCCAAAGCCCGCGTCGTCCAACTGCTTGCGCGCCGGCAGCACCGGCTTGTCAAAGCCAAAACCTACGCGAGCCCAGTAGGGCATGTCTTGTGCGTACTGGTCTTCGATGTGCGCCCCCAGGCCAGTGTCGAACAGCAGGTAGTCCTGCTGGTGCTTGATCAAGAAAGCCGAAAAATTGGTGGCTATCTTTTTGGTCCAACTGCCATCGGGCAGCAGCAGGCGTTCTGCCACCGCCACCTGGCCGGTCTTGATGATGGAGAAGCCGACTTGGGGTGCAGCCTGTGGCGTTGCGGGTTCGGTCTGCGCAAAGGCGGTGTTGGCAAAAACAATGCTGGAGAGCAGCAGCGATGTCAGGGTTGGGAGGATGTTCATAAATGGCAATAGAGTGAAATAGACGAAAGACCGAGGGAACTCTAAAGCTTGGTCTATGCTCCAAGGTCAAGCTTTTTTTCCTTAGGCTAGCCTTCCACCACCATGAACATCAGCCAACTTGCCAAGACCCTAAGCGTATCGACCGACACCGTGCGCTACTACGAAAAGCAGGGTCTGCTGCCTGCGCCCACCCGCCAAGACAATGGCTACCGCAGCTACACCGCCGCCCATCTGGAGGCCATTCGCTTTGTGCGCGGCGCGCAATCGTTGGGCTTCTCGCTGGCGGAGATCCGCGTGGTGCTGCCCCAGTTCGCGCAAGGCCAGTTGGGGCGTACCGACATCGAACACCAACTACAGACCAAGATGGCGCAGATTGACGCCCACATCCGGCAACTGCAAACCCTGAAGAAAGAACTGCAGGCCACCTTTGCATCGCTGCGCTGTGCGCCCGGCCAGCCGGTATCCACCGCCCAGAGCACCGCCACCGATTCTGGCAGCGGCGCAGGCGCCGCGCGGGTGCGCAAATCGTTTGCCAAAACCGCTGCACGGCAAGCCGCATAAGCAGGCCAATCTCAAGAAACCCCATGGCCGACGGCATCCCCTCCCCACCCCACACCCCTACCCCACCTCCTCCCGGCAATTTGACAGCGCTCTTGGGCACGCCAGCGCGGCGCGTTCCCGTCACCCTGGGCCTGCTGGCGGTGAATGTCGGCGTGTTCGCCATCATGCTGCTGGCGGGCGCCGGTTTCTGGCACACACCCAATGGCGTACAACTGGCCTGGGGTGCCAACTTTGGCCCAGCCACGCAAGACGGCCAGTGGTGGCGCTTGTTCACCGCGTTGTTCATCCACTTCGGAATCGTGCATTTGGCCCTGAACATGTGGGCCCTATGGGATGTGGGCCGCTTGGTGGAGCAGCTCTACGGACGCTGGCGCTTTGCGCTGCTGTATGTGCTGAGCGGCCTGCTGGGCAATCTGCTGTCGCTGGTGCTGCATGGCAACCAGGCCGTGTCGGGTGGCGCGTCGGGCGCCATCTTCAGCCTGTATGGCGCTCTGCTGGTGTTCCTGTGGCGCGAACGGCGCAACGTGGACCCCGGAGATTTCCGCTGGATGTTCGGCGGTGCGGCGCTGTTCTCATCGCTGATGCTGGGCGTCGGTTTCGTCGTGCAGGGCATAGACAACGCGGCCCATGGCGGAGGCCTGCTGGCCGGCGCCTTGCTGGGTGTGGTGCTGGCGCGGCCTTGGGGTCTGCATGGAGCCCCCCCGCCCCGCCATCTGGCTGGCGCAACAGCCATGTTGGTGGTAGCGGGCACCGCAACGCTGGTGTGGTGCCTGCCCGAGCCCAGCTACCGCTACAGCGAAGAGCAAAAGGCACGCACGGCGATCCAGGAGTTTCTGGGAGAAGACCAGCGCGTCAGCCAGCGCTGGGGCAGCCTGCTGGCGAACCGTTCGCGCAACGGCCAATCGTTTGATGAATTGGCTGGCCAGATTGATGCCGACGTGGCCGCGGTGTACGAACGCAGCTTTGAACAGTTGGTGCAAGCCCAACCCGAGGGTCCCGCACCATCGGTCCCACGCCTGGAGTTGCTGCAGCGCTATGCCAATGAACGCGCCGAAGCCGCGCGCGAACTCTCGCAAGGGTTGCGCGACCGCGATGACCAGCAGATCAAGCAGGCGCTGGAACATGCCCGCAAGGCGTCGGCAAAGCCGGCTCCGAAATGAGCTGCCGTTGCGGCCGCGTCCGTCAGAGCCATGCGCCAAATATTCCCACCGTGAAACAACCAGGGTGCTAAACTTTTCCGGTGAGCTTTCGCACCCTGTTCAACCTGATACTGGCCGGATGTTTTGGCCTGTTCTGGCTGGGTAGTACTTTGTTTTTCGAGCGCGAGATCAACGCGCTGAGCACCGATGCCGTCAGTGCCGAGGTCAAGCTGCACATGCAGGCCTCACTGGCCATTCGGGAATACACGCAAGACCACGTCACGCCCTACTTCGATGCCCGCCCTGAGCAGGGTTTCGAGGCCATCAGCGTACCGGCTTTCGCGTCCAAAGAAACGCTGGAGCGGCTCTACCGCCACTACCCGGGTTACCGCTACCGCGAGGCGGCGCTCAACCCCACCAACCCCAAGGACTTGGCCGCACCGTGGGAAGGGGCCCTGATCAAACGCTACCAACAGCAACAGCGCGTCGATGCGGACGTGGTGGAGGTGCTGCCCTCGGAAGATGGCCAATCGCTGCATGCGGTCAAGCCCATACGCATCACCAACGCCGCTTGCCTGCGCTGCCATGGCCTGCCACAAGATGCGCCGGCCACGCTGCGCGCACACTACCCAGGCCTGGGCGGCTTTGGCTGGCAAATGGGTGAGGTGGTGGGTGCACAAATCGTCACCGTGCCCAAACAGGACCACCTGGCGCGCTTCCACAGCGTGCGCAAGAGTTTTAACTGGGCGCTTCTGCTCATCTTCGGTTCGCTGTTCGTCGTGCTCAATGTGCTGCTGGAGCGCTTTGTGCTCAAGCCCCTGCAGTTGAACAACCGCACGCTCAGCTCCATGGCCGAAACCGACGCCCTGACCGGGGTTGCCAACCGCCGCGCCTTCGACCGAGGTCTGGCGTGCGAGGTGGTCCAAGCCAAAGCCAACGGCGAGCCGCTCTCCATCGTGCTGCTGGACTTGGACCATTTCAAGCGCATCAACGACGAATTCGGCCACGGTGTGGGTGACGCCGTGCTGCGCCAACTCACGCGCGAACTGTCCAAGAAATTCCGCACAAACGACCTGTTTGCCCGCCTGGGTGGCGAGGAGTTTGTAGCCATGTTGCCCGGCCTGGCCCTGGTTGACGCACGGCAGCGGGCGCAGAACCTGTGCGACCTGTGCGCCACGCTGGACTTTGAACTGGGCCGTCCCGTGACCATCAGCCTGGGGGTTGCCCAGTGGGATGGCAGCGAAACCGCCGCTGTTCTGCTAGAGCGTTGCGACGCCGCGCTGTACCGCGCCAAGCACCAGGGCCGCGACCGGGTGGAAGCAGCCTCGGTCTAGAAAACGTCCAGCGTCGGAAACCGCGCCTGCCCGTTCAGGCAATCCCACAAGTAGATGGCAAAGCCCAGGTCCCCGGTCCATAGCGAATACTGGCCGCGTCCATAGCGGGCCTGGTCGGCCTGGGTCTGGGCCAGGCCATGCATGGCAAAGGCCCGCGCACGCTCCAGCCACCGTGCGTCACCCGTCCGTTGGTAAAGCTTCAAGAACGCATAGCCATTGCCACCGGTGCCATGGCACAGGTTTGCACCTTTGATCAACGGCCCAGCCGCCCAGGTAGCCTCACCCGCCTTCAACAGCAGCGCATCCAAATCAGGGGACGGCAGATCGGCCAGACAGATCACAAAGCCCGGCGCACCGTGGCAGAACTGCATCAGCATGCGGGGCTTCTCGCCCGCCGCGGTGAGCAGTTGTGCGCGCCAGTTGACCAAACCACCCTCCTCGCTCGCCGTGCGGGTGACGGTCTGGACTATGCACCGCTCCCAGGCCTGCCAGTCTTGCGGTGCCAGCAGATGCCGCCCCTTGATCAGCACAAAGGCAGTGGCCACAAAACCGTGCACGGCATCCAGATACGTGCTCTGGCGCCCATACAGGTCTTGCATCCAGTAGTGGCATTGAAACTCTTCGGACCACAGCAACTGCGACCACAGCTTGGCAGCGGTCTGCACAAACAACTCGGCCCAGCGTGCCTGGCCAGTACGCTCATGCAGAAACAGCGCAGCCAGCAGGGTGCCGGGTGCGCCCCACATCAGCTCGCGATGCGGGTGGTCCATATTGCCGGCAATCAGCATGTCCAAGCGCTGCTCCAACGCCGCGCGATCGGCGCTTTGCGCCCACTGCGTCAGCAGAATGGGGACGTCGCCCATCATGTAGGCGGCCGCGGCCTGCGCGTAGATCTCGCCCAGCCAGGTCTGGTTGTGTTCCCGCACTGGGCCCAGAAACGGCAGGTAGTTTCTCTGCAGCGCCACCACCCCTTGTTCCTGCAGGTAATGCAGGGCCCAGATGGCGCCGCAGGCCCCGTGGTACAGCGGCGTCAGCCCCGTGCTAGCAGCTTCCTCCGGACTGCGGTCACGGGGGTGCACCGGCCACAGCCGCTCGGGGTCGAAGCGGCTCTCCGCATCCGCGACGATGCGCTGAATAGCCGCTCGGGCGGCGTCCGCGTCCCAGGCTAGGGGTCGCAGGGCTTCGTGGCGGTCGGTATCAAAGAGTGGCGTGCTGGTCATGGCTGTGTGCCGGGCTGGATCATGTCCCACAAATTGCCATACACGTCTTGGAACACGGCGACGGTGCCATAGGGCTCCTCTTGGGGCTCTCGCACAAAGACCACGCCCTTGGCCTGGTAGGCCTTGTAGTCGCGCCAAAAGTCGTCTGTGTACAAAAACAGAAAGACCCGCCCGCCGGTCTGGTTGCCGACGCGGGACAACTGCTCCTCGCCCACGGCGCGGGCCAGCAGCAGGCGCAGCCCCTCGCCGCCGGGGGGCGCCACGACCACCCAGCGTTTGGCCTGCGCGGGCATGGCGGTGTCTTCCACCAAGGTGAAGCCGAGCTTGCCGACGTAAAAGGCTATGGCTTCGTCGTAGTCACGCACGACAAGGGAAATTTGACCAATGGTTTGGCGCATAGGGTTAAGAAGTTTAAGAACGGTATGGGTTTGTAAAAATCAGGCGGGCCTGCGCGGCCTTTGCTTGGCCGAGACGGACTTCACCACCGTCACCAGCGCGGGGGCAGCATCCAGTGCCTGGCGGTGGGGCTCCACGGCCTGGGCAATGAGGGCCTGCACAGCGGGCTGGTCCAGGTCGTCGGGCGTGCGCGGGCGTATGCCACGCACCCGTGCGCCATCGCCCTGCAACAGGCCCTGGGGGTCGTCCAAGGCTATGCCATTGGCAAAGAACAGTGTTACCCAGCGCGGATAGGCTGCAATCGACAAGATGGCGCCGCTGGAGCGCTCGGTGCTGGCGAAGGCGAAAACCAGGGCGTTGTAGTTGTCGTAGACCAGCTCGTAGCCCTGCACAAACCGGCTGTGCAACTTGGCGCGGCAGGCCTGGGCGGCACCGGCTATTTCCGGCGTATAGCGGTCCAGGAAGGCGGCAATGCGGGGCTCGGCGGACGGTGGGCTCATGGTGGCGTGTCCAAGGTCTTCATCCCGGCAATGTTAACCCCCTGCCCCTGGCGCACACCAGCCTACAAGAAATGCGCGGGAAGCCCTCGTCAAATATGCGTATGCAGCTATGCTTTCAATAGCAAACCCAAACGCGTGCCACAGACCTGCCGGACACCACACCAAGCCCAACCAGGGTATTGCGCGCCTGCTGATAAATAACCCGGTATATGGTTAAATTACCCAATAATTCAAAGATGATGTCGTTGGATCGGGCCAGTTCGGGCGCAGGCACGGCTGGCTGGAGTGGGCTGCCGCCTGGTGTTGCAGCCCCGAGGCTTAACGAACAAAGGGCAGGATGACTCCGAATGTGACCGAACAGACGTGGGTGGACTGTGACAACACCCATGCCCTGATCGCCATCGCACCCGATGGGCGGGTTGTGCGCTGCAACGCCGTAGCGCAGGCCATGTTCGGACACAGCGGCCTGCAGCCCGAGGGACGGCCGCTGCAGGCCCTCGTTTTGGAACAAGCCGCGCTGGCCGACCCCGCCCAGGCACTGCAACAAGCCAAGGAGATCAACGAGTTGTTGATCAAGCGCATCGCACATGATTTGTGCAACCCCCTCAATTCCATCATCGGCTTCACCGGCACGCTGCTGATGAAGCTGCCTGGCCCCTTGAACGGTGAGCAGGAAAACCAGTTACGCATAGTCCAGACCAGCGCCCGGCACATGTTGACGCAGATCAACGCCCTGTTGGCCACGCGGGAGGGAGAGCCTTCACCCACCTCCCCCGTGCATTTGAGCGAGGAGTGAAACACCATGCTGGCACGCATTCTCATCATTGAAGACGACAGCTTCAGCCGCGACCTGGTCTCCTATTTGCTGCGGTCAGCCGGCTACACCGTGCTGGAGGCCAAGGACGGCAGTGTGGGCCTGAATCTGGCGCTGCAAGAGCAGCCCGACCTGATCATCTGCGACCTGCAAATGCCGGTCATGAACGGCTACGAAGTAGCCCGCGGCCTGCGCAAGCACCCGGATTGGCGCAAGGTCCCGCTGATTGCCGTCACGTCCTTCGCCATGATGGGCGACCGCGAAAAAGCGCTGAACCTGGGCTTTGACGAGCACATCGGCAAACCCGTTGCGCCAGAGAATTTCATCGCGCAGATCGAAACCTTTCTTCCCTCCGCGCTGAAGGCCGGCCCCCGCCTGCGCCACCCCTAGAAAGGCAGGACGTCCGACCGTGGCAAAAATACTGGTAGTTGACGATCATGCCGATGGCCGCCTGCTGATCAGGACCTTGATTGCCAGCCGCGGGCACCAGGCGTACGAGGCCTCTGACGGCGCCGAGGCCCTGGCCCTGGTGCGCAGGGAGCACCCCGACCTGGTGATCTCCGACATCCTGATGCCCACCATGGACGGTTACGAACTCGTCCGCCAACTGCGCGAAGACCCCTCGCTGGCCGCGACCGAAGTCATTTTCTACAGCGCCTACTACCGCGAACGCGAGGCCCGCGCGCTGGCCAAAGACTGTGGTGTATCGCACGTGCTGATCAAGCCCTGCGAACCCGAGAATATCTTGCTGGCCATAGACCAGGCCTTGGCCCATACGGTGCCGCCATCGACAACGGCCGACGTGCAAGACTTCGGCAGCAAACACCTGCGCCTGATCACCGATACCCTGTCCGAAAAAGTCGCGGAGCTGGAAGCCGTCAACCGCCGTCTGGCCGCGCTGACCGACCTCAACCTGCAACTGGCCTCCGAGCAGAGCCCGCGCCTGCTGCTGGAAAAGGTGTGCCGTGCCGCACGCGACCTGATAGGCGCACAGTACGCCGTGGTCTGCGCCAATGGCGCACATGCCGACGGGCTGGTCGTTGCTACCAGCGGCATAGACACGGCACTCGCGGCCCACCTGCCCCAACCCAGCCTGGACAGCGGGCTGCTGGGTTTGACCATAGCCGAGCGCCTGTCGCGGCGCATGACGGTTGCCGACGGCGACGCCACCGCGACCGGCCTGCCCCCCGGATACCCGGCGACGCGCAGTGCGCTGATGGCGCCGGTAGAGTCGCTGGCCAAGGCCTATGGCTGGATCGTGCTGGCCAATAAACTGGGCGAGGCCGCATTCAGCCCCGAGGACCAGCACATACTGACCATCCTGGCCGCCCAGGTAGGCCGGGTTTATGAAAACGGCACGCTGTTTGCCGAGGTCCAGAAGCACGCCGCGCAGTTGCAGCTGGAAACCGCGGAGCGCAAGCGGGCCGCCGACGAGCTGCGCGAAAGCGACCGGCGGTTTCGCGACATGCTGGGCCATGTGGAATTGGCCTCCGTAATACTGGATTGCGACGCCAGCATCAGCTATTGCAACGACTATCTGCTGCGCCTGACAGGCTGGACGCGTGTCGAGGTGCTGGAGCGCAATTGGTTCGAGCGCTTCATACCGCCGGGCGTCGGCGCCATGCAAAGCGCCTTTGCAACGCTGCTGAACCAGGAATCGACCGCCGGGCATTTCGAGAACGAGATACTGACCAAGAGCGGCGCCCGCCGCCTGATCCGTTGGAGCAATACCGTGCTGCGCGCAGCCAGCGGCGCCGTCACCGGTATGGCCTGCATCGGCGAGGACATCACCGACTACCGCGAGGCAGAGAAGAAAATCCGCCGGCTCAACCGCGTCTATGCCGTGCTCAGCGGCATCAACACGCTGATCGTGCGCGTGCACAACCGTGACGAGCTGTTCCGCGAGGCCTGCCGCATTGCCGTCGAGCAGGGTCAATTCAAGACCGCCTGGATTGGCCTGGCAGACCCGGACACGCTGACCCTGGAGCCCGTAGCTTCCGCCGGGGCCGACGCCGCCTTCCTGGACAAGATCAAGGGCCACTTCTCGCTGCGCGAGGATGCACCCACCGGCAACAGCATGAGCGTGGGGGCCATACGCGAGAAACGCCCCGTCATTTCCAACGACATCCGCATCGCACCGCGGCCCGCCTTTGCTGACGACCGCATCGCCCGGGGCATCTTGTCGATGGCCTTCCTGCCGCTGATGGTGGCCGACACGGCAGTCGGTGTGCTGACGCTCTATGCCGACGAAGCCCAGTTCTTTGACGAGGAAGAGTTGAAGCTGCTGACCGAGCTGGCTGGTGACATCGGCTTTGCGCTGGACCACTTGGACAAGGAAGAGCGACTGGACTACCTGGCCTATTACGACGAGGTGACCGGCCTGCCCAACCGCAAGTTGTTCCTGGAACGGGTCAGCCAGTTGCTGCGCTCGCGCGACAGCGCCAAGGGTGCCACCGCGCTGGCGCTGATCGACATAGACCGCTTCCGCAACATCAACGACATGCTGGACCGCCGCGCCGGCGACGAGGTGCTCAAGCTCCTGGCCCAGCGCCTGCAGCTCAGCAAGATTGGCTTCGACACGGTGGCTCGGGTGGGCATCAACTGCTTTGGCGTGGCCGTGCAAGACCCGCGCGACGCCGGCAGTGTGGCGCTGAGCCTGGAGCAGCTGCTACGCGACTGCTTTGCCAAACCCTTCCAACTGCGCGGCACCGACCTGCGCATTGCCGGCAAGGCCGGTATTGCGCTGTACCTGGTGGACGGCGAAGACGCCGAGACGCTGTTCCGCAACGCCGAGGCCGCACTGAAGCGGGCCAAGGGCTCGGCAGAGTCGCTGATGTTCTACGCACCCGAAATGAACACCCGCGTCGCCGAGGCCCTGAACCTGGAGAGTCGGCTGCGCACCGCCTTGGACATGGACCAGTTCGTGCTGCACTACCAGCCCAAGGTCAGCCTGGGCAGCGGCAAGTTGACCGGTATCGAGGCGCTGATACGCTGGAACGACCCCGAGACCGGCCTGGTGCCGCCAGCCCAGTTCATCCCCATCCTGGAAGAAACCGGCCTGATCTACGAAGTGGGCCGCTGGGCGCTGCGCAAGGCACTGGAGGACAACCTGCGCTGGCGCGCCGCCGGCCTGACGCCGGTGCGGGTGGCCGTCAATGTGTCGCCCCTGCAATTGCGCCACCGCGGCTTTGTGGACGAGGTGCGCAAGGTGGTGGGCATGGCCCCCGACGCGGCGGCGGGCTTGGAGCTGGAAATCACCGAGAGCCTGATCATGGAGGACGTGAACCACAATATCGCCAACCTGCACGCCATCCGCGCCATGGGGGTCAGCATCGCCATTGATGACTTCGGCACCGGCTTCTCGTCGCTGAGCTATTTGTCCAAGCTGCCGGTGGACACGCTGAAGATAGACCGCTCCTTCGTCATTGACATGACCAAGGGCCAGCAAGGCCAAGCCCTGGTAGCCACCATCGTCAGCCTGGCCCATGCGCTGCAGCTCAAGGTGGTGGCCGAAGGTGTGGAGACCGAGGAGCAGGCCCGCCTGCTGCGCCAACTGCACTGCGACGAAATGCAGGGTTATCTGTTCAGCAAGCCTCTGCCCAGCGCAACGCTCGAAACCCGTTATCTGGCACCGGTGTCCCGCAAGGAAAAAGCCCTTTAGGCCTACCCAGTCTGCAGTGGTCTCATAAGCTGGGGCGGTCCACCTGGGTCCCCAGGATGGACATGTGCCGCCGCATCAAGGCGTCGCTGAGCTGGGTCAGATACTGCCGGGGGTTTTCTGGGGTGTTGCGAAGAAAGGCATAGCCCAGGTGCTCAATCTCCGCCGCCGCGGCGCGATTGGCCTGCCACTTGCGCTGGAAGTCTCCGCCCGTGGAGACTGTCATCAGCAGCGCAGCAGCCACCGTCAACAAGGCAGCGATGTCTTTCTTCAACTTCTCATTGGTGATGAACGACTCCAGCTTGAGCACCAGCGCCGCCAGGGCACTGAGGACGGCCGCCGCCCACGCAAAGCCCCAGTACAGCCCGCTCCACAGCGCGGCGATCTGCCGCGTCTCCTTGTAGTTGCCCAGGATGGCATGCGCCACCAGGGCCTGATCGGCGTCGGGCCCCTCGGCCGTGGGCTGCAAAGCGACGACGAGGGTATCTCCACGCAAGTGCCCCTGTGTCTGGCTCACGTAGACGACCACTGCCGCGAGAACGGCCAGTACCCCCAGGGGCACAAATACCCGACGGCGGTTCAATCTGGTCACTCCATCCTCCTCCTGCAAACGGCTGGCAAGCATGCGCAGAACCATGACACCACAGGGGTGCTGCGGAATCAATTACAGGGGCTTACCTCAGAAGGCAAGTTGCCGGTTGACCATGCTACTTACCCAATTTGGGTTTAATGGAGGCTGAAAATCGGAACATCCAGCAAAAAAGCGCTGCAGCCCTCGTCAAATATGCTTCAGCAGCTACTGATTTAGTAGCAAGGCACAGCGCCCGCGTGCCAAGGCCCGCGTATCAGCGCTTGAGCGCCGCCTGCGTGATGCCGGTCAGCGAGACCCGGGTGCTGATCAGCTCGGGCTCCAGCATCACCTCGATCAGCGTGCCCTGCGGCCGCTCCAGCGCGGCCAGCAGCTCGGCCTCGAAGTCGGCCGTGCGCTGGATGCGCACACCGGCATAGCCGTAGGCGCGGGCCAGGGCGGCGAAGTCGGGGTTGTGTAGCGAAGTGCCGGCGCCGGCCACGTGCTGTGGGTACTCGCGCTCCTGGTGCATGCGGATGGTGCCGTACATGCCGTTGTTCAAGAGCAGGATGATGGTCTTGGCGCCATGCTGCACGGCAGTGGCCAGTTCCTGGCCGTTCATCAGGAAGTCGCCGTCGCCGGCAATCGTGAACACCACCCTGCCCTGCCCGGCCGCCGTGGGGCTGGCCTTGCTGGTGATGGCAGCCGCAATGCCGGCCGGCACGCCGTAGCCCATGGCGCCGTTGGTGGGCGCCAGTTGGGTTTTGTGGCCCTTGGCCAGGCCGCTGTAGCGGTAGAAGCGGTGCAGCCAGCTAGCGAAGTTGCCGGCGCCATTGGTCAGCACGGCATCACCGGGCAGATGTTTTTGCACGGTGGCAATAACGCTGTGCATGTCCACCAAGCCGCGTTCGGTGTCGGCTGGCAAATCCTTGATAGTGCTGGCTTGCAGGTTGGCCACGTAGTCGGCATTGCAGGCCTGCGCCCAGGCCTCCCACACCACGTCCTTGGGGGCAGCCAGCACCTCCAGCGAGCGGGCGGCGGCGCGCATGCTGGCGTGGATGGCCAGGTCGGCCTGGTAAACGCGGTTCAGCTCTTCGGCGCTGGAGTGGATGTGCACCAGCGTCTGCTTGCTGCGCGGGGCCTGTAAGAGCGTGTAGCCACCGGTTGTCATCTCGCCCAGGCGTGGGCCGATGGCGATGACCAGGTCGGATTCGCCGATGCGCTTGGCCAGTGCGGGGTTGATGCCGATGCCCACGTCGCCCGCGTACAGCGGGTGGTGGTTGTCAAATGTGTCCTGGAAGCGGAAGGCATTGCCCACCGGCAGGCGCCAAGCCTCGGCAAAACGCTGCAGCGCCTGGGCGGACTGCGGTGTCCAGCCGCTGCCACCGGCAATAACGAACGGGCGCTCGGCCTTCAACAGCATCTCGCGCAGTGTGCGCAGGGCGCCGGGGTCGCTCCAGGCGTCGGATGGTTCCACGCGGGCCAAAGGTGCCGGCAGCACGCCCGTGTGCGGGTTCACCTTGACGGCCTGGGTCAGCATGTCTTCGGGCAGCACCAGCACCACAGGGCCGGGGCGACCATTCATGGCCGTGGCAAAGGCGCGGGCAATGTATTCGGGGATGCGGGCTGCGTCGTCGATACGCTCCACGCGTTTGGCCATACCCAGGGCGCTGGGGCCGAACATGACGCGGTAGTCCATCTCCTGGAAAGCTTCGCGGTCGCGCTGGTCGCTGGCCACATCGCCGATCAACAGGACCATCGGTGTGGAATCCTGGAAGGCGGTGTGCACGCCGATACAGGCATTGGTAGCGCCGGGGCCGCGGGTCACAAAGCAGACGCCGGGCCGGCCGGTCAGCTTGCCATGGGCTTCGGCCATGAAGGCGGCACCACCCTCTTGCCGGTTGACGACAAACTGGATGTGTTCGCGGTACATATGGAAGCCATCCAGCACAGCCAGATAACTTTCGCCAGGTACTCCAAAGGCGTGGGTAACGCCTTGTTCAATCAGACATTGCACCAGCAGGTGGCCGGCAATCTGGGGAGCGGATGGTGAGGGGGTAGGTGTTGAATGCATGGGCGATATTGTCCACGCTCACGGCCCCTTTTCCCCTCCACTTTCCTCGGGGTTTACACCTTGGCGGCAGCCGCGGCAGCGCGTGCGCGGTGGTAGCTACCGGTGCCACGGTGGGGCACCTTGTCGGTGGGCAGCACATCGCCCGGCTGGTAGGTCGGGCCGCTGTCCAGACGCGCGTAATACGGCGCGAACTCGGTGTTGGCCAGGGCCAGCAGGTCTTCCAGCTTGTCCAGCACGAAGTAGGTTTCCTGAAAGTCGTCGATGCGGTAGTTGGTGCGCATCACACGCTCCAGATCGAACCCTATGCGGTTGGGTGAATCACTCTGGATAGAGAACGTGCTCTCGGAGAATGAGGATGCAATGCCCGCACCATAAATGCGCAGGCCTTCTTTCTGCTGCACCAAACCAAACTCCACCGTGTACCAGTACACGCGTGCCAGGTTGGTCAGCTTGCCCAGCGTCTGCGCGCGCAGGCCGCCCTGGCCATAGGCCTGGATGAAGTCGGCCATCACCGGATGCATCAGCATGGGCACATGGCCAAACACGTCGTGGAACACGTCGGGCTCTTCCAGGTAGTCCAGCTCGTGCGCGCCGCGGATGAAGTTGCCCGCAGGGAATCGGCGGTTGGCCAGGTGCTCGAAGAACACATCGTCCGGCACCAGGCCGGCCACGGCCACGATCTGCCAGCCGGTCTTGCGCATCAGGGTTTCAGACAGTTTTTCGAAATTGGGGATCTCGTCGGCCGACATCGGCAGGTGTTTCATGCCTTCGACAAAGTCGTCACAAGCCAGGCCCGGCAGCAGCTTGGTCTGGCGCTCGTACAGGGTCTTCCAGACCGCGTGCTCTTGGGGCGTGTAGTTGTCCCAGCCCTGGTCTATGGTCCAGTCGGCGCGTTGCGGTGCGGCGGCGGCTCCGGCTGCCAAGCCGTGTTTGACCTTGGCGGGGGGTGTTGCTTGCGCTTGCATATCAGGCCTCCTGTTCAGCTTTGGGTTGGCGCCGACGCGTAGCCTGCAAAGGCCTGGTCGCAGATGCGGGCCATTGCGATGTCATTGCTGCTCAGGCCGTGCACATCGTGCGTGGTCCAGGTGATCAGCACCTTGTTGTACACATTGCTCCACTCGGGGTGGTGGTTGTACTTCTCGGCGGCGATCGCGATCTGCGTCATGAACGCAAAGGCGTGCATGAAGTCCGCCAGCACGAATTCGCGCGTGATAGCACCCACCTTGGCGTCCAGCGCCCAGTGGGGTAGCTCGCGCAGTTGTTCGGCGGCCTGCTTGGGGTCCAGTTTTTGCATGGCTATGACCATCAATCCGCAGTGATGACGCCGCGGCGCAGCTGGTCGCGCTCCAGCGATTCAAACAGCGCCTTGAAGTTGCCTTCGCCAAATCCATCGTCGCCCTTGCGCTGGATGAATTCAAAGAACACCGGGCCCAGCACCGTGGCCGAGAAGATTTGCAGCAGCAGGCGGCGGTCGCCGTCCTTGCTGACGCCGTCCAGCAGAATGCCGCGGCTTTGCAGTGCGGCGGTGTCTTCACCGTGGTTGGGCAGGCGGCCTTCCAGCATTTCGTAGTAGGTCGCGGGTGGCGCAGCCATTAGTGGCACGCCGGCCGCCTTCAGGCTATCCAGCGTGGCAACCAGGTTGTCGCAGATCAAGGCGATGTGCTGAATGCCTTCGCCGTTGAATTGCATCAGGTACTCTTCGATCTGGCCAGTCTTGCCGGAGGCTTCTTCGTTCAGCGGGATGCGGATCATGCCGTCGGGTGCGGTCATGGCACGGGATGTGAGGCCGGTGTATTCGCCCTTGATGTCGAAGAATCGAATCTCGCGGAAGTTGAAGATCTTCTCGTAAAAACCACCCCAGTAGGCCATGCGGCCACGGTACACATTGTGGGTCAGGTGGTCGATGAGTTTGAGGCCATGGCCGAAGGGGTGGCGGTCCACACCGGGCAGGAATTCAAAGTCGATGTCGTAGATGGACTTGCCTTCTTCAAAGCGGTCGATCAAATACAGCGGCGCACCGCCAATGCCCTTGATGGCCGGCAGGCGCAGTTCCATCGGGCCGGGCTGGATGTCGATGGGCTGTGCGCCCAGCTCCAGTGCGCGGGCATAGGCCTTGTGCGAATCACGCACGCGGAAGGCCATGCTGCAGGCGCAGGGGCCATGCTCGGCCGCGAAGTAAGCGGCGTGGCTTTTGGGCTCGCGGTTGATGATGAAGTTGATGTCGCCCTGGCGGTACAGGTCGACATCCTTGGAGCGGTGGCGTGCCACGTGTTTGAAACCCATTTTTTCAAAAATGGGCTCCATCAGGCCGGGTGTGGGGGATGCGAATTCGACAAACTCAAACCCCATCAGTCCCATCGGGTTGTCAAACAAATCGGCCATTGTGCTGCTCCTAAAGTCCGTGTTGTGAATGCCTAGATTGTGTTCAAAAGCACGCGCACGGTGTAAGCGATTTGCGGCATTCAATGCCAAAGATATGCATAATTCATGCATGAATCAAGAAAAATTCGATGATTTGCTGCTCGACAAGTTCGATATCAGCTTGTTGGTCGCATTGCAAAAGGATGCCCATGCGACCAACCAGCAGGTTGGCGAGCAGATCCATTTGTCGGCCTCGCAGGTCAGTCGGCGCATCCAGCGGCTGGAGGCTACGGGCATCATCCGCCGCTATGTGGCCCTGCTGGACGCTGCCGCCATGGGCCTGGGCGTGCGCGCCATGAGCTATGTGACGCTGAGCCGCCAAGGCGGTGACGAAGGTTCTGCGTTCGAGCGCGAGATCATCGCCATCCCCGAGGTGCTGGACTGCTATGCGGTCGCCGGCGAATCGGACTACATCATGCAAATCGTGGCGGCCGATCTGGGCGTGCTCTCGGAAACGGTGTTGCGCAAGATCATGCGCATCAAGGGCGTGGCCAATATCCGCTCCAACATCGTGCTGAACTGCATCAAGTCCAGTACCGAGCTGCCGCTGGGGCACATCGGCAAGGTGGACGGGGTGGCGCGCAAGGTGCGGATTGCGGGGTAACATTGTCTAGAGTTCAGGGAGCCCCAGTGATACGAAAAACAATTGCCGCATGGTGCGCGGCGCTAGCGTTGTCTGGCCTGGCTGCGTCCGCTGCCCACGCACAAGTCTTGGCAAAGCCAACTTTCCAAGACGTCACCGAGCCACCGCAGGGTAGATTGGGCGATCAAGTAGCAGCACTGATTGCTGCGATCAATGCCAACGATCCCAAGGTAGCGCATGACTTTGTCGAACGCTACATCGCTCCTGCTGTCGCAGCCGGAAAAGCACCGGGCGCACACGAAGCATCTTTGTTGCAGGCGTTTCGTTCTTCTTCTGGGGTCGATTTCTATTCGCTGAGGGCTGACGCCGCTCCTGACGGGGCCACCCCTTGGGTCAAGACCATCGTATTGAAAGAACGCCTGCATGGTGGCTGGATGGCCGCCAAGCTTGCTATGGAGCCTGGCGATGATGCACGCATCCGCAGTATTGCGTTTGGCCATGCCCGACCACCTGCGAGTGCTAGCACCGCGGCGATGTCGGAAGCACAAATGCTCGAGCGTGCCAACGCCAATTTGGACCGCCAGTGCGCAAACGACACATTCTCTGGCGCCCTACTCATCGCACGCGGCGATCAGGTCTTGTTGAACAGAGCATGCGGCGAGGCCAGCATGCGTTACCACGTGAAGAACAACGTCGATACCAAGTTCAATCTCGGTTCGATGAACAAGATGTTTACCGCCGTTTCCATTGCGCAACTGGTCGAGCGGGGGCGGCTTTCCTACGACGACCGCATCAGCAAATACATTGATGAAAGCTGGCTGCCGAAGAGCGTAACCGACCGCATCACCGTTCACCATTTGCTCAGCCACACCTCGGGGCTGGGAAACTATTTCAACGATACATTTGAGAAAAGTTCGCGTGAGCTGTTCCGCGACATCGATGACTTCAAGCCCCTGCTGCAGGGCGACCAGCCAAGCTTTCCGCCCGGACAGAAATTTCTATACAGCAATAGCGGGATGCTGCTGCTCGGCGTAGTCATCGAGAAAGCAAGCGGTCAAAACTACTTTGACTATGTTCGCGAGCACATCTACAAGCCCGCCGGTATGAAAAATACCGACAGCTACGCCATGGACGAACCGGTAGAGAACCTGGCGATGGGCTACACGTCGGAATCGAGTGGGCAGGTGCATTGGATAGAAAACACGTTCATGCACGTCATCAAGGGTGGGCCTGCGGGCGGTGGGTTTTCCACCGTGGGCGACTTGCATCGCTTTGCGCAGGCGCTGCTAGTCGGCAACTTGGTCAAGCCAGAATCACTCGCCAAGCTGTGGACCAATCAATCTGGTGGATCATACGGCTACGGCTTTGCCGTTGGCGCTTACCCTGCAGGACTTGAGGTAGGCCACAACGGTGTCTTTCCTGGCATCAATGGAGAGCTCGACATATTTGTTGACCGGGGTTATGTCTTCGCGGTGCTGACCAATCGTGACGAAGAGGCCGAGGTGATGGGTGGCCGGGTGCGCGCATGGATCAACCAGATTCCGGCGGCAAATTGACTTTCAACCCGGGCTGAACCACAGTCTCGACGTCCAGTTCGCACATCAATGCCTGACACACACGGAGTGCTGCAGGTCACGGAGCGCCACACGGCCCTTCAGGGAGCAGACCTGTATCCAGGCTGTGCGCTCCCACCTGAACGACGGCATCAATCCAGCGAGATCCCCTGCGCCTTGATCAGCTTGTGCCACCGCGCCGTCTCTGTGCGAATCAAATCACCATACTGCTGCGACGTGCTGGCAATGGGCTCAATACCAAAGTCGATCAACTTTTGCCGGACAGCTGGCTGATTGATCGCAGCCGCAATCTGCTTTTGCAGCGCGTTCACCACTTCGACGGGCGTGCCTGCGGGCGCCACGACGCCGGCTTGTGCGGAGGCTTCTACATTTTTAAACCCCAACTCCGCAAAGGTGGGGACATCGGGCAGTTGAGCCACGCGGGTTGGGTTGGCCACCGCCAGGGGGCGGATTTTTCCACCCTTGATGAATCCCCCACCCGCTGCAAAGTCGACCATCATGGCGGAGATTTGCCCACCGGCGAGGTCCGTCAAGGCGGGGGCTGCGCCGCGATACGGGATGTGCACCATGTGAAGACCGGCGCTGACTTTGAGCAACTCCATCGCCAGGTGGTGCGGGCTTCCGGCACCTGCGGAACCGTAGTTGATCTTGCCCGGATTGGCTTTGGCCTTGGCGATGAAGTCTTTCGCGTCCTTGGCATCAGAGCCCGGGCCGGCCACCAAAATCATGGGGAACTTGCCCATCAACATGACGGGGGTCAAGTCTTTTTCTGGGTTGTATGGCAGCTTGGAATAGAGCGCGGTGTTGAACACCATCGTGCCGTTGTCGGCAGAGAGGATGGTGTAGCCGTCTGCGGGCGAACGAGCGACTTCCGTTGCTGCGATCGATGTGTTACCACCCGCCTTGTTGTCCACGACGATGGGCTGCCCCACCTGGCTGGACAGCTGCTGCGCAATGGTGCGGGCCAGAAAATCGGAGCCCCCACCTGCTGGATACGGCACGACCCAGCGGATGGACTTGGCTGGGTAGGTCTGCGCCTGGGCCATGGGCATAAAGCTAGCGAGTGGCAATGCGGCCAACAAGCCAATTGCAATACGGCGGTTCGTCATCAACGTCATCGTGGATTTCCTTTGGGGTGCTTTGGGTTGGTAGAGCAATGCGCGCAATCCTACTGCCTGTCCGGGCGCTTGGCGCTAAGGACAAACCATCGGCTACCAGGTTCAGATAGGGCGCATATGAAGCGCACAGCGCAGTGTGGTGAAATGTCCGTAGCCCATCACCGTGAGCCGCAACACCATGTCCTCTACCCCAACCGATATTGGCAAGTACCAAGTGGAGCGCGAGCTGGGGCGTGGCGCCAGCGGCGTGGTCTACCTGGCGCATGACACGTTCCGCGACAACTGGGTCGCCATCAAGCAACTGCATCCCCACCTGCTGCAAGACCCCACACAGGCGGCCAAGTACCGCCGCCTGCTGCACAACGAGGCCGTGCTGGTGGGGCGTATCAACCACCCCCACATCGTGTCGCTGATTGACGTCAACGAGCGGGCCAATCCACCGTATCTGGTGTTGGAATATGTGCAGGGGCATTCCCTGGAGCAGCACACCACGCCCGACACATTGCTGCCAGTGCAAGAGGTGTTGGACATCGCATTCAAATGCTGCAATGCGCTGGAGTATGCGCATGCGCACGGACTGGTGCACCGCGACATCAAACCGGGCAATATCTTGGTGCGCGATGATGGTGAGGTAAAGCTGACCGACTTTGGCGCGGCCATGTCGCGTAACGGCGATGTCACGCAATTGGTGGGACTCATGGGCTCGCCCGCCTATATGTCGCCCGAGCAGGTGCGCGAGGAGAACCTCACCGAGCACTCGGACATGTTCTCCTTGGGCGTTGTCATGTACGAAATGCTGACCGGGCAAAAGCCCTTTCAGGGCGAAAGCGACTACGCCACCATCTACAAGATTGGCGCAGAAGAGCCTGTATCCATCCGTGTGTTGCGCCCCGAGCTACCCAAGGCCTTGAGCGAGCTGGTGCGCACCGCAATGGCCAAGAAGCCTGCGGACCGCTTCCCCAATTGGGCGGCATTTGGGGACGCGATCTTTGGCGCCAATAACAGCGTGACCCGGCTGACCAGCCAACTTACCGAGTTGGAGCAGTTCCAGAAACTACGCCAACTGGACTTCTTCCGCGACTTCACCGACGTGGCCATCTGGGAAACCTTGCGCCTGGGCCGCATTCGCGCCCACGAACGCGGATCGGTGTTGATGAAGGAAGACTCCGTCGGTCGATCCTTCTACCTATTGCTCGAAGGCATGGTGAAGGTCTCCAAGAAAGACCAAGCCCTGACCCGATTGAAAGCCGGGGTGAGTATTGGCGAAATGGCCTATCTGCAACCCGGCGAAAACCTCCGCTCGGCCACCGTCACGGCTGAGACGGATATCTCTGTGCTCAAGATCAAAAGCATCTCGCTCAAGCAAGCGTCCATGGAGTTGCAATCCTGCTTTGACAAGGCCTTTATCAAGATGCTGGTCGCGCGCCTGATTACGGCGAACCAGCAGTTGTCGGAGTGGGATTTGTGAGCGTGCTCTGCTCATCCCCCCGTCGCTATTGAAGATATTGGCGGCGAAAGGCCGCCGTTATTGAAGCACCACCGTGCAACCAAAGTTGCAAACTGGTCGGTATGCGCTTGAGAAACAGCTTTTGGGCTTTGCTGGGCCGCAACACCGCTGGCGCACCCGATGCGGTGATGGAAGGTGTGCGCAGGGCCATGTTCCTGGCGCTAGACACCTATTGCGACGACGACCGCACCGGCATCAACCGCAGAATCGACAGCGCCCGGCATATCGCAGAACTGTGGTACCTGCGCCCCGAGCTGATGAACGCCATCGCCACGCGCCACCAGGAGACCACGGCGCGGGATTGCATTGCGCAGATCACCCTGTTGTTTGACGGCTACCAGCCGGGGGCCAACAGCAACCACGGCCACAGCCCCGAGCACCACCTGTCTCTGTGAGTTTCTCCGGTCAGCTCGGGCCAATCTTGTAATGGCCTGTAATGGTCAACGCCTTTGGGTCGGCCTACAGTGGACTCGTCCCATCACCGAACCAATTTACCAGGAGAATTACCATGCCCACTACCGTGAATATCGCTGCAGACAACACAGCACAAATAGACCTCGGCAACTCTGTAGGTATGTCCATCACAGCCAATGGCGGCAACGCCAGCGTGCATGTGGACTACTTGCCGGCGGGTTCTCAGAATTACTCCAGTGCCATCAAAGGTTCCGCTGGGTACGGCAATCCTTTCACCGTGGCCAATGGTGCCACCAAGGTTGTCAATAAGAGTGACCTGGAGTCTGAACACGTGCGCGTCGGCGTGCGCAACGCCAACATCAGGGTTATCTACTGAGTGCGACTGGTCTGATATCTACCGCGACCCCGCGGCAACCCAATCCTGCCGCGTCATCCACAGAGCAGCGACTGTGTTAAATCGTCGTATTCGCAACACAGTGTGGTGGCGAGTACGGAAAACCGGATGCTATTGGATTGATAGTGGAACGCCCATATCCGACGAGGGCTAGAGACGGATTTACATGTGAGATTGCTCAAATATACCCAGTATGGGGTTTATTACTTGGCTCCACCGGCAACTCAGGGAAAAATATGCCACTAGCCCTCGTCAGATATACACAAGTCGCTATGCAAACCATAGCAGGTATCATTGCTGCCTTTCGATGCACTAGACAGCCGACGGTTCTGACAGCGGTAGATTTTGAGCGTGTTCGTTTGTTTGGCTTGTCTATGGTGCTTGAGCAGCAGACAGGAAAGCTGAGCCGCATTCGCACAGACAACGAAGTAATCTTCACCAGGGGTCTTCACGACATTTTTGAACCTGGTCGGCATTCGGCATCAGCGGATTCAGACGTGTGCACCGTGGCAGAACGGGCGCATCGAACGACTGTTCGGAACGCTCAAGCCTTTGCTGCGTCGACTGGTCATTTCAACCAGAGCTGCACTGCAATCGGCACTTGAAGAGTTCACGCTGTTTTACAACCATGCGCGCCCACACCAGAACCTGGATGGGCTGACGCCTGCGGAGAAGTGGAATGGGTGGAGCAAGACTGACTTGTTGCAAACGCCGCTCAAGCGGGCCGTGTTGGTTCAGGCATTGGACGGTTTGTTGGTCGGATATTGCATGCGCAGGTACCTGCTACTCAAATCCGGGGGGACGTCGCAACGACAACACCCGGAGCAGAAACGGTCAGCGGACCGGACAACAGCGGACAGCGGACAGCGGACAGGACAACAATAATTCCATTACTCAGGCTTGTTCGCCGCAACTTTTCTCTTCTTCGATTTCAGTTGCAATTCAGAACGATGCGCACGCAAATATTTTGCAGCCAGCGCCGACAGCGGGGCTCCGACCAAGCCAGATGAAGCCGTCGATATTTCGTCAAGATCAGTCCAATCTGGGTTTATCTGAAATTGATCAACCCACTCGTGACGCGGAAATTCACTGAACTCACCGTACTCCTTGGCAGCTTCCTTGCAAAACGGGATTGCGGCTTCAAGAAGAAGCAGCAACTCATTCGCTTGAACAGTTTTAAGAGCATGGTAAGTAAATATCAACTGCTCAGCGGTCGAGCAATGATTCGACAGAAAGTCAGGAATTCCGTCACCTGCCACTTCGATTGCGAAAATCCATAAGTGCCAGCCAACCTTTGCACAAGCGGGTATATCCACACGTTCCTCGATATCCATTGCCGAAGGATATTGATTGAACAATTTCAATAAATGGTCATGAATGCTTTCTAAAACGACCTGATCATTGGGTTGGTCAAAGACGCTGTCGGACATGGGCGCATATATTTTCATCTTCGAATCTCGGCAAATTGAGAGACCGGAAGCTCACATCGACGCATTACGCCTTCAAGCAATGTGAGCTTTGCGAAAAGGGGGACTGAAAGAAGCTACCAACAGCAGAAACGGACAGCGGACAGGACACCTCGTGCATCAGCTTCAACTGGATATCAGGACGGGATATCTTGCTTTCATTCCATCGAGGTAGGCACTGAGCTCCTCGACTACGTTGTATGGCACGGTTATGCCAGCAGATGCCACATTGGATTCAAAGAAAGGAGGTGGGCTAAGCATATCTTGAACATGTTCAAAGTGACTGGGCCATCCCAGCAGTCGTATTAAGCGCGCACGATTGGAAATAACTTTGCGTTCGGTCTCCCAAAGCTCGCCTTCAGACATCGCTTTCAGAATATATGAATAGGACGACGGCCTACTTTTTACAATACCAGACGCGGATTGGTTAAAGTCAAAAGGCTCACCAATATTAAGTTGCGCGACGGCGCCCTCCAACGCAGAAAGTACCTGTTTAACTGCAAGAATATTTGTGTAGCTAGTACCACCTATTCTCGCAGCCAATATTTGGCTCTCGTAGCAAAATTCGTCCTTTGTCTGGTCCGAACCAACCATTGGTTCACACTCCTCGCTCGGGAAAAATGCAAAGCGGCCAAACTGATCCACTTCGCATTGCAACTGCTCCTGAAACGATCTCAGCGACGAAGCCAGCACTAGACAAGATGCGTGGCGGTAGGACTCTCGAAACAAGCCATCAGAAGACAAGGATTCTGCTTGTGTATGTTTAGGCGCCAGGAGCCGCTGAAGGCCGCTAAACCACTTTCCCACAGAGGTTTTCACGTTTATCTGATTTACCTGGAATTCCTGTCTAAGGGGGTTGAGCGCACTCTTTGCTATTTCGAGTGCCTTATACGCTGACTGGCCCTCTCGCCAGACTGCACTCCTATGAGGGCACGCCCAGAATACAGTATCTAGAGGCGAAAAGACGTTTACAACAACTAAATCACGCGCCGCTTCAAATTTGGTAATTAGCCCAACCGGATCTTCTTCGCGGAAGCGCTCTGACATATCGTCGAAAGAAGCGCTGGAGAAATCTCTCAACGCGATATCCACCCATTTCCATTTGATTGCTTTGCTCATTATCTGCACATTGAGTTACCGTTGATAAACAAGAGACTCTCATCCTTGAACACTTGTGCCATTTTGGGCTCTCCCCATCCAGAGTCATCGGGATCTTGAAAATCTCCAATTGCGCCGGCCGCTTTGTACAGCGCTCCAATCGCACTCGTGAGAATAGTTCTGCCGCCAATCGTCGTTCCGAGTTGTTGAACAGCTGACCTGTGACGCCCAAGAGGGATCAGAAGCGCATCTCCTACTCGCGCGCCCATCAATTCGATATACAACGTTACTCCAGATAAACCGGCATGCAACACGGCATGTTGCCAATATTCCACCCAGGAACGTTGTTGAACGGGGTTTCCGCAAAGATACATCGGGATCGTATGGTGTCCTTCTGGCGGCTTGTGAGTCCTTGGCATCGCCTGTATTTGCGCTGCCATCATCGCGTCGAACGCTTCATCCGGCACATCATGTGTTATCTCCGTCGACAGGATTGCGTCAAAAATTCCAAACTTTCTGGGTGCGCTGGCGACAAACTGATTTGGGGACATGTTGGGCAAAGAAATTGCGGTCAGTGTTCCCAGCACTGCGACAGCGGCCAACGACCCGCCCAGTGAGAATTCACGTCCATTTGGGTCAATTTTGTTTAAACCGTCAGACCCTGCATAGGCATATCTGTTTAACGAGCGGGGATCCTTCCGCCTACCTTGGAATGGATCAGCCGACATAAACCGCCCAATCTTGGGGTCATACCACCGAGCTCGCAGGTAAAGCAGTTGGGCATCCTGATCCCAGTATTCGCCTGTGTAAACATGATTTTGCTTCAAGCCAGTCAGCGTATCCAACTGCCCAAAGGCATCGCCCAAAGATTGCTCCACCGCATTGCCATTGGCATCAATAGCCCCGAGGCTGGTATTTAGGTGACCCTGCAACGGGAATACATCATTGACAGCATTGGCCGTCGCAAACAAACTGCCTGTCCCACCCTGCGTCTGGCGAATCAACTCGTTGCCCCACACATAGGCGGTGCTCGTGCTACCGGTGCTCTCCAGTGCCACCTGCGCATACGTCTGATTGCGATCAATCAGGTAGGCAGTCGTGCCTTGTGTGGTCGCCTTCTTAACCCGATTGCCATTGGCATCGTACGCATAGCTCACACTCGGCGTCGCTGCTTGTGCTGCCGCCTGGGTGGCGCCTGTGCGTATGTCAATCAACCGGTTCTGCGGATCAAAGCGATACAGCGTGGCTTTGCCTGTCTCGATCTTGGATGCCAGGTTTCCGTTCTGGTCCCAGGTGTACGTCGTGGTCTTGGTGCCACCGACAGCCAGCGTGGTTTGCTCCTGTGTCAAGCGGTCAGCGTTGTCGTAGGTATACGTCGTGCTGTCCGTGCCTGCGCTGCTGGTCGCAGTCTTGGTGCTGCGGTTGCCCACGTCATCGTAGGTGTACCGCGTATCCAGGCTCAATGCCGGTGTGGCGGCATCAACTTTGTTCTCGCGGGTCAGTCTTGCATTGGCGTCGTACTCAAAGCTCTGCGTCCGTGCTGGTATGCCGGAGAACGTTCCGCTGTTGGTATCGAAGCTCGCCGGGGTTGCACCAAACCCTGTTCGGTACATGTCAATCCGTGTGACTGCGCCACCGGCATCCCGTGTCAGAGCCTGGCCCACCATCAAGGTCTGCGTGGCACCGGTCCGCCTGATGTGAGCGATCGCGATGACGCGGTCCGCGCTATCGTACCGCTGGTGCGTACGCAGCACCTGAGCTTGCCCTGCCTGCGGGTTCAGGTCCCGCTCGGTTGTGGTGAGTCGGCCAGCCGTGTCGTAGCTGTAACGGGCCTGTTTGCCATCCGGTGCCGTCACCGTTGCCAATCGCCCAGCCGCGTCATACGTACTGGTGGTCGTACCTGCGTCACTGGTTGCATTGCTGACGCTGCGTTCAATCGCATTGCCATTGGCATCCAGCGTGTACGTCAACTGCCCCAGCGGGCTGTTGCTTTGGATCAGCCGGTCATTGGCGTCGTACCGGTAGGTCTGCGTGCCGTTGAGCGTTGTAGCGCCCTGCTCTTGCTGGCTTTGCACCTGGCCGTTGGCGGTGTAGCTGAAGGCTACGCTGCTCTGCGGGATGGTGCTGTTGGTGCCTGCTCCCTGTAGCACGACCATTCCCGTGAGTTGCCCTTGTGCGTCGTACTGGTACGTGAACTGCTCCCCGGCAAAGCTGGTGTGGTTTACCCGCTTGCCTTCCAGGTCGTAGCTGTTGCGCTCGGTCGTTCCGTCTTGCAGGGTGCGGCTGGTGATGCGACCACCGGCGTCCATGCTCCAGGTGGTGGTGCGGCCCATCGCATCGGTCTGCGTGGTCTTGGCGCCTTGTTCGTCGTAGCTGTAGCCCGTTGTTGCTGTGGTGCTGCCGCTCAGGCTTTGGCTCACGCTGATCAAACGGCCTGCGGCGTCGTAGCCATAGGTCGTCGTTAGCCCTCTCGGATCAGTTTCGCTTTGCTTGCGGTTGTCGGTCCGGTACACGGTGCTGTGGCTGCTGCCATCCGGGTACTGGGTCAGGGTCAGGCGGTTCAGTTTGTCGTACGTGAAGTTGGTGGTGCGCCCGCCCACGGTCGTGCTGGTGCGGTTGCCGTTGGCATCAAAGGTTTGCGTGGTGCGGATGCCGGTGGCGTCTTCGCTGGCCGTTTGACGACCCGCAGCGTCGTATTCCATCTTGCTGCGCTGGCCCTTGCGGTCGGTGGTGGCCGTTACTCTGCCTGCCGCGTCGTACGTCGCTGTTTCCGTTGTGCCATCCGGGTAGGTTGTCTTGACCAGGCGGTTGAGGGCGTCATATTCCATTCGGGTTGTGCGCCCTGCCCTATCCGTCTTGGATGTTTCATTGCCTTCAGCGTCGTAGCTTGTGGATTCAGTTGTGCCGTCTGGATAGCTGGTGCCGGTCAGGCGCGCATTGGCGTCGTAGGTGTAGCTGGTCCTTTGGCCCAGTGCATTGGTCTGGCTGGTGAGCTTGCCGGCGCTGTTGTAGGCCATGGTGCGGGTGGCACCCAATGGGTCAGTCTGCGCCACCATGCGGTTCTCGGCATCGAAGCTGCTGGTGGTGGTCAGCGTTTGGGCCGATCCGTTGATGGTCTTGGTGACGGTGCGGGTCAGTTGGTTGCCGTTGGCGTCAAAGGTGTAGCGGGTGGATTGGCCCAGGGCGTTGGTCTCTACGGTGCGTCGTCCCTGTGCGTCGTAGCCGTAAGTGTTGGCTTCTCCAGCCACGGCCAGGCCGCGCAGGTTGCCGCTTTGGCGGTCGATGTCGATGGTGGTGCTGCGGCCCAGGGGTTCGACGATGGTGCGCGGGGTGGCGCCGGGTTGCAGTTCTTCGCCGCTCCAGTAGCCGTAGGCGGTGGTGTTGCCTCTTGCGTCGGTGCTGCTCAGGGGGTTGAGGCGTTGCCACATGTAGCCCACGGTGCCGTAGCTGGTGCGGGTGGTGTGGCCCAGGGGGTTGGCCTCGCTGGTTTGTTTGCCGTTGGCGTCAAAGGTTCTGGTGGTGGTGTGGCCCAGGGGGTTGGTGGTGGTGAGTTCGTTGCCGTTGGCGTCAAACGTGTAGGTGCTGGTCTGGCCCAGGGGGTTGACCACTTTGGTGATGTTGCCGTCGGCGTCGAAGGTGTAGACGCTGCGGTTGCCCCGGCGGTCGGTGACCGTTTGGGTGTTGCTG